>CAZTIV010000056.1:12853-14092 GCA_964613905.1 uncultured Gemmatimonadaceae bacterium | reverse complement strand
AGGTCTCGACCTGAAGAGAGTCGTCAGGTGAAAGACCCTCGGCGGCCCGCTGGAAGAAACGCCGCGCGTCGTCCCAATCCTGACGCTGGGCGTGCACGGTTGCCAGGTTGAAGGCAACGTTGGGGTCCTCAGGGAGGATCAGCAGGGCACTCCTGAGCCTCGCGTCGGCCGAATCGAGTCTCCCGGCCTCTATGTGGGCCACTCCCGCCGTGGCCAGCTCGTGCGCTGCGTAGGCGCGGTACTCGCGGATCTCGTCGATGCACTCGGGCTTTACCTCCTCGACCTTCCGGAACGACGAGTCCGCACCCTCCGCATCCACCCTGGCCGCGTAGTACTGGCCAAAGTAATACCAGGTCGCGGGGTCATCCGGGATCTCGGCAGCCGCGGTAAGCAGCAGGCTGTGCGCAGCCCCCAGTGCCCGGTTCTTTTCGGCCTGGGAAGCATCCCCCCTGTACGCCGTCGCAAGCTGCAACGCAGCCCGACTGAGATGGCTGTGAGCGGTACTCACATCGCAATCCTGAGCCTCCGCCACAGCAACCAAACCGGACAGGATAACGCATCCCACCAGACCGCTGATCAATCGCTGCATGCCCATCTATCCTCGCTCCTGAAAATCTGGTATGCCGACACCGGCACGTAAACGCGCCGATACCGAAAGGTCATTAGCCGCTCAATTTACACATTCGGTACTATCCCCCGGCACCCCTCCACGTTCCCTCACCATCTGCCCGTCACCGCCAGTCCGATATCATAGAGCGCGTGCGTCCAGGCCACGATCCCGAATCCCCGCAGTACATAAAGAGCGCTCAACAAGAGCCCGGCGATAGCACGGAATGCGAAGGACCCGAGCTCCAGTGGATCCCCCAACGGGCCTATGTAGTGAAACGCGCTGAACAGCAGTGCGCTCGCGAGCACGGCGACTCCAACGGCCACCGCGGGACGCCATTTGAGACGCAGGCCGACCGCCGTGAACCCCGATACCAGCAATACCCGGAACAGCAGTTCCTCATACAGGCCCGCTCCAAGCGAGATCACCAGCTGCTGCGACAGCGTCAGCCGTGCCGCCTCGGGAACCACCGCGAGTGCCGGCCCACCAAGCAGGATCCCGGTGAGTGTTGCCACCACGGCGCCAAGCAGCATCGCGTATATCAGGCTCTCACCGAACATCAGCGCAAAGGCCCTGGGCCGGATGGGTCCGGGTCGCCGGCGACGATCCTTGACCACCAGCCACGCTCCGAC
>CAZTIV010000056.1:0-12753 GCA_964613905.1 uncultured Gemmatimonadaceae bacterium | reverse complement strand
CGGGGAGCTGTGTGGCTGGCTCATCGGCTGCCGCTCGGACGGGGGAAGGCCGGGCGGAGCGTGGCCGGGAGGCGCGGGGCGGCCGAGCGCTGGAGACGCTGGGCAGCTGAACGACCGCCCGGACGCAGGCTCGTGCTGGCGCATGCGGCGTCTGTTGGGGAGTTGCGGGCGCTCGAGCCGGTACTGGCGGAGTTGCGCGCCCTCGGCGCTTGCGACAGCGTTGCTCTCACGTTCTCGTCGCGCTCGATGGATTGGGCCCCCTCGCCGTTGGTGACGCGCCAGGACTACGCACCAATAGACGAACCCGGCCCGGCCGGTTCGTTTCTGGATGCCCTGCAGCCCGCCCTGTTCGTGATAGCCCGTGGTGAGTTGTGGCCGGAGATGCTGCATCAGGCAGCCCGGCGCGCCATCCCGGTGACAATCGTGGGTGGCTCAATCCGCCCCCGAAGCCTCCGACTCCGTTGGCCTCTGATACGGCTGTACCGGACCGTATGCCGCCATCTCGCGTACGTGGGCGCTGTCTCCACTCCGGATGCCGAGCGATGGGTTCGGCTGGGTGCGCCACAATCCGTGGTGCGCGTGACGGGCGACCCGAGACACGACGGATTGCTCAACCAAAGGCCCGACGGAACCGGCGTGACGGCGCTTGCAGAGTGGTGTGCAGACCGGCCTGCCCTGGTCGTTGGCTCGCTGGAATCGTCCGACGTCTCCATGGTCACCGCTGCAGCCGTGACCATCACCGCTGATGACCCGGAATCCCGCATCGGGATTGTCCCCCACGAGCCGGATGGAAAAGCGGCGGAACTCCTCTGCCGGCGGCTGACGACGGCCGGTATTGAGTGGCAGGTCTGGCGGCCAGAGGACCCGGCTCCTTCCGCCAAGGTCGTGGTCGTAGCTGCAACTGGGATACTCATGGAGATCTACCGCCTTGGCGCAGCCGCCTATGTGGGCGGCGGCTTCCGGAAGGGTCGCCTCCACACCGTGGCCGAGCCGGCATCTCTGGGTTTACCTGTGATAGTTGGGCCACATTGGCGCGGTGACCCGGACGCCACTCGGCTGGTATGCGCTGGTGGAGCAATGACTGCAGGATCAGGCGGCTCCAAGCTGTCGGCGATCTGGCTTGCCTGGCGTAAAAACGACGGGGCCCGGCGCGCAGCTGGAAACGCCGCCCGCCGGGCCCTTGGAACAGGTGCGGCCGGGGCAGATGCCCGCGCCCTGGCCGTGTTGATGCAGCCTACATGACCGCGCCCAGGATGGGGATGCTGAGCTTGTAGTGCACGCCCACGCCCAGCATCAGGGGCGACGTGTCCGTTCCGGATATCCGGATGTAGTCGAGTGCCGCGTGCACCCCGAGGCCGGAGATCCGCACATTGATCCCCGCCGACGCTCCCACACGTACGTCTGTATCGCTCTGGCCACCCAACGATTGCCGCATGATATCGATCCGGGGAGCCACCCAGCCCTCGACACCAAGGCCTACCGCGGGCGGCTTGAGCCCCACCGCCACGCCTATCGGGACGTGCAGCAGACTGGCATCGGGACCGAGGCTCATGATCCCGGCTCCCCCCTGAAGGGCCACACCCACCGGGACCAACGGGATGTCCAGAATGTTCAGGGCAGCCGTGGCGCCGTAGCTCAGCTCCCGCTCGCCCGCCCCCTGGTCGCTCACCGAACCCAGCCCGGCGGAGACTGTAACGAACGGAAGGCCCAGAATGGCCCGGCCCCCGAAATAGTTGCCTTTCCCGGAGGCTTCGTTGATTCCCCGCCCGTAGTCGCCGGCTATGGTGAGGCCCATCCCGTGCTTCGGCGCGTAGTAGACCGGGTTGCCGATCATCTGCGCTGCGGCCGTCGGGCTCAACACCAGTACTGCGAGAACCGATACCGCCGAACTCAGGAATCTCGAGCGTATCATGACAGCTCCTTGATCACAGTACCCAAAGAACGGCGGGGCGCCTCACATGGAAACGCCCCACCGTATTCATCAGAAAGTGCTCAGAAGCTTACATCCCGCCAAGGCCGGGCGACGAAATCTTGACGTGTGCACCGACGCCAAGTGTCATGGCCTCACCAGCGTTGTCATAATCAATGGAGGCCTGCACGCCAAAGCCCGCCGGCAGACCGAGGATCACGCCGCCGGAGACACCGAAATCGGAATTGCTGATACTGCCTCCATTGGAAAGCCGCACCCAGCGGAACTGGGGCGAGATCCAGGGCGTAACACTCATACCGGTGCTGGGAACGCGGAGGGTGATGGTTGGGCCAACGGGCACAAACATCGTCTTCAACCCTTCGATATCCAGATAACCCAAGCCGGCATGAAGGGAAAGCCCGATGGGGCCGTCAGGACCCAGCGCCAGCTTGTAACCGGCGGCAACGCCGAACGAGATCTTCGGAAGAGGGTCATCCTCACCCAGCCCGAACATCGATGCGCCGGCCCCGATCTGGAAGTTCGGCATGCCGACCGTAACCATGGCAGCAACGGAATTCACGTCGTTGATGCCTTCCTTCAGGCCGCGACCGAAATCGCCCTGTACCATGACACCCGAACCGACGGGGGCAAAGTTGACGGGAACGCCCGCCAGCTGGGCCGATGCCGGCGCCGCAACCAGGCCCAGACCGAGGGCCGCTGCGGACAGACTGGTAATGATTTTCATTGACACTCTCCCCTTTTCAGTTAATGAACGCGAACCGAGGCTGATCGCTCCGGCCCTCTCCCCGTTTTGAAGGCACTAATAGCTAAACACCTAAGCCCCTGCCGTCAATATGCTTCCGCCCAATTTTGGTGAGCTTTCTCACAAGGGCGGTTCACCGGCCCTTCGGACCGTGTTCGGGTCAGTGGACCCAGACGGCGCTGAGCGCGATCCCTTCCGGACCGTTGCCCACGCCAATGCTCAAGCGGGCATCGAAGACGTTGCTGAGACGGAAGTCCGCACCAAACCCCAGCCCGAACTCGAAGTTCGTCCCCCCGTTAGCATAGAGAAATCCCGTCGGCTGGACGTAAGGCACGATGCTCACGTCCGAGCCTTCGACGTTGAGCCGCCGACCGAGCGACAGCCCGATCGGCGCCAGGAAACGCGTGCCCCCGTTGAAGCTCAGACCACCACCAAAGATCAGCGCCCCGTCCAGCGGAAACTGCTCCGTGTGGGTGATGACCCGGTTACGCGCTTCCACGCCCACCACGAAGACGTCATCTGCGGGCCCGGAGGTCAGGATCATGCCGCCGCGCAAACCAATATCGAACATGCCGGACCCGAACCGGTACTGACCCTCGAGGCCGGTCCGCCCGCCCCCGCGCGGGAAACTGATCGTGGCGCCAACCTCCGACCGCTCGAACGCCCGATAGGGCGCATTGAAGGAAGGAGTTCCGTTTACCTGCGCCACCGCCGGGGCGGTCACCAACGCCGCCCCAACCAATCCCACAAGAGCGCTAACCCGCATCGCCTGCCTCCTCTGCCTGTTCAGTGACCACGCGCACGCGGTCGTTCACGACCTGCAGGAACCCTCCGCGTATGCGAAAGGCCTGCACCGACTCTCCCTGCCGTATGGTGATGCGTCCCGTTCCCAGCAACGTGATGAACGGAGCATGACGAGGCAGAATCCCCACCTCCCCGTCGAACGCCGTCGCCACCACGGAATCCGCCTCGCCGTCAAAAACAGCACGTTCGGGTGAAATCACCGTGACGTGCATCATGCAGCCGCCTCCAACTGCCTGGCCTTCTCCACCGCCTCTTCAATGCCACCCACCATGTAGAAGGCCTGTTCCGGCAGATGGTCAAATTCTCCGGCCACCACCCGCGTGAAGCTTTCGACCGTGTCGGCCAGCTTCACGTAACGCCCCTTGAGGCCGGTGAACGCCTCGGCCACATGGAACGGCTGAGACAGGAACCGCTGCACCCTGCGGGCGCGGGCCACGACCAGTTTGTCTTCCTCTGATAATTCGTCCATCCCCAGAATGGCGATGATGTCCTGCAAGTCCTTGTATTTCTGCAGGATACGTTGCGTCTCCAAGGCCGCCTTGTAGTGCTCGTCGCCCAGGTATTGAGCATCCAGGATCCGGCTCGCCGAATCCAGCGGGTCCACCGCCGGATAAATACCGATCTCGGTGAGCGCGCGGCTCAACACCACCGTGGCGTCCAGATGGCTGAACGCCGTGGCTGGGGCCGGGTCGGTAAGATCGTCCGCCGGTACGTAGATGGCCTGCACCGAAGTGATCGAGCCATGCTTGGTCGAGGTGATCCGCTCCTGGAGATCCCCCATCTCGGTGGCCAGGGTGGGCTGATAACCCACCGCGCTCGGCATCCGCCCCAGCAGCGCCGATACCTCGGAGCCAGCCTGCGTGAACCGGAAGATGTTGTCTATGAAGACCAGCACGTCCTGACCTTCGCGGTCACGGAAGTACTCGGCCACTGTGAGGCCCGTGAGGCCCACGCGCAAGCGGGCGCCCGGTGGCTCGTTCATCTGACCGTAAATGAGCGCGGTCGACCCCAGTACGCCCGATTCCTTCATCTCGAGGTAAAGGTCGTTCCCTTCCCGGGTGCGCTCCCCCACCCCGCAGAAGACCGACTTCCCGCCGTGCCCCTTCTGCACGTTGTTGATCAGTTCCATGATTATCACGGTCTTGCCCACGCCGGCCCCGCCGAACAGTCCTACCTTGCCGCCCTTCACGAAGGGGGCCAGGAGGTCAACGACCTTGATCCCGGTCTCGAAGACCTCGGTCTTGGGCTCCAGATCCACGAACTCAGGCGGCTTCCGGTGAATGGGCCAGCGCTCGGCGTCCTGCGGGATGGGCTTGCCGTCGTCAACCGGCTCGCCCAGCACATTCAGGATCCGGCCCAGGGCGTGCTCCCCCACCGGCACCGTGATCGGCGCCCCTGTGTCGACCACGGGCATGCCCCGCACCACGCCGTCCGTACTGCTCATCGCGACTGCGCGGACCATGTTCCGACCGATGTGCTGCTGGACCTCGGCCACCACCCTGACGGCAGAGTCCTTTTCCTCGATCTTGAGTGCCGTGTAGAGGTCCGGCAGCTTCTCCGGCTCGAATTCCACGTCCAGGACCGGACCGATGACCTGTACCACCTTACCGATATTCGTTGCCACTCTCCGACCTCCTGTCTCCGGTGCGAGCGCGCGTTGGGCGGATCTCAGACCCGCCCCAACGCGCGCGCTCCCTATCCCTGTAACGCTTCCGCCCCGCCCACGATCTCGGCCAGCTCCTGCGTGATTTGCGCCTGGCGGGCGCGGTTGTAGGTGCGGCGCAGGGTATCGATCATCTCCCCCGCATTGTCGGTTGCGTTCTTCATGGCCGTTCGCCGAGCACCCTGCTCGGACGCCGCCGTTTCCACGAGCGCCCGGTAGGCCGCATTGCGGATCGCGAGCGGCAGAATGGCCGTGACAAGCTCTTCCGCCGACGGCTTGATGATGTAGTTGGCCAACCTCCCCCCTCCGCCTGGCCGCCCGTCCGCCTGACCGCCTCCGGCCACCGGCAACACCGGCAACACTGTGGGCGGCGTCGACAGCGGGCTGTTGAACCTGGCGAACACGATCTCCACCGCGTCCAATTCGCCAGCCTCAAAGCGCTCCATGAGCGGGTCCAGGAGTTCCGCGGCGTGCGCGGCGTTGGGCCGGTCGCCAATGTCCTGCCGTTTGGTCAAAAGCTCCCTTCCCATGAACCGGAAGTACCCGATGCCCTTACGCCCCACGACGTGCAGCTCGACCGCGCTGCCGGCCTCCTCCAGCTCAGAGGTGCGGCGCCGCGCCTCCTTGACCAGGTTGGTATTGAACGCGCCGCAGAGTCCGCGGTTGCTCGTGATCACCAGCAGGGCGGCCCGGCGGGGGGCGCCGGCCGGCCGCCTCAGCAGCGGAAACCGCTCGGCCAACTCCGGCGTGTACAGCTCCGCAATCACCTCGGCCAGCGCCTGGGCGTACGGCCGTGCCGCCACCACCCGGTCGTGCGCCCGTTTCAACTTGGACGTCGCGACCATTTCCATGGTCTTGGTGATCTGCCGGGTGTTCTCGACCGACTTGATCCGCCGGCGAAGCTCTCGGGTGCGGGCCATTTACCGCAGGGCCTTGAAGTCCTCGAAGGCTTTCCGCAGATCTCGCGTGACATCGTCGTCGAGCACGCGCTTGGTGCGGATTGCCTTGCCCACCTGCGGCCGGTCGGCGTCCATGAACGCGAGGAAGTCCGCCTCCCATTTCCGAACGTCCACCGGCTTCACGTCATCCAGGAAACCGTTGGTTACGGCATAGATGATCATGATCTGATGCTCGACCGGCATGGGCGAGTACTGCGGCTGCTTCAGCACCTCGACGATCCGCTCTCCACGCGCCAGCTGGCGTTGTGTCGCCTGATCGAGATCCGATGCGAACTGCGCGAACGCCGCCAGCTCACGGTACTGGGCGTACTCGAGCCGCAGGCGGCCGGCCACCTGCTTCATGGCCTTGATCTGCGCGTTGCCGCCTACCCGGGATACCGAAATGCCGGGGTTGATGGCGGGCCGCACGTTGGAATAGAACAGGTCGGTCTCGAGGAAAATCTGACCGTCGGTAATGGAGATGACGTTCGTGGGGATGTACGCTGAAACGTCACCCGCCTGCGTCTCGATCACCGGGAGCGCCGTGAGGGATCCTCCCCCCATGGCCTCGGACAGCTTGGCCGCCCGCTCGAGCAGGCGCGAGTGCAGGTAGAACACGTCGCCAGGGTATGCCTCACGGCCGGGCGGACGTCTGAGTACCAGCGAGAGCTGCCGGTACGCCGCCGCCTGCTTGGAGAGATCGTCATACACGCACAGCGTGTGGCGCTTCTCGTCGTACATGAAGTACTCGGCCATGGCGCAGCCGGTGTAGGGCGCGATGTACTGCATGGGGGCGGGGTCCGAAGCGCTCGCCACCACCACGATCGAGTAAGCCATCGCGTCATTCTCTTTCAGCCGTTCCACCACGGACGCCACCGTCGAGTTCTTCTGACCGATCGCGACGTACACGCAGACCACGTCGCCACCCTTCTGATTGATGATGGTGTCCACCGCGATGGCCGTCTTGCCGGTGCCACGGTCGCCGATGATCAGCTCCCGCTGGCCCCGTCCGATGGGGATCATGGCATCGATGGCCTTGATGCCCGTCTGGAGCGGCTCCTTCACCGGCTGCCGCTGAACGATGCCGGGAGCGGGCGACTCGATCTTGCGGAAATGGTCGGTTCTGATAGGCCCCAAACCGTCGAGCGGGCGCCCGAGGGCGTCCACCACGCGGCCCACCATTGCCGGCCCCACAGGCACCTCGAGCACGCGGCCCGTGCAGCGTACCTGATCGCCTTCCCTGAGCTGGAGGTAGTCTCCCAGAATCACCGCGCCCAGGCTGTCTTCTTCCAGGTTGAGCGCGAGGCCGGAGATAACTTCGCCGGTTTCAGAGACCGTGAACTCCAGCATCTCTCCCGCCATGGCAGACGCCAGTCCGTACACGCGAGCCGTACCATCCTTCACTTCGAGAACTGTGCCGACTTCCTGCACGTCAAGCGCAGGAAGATCTGCCGCCGCGATTTCCTTCAGCAGCACATCCTTGAGTTCACCTGGGCGCAATGTGGTCTCGGTAGCCATGAACCCCAGTCTTCATGTCTTGGGTGATAGGTGTGTGCCGCACAGCTTGTGAAAAATATCACAAAGCCGCGCTCCGGCAAGCGCGCTAAATCCTACTTCGCGTGCGTCCTTTCAGGAAGCGCAGGAATACGCCTCGCGCTCCGAGTCGCGGAAGCTCCTGTGGTGTCACGCCCGCAATACGTCGCGCGGCCGCGGACAGATGGCTGGCAGATGTGTACCTGAGTGTTTGCGCAGCCAAACCCACGTTGAACCCCGGATTCTGAAGAAGTTCGGCAGCACAGATGATCCGGGCGAGGTCTATTACCCGTTTCAGGTTGGGAGCCCCGCCGGCGGCGAACTCCCTGGATACATGTTCCCGTGAGCGGTGAAGTGCCTTCGCGACGTCCGCTGTGGTAAGAGGCTCTCCGGCACGTACGAGTATCATCTCGAACGCCGATCGCTGTACCAACTCCGTGAGTCTCAGCAGCCTGGTAGCGTCGTGCAAGACCTTGAGACGTCGCCGGCTTGCCGTCACCCGAGCCACGAGCTCTCCCGCCGCCGGGGTATCCACCCCATCCACCAGAATCGCGGCGGCGCCATCCCTCCCGTACGCCAGAACGGCCCCGGCATCATCCGGCCGGAACTTGCCGGTCACCACCAGCGGAATCGTGGGATACTGCCGGACGAAGAGCCGGATGCGATCCTCGTTTTCGCTCACCGAGCTTACGACCACGGCGTCCAGCGGCATTGCCGACAGGAGCTTCTCCACGTGACCCAGCGACCGGCAGCGTCGGGTGCGCCTCCCCCACTTGCGTGGCAGCGTGCGGCTCAGTGCCTGACACGTCCCCGCATCACCGTGAACCACCGCTACCGTGCTCACCCGTCGCGCGCCATCACCCCGCAGAGCTGTCGCGCCAGTGTCTCCGCCCGCTCCAGAACGCCGCGGGCATTGGCATGGGTCAGTCGCTCTCGCGCGTCTTCAAAGCCGGACCAACGGCACTCCGAGATCCCCTCTTCGGCCTGGGGAACGGGATCGCCGGCCGCGGACTGCATCAGAAAGAAATGGCAGTACTTGTGAATCAGACGACCACGGAAACGGAAGTACCAATTGATGGTTCCGAGCGGTGCTATTATCGAAAGATTGTCGAGTCCCGTCTCCTCCTGCACCTCCCGGACGGCCGCCTGCTCCGGCCCCTCACCTTCGTGGAGGTGACCCTTGGGGAACCCCCAGTTGCGATGGATGTCATGTATGAGCAGGAACAGTGGCCCGTCCGCGGTGCAGCGGACGACCACACCTCCGGCGCTCGTCTCACGATGCGCGCGTGACCCGGGCACGTCAGAAGACCGAGAAACTGAAGTAGCGACGAGGGTTGGCCTGAATATCGATCAGCAACTGACGGAGCTGAGCCACCGCCTGGGTCGTCTCTACATAAAGAGCCGAATCACCCACCAGCAATCCCAGGGTACCACTCCGGTCGTGGATCCTGCTCATGAGCGTATCGGCCGCCTGAAGCACCCGGCCGACGCTGTGCTGGCTCTCCTGCACTGTCGCCAGCAGGCTCTGCAGGTGGGCCGCCGCATCCCGGATACTGGCCGACGCGGCGTCCGCGTTGTCCAGGATCCGCCCCAACTCACCCTCCTGCGTAGCGGTATCCACGCGTGCCAGCGACGCCGACAGGCTCAAAGCCGCCGACGAGAGCACGTCTGACCCCTCCCGCAGGTTCTCGCCGACTCCCTGGAGCAGCTGCGTCTGCTGTTCCGTGAACCGGTTTATGAGATCGGCGATCCGTCCGAAATCGCGAATAGACTCCTGAAGCTGGGCCACCGCCGTCGAGTCGAACGCCGTCTGCACCCGGGATGACACCGTGGCGATATCAGTGGCAATTCGCCCGGCTTGCGCGGTGAGCTGACCGATGTCCGGGAGTGTCGCGCCCGGCCACACCGCGCCGCCCTCCTCAAGCGCCTCGGACAGGTCCCGGGCTACGTTGGGATCGTCGATTGGCTGATCGAGGCTGATGATTCCGGCTTGCCACTCGCCGAACAACGAGGCGGAGGCTGCCACTATTGCCGGGCGCGCTGGCAGACCCTCCAGCCGGTGAATCTGCAACTCGGTTTCCACCCAGTTGCGTTCAGCCAACCGGATGGCAGCTACCCGCCCCACCCTGACGCCGCGGAGTACCACAGGATCCCCTACGCCCAGCCCCCCTACGGTGCGGAAGCGGGCGATGTGCGTCTCCCCCCGCTGGCCGAGCTGGGATTCCGCAAGCCACAGGGCCCCACCAACCACCAGCCCAAGGGCCACCACGATCGTGAATCCGACGATGACCTCGTCTCGACGTTTCATGAGCCAACCTCCGCCGCCTGCTCGGCGTCCGCTGCTCCTTCAGGACGACCTTCGATGAACTGCCGCACCAGAGCATCATGCGTCTGCCTGATCTGTTCCACCGTACCCACCTGACGTACCGTACCGCGGTGCAACATGGCAATGCGATCGCCGACCGTGTAAGCGCTTCGCATGTCGTGGGTCACCACCACGCTCGTCACCCCCAACGTTTCACGGGTACGCACCATGAGCTGATCCATCACCGCGGAAGTTACCGGATCGAGCCCGGTGGTGGGCTCGTCGTACAGAATGTACTTGGGCTTGAGCGCGATTGCCCGCGCGATACCTACCCGTTTGCGCATTCCACCCGACAGTTCGCTGGGAAACCGCTCTCCCGTCCCCTCGAGCCCCACCAGGGCCAGCGACTCCTCCACGCGTTCGCTTATCTCGCTGTCGGCCATCCGTCGACGTCGTAGCCCCAGGGCCACATTCTCGGCCACCGTCATCGAATCCATCAGCGCCGCGAACTGGAACACGTACCCTATGGTGGACCTCACTTCGGACAGTTCGTCGTGCCCCAGCTCGTGGATCACGCGATCATCAACCGTAACGCTGCCCGAATCCGGCGTCATCAACCCCACAATGTGTTTCAGGGCAACGCTCTTGCCCGTGCCCGAATAGCCGATGATGACCATCGTCTCGCCCTCGCGGATCTCCAGCGAGAACCCGCGGAGCACCTGCTTGGTGCCGAAGGACTTGTGTATGTCCTCGAAGACGATCACAGTAGCAGCACCGCCCAGATGGCATCCAGCACCAGGATCATGGCCGCTCCACGCACCACCGCCTGTGTGGCCGCCCTGCCTACCTGTTCAGCGCCACGGTACACCGCGAGGCCGGTCACGCAACCGATGAGGGCGATCGCGAACCCGAACGTCGTGGCCTTGACCAGGCCGAACCAGACGTCCTTGAACTGATAGAAGAGCTTGAGACCTCGCACGAACTCTACGGTGCTCAGATCCAGCAGGTTCACGGCGGTCACGTATCCGGCAAACACGCCCATTGCCATCGCCATGGCCACCACCACCGGGAACATGACGGTAGCGGCAATCACACGAGGGATCACCAGGTACGACGTGGGATTGTAGGCCAGCGTCTCGAGCGCGTCCACCTGTTCGGTGACGCGCATCGTCCCCAGCTCGGCCGCGATGTTCGCACCCACTCTGCCGGCGAGTGCCAGCCCGGTGAGCACCGGGCCCAGCTCGAGCATGACGGTCTTGCCCACGAGCGTACCCACGAAATAGAGCGGGACCGCTCCGGTGAACGTGTACGACGCTTGGAGGGCCAGAACTATTCCGGTGAACGCTGCGATGAAGAGCGCGATCGGTACCGAGTCGACGCCGATCCGTCGCATCTGTACGGCGGTGAGGGCCGGCCACACGGATACGTCCCTGACGGCACGTACCGTGTCAACCAGGAAGTACCCGATGCGGCCGAAGCTCGCGAAGAAACCGGTGATGCGGGAGCTGATGGCACCGTACACCCTGCGAATGTACGGCGCGAGGGACGGAGGAGGAAGACACCCCCGCCCGGGACCTACGCCGCGAAGCTCGCCAGCGCCTTGCCTACATCCCCTTCACGCAGCCGCTTGAGGGCGCGGTCCCTGAGCTGTCGGACCCGCTCGCGGGTGACGCCCAGCATGCCGCCAATTTCCTCAAGCGTATGCTCGCGCCCGCCGTCCAGTCCGAAGTAGAGCTTGAGCACCTTGGCGTCCCGGGCCGGGAGCGACCGAAGGGCGGTCTCCACCTCGTCGCTCAGGAAGCGCTCCATGGTGCGCTCTTCGGTGTCGGGCATGTCTTCCGCGATGAACCGCTCGATGAGCGAACGGTCGCCATCCGGATCGAGCGGCGCATCGAGCCGGACTTCGCCGGTGTTGAGCGCGGCCAGCGACTGTACCACTTCCAGCGAGAGCCCGGTGGCCTCCGAAATCTCCTCCGGCGTCGGTTCACGGCGGAGCTCCTGACGCAGAGCCTCTGCCGTCCGGACGATCTTGGACAGGTCGGCCGTTCGGTTCAGGGGTACCCGGACCGTGCGCCCGTGACGGGCCAGCGAGGCCAGAATGGCCTGCCGAATCCACCAGACCGCATAGGAAATGAACTTGACACCCTGGTCCGGATCGAACTTCCGGGCGGCCGTCAGAAGCCCCACGTTGCCCTCGCCGATCAGGTCGGTGAGCGGGAGGCCCCGGTTCTGGTACTTCTTGGCCACGGAAATCACGAAGCGGAGGTTGCGCTTGGCCAGTTCCTGCATGGCTTCCTGGTCGCCGGCGCGGACCTTCTTGGCCAGTGCGATCTCCTCGTGAGGCTTCAAGAGCGGCGTCTTGGAGACCTCGTAGAGGTACTGGTCGAGCAGGTCGCGGTCGTCCTCGTTAACGGCGATGGCCGGTGCTGGCCGGCGGCGCCGCTTCTTCCGCTCTCTGGGCTGTGCCATGGGCATATCCTACAGCTTGTAACGCCTTCCCGTCAGGGGTGGCGTGAGGTTCAATAGTTCGCTCGACGGGGTACAATACCCCGGAATCCGGCGGAGGTTGCTTGACACCCCCAAAGGGCCCGGCTAGGTTGCCGTGTTCCCGGCGGACCACGTCCGGGGGCGCATAATATAATGGGGGCGTAGCTCAGTTGGGAGAGCGCGTGAATGGCATTCACGAGGTCAGGGGTTCGATCCCCCTCGCCTCCATGGGTGGGCAGGCGGGCAGGCGGTGGTTGCCCGGCCGGAGGCCGGGCGCTAACTTTCCCTGCTCGGGCGACGCGGGAATAGCTCAGTTGGTAGAGCACAACCTTGCCAAGGTTGGGGTCGCGG
>CAZTIV010000055.1:13714-15128 GCA_964613905.1 uncultured Gemmatimonadaceae bacterium | reverse complement strand
GTGGCACGTTCCTGAGCGGCCACTTCAGATGGGGCCGCAACCAGCAGTCCAATCGGAATGATCAGACCCCGGAGATGTGTCATCGTCGGCCGCCTCGCTTCGTGCACGTGTGGTCCCTCCGTACCCGTGAGCCTGTTCAAGGTTTCACCTCCGCTGCGGAGGTCGGCCGCGCCTTGCGAATAGCCCGGAGCGTAAGCCAGATGCCAAGGCCTCCGGATGTCACCATTATGATCCCGGAGGAGGGCTCGCCAAGGAGCAGATATCCGATCCCGAAGGTGAGCCCGAATACTCCGGCGTTTCCGGCCACCCAGCCCCAAGCCAGCCACTTGAGCCGCCCGCGGGGAGCGGAAGCTCCGTAACCGCGCCAGAATCCGGGCGGATCGACCCGCCTGACGAACTCTTCCAGTTGCTTCTGGGGTACCGGGGCGGTCACGAAGGTGGCCACAAGCGATGCGGTGGTCGCGAGCGCCACGATGATGACGAGCAGGTATTCGTCCCGCATGTCGGAGAAGATTCCGTACAGCACGAAAGCGGCAATCACCGCGGTTACCATGCCGGCGATCTCGGTCCACGCGTTGGCCCGCCACCAGATCCACCGAATCATGCTGGGGAGGCCGAGTCCCGCCCCCAGGGCGATGAAGAACCGCCATGCCTGCTCGATGCTCGCGATCTGAGCGGCAATGACGATAGCCAACACTGCGAGCCCCACGACCGTAGCTCGGCTCACCCGCACCAGTTCCCTGGGCGAGGCGTCCGGCCGCACGAACCGCCGGTAAATATCGTTGATCAGGTAGCTGGTGCCCCAGTTGAGATGCGTGTCTACCGTACTCATGAAAGCGGCCAGCAGACTGGCGAACAGGAGTCCCAGCAGGCCCGCGGGAAGCAGTTGGGCCATGAGCACCGGATATGTCATCTCGCGGTCTCCAGCCACCGTCTCCGCCATGACTCCGGTGCCTTCTGCGCCGAGCGGAAAGATCACGAGTCCCACGAGCCCTATGAGAATCCAGGGCCAGGTACGGAGTCCGAAGTTGGCAACGCAGAACCAGAGCGCCCCGGCAGAGGCGTGCCGGTCGTCCTTGGCTGTGTTAACGCGTTGTGCCAGATAGCCGCTGCCGTCGGCGAAGTACTGCGCCCACCACTGCACCGCCAGATAGATGATGAACACCTGGAGGGGGAGCCAGGCCGAGTCTGCGCGGGGAACGAACGCAAGGATGTCCGCAGCGTCCGGGTAATGCATGGCGAGGCCGGCCTTGAGTCCGCTGAGTCCGCCCACCGCATCCACCGCGATCCAGGCAAAGGCGATGCTCGCAATGAGGGCCAGCGCGAACTGGAGCAGGTCGGTCAGGATCACACCGCGAATGCCACCCAGGGTTGAGTACAGTGTGATGAGACCGAACAGCAGCAGTACCGTGAT
>CAZTIV010000055.1:0-13614 GCA_964613905.1 uncultured Gemmatimonadaceae bacterium | reverse complement strand
GCGGCAAACACGACGGCGAGCGAGATGTAGGACATGGCCCACGCCCACCAGAACCAGTTACCGGCAATACCGTACCGGGCCACCATCCCGGAGACGACGAGGGGAGTGTCCGCTGCGAATGTGGTGGCGGCCATCGATGTGCCGAGCCACCACCAGGGGAGCCCGCGGTCGGCCACGAAGTACGATTCGATCGATTTACCGGCGGAGCGCGAGACGGCTATGCCCACCCCGAGGGCCAGGGCGAGGTAGCCGAGAATGATCGTCCAGTCGAGGGGGGAGAAGGAGCGCAACGCTCAGCGGTGAGCCGGTTCCACCTGTCCCAGGAAATCACGGGCCCAGCGGGTCACATCGTGCTCACGGACCCGCGTACGCAGGCGTGCCATCCGCTCGCGCATCTCGGCCTCCGGCATGCCGAGTGCCTGGTCGAGTGCGCGGTCCATGGCGTCCGGACTGTAGGGGTTGGTGAGAATCACGCCGTCCAGCTCCGCGGCGGCACCGGCAAACTCCGAGAGGATCACCACTCCGGTGCCGGACAAACGGGTGGCGACATACTCCTTGGCCACCAGATTCAATCCATCGCGCAGCGGGGTCACCCAGGCCACGTCAGCGGCCGCGTAGAAAGCGGTGAGTTGTTCGACAGGGAACGATGTGTAGAAGTGATGTACCGGCTGCCAGGACATTCTGCCGAATCTGCCGTTGATGCGTCCGACGGCCTCGTCGGTGAGCCGCCGCATATCCTGGAACTCATCCATTCCGGTTCGCGTGGGGACCGCGATCTGAACGAACGATGCCTTGCCCCGCCATTCAGGCCGGCGTTCGAGGAGCCGCTCGAAGCATTCGAGTCGTTCGATCATGCCCTTCACGTAGTCCAGACGTTCCGCGCTCAGAATCACGACCTCCGTGCCGGTTGCGGCCCTGATTTCATCCCGCCGCCTGATCGTTTCGGGCTCCTGCACAATCCGGTCGAAGAAGCCGACATCAACCCCCACCGGGCACGCGTCGAGCCGGACTCTGCGATCACCGTACCTGAGAACGCTGGGGTAGCGCGATACCGCCACCGCAGGTCCGCGCGATATCAGGTCTGTCGATACCAGTGCTTCCGCCGTCGCCCCCACGAATCGCTCGGCCGTATTGGCGAAATTGAGGGCGTACGATGGTATATGGAACCCTATCAGATCGAGGTGCAGGAGCCCGTCCAGAAGTTCCTCGCGCCAGGGTATCACGCCGAACACGTCCGGCGGGGGGAACGCAGTATGGAGGAACAATGTCAGGGTAAGGTCGGGCCTCCTGGCCTTGATGATCTTCGGAGCGAGCATGAGGTGGAAATCGTTCACCATCACCAGCGCACCCTCGGCCGCCTCCTCGCAAGTGGCCTCGGCGAAGATCTCGTTCACCTTGCGGTAGGTCTCCCAGGACGCCTGAGTGAACCGGGCGCGGTCGAGCAGGGAAAAAAGGACCGGCCAGATGGCTGTCGAGGTGAAGTCGTAGTAGAAGCTCCTGGCCTGCGCCTTGGTCAGGGGGATCCGCCGGATCGCGTATCCTGGTTGTCCCCCGAGAGCCGGAGCCTCAATGGTGGGGATGAACGGCGCCGCTCCATCCGCCTCGCGCCACGCAATCCAGGTTCCCCGCCGCTCCCTCATAAGGGAGTCGAGCGTGGTGAAGACGCCGTTGGTTTTCCGCCGGAGCTCGGTACCGTCCGCCCCTTTTACTTCTTCGTATGGCTCGCGGTGAGCGAGAACAATGAAGTCACTGGCCATTGATGTCGCTCTCGATGAGATTCAGTTCTTTCAGTCCTTCGAGGATGCCCCCGGCGCCTTCGGCGGTGGCCCGGTACACACTGCTGCGACGGGCCACCCGGCGCCTGAGTGCCGGTTCCGCGTTGCCCACGATGATTCCCGTGAGCCCGGTATCGAAGAGAGCCAGATCGTTGAGCGAATCCCCGGCAACCACGGTGCTTTCCGGAGAAGCGTTGAGCCATTCCAGCACGCGTATCAGCGTGGTTCCCTTGTTGACGCCGCGTGGAAGGATGTCGATGTAGCGGTTCGCGGAACCGACTATGTCGACGGGAAGGTCGGAGAGGCGGGTGCGCACACGGCGGAGCGCCGGCGCGAGGGGCCGGTCCACCACCTCGTAGCCCACTCTGCGCGGGGCATCCACGTCCTGTTCTGCAATACCCTTGAGTCCGGAGAGTCGCTCGCGAATCGCGTCGTGCCCGGGCCACCACGCATCGAGGTGGCGCTCCACCTCACCAACTGGCTCGAGCGTATTGCCGTACACCACGCCTGTTCCCACGTCGGTGATCGCGAGATGTGGTGCCGGCAGCGGGATATCACCGGCCAGTTCCTGCCATGCATCGAGCGTGCGGCCGGTGACGTAGATGAGTGTCCAGCCGTCCTGAAGGATGTCGGTGAGCCTGCGCCTGTCGGCGGGGTCTCCGTGTGCGAAGGTCCCGTCAAGATCGGTAGCGAGAATCCGGGCGCCGTTTGTGCCGGCGCGATGTGATGCGACCATGGCGTCCCTGGGGAAGCGGACTGCAAGACAGCCCTGGTGCACGAGGTAACACACGAGGTTAGCATTTGAACCTAGACCGGGGGACCCTCCGTCGCAACCTGAAGAGGGGCATCGCCCGGACTTCCCGGACCATTCAACGGAGACCACGATGCCGCTCAACGACCGCCAGCGGGCTCTGTGCGAGGAGAACAGCTTCGATTTTTCCGACCTCAGGGCGATGTTCATCAACTGCACGCTGAAGCCGTCTCCCCAGATCTCCCATACGGAGGGTTTGATGAAGATTTCCATGGAGATAATGGAGCGGAACGGAGTCACCGTGGATCACATCCGCGCCGTGGATGAGGACCTGCCGGCGGGAGTCTATCCCGACATGACCGAACACGGAGCCGCGTCCGACGGATGGCCGGCGTTGTTCAAGCGGGTCATGGCGGCCGATATCCTGGTGCTCGGTACCCCGATCTGGCTGGGCGAGAAATCGTCGGTATGTTCGCGGGTGGTGGAACGGCTGTACGGCAATTCCAGCCAGCTCAACGATGCCGGTCAGTACGCCTATTATGGGCGCGTGGGGGGATGCCTGGTTACGGGAAACGAGGACGGCGTCAAGCACTGCGCCATGAACATTCTGTACTCGCTCCAGCATCTGGGATACGTAATTCCGCCGCAGGCGGACGCCGGATGGATCGGTGAGGCGGGTCCCGGTCCCAGCTACCTGGACGAAGGCTCCGGCGGTCCGGAGAACGACTTCACGAACCGGAACACGACGTTCATGACCTGGAACCTGTTGCACCTTGCCCGCCTGCTGAAGGACAGGGGTGGCGTTCCGGCTCACGGGAATCAGCGATCGGAGTGGGATGCGGGCTGCCGTTTCGATTTTCCGAACCCGGATTACAGGTAGGAGCGGGTCCGCTTGTGCGGAGGTTGCCACAGCGCGAGCTTGATCATCCCTGACCAGGAGATAACAAGTGTCCGGCCAATTCGACATGTCGCTCGTCCAGCGCGGCGCCCGCTTGCGCCGCACGCCCTTCTTTGAGGCCACTCAGCGCCATGGTGCAAAGGGGTACACCGTATACAATCACATGCTCTTTCCAGTTTGTTTTGCCGATCTCGAGGAAGAATATCGGCACCTGCTCGAGCATGTGACGCTTTGGGACGTATCTGTTGAGCGGCAGGTGGAGATCATGGGTCGGGACGCCTTTACGTTCACCAACATGCTCACACCGCGCGATCTCTCGAAGTGTGCTGTGGGACAGGGCAAGTATGCGCTGATAACGGCCGATGACGGCGGGATCGTCAATGACCCGGTGCTGCTGCGGCTGGGGGAAAACCACTTCTGGCTGGCGCTGGCCGACAGCGACGTCCTGCTGTGGGCGCGCGGTGTTGCTCTGAAATCCGGTCTCGACGTGACCATAACCGAACCGGATGTCTCGCCGCTTCAGATTCAGGGGCCGAAGTCCAGAGAAGTGGTGCAGGCACTGTTCGGCGACGCAGTGCTCGGCCTCAGGTACTACTGGTTCCTGGAAACCTCGCTGGACGGCATCCCCGTGGTCGTGACCCGTACGGGCTGGACGGGTGAGGTTGGCTACGAGGTCTATCTCCGCGACGGCAGCAGGGGCGACGATCTGTGGGAGCGGATCATGGAGGCCGGCAAGCCGCACAACATCCGGCCGACCGGTCCCTCGGACATCCGACGCATCGAGGCGGGCATACTCAACTGGGGCGCCGACATCACGCTGGCGGATACGCCGTATCACGCAGGGCTCGAGCGCCAGGTCGATAAGGGCAAGAGCACGGATTACATCGGTCGTGACGCGCTCAAGCGGATCGGGAAGACCGGCGTGGATCGCAAGCTGGTCGGCATCGAGATCGCCGGAGACCGCATCGAGTTCAACATGACCAGGTGGCCGGTGCAGGCCGGCGGAAAGCACGTTGGCAACGTCACTTCTGCTATCTATTCACCCCGGCTCAGGAAGAACATCGGTTACGCCATGGTGCCGCTCAGGCACGCCGCGCCGGGCGCGAAGCTCAGCGTAGACATTCCGGACGTGGGAGAGCGCGATGCCATCGTGGTCACGGTGCCGTTTGTGGATCCGACCAAAGAGATACCCAAGGGCTAGCTGACGGCAATCCTGCGGATCTCCGGGTGGCGGAAACATCGTACCAGGTGGTCGTTTACCATCCCCACCGCCTGCATGAACGCGTAACAGATGGTAGGCCCCACAAAGCGGAATTGCCGTGTGACCAGCGCGGCGCTCATCCGCTCCGAAGCAGGTGTCTTTGCCGGAAGGTCCTTGAGCCGGCGGCGGGCTCGCTGCTGAGGAACGCCGCCCACGAAGCTCCACAGGAACGTGTCGAACGATCCTTCCCGTTCCTGATAGCTGAGGAACGCGCGGGCGTTGCCTATGGCGGCGTGAATCTTCTGTCGGTTGCGGATGATGCCGGGGTTCCGGAGCAGGCTACGGATTCTCCGGGCGTCATAGCGCGCGACGCGCTCCGGGTCGAATCCGTCGAACGCCTCGAGAATGCTCTTCCTCTTGTGAAGGATGATGGCCCAGCTCAGGCCCGCCTGGAATCCGTCCAGGATCAGCTTGGCAAAGAGTTCCCGGTCACCATGCAACGGGACACCCCATTCTTCGTCGTGGTACTCGGCCAGCAACTGATCGCCGTTACCCCAACACCGTACCGGGGTGGCCATCAGGCCCGATCGCCTGCGGGACTCGAAGCCAATTCCGTGGCGGGCGGATCGAATTTGAAGACGCGTGATCGAAACAGGTAGATGAGAATCACGGTGTAGGCGGCGTACTCGAGCGCTAATGCGACGAAGCGCAGGTCGCTCTCCAGATATCTGAAAGTCTGTACGGCGCACAGGGCAGCCATCCCCGCGTATATGAAGGCCATCGCCACCGGAGTGTGCCGCCACTTCAGCGCCCAGCCCCCGATGAATACTACCGCGGAAGTGAGCACCAACGACCACTGCATCAGCAGGATGTCCCGGGGGAACAATTCGTTGCTGATTGCGGGCCACGGTACGCTGGGTGCGAGCCATTCTGCAAAACCCACGATCGCCCATGCGGCCAGGAAGCCATGCAGACCCAGGAGAATGGTTACCATCGCATCGCTAGCCTCCCACAATCGCGCCGATCACAAGCAACGGTTCCTTACCCGTGGCCACCGCTTCCGGAAGCGGCGTATCCATTGAATCGAACGACAGGTCCTGTTCGCAGGCAAAGAACCGCACATAATCCCGGCGCCTGCCGGTAACGTGATCGCGGATGGTTCCCTTGAGTGCCGGATGCCGTTGCTCGAGCGCGTCGAGAACCGAGCGGACCGTGACGGGAGCATCCACCGGCAGCGTAACTTCCCTGTCCACCCTGGCGAGCGTGCGGAGATGGAAAGGCAGTTCCACCCTGATCATCGCAGCGCCTGTACCTCCACCGACAGCACCGGCGGGAGGTCACGCACGATGGGCTTCCAGGAATCGCCACCGTTTGCGGAGCCGTAGACCTGGCCGCCGGTAGTGCCGATGTACACGCCGCACGGATCCAGTGTGTCCACGGCCATGGCATCGCGCAGCACGTTCACGTAGCAGTTCCGCTGTGGCAGCCCCTTGGTGAGCGGTTCCCACTCGTTGCCTCCAGTGCGGCTCCGGTACACGCGCAACCGGCCACTCGGCGGGTAATGCTCCGAGTCGCTCTTGATGGGCACGACGTAGATGGTGTCCGGTTCGTGTGCGTGCACATCTATGGGAAAGCCGAAGTCCGACGGCAGGTTCCCGCTGACCTCATACCACAGGTCGCCGCCGTCATCCGACCGCATCACATCCCAGTGTTTCTGCATGAACAGCACGTTGGGCCGGGATGGATGCATGGCGATGCGGTGCACGCAGTGGCCCACCTCCGCGTCCGGATCAGGGATGTAGTCTGACCTGAGGCCCTGGTTGATGGGCCGCCAGGTGGCGCCGCCATCTTCAGTGCGAAATGCGCCCGCTGAGGATATGGCCACGAACATGCGCCCCTGGTTCTTCCGGTCAATCAGAATGGTGTGCAGACCCATGCCACCCGCGCCGGGCGCCCACTGCGAGCCCGAGCCGTGGCCCCTGAGTCCCGCCATCTCCTCCCAGGTGCGGCCTCCGTCGGTGGAACGGAACAGTGCCGCGTCTTCCACGCCGGCGTACACCGTATCGGGATCCGTGAGCGAGGGCTCAAGGTGCCAGACCCGCTTGAACTCCCAGGGGTGCTGGGTCCCGTCGTACCACTGGTGGGTGGTGAGCGGCGCGCCGGTCTCGGAAGAAACGTCGTACACGAATCTGTTGCTCTCGCCGTGCGGCATCCCGTCGTCACCCGTCGTGGGCCCGCCGCCCGGGGTTTCCCAGGTCTTCCCGCCGTCGCTCGAACGCTGGATGATCTGGCCAAACCAGCCGCTCGTCTGCGACGCGTAGATGCGATCAGGATCGGCCGGAGAGCCCTTCAGGTGATACATCTCCCAGCCGCCAAAGAGCGGGCCGTTCACCTTCCAACGTTTGCGGGCGCCGTCCGCTGTCAGGATGAACGCGCCCTTGCGCGTGCCCACGAGAACTCGCACTCCACTCATGACTCCCTCCAAGGTCGGTCGTGCCCGCCGCCGGGGCGAGTCCTCAATCTGCCATCCTTCGCATATTCCGCCAGCCCCATTCATCTGGAGAATACCCGATGCTGTTCCGTACGAGCGCCATCCCTGCCGTCCTGTTCGCAATGACGGCCGTGCCCGCCGCAGGACGTCTGCGCGCCGTCCTTCCGGGCCAGCCTGCCTACACCATCGCACCCACCGGTCCCGCAAGCTTCCGCCTGACCGGAATTCCCATCGAGGTGACCATCGAGTTCGCGGAGAGCGGTGGCCGCATCACCGGTCTGGTGCTGACGCCGCGGGGAATGCGTTTCGAACTCGAGCGGCGCTGATGGGTGTATGGGCTGCGGCACGGTGGCCTTCTCTCTTGCATCTCACCGCAAGCCACCAGCTGGTCATTTACACAAATATCTGCACACTACTTGACGCGTCCGGAGTCTCGGATGCCCCGTCCCACCCTTCTAATGCCGCATCCGAAGCTCGGGATGTCGTACCCCGGGCTTCGAACGCCGTGAACTGAATTCCGGACGCCTTGCACGAAGCTTCGAATGCCACATCCGAAGGTTCGAACGCATCATCCGACATTTCGGTTACGGCATCCGAAGCGTCGCATGCCCCGCGCCGAGCGTCGGATACGCCAATCGAAGCTCGGAATAGCCGGTCCCACATCCCCGTTTTGAAACTTTCTCGACCCTACTCTCGTCTTTCAAGTGTAGGGCCCCACCTGGCCTCGTTCCGATTACCGGAACGCAACACCCACAATGAAGGTTTCCCGCAGCCGCCTGGCGCGCGCAAGCGATTGCAAGGCGACAACCACCGCGGAATTCCGGAGACCGCGATGGGAGGCAGTTGAACACTGAACGCGAAAGGAGAGAACGATGAGGTTCCCCGAACGCGAGCTGGAGATAGCCCGGCTCGCAGAGGACGTCGCCCGCGGCCTTGCGGCCAACCCGGCCGTTTTCCCGGCGCCGTCAGTCACGCTGGAGATGCTGGAACAGGCCCTTGCGGCATACGACACCGCGCGCGACGAGAGCATGGCCACGAGGGCCGCCGCGCGCGACAGCACAGCACGCAAGAACGAAGCGCTCACGCAGTTGACCGTGTTGGTAAAGGCGACCCTGCGATACGCCGAGAGCCTGGTCAACGGAGACCCCGGGAGGCTCTACCGGCTCGGCTGGGCCCCGCGCCGCAAGCCCACCCGCAACGAGCTCGTCCCACCGGGACAGGTCATGACCCTCCAGGTGCGCGAGGAGGGGGAGGACTGGGTGATCCTGAGCTGGCACGCCCCGTTTGACGGCGGGCCCGTGTCCGCCTACCGGGTCCAGCGGCGTCGGCGGCGCGACGGCACCTGGACCGACGTGGGCTCAGCGGTCGAGACCTTCGACACGCTGCCGCACCAGGAGACTGGTGTCGAGCTGGAATACCGGGTCATCGGCGTCAACCTGGCCGGTGAAGGACCGGCGAGCAACATCGTTCGCGTGGTGCTGTAGGCTTCGCCCTGTGCCCCGTCCGCAGGTAACTATCCCTGGGGAGTTGCAGCGAGGCGAGAACCGGGTCACATTCACGACGACCCGGCTCGCACGCGCACGCTGACGAAAGACGGAAAGAGGCGTGCCGGGGCGGTTTGGACACCGCCCCGGCATCTATGTGGAACACAGGCCGTTACGGCCCGAGGGATGTTGCGATCCGTTGAAAGAATGCTACCGGGAACGCCGGCGCTGTGGAATCGCTCATTCGACTGATTTGTGGCGTACTGCCGAAGGACCACGCGTCTTCTCAAGGGATGATGTGAACGAGCCTGTGCCCGGACCTGAATGAGAGAGACCCTCCATTTCTTCTGCCGCGTCGCTGTGGGCCTGCTTTCGTTGGCGTTGGTCTACGGTACCGCAGTCCCTCTGATCCGCAGCGACGCCTGGTGGATACGGGTCTTCGATTTTCCGCGCATACAGATCGCCGTATTGATTGGGCTGACGCTGGCAGGCTATGCGGCGCTGCGTCTTTGGGGACGATTGCGGCCATGGGAATACGCGCTTGCTGCGGTGGTCGGGCTTGCGCTGGTCTGGCAGCTCATTTCCATCGCTCCCTACACGGCGTTTTATCCCAGGGAAATGTCGGACAGCCACGCCCAGGACGATTCCAACCGCATATCGCTTCTGATCTACAACGTGCTCTCCGATAATCGGAAAGTGGCAGCGCTGCGCGACCTCATTCGCGACAACGATCCCGACATCATTCTGCTGAGCGAACCGACCCAGTGGTGGCTTGAACAGCTCGACGGCCTGGAGGACGACTATCCTTACACGCTACACCAGCCGCAGGAGAATCATTACGGAAAGCTGCTTTATTCCCGACTGGAGTTGGTGAATCCGGAGATCCGGTTCCTGATTGAGCCGGAGATTCCGTCGCTTCGCTCCCGGGTGCGGCTCCGTTCGGGAACGCTCGTGACCCTCTATGGTGTGCATCCACGCCCTCCCGGTATCAAGCGTCCCGACGAAGAGGAAGACGACGGCGTCGAGGAAGACGACGGAGAGGAGGACGAAGACGGCGAACGCGAAGACTCCGATATGCGGGATGCCGAGTTGCTGCTGGTTGCCAGAGAGGCAAGAGAACTGGGGGACGTCCCGGTCATCGTCGCCGGCGATTTCAACGACGTGCCCTGGTCACGCACCACGCGTCTTTTTCAGCGCATCGGAGGATTGCTCGACCCTCGGGTGGGCCGGGGCTTTATCAACACCTTCGATACCAGAAGCCGCCTCCTGCGCTTTCCGCTGGATCACGTCTTCGCATCCCGGCATTTCCTTCTCGTCGAGCTGCGTCGCCTTCCCGACATCGGTTCCGACCACTTTCCCCTGTTGGTGGTCCTCGACTACGATCCCGGTGCTGCCGTGGAAAACGAAGAACCTCAGCCGGACGCGGGCGATGAACAAGAAGCTGACGAAGCCATCGACAAAGGGAACTGAGTTCTCGTTCTCAGCCTCTCTTACCGCTCGTTTCCTCGGGGAGGGGGCACATCCGTGGTTTGCCCGAGCATCCACCGAATCTCGCCAATCAGGCGCCGCGGGTCGGCGCTTCGCTGCCCGACCTCTCCCTCGCCCCCGGATGGGCTCAACACATCGTTGGCGGTGCCGTGTTCGGCCCCCGAACCATTTCGGTCGCTGCCGTGCGGAGTGCTGATATCCATATGGATGCTCCCCTCAAGGTTTCTCGCGTCCGCATGGAGGCACGCGTGTTTTGTCGATGGCTTGAATTGTCGGCACTTTACCGGGCGCGGAACATCGCTCGCGCGGGTGAAAACAGAGGTAGTACAAAGGGTGGAGGGTCCTGCCCATCGAAGGGACTACGGCTATCTGATACGAATGCCCACACCGACCAACAACACGCCACCCAGCATCGCGATCCCGCCACCCCAGGCCGGCATCAGGGGGCGCTGTTCGACCGCGTACGCAGCCAACTCGCTGAAGTTCACCGCACTCGGCCGGGAGCCGGAGCTGATGCCTCCCCTGACCGCAATGGAGGCGCCCAGGACGGTGAGAACAATCCCGACGAGCACCAGGTACTTCGCGCTCCTCCGTCCGCTCCTCCGTCTTTCCATCTCCCCAAAGGTCCGCGGTACCAACACGCGGTCGTTGAACCGGCCGTGCGTTTTCGTGAAACCTTCATGCACTCTCATGCCTGGCATGCCTTGCCCTTCCTGCGAGCGTTTCTCTATGACTTGAATAATCCGCACTTTACCGGGCGCGGAACATCGCTCGGGCGGGTGAAAAACGGATGTAGTCCAAAGGGTGGAGGTCCTGTCCATCGAAGGGACTACTACTATGCGTCCGGCCACTCCGCGGGATCGTCGCCCGCGATCGACATGGGGGCCGTGATCGAGAAGCCCGCTTGCAGCGCTGTGAGTTCAGCCTCGATCCGGCGGTTGATCTCGCTTTCCTGATCGGGACTGTCGCTTACGACCAGGATGTGTGTGACCTGCTCTTCGATAATGAACCGTCCGTTCCAGGATCGTGCGGCACGTTCGGCGTTGGCCCGCTCCTCAGCGAGGATTGTGTCGATCAACTGCAGCCGGTCCCTGGTCTGGGGTGGCACGATCTCATATGAATACGCCCAAGTGGGCATCGGTGATCCGTTGAATTGCTTGCTTAACATATAAATACCTGCACTTTCTGCTCCCCCTCCGCATCCGATCTCGCGGCAGTCGCCCGGGATCACTCCGGCAAAGACGACACCGCCGGGAGACAGGGGTTACGAAGGAAGAGTACACGCCGCCGCCGCCTGGGGGTATCGCACAAAGGGATGGAAAAACGCGGAGAGGGGATCGAGTCCCACTGGCGGTCTTCGTCACCTGATTGCATATTTCAACCATGTCACGGACAGAACTGGAAAGCATGGCCGAGGAGCCACAGGCGCGGGGTGCAAGGCGCTCCGTGATCACCGTAGCCCTCATCGAAGACAATCGGCTGGTGCGCGAGGGGATCGCCGCGCTGCTGAATGCCTTGCCGGATGTGCGCGTGGTTGCCGCGACGCCCAACGCCAACGTATCGCTGCTGCGGGAGGCGAGCCCCCAGGTGGTGCTCCTTGATCTCGGTCTGCGCAACGGCGACAGCCTGCGGACGGCCCAGAGGGTCAGGAGGGAGTTTCCGGAGTCCAGGATCGTGGTGATGGACCTGCTCCCGGTGCACGAGGACGTGGTGGAGTTCGTCCACGCAGGGGTGTCCGGGTTCATCATGAAGGACGCCACCGTCGACGATCTCGTGCAGACCATCCGCTCGGTGGCGGGAGGCGGGCACGTGCTGCCGCCCCAGATGACCGCCACGCTCTTTTCCGAAATCGCCAGGGCCGCCCTCGCCAAGGGCGGGCCCGCAGTGCTCGACGGGGTGCGCATGACGCCGCGCGAACGCGAGGTGGTCGCACTCATCGCGGAAGGATTGAGCAACAAGGAGATCGCCTCACGGTTGAACATTGCCACACACACGGTCAAGAGCCACGTGCGCAACATCATGGAGAAGCTGGCCCTCCATACACGCCTGCAGATTGCCGCCTATGCACACCGAGATGCCGCGTCTTGATGCCGGCCGGATCCCGGTGCTTCTGATAGAAGACAACCGACTGCTGCGCGACGGGTTGGTCAATATTCTGAACGGTCACCGCGATTTCGATGTGTCGGTGGCGGAAGGGGAGGATGCGGTCATGCACCGGCTGACCCGGGTCCCGCCGCCGCCGCGCGTGGCGGTCGTGGACGGCGGCCTGATCGAACACGATCCCGCGGAGCTGGTGGAGAGCATAACGCGCACTGCTCCTGAAACGCGCGTGATCGTGATGGATCTGGTGTCGGGACCGGGGGAGGTCGTCGAGTTCATCAAGGTGGGAGCGTGCGGGTTCATCATGAAGGACGCAACGGTCGACGTCTTCGTCGGTACCATTCGACGGGTGGCCGCAGGGGAGGACGTGCTGCCGTCGACGATAGCCGGGACGATCTTTTCGCACATCGCGAAGGAGGTAACCCGCAGGTCCGGCTCCAAGATCCCGCGATCCGTGAAGCTGACCAAGCGCGAGCGAGAGATCGTCGGATTGATCGCTGAGGGCCTGAGCAACAAAGAGATCGCGCAGCAGATCCACCTGTCGCCGCACACCGTCAAGAGCCACGTGCACAGTATCCTGGAGAAGCTCGCCCTGCACAGCCGCCTTCAGGTGGCTGCCTACGCCCACCGCATGGAGCGCGACGCCGAAGCTCCCTGACGGCCCGGGAGCGGTCGCCTCCCGCGTAGTACCTCCCAGGGATTACATCCCTTTTTCGCTCCTTTGGTCGATACCCCCCATACGTACCCGAGCGTAACCTGTCATCGTGAGGGCGCCGGGCGTCGCGAGGCGGACGTGCGCTCAGAGAGCCGCCCGGTGAGCAGCACCCTCCAGAAGTGAAGCGGAGCGAAGTGCGAACGCCGGTCGTCGAGTTCCTGCTCGACGGCCGGTTGTCTCGCATCCGATCGGTAACCGGTCGGGAGTTCTTCGGCCCTCGACCTGCACCTTCAAGGAGTCCATATGCGTAGGCGACACGTCTTCATACATCTGCTGTCGGCCGGAGCCGTTGGGATCTTCGTGTTCTGCGCCGCCGCCGTGACGCCGCTGGCCGCCCAACAGACGGCGGACGGGGGCGTGACGGCATCCTCCGCGGCCGAAGTCGGTTCTCCGGCCACGGTGCTGCCGGGACCGCGCCTTCCCCCGTGGGTCCCATCCGTGGAGCCCGTCGAAGCGCGTATGCAGGCGACCGGCACCTCGGCTCTGGCGGCGGAGGGCGGCCGCCACACGATCGTCTTTTCCACGCTCGCCCTGGTTCTGGCCGTCATCATCATTGTGTTGCTCGTGAGGTAAAGGGAGGATCGGTCCATGAGACATTCCATTATACGCGCGTCAGCGTTGGCCGGCGTCATGTTGCTTGCAGCAGGCTGCGCCTTGAGCAAGGCGGAAAAGGGCGCGATCATCGGCGCGGGCGCCGGCGGCGCCGCAGGA
>CAZTIV010000054.1:0-15499 GCA_964613905.1 uncultured Gemmatimonadaceae bacterium | reverse complement strand
CGCACCCGCGGTACCGGCACATGTGCGTGATCAAGTATGCGGGGGGATTCGAGGAAGGGGCGCGGCGCTAGCCGAGCCTCCTGGCGCGTCGAGTATTCTCGATTTCCCGGTCACGCGGCACGCTTAATGCCTGCCTGCCTGCCTGCCTGCCTTTCTCCCGTGGTCTGCATACTGAGCTCACCGTAGACGCGATCCAGAAATCGATAAAGCAGCCATCCGAATCCTCGAGCTTTGACGAGCGACCACGGAACGCCAGTCAGTCTGCGGATCACCCGGTAGTAAGCCGCGGGATCCTGCTCCGTTGCCAGAGCGGTGGCAGCGAGACTTCGGCCGTGCTGTTCCACCTCGAAGGTCCATGACAGGACGCGGATCCACTGCCGGAGTTCAGTGAGCGGCGGCAAGCCGGCGGAGCGGAGCGCGCGGTAGAGGACGAACCGGCTGTTGAAACCGGCTTCGCGGGCCAGCGCTGACGCGGGCCGGCCGTGGTCACGACAGAGCAGTCCAAGCAGGACCTGGGTTCGTGCGTCCTTCAGCGGCAAGACCGCGATTATGAGCGAGCGAGCGGCGTCCACGCTGCCTTCCGTCCGGCGACCCTGCGTACTTAGCGCGCCGGACAGGTGATCGCAAGTGGGGCACTGGGTAGCGCACCAGCGGTCATAGCGGCCGGGTATGGGGGACCTTAGGATCGGGCGTCGTTCGCCTGCAAGCCTCACATGAGGGAAGGTCATGGTGTTGCCCACGGAGGTCCTGTGATGCCGGTTCTGCGTATTGCCCGTTCGGCGGTTGCCAGACTGCTGGTGCATGCAGAGGCCGTTCACCATACCGTCGTCCCGCGACGGGGCCGTTGTCTGCTGGCCGTGCTGGTATTCGTACTTGTGGTGGGTGCATGTGCCGATGATTCGCGATCGCTCGGTCCGGCTGACCGACCTGACGCGATGGTGTCGGCATCCGATGTGGCGGAGGAACTGGTCCGGCCTGTCGCCGTGGGTGTTGCAGCTCGTCCGCACACGATTCGCGATGAGTTTGCCGCCATGTCGGGGAGAGTTCCGGGCGGCTTCGGCGGTTTGCTGTTCGACGAGGACGGTGTGCTCACCGTCGTGCTCGTGGATCCCGCGTCCCACGTGGCGGCCAGGGCGGTGCTGGAGAACGAACCGCTTGTACGGGCGCGGCGTGATGGTCCCAACGGCGCCCGGTTTGCCGTCCAGGGCGCTCGGATCCGGCAGGGAGAGTACTCGTACGGGGCGCTCCACGACTGGTACGAAACGTTGCTTGTTGCGCTCGATATCACACCAACGCAGAGCGGCATCAGTGTGCGCCGTAACCGTGTGGTCGTTGGGATTGCTAAAGAAGAGCATCGGGCCAACGTTGACGCTGCGATACGGGACGCGGGGATTCCCCGCGAAGCGGTAGCCGTCGAACTGGTTGCTGACGTGCACCTACTGAACAGTGTTACCGATCGGCATCGTCCGGTTCCGGGGGGCGTCAGGAACCAGTGGCGCTTCACACATTGGTTCTTTGGTGACACAACGGTCACATGCACGATCGGCCCGAACGTGCTCCGCCTGGGTCAGCGTGGATTCGTCGTGCCCTCGCATTGTACGCGCAATCCGCGGCAGGTCGACTGGAACGATATCACACACTACTGGCAGGCCCTTTGGCACCAGTGGCCGTCCTATCCCGGCAGCTCCATCAACCGCATAGGGAACGAAGCGATCGATCCATCCGTGTTTCCGTGTTCTCTCAATCCGGACTTCGGGTGCCGTCATTCGGATGCTGCCCTGGGACTGTACCGGGATGTTGTGGAATTCGAGTACGCCAGGATCGCGCGGCCTGCGAGCCGTAACACAGGCGCGTTGAGCCTCAGCTCATCGAATCCGCGCTTCTTCATCAATTCCGCGTGGGACTGGTCCGTTGATGGGGAGGTTCTCGAGAAAGTCGGCCAGACCACGGGATGGAGTGGGGGGCAGGTAGTGGATGGGTGCATCAATATCACTCCAGCATCCGGCGGAACGCCAACCGGGCCTACGATGCTATGCCAGATGATCGTTGACGCCTTCGCGAAGGGTGGCGACAGCGGCTCTCCCGTCTTCCGCATCATCTATGGAGGCTCGGTGGAGCTCCGGGGCATGGTATGGGCCGGGATCTCGACTCCGACCGTCAGCTGCTCGGTCCATCCGGACAACTTGATGTGGTGCCCCAACTTCATTGCCAGCAATCTCGGCGGCATTCTTGAGGTCGGCGCCGGCGCAACCCTGCATTTCTATCACGCAGGCGGCGGGGGTGACCCGGGCGATCCCCCAGGAAATCCGCCGTGCCCGGACCCGAACGACCCGGACTGCTATGTCTGGTGACGCAGGGTTGGCGGTTATGCCTGGCCTGCCTACCAGGATACGGTAGATTATGCCAGACAGAGAAGGACACGGATGCAGGCATGGTTAAAAGCATAGCTACTGTTGTCGCGCTGCTCCTCACGTTCACCGCATGCATCACTGAACCACACGAGGTGCGCGTTGAAGTGTGGACCGACCGTACGTCGTACAGGGTCGGTGACATCGCGCAGTTGAACCTGACCAACCGAGGCACGGGTTCAATCACCACGAGCAGCCTGTGCTGGAGTCCGATACAGCAGTTGGTCGACGGTGATTGGGTGACGGTAAGCGACATGGGGGATGCCGTGTGCCCGCTACCGCTGTACACCCTGGGTCGCAATGCAACTCTCACTCAGTCTTTTGCAATTGTTGTACAAAGCACGGTGCTCGAGATCGGAGCCCAGTATCGCTTCGTTGTGCATTTCAGGGATGACACGACTCTGGAAGGGCACCACGAATACTCGAACAGCTTTACGATAGTCGAGTGAGGCGCCGCCAGCCTACCGCCCCACCAGCGCCGCCACCACGGCGAGCAGGACTGATACCTGGATTCCCACGAGCCAGACGAACTGCCGGGAGACCTTCTGGTCTAGAGAGGTGATCCGTTGTTCCACCGCGTGAATGCGAGCCGATAATTCCTCGCGGAAGCGGTCCACCTTGGAGTCCACAGTGTCCACGCGGCGTTCCAGCGAATCGAAACGCTGATCGACCGAGTCGAAGCGCCGATCCACGGATTCGAACCGGCGGTCGATTGCCTCGAACCGGTGGTCGATTGTGTCGAAACGCCGGTCTATTGCGTCGAACCGTCCGTCAAACCCGGACACGCGACCTTCCACGTTGGCTACCCGCTCCTCGAGCGATGGATGAGACACTGCCTGCTGCTCCTGCCGGGAGTCCGAACCTGATGCGGCTGCCGCCGCGCGAGTTCGGACAATATGAAGATACGCCGAGCGGTGGTGGTAAACAAAATGATGCGGCGCGGTGCGGGAGAACGCAGGAGCCCCGTCCGGGCGTCAGACGTCGAGCGGGTGTGGCGACAGGGGTGCGAACGGGACATGTTTCCAGGGTCAGTAACTGACCTTGCGAAGCTGGAAGGCGGGCTGCGGGGCCTCACCTGCATCAGGAGATGGCATACCATGAGCACCATGCATACCCTCACGGCGTCGACGGCCGGCGTTACGGCCGTTCTGCTTGCGGTCCATTTGGCGATGGAGCCGCGCGGCACACAGGAAGAGATGGGCTTCTTCATCACGAGCGTGGGTTTGGGCAACGGGGCGGATCTGGGAGGGCTGGCCGGCGCGGATGCGCATTGTCAGCGGCTCGCCGACGCGGTGGGCGCTGGGCACCGGACCTGGCGCGCATATCTCAGCACGCAGCCGGCGGGCAACGCGGCCGCGGCGAACGCCCGGGACCGGATTGGCGACGGTCCGTGGCGCAACGCGAAGGGCGTGGTGATTGCCACCAGCGTGGACGACCTCCACTATAACAATGCCGCCATCAGCTACGACTATGCTCTGAACGAGCGCGGCGAGAAGGTGAACTCCGCAGTGATGGGCGACTCACCGAATTTCCATGATATTCTCACGGGGACCCGGCTGGACGGCACGGCGTTTCCGGCGGGCGACGACCGGACCTGCCGCAACTGGACCAGCAGCGGCGAGGGGTCCGCCTTCGTGGGGCATCACGACCGGTTCGCCCGTCAGGTGCCTGGCAGTTCCTGGAACTCGGCGCACGCGAGCCGGGGCTGCAGTCAGGAGGCACTGGTGGGCACCGGGGGCGCCGGATTGTTCTACTGCTTTGCGGCGCGCTGAGCAGCCGTCCTCACTTGGTCGCGCGGCGCAGAACCGCCTAGGCGAGCTCAATCCGGGCCCGATGCCCTCCCGCCCGCGCGAGCCGTGCGTCGCGCGTCACCAGCGGCGCCGCCAGCGCTTCGGCCAGCGCTACATAGGTTGCATCGTATGCCGTCAGACTGCCGCGCAGTTGCCAGACCCTGGGCAACAGGGGCTCGTGCGCGTAGCGTGCGAGCGGAAATCGACTGAGCAGCGCAAGGGCCTCCGATCCCCGCGCATCACTGAAGTCGCCCGACGCAGCATACCGGCGAAGCACCTGGGCTACCTCCACGTCCAGAAGATGGGGTGCATGCCACGTCTCGCGCGGCCGGAAGAGGCGCGCTTCCACCTTTTCGGCGCCCGCGGAGCGGAGCAGCAGCTCTACCACGCAGGACGCATCGAGCACGATCACCGACGGTCGCGCTCCGAGCGTACCGCTCGGGCGGGCGGTTCCCGGACGGCGACGGGCTTCAGGTGAGCGAGCCGCGTACGGAGTTCGTCGGGAGGGAGTTGTTCGGCGCTTCGCCGGAGTTCCGCGATCAGGTAGTCGGACAGGCTCATGCCCGCGAGAGCCGCGCGCGCCTTGAGCGTCTGATGAAGAACATCGGGAACGTTTCGCAACTGGATCATCTTGGACATGTGTGGAACATGTATGCATGTGATACACATGTCAACCGCGCCTGCCGACGCCTCTCGGGCTCGACCCGACGATGAGCTGGTGGTGACGGGCCGGGCGAATTTCGTTCACCCAGGGTGGTCCTTGTTCTTCCCGGCGACTCCGTAGCCGTGTTCGATCGGTCCGCAGGTCGCCTGACCGTGCTCTCGCCGTCCTACGACCTCATTCGCACGATACCAATTCCTCGACCGACGTACTCGGCCACGTGGCTGGCTGATGGCGAGTTCGTGGTCACCGCTCCCGTTCCGGATCCCTCGGTGGCCGGTCGCAGGACGGTGATCAACCGGGGGTCACGCAGCGGCAGGATGTTGCAGAGGTCGAGAAGGTCGGACTGCATGATCTCCCTGCTTGCGGGACTCTCTCGATGTAATGCGACGGGCGATAGGGTGCAAGAAGGGGAAATGTGTCGCGCCCCAGTGGTCATAGCGTGGGAGGTGGAGCGTACTCAACCTTAGGGGCGAATCGCGCGCCGGCAGTTCGCAGTCACCGTCAATCTTGAAACTCCGAAGGGACCGACGACATGAACACGAAAGCACTCTCAAGATGGCTCGGTGCGGTCGCCGTGATGGTGGCCCTCGTTGGCGTAACGCCGCAACGATCCGAGGCGATAACCTGGTATTGGTATGGCCTTCCTTTCTATGCGAACTGCACATTCACCTGCGACCCCGAAAACGATCCGGGGGGAGATGACTACTGCGACTGCTTCAGGTATGAGACCTGACCTCTAGCTAAAGGACAACTCTTGGTGGCCAGGACCCTGCCGGCGCGCGGCACGGTAACTATCCACAAACAGCGGTCGGCAACAGAATGGACAAGCCGCATGGAGGTGCGTCCCCTGTTCGTACGTGCGACACTGCTGCTGGCGATTGTGACGGCGTGCTTTCCTGGGCGGGTTGACGAAATGAGCCTCGCGGGAGGCTCGCCTATGGCGGTTCTGGCATTGCCGGATGACACTACCGCGGTCCTGGTTCTTGATCCCGCCGAGTGTACCTCGTGCGATCTTGGTGTACGGGCTTGGCTGAGGGGTCGACGTATGCTCCCGAGCCAGATCCGACTTGTACTTACGCGGGAGCCGACGGATCCCGAACGTCGCCAGCTCGTGCTTGCGCGGATCGCAGTTGACGGAGTGCTCAGACGCCCCTGGCCTATCAATGGGCCGGTCGTCGTTCTCTGGACGCCTGACGACCGGCCGCTCGTTCGACCGCTGCCACAAGCCGCCCACCTTCTAAGTGGCTTGATCCGGTCTCGTGCTCCAATGCGCGATATGCCGGATACACGGCGCGAGGACAGTAATGTGCTGGACGTCGTGAAATGAGGGGCGTCATGAAGCGCGGCCACGCATGTTCAACGCTCGCGTGCTTGGCTTCAGTCGCCTTCGCATGCTTTGCATGCACCGACTGCTCCGCTGGAAGCGAGAGCTTGTCGAACGGCGTGGACCGCGTGTCGGCCCACACCAGAGGCCCCAGCCTCGTAACGGATTCCATTGTACTGGCCGAGCCAGACAGTATCGGTCTCGGCAACTTTTCCTATGTCACCATGGGAGCAGGGGGGACGTGGTTCGTAACGGCCCAGGAGTACGGTCAGGTGTTGAAGTTCGGCCCGGACGGTGGGCTGGTTTCGGTGATAGGACGGCAGGGTTTCGGACCGGGCGAGTTGATGAGCGCGGGTCCCATTGGGCTGGTCGGACCCGATTCCCTGCTCGCTGTCAGCGACCCCGGCCGCCGCTACCTGTCGCTCTTCGACCCTCGAACGGGCGAGTACCTGCGAGGCATCGCGGTACGCTTCGGCCAAACGGGCCAGACGTGGAGCACACGGAGTGACACGGTGATCTTCTCGATCATCCCGGGTCCGGCGCTGATTGGTCGGTGGGATCTTGCGACGGACTCGGTGCACCTGTTGGGATCGCTCCCAATCCACACAAGTCGCGGAATACAGTACTACCTGCTTTACGGCCGGCCGGAGGTGGTGCCCTGGGATTCGGGCTATTTGGCGCACGTTCCGACAGTCCCCGGCGTGCTGATGCTCGACCGCGCCGGTGATCCCCACGGTACCATCCGGGTGCCGGCGGCGCGAAGGCGCGGCGTGCCCCATGACCTGATAGAACGCCACCTCGCTTTGGACGCTCGGCGCAGGCCCGGTTCGCCCCCACGGCGACTTGAGTTCCTGGGTTCCCTTGCGATCGGCCTCCACGTTCTCCCGTCGGGCGAAATCGGTGTGCTTCAGGCGGAGTTGGAGCAGATCACACCACCCCCTGACGTACGGTACGGGAATTTCCGCATGTTTCTTTCAGTGATCTCGGCCGACCTGAGCACCGTCTGCGTTGACGCCGAGATCCCCATCGAGACGGACGCCACGCCGCTGCCCTTCTTCGCCGATGACCGGCTGTACGTCCTGTCGCGCGTGGTTACGGACGAACTTGACGTGCGGGCGGTCCTGTACCGCTATCGCATACGGACCGACGAGTGTGACTGGATCCCTACCGGGGGCGTGCAGCCGCTTTAGAAGGCGCTTCACCCCCCCTACTGCCCCATCAACCTCCTGACCCGCTCCTTGGTGGGCGGATGCGTCGAGAACAACGACAGCATTCCGCGTCCCGAGAACGGCTTCACGATGAACATGTGCGCCGTGGCCGGGTTCGCGTTCTCCATCGGCACCTGGCGCACCGACGCGGGCGGCTCCCGCTGGGCGTCCTCTTCTGGCCGCGCCTTCACGGCGCTAGAATCAGTCATGACCGAAATCCAGGCTGGCCTCCCGGGCGAGGACCTGATCACGCAGGGGCTTCGCGACCTGGAGCAGGGCGTGGAAACGATCGAGGCGTTGCTCGTCTCGATGAGCGCTCCGCGACTGCGAGCGATCGGCCTCGTCGTCCCGACGCCTTTTGCCGACCCTGAGCTCCGGCTGTATCACCGTCTCGCGGCGCGGTACGGCGCGGCCGCCCACGGTCGATACAACGCGCTCGTCCGCCGGATCGTCAGCTACCAGCGAGCGGCCGCGTGCGCGAGGTAGCCGATCTTGCGCGGATCGAGGCCGGTGAACGCATCCTTCTGCGCACGTCGGTGGACGATGGCTGCGGGGATATTTGTCACAGCCACCATTGCCATCGCCACCGCTGTTGGCTGCGGCCAAGAGGACAATGTCACGCGAGCCCCGCGTGGTGTCCATGGGCCCACCATTAGTCTGGTGGATTCGATCATACTGGAGGAACCCGACAGTGTGGGGCTTACTCAGCTTTCCTATGTGGCACACGGGCTCGGATACTGGTTTGTAACTGCCTACGAGCACGGACAGGTTCTTAAGTTCGACGGCGAAGGAAACTTTGTCGGGACCATCGGCCGAAGAGGCGGTGGACCCGGTGAGATGATGAGTGCCGCAGTAATTCATATCGTGGGACCAGATTCTCTTCTGGCCGTCGTCGATGGAATGCGAAGGTACCTCTCGCTCTTTGATCCGAGGTCGGGAGAGTTCGTGCGCGGCTTGGTGGCGCCGTTCACGAGCGCCGGCCAGGCGTGGACGGTCCGAGGAGACACGCTCGTGTTTTCGACCACTCCAGGCCCCTCGCTTATCGGTCGATGGGATCCGAGCACTGACTCAGTGGAGCTGCTCGGTTCCGTTCCGGCCCACACGTCGGGCGGCCTGTGGTACCTGTTCTATGGGCGACCTGAAGTCGTTCCGGTCGGATCCGGATACGTGGCCCACCTGCCAACGGTGCCTGGAGTTCTTGTGCTTGATGAGAGAGGCGCTGTCGTTGGAAAGATTGGGATTCCGGCAGCTCGCCGGCGTGGTATGCCAGACGACATCCTTGATCGGCATGCACGCCTCAACTCACGGCTAAGGCTTGAATTTCTGGGATCCGGTTCGCTCGGCATTCACCTGTTTCCGTCTGGTGAAATAGGAGTGGTGCATGCAGATCTCGATGTGGTGCGACGACCGCCGAACCCGCAGTTCGGAAACGCGCGATTCTTCCTGTCAGTCCTTTCCCAGGACTTTTCGGCTGCGTGCATCGATGGGGAAGTCCCTTTCACGAGCGACGTCATGCCGATGCCCTTCTTGAGTGGAGACACGATTACCGTTTTGTCCCGCACCGTCACTGCTGACGATGCCGTCCGGTCCGTGCTTTACAGGTTTCATGTCTCGACGTCAGAGTGCGATTGGTTGCCAACCGGAGGCGTGGTGATCGATTGAAGTTCTGGAGAGTGGGCCTCGGGTGATCGCAACAGCACACTCCACAGCAGACCGTGATGTGCCAGGACGATCCATAGTCCTTGATGGGTCGTCGCCACCTATTAGCGTTGATCCTGGGCACGTTTACTTCGCGTTCGCCAGCGGTCGGCTTTCGTATGATTGTCTCTCTTGTGGCGCCAAATGCTCGCCGTGGTTGTCTCTGAAGAAGCCTATCCGCATGTGGAGCTTCGACGACACTATTAGCGGTTACCGCAGAGCGTTGAGCATCTTGCTTCTTCCGCGGTTCGCTCGAGTTGGGGGGAGTGTGGGATGCGGGTTAATCTGACGGCCTTCGTGTGCATAACGGCCTGTGCGGGCGAGCCGGCTACTGGCGACTTCCTCGAGAACTGGTTCCTTGAGCCGGAGTTCACCCTTGGCGCTGTACACGATGGCCCCGTACTGTTCTCTGATATCCGCGATATAGAGGTCGATCGCGCAGGTCGTATGTATGTGCTGGATGTTCAGACCCAGGAGATCGCGGTGTTCGATTCCACGGGTATCCTGTTGAGGCTACTGGGTAGGCCTGGTCCCGGGCCCGGTGAGTTCCGGCAGGCCATCGGAATCGCCGTCGACTCCCATGACCAACTGTGGGTCTATGACCCCGTAGCCAACCGCCTGACAGTTTTCGATTCAGCTGGCGCCGTAACAAGAACGATACGATTCCCTGTTTTCTCGTTCGGCTTTGGCTGGATGGGTGGCGTCGACGAACTCGGGGGGATATACGACGATCAGTGGGTAGAGCGAGGTGGGACACACGTCCGATACCTCCGACGCACACACGTTGAGACGGGACGTATCGATACGCTCCCATGGCCCGAGTGCGGAGTGGAACGTCCGCCGGCATTCATATTTCCTCACGGCCGGATGCAGATACCCTTTGCAACAGGGGAGTTACTCGACGTCGACCCACGAGGTGTCGTTTGGTGCGCTGATACCCGCGAGATCCGGGTGGCCGAGTACGCTATCGGGGAGACGACGCCACGACGCTTCCTGGTAGCAGAAGGGGACCCCGCCCCCGTGACTAGGGCGGATCGCGATTCCGTGCAGGCACGGATCGAGTGGTTCAAGGGCCTGGCCGGAGAAACGAGTCCCGATCTCTCGCTTATTCCTTCCACCAAGCCGGTCGTTGAGTCGATAGGAATGGATGACGAAGGGTTGGTATGGGTGCGTGCACGTATTCGTGAGGGTCTCTTTGCCATCGTGTTTGATACTACCGGTGTCGCTGTGGCTCGAGTCGCCTTACCGCTTGGCGCCGTTCCATGGCTTCCTCCTCTTGTACGAAACGGTCGCCTCTACACGGTTAACCTCGACTCTTTAGGCGTTCCAGTCGTTGCCGCATACCGGGTGGTCCAGCAACAGTGACCCCACATTGCACCGCGTCTTCGTGCGGGGCCAGCGTGGCACTTGGTGTGACGTGATGATGTCCCGCCAGCTTTCATGCTCGCTCCGCCGAGCCAGCACCGTCGCGCTCGTCACAGTCGCGGGCGTGACTGATGGTGCCCATGCGCAGCGATGTGCACCCGACAATGCCGGTCTCACGCTCCCGCCCAGTTTCTGTGCGCTCGTCGTAGCCGAGGGGCTTGGCGTTGCCCGCCACATAGCCGTAGCGCCCAACGGGGATTTGTTCCTGGCATTGCTCGATCACGGGGGACCTACCGGCATGCTGCTGTTACGCGACACGACCGGTGATGGTGTGGCCGACGTTCGTGTTCGCGTTGTCGACGACTCGACGGTCGCCTATGTGAGACTCTGGACTGTGGCGGGGGGTACGTACCTGTACTACTCGTCCTATAACGACATCGTCCGGATTCCCTGGCGCGCGGGACGGTTGATGCCGAGGAGTCGCCCCGACACCGTGCTGCGAGGGCTGCCAGGCGTACGACAGCACGGGATCAAGTCGATGGCGTTCGCTCCGCCGAACCGGCTCTACGTAAACATCGGCGCTCCCTCGAACTCCTGCCAATTGGTGGATCGGCAGCCTCGCAGTCCCGGTATGGATCCATGCCCGCTTCTTGATTCCACTGGGGGCATCTGGCTCTTCGATGCCTCCCGTTCCCGACAGAGGCTGGCTGATGGCGAACGCTTCGCGACGGGACTCAGAAACACAATGGCCCTGGCGGTGCGACCGGAAACATACGAACTGTACGGAGTCGTCCACGGGAGAGACGAACTCTCGCGCCTCTGGGGTTATTCGGACAGCACCAATGCGGAGAAGCCGTCAGAAGAATTTGTTCACATCAAGCGGGGGGACCACTTCGGGTGGCCGTACTGCTATCACGACCCTGAGGAAGACCTTAAGGTCCTGGCTCCGGAGTACGGTGGGGATGGGCGGGCCCTGGGCCGCTGCGCAAACGCCAAGAAGCCGCTGATTGGCTTTCCGGCGCACTGGGCGCCGAACGGTCTGCATTTCTACACGGGATCCCTCTTCCCCGAACGGTATCGCGGTGGAGCCTTCATCGCGTTTCACGGCTCCTGGAACAGGGCTCCACTTCCGCAGGCAGGGTACAATGTTGTCTTTGTCGAATTTGACGGAGACCGGCCAATCCGCTGGGAGATCTTCGCAGACGGCTTTCGACCACCGGGAACCCGAGTGTTCGGCCGCCCGGTAGATGTAACCGAAGGTCCGGATGGATCCCTCTACATCGCCGACAGTCACAGTGGGCGGGTGTACCGCATCCTCTACACAGGCTCTCGATAGAGCCTATACGTTCCCTACCGCCCCAACAACCTCCTGACCCGCTCCTTGGTGGGCGGATGCGTCGAGAACAACGACAGCATTCCGCGTCCCGAGAACGGCTTCACGATGAACATGTGCGCCGTGGCCGGGTTCGCGTTCTCCATCGGCACCTGGCGCACCGACGCCTCGATCTTCTGGAGCGCCCGCGCCAGCCCTTCCGGGCTCCCGGCAATACGGGCTCCGGTGGCGTCCGCCACAAACTCCCGCGCCCGTGAGACCGCGGCCTGGATGATCATCGCCGCGAGCGGCGCCAGGATGATTGTGAGAATTATCACAACCGGATTCGCGCCGCGGTTCCGTCCACCCCCAAAGAACAGCGCAAAGCGGGACAGCATCACGATGGCCGCCCCGATGGTTGCCGCGATGGACGAAATCAGGATGTCCCGGTTCTGCACGTGGGCCAGCTCGTGCGCCATGACACCCGCCAGCTCCCGCTCGTCCAGGACACGCATGATCCCCTCGGTGGCCGCAACCGCGGCATGCTTCGGGTTACGCCCCGTGGCGAACGCGTTTGGCGTCTGGCTCGGGATGACATATACCTTCGGCATGGGGAGCCCGGCCCGCTGGGCCAGTGGTTCCGTTATGCGGTACAGGGGGTGATCCTTACCCACCTCCTTGGCGCGATACATGCGTAGCACGATCTTGTCGGAAAACCAATAGGAGCCGAAGTTTAGCACGGCGGCGAATCCAAACGCCACGATCAACCCGGTCTCGCCTCCAAGCATGGCCCCGACGGCCAGGAACAGGCCGCTCAAAAGGCCCAGCAAGAGGGTCGTTTTTATCGTGTTGCCCATAAACCTCACCCGTGGTTGGGGTCCAGGGGCCGAAAATTAACCGGAAGCTCGAAGTTGCGGCAACTGGACCAACATAAGTTTCGGGGTGGCAATGTGTTGAAAAGGCAGGCAGGTATTGACAGGCTTTCCCTCTGACGCCATAGTGTTGGGCCTCGTTCCGGCCGGGTCCCGGGTCTCTCCGTGCACTTCGCCATAAACGACAAGTGCGTCGGGTGCCTGGCCTGTGTCCGGGCCTGTCCGGCTGAGGCGATCCTCGCCGACGGCGAGCGGGTCTGGATCGACGATGACACCTGCGTACGTACGGGCGCCTGCGTGCCCGCCTGTCCGCACGACGCCATCGATGTTCTGGGCGACGTGGATCTTGCCCGGGATCTGGTTGAGGCGGGTGATGCGGTCGTCATCCTGAGCGGTGAGGCGGGGGTGCATTTCTACCCCGTGACGCCTGAACAGGTGGTGAACGCCTGCTTCCGCCTGGGGTTCCGGGTGGTGCATCACGGGGTGCTGGGTGATGAGCTGGTAGCGGCCGAGTATCAGCGGCTGATGGGTGACCCCGGCTGGGGGACCATGATCCGGTCCACCTGTCCGGTAGTGGTGGAGAAGATCCGGCGCGAGTACCCGGAGTTGGTGCCGAATCTCGCGCCGGTGGTGACGCCGCTGATGGCTGAAGCGGCGTACATACGCCGGCTGTACGGTCCGTCGCCCATTGTTTACGTAGGTGTGTGTCTGGCCGACGCGCACGATGTGGTTGATGCGGCGCTCACGCTCCAGGATCTGGAGGGGCTGTTCGAGGGGGCGGGGATTGATGTGGGGCAGGAGCCGCAGCATTTCAACCGGATCCCGCCGGAGCGGCGGCGGCATCTGAGCACGGCGGGCGGACTCCCGCTTGAGGTGCTGCTGAAAGAGCATCAGGCGAGTCGGCGGTTCCGGAAGTTCCGCGGGATAGGCCATCTGGAGGCCATCCGGCGGGCAGTGGCGGTGGACGGGATCGATCTGGGGTTCGTGGACATCCTGCCGTGTGAGGGGTGTCTCGATCACCCGTTGCTGGGACCCAAGGAAGAGCTATACTGGCGGCGGCGGGTTACGGAGCAGCTGGAGCCGCCGCGGAGTCCGTTGCCGGTGCTGGATCCGGCGGTGAAGGTGGACCTTGGGGCGGTGTTCGAGCCGGTGTTGAACAGTCATCGGGCGGCGGATGCGGAGATCCAGGCGGTGATCCGGCAGATCGGCACCGCACCGAACGGGCAGCCGTGGGATTGCGGGGCGTGCGGTTACGGCACCTGCCGGGCGTTTGCGCAGGCGGTGCTGGACGGCAGGACAACGTTCCGGTTGTGTCCGCCGTATCAGGAGCGTCGGGCGAAGGTGGCGGAGCGGGAGGCGGCGGTGGACGGTCTGACGGGCCTCGCCACGTTCCGGGTGCTCAAGGATCGGGTGTCGCACGAGTTGGCCCGAAGCCGGCAGCGAAGCGGCGACCCGTTCGCGGTCGTGTTTGTGGACATGGATGGGTTCAAGGAGCTGAACGACCGGTACGGCCATGAGGCGGGGAACCGGGTGCTGGCGGCGGTGGGGCAGCTGTTGCAGGGGGCGGTACGAGCCACGGACATCGCGGCGCGGTACGGGGGCGACGAGTTCGTATTGGTTCTGATCCGCACCGATTCGCATGGTGCGATGCGTGTGGCCGAACTGGTGCGACAGCGGCTCGAAGCGGCCGGGCGTGCGTTGGGTTTCCCCGAGGGGGTGGTGAAGGCATCGCTCGGCGTAGCGGCCTTTGATCCCTCGCACCCGCTGGAGGAAGACATTCTGGAGGCTGCGGACCGGGCGTTGTACCGGGCCAAGGCGGCGGGCGGCAACCGGGTGGCATGACGGAAGGAGCGGTGGCGTTGACGGCAGCGGATCCAGAGCGCCGGCCTTCGGGCGAGGCGCGGGCGGAGCGGCGTGACAGCATGCAGCCGGACCCCTGGGGGGTACGGCGGGCCGAGAACCTCATCACCAGTCTTCAGGGCGTGCTCTCGGCTCGGGTGGTGGTGTCTCCCATAGGCGAGGTGACGGAGATTCACGTGCTCACGCAGGGCGGGACCTCGGCCAAGCAGGTGGTGCGGAACGTGGAGAGCGCGCTGCTCGCGCATCTGGGTCTCAAGATCGATCATCGCAAGATCAGCGTGGCGCAGACGGCCGAGGTCAGGCCAATCGAGGCGCTGGAGCGCTCGGTGGTCAAGGAAGAGGCCTTGCGGCGCGGGATCGTGTTCACGGGGATGGACATCGTGACGGCGCGGTCGCACCGGGTGCAGGTGGAGGTGACGCTGCACGTGGCGGGCGAGGAGGTGACGGGGAAGGACGAGGGTGCGGACACGCCCAAGGCTCGGTTGCAGGCGGTGGCGCGGGCGGTGGTAGCGGCGCTCGACCAGGTGCTTCCGAAGGGGACGCTGGCGTTGGAAGGAGTCAAACGGGTGGACGCGTTCGACTCGGAGTTTGTGTTTGCGGGGGTGCACGTAGTGGAGTCGCGGGGGTCGCGGCTCCTGCTGGGTACCTGCCAGGTGCAGGACAGTGTGGAGCAGGCTTCGATACTCGCAGTGCTGGATGCCACCAACCGCTGGATGGAGCATCGCAGGTAGGGCCTGAATCAGGAGGATATGAGCCCGTGGTGTCTGCATGGGCTTTCGTGTCGATAGAAGTGACGAGGTGGGTCAGGGGTAGGGTCAACCCTCAAACCACAGGAGAGAAAAAAGGGAGCCCCCGGTGAGCGTCGCGGAGGAGTAGCGGAGCTGATCGGGTAGCGAACAAACAGAGCGGAGCGTCGGGTGTGCCTTAGCGGGGCATGCCACTCTCATTTCAACGAGAACCGTATGAGTCGGTTCGGAGGGAGGTGACGCTTCATGTTC
>CAZTIV010000053.1:0-16871 GCA_964613905.1 uncultured Gemmatimonadaceae bacterium | reverse complement strand
TGCTCGGTGCGAATCGAGTAACGTGTCTCCCACGTACAGCCGGACATGCTACTTCCTTCAGCGGATGGCGGGCGGTTGACGCACCGGCTCCACGGCTCGGAGATTCGTGCGTCGGCGGTGTAGCGCACGTTTCCGGCTGGATTGGTCCGCGAAAAACTCAGTGTCGCCTCGGCGCACCTGTATGCAAGGAACGCGCTCTGCAGCGTGCGTTCATCCAGCTCGCAGATCCCGCCCTTCGTTTCCACGACGATACCGTCGGATCCGATTCTGACGGAGCCCTCGATGAGTCCGGCGTCCTGCAGCCACTCCTTGAACTCGTACATCCCGTAGTGGTTCTCCGGAATGGGAGCAGGTTGGGCGGGACGTCCGGCGCAGGCGGCGACCGTAACGGCCGCCATGCAGGTGGCCAGGACAGCAACGACGTAGCGCATGGGTGCCTCCCGAGTGTGCGCCGTACAAGCTAGACACCCCCGGCGCCACCCGATAGTTCCCTCATGGCGGGCGCGGTGTCTGAACCGTAGGTTCCCCGGTGTCCACCAGAGTTTCCCCGGATCCATCCAAGAGATCAGCCATGACCAACCCGCTCCGCTCAACATGCCTCGCCACTCTGTGCATGCTCATCACCGCTCCCCTCGCAGGGCAGATCCAGGACTATTCCGCGGTGGTTCCCGCCTCCGCGCGATCAGACCAGGGCCTCTTCCACGTGCACCTCGTGGACGACAAGCTGCTGTTCGAGATCCCGGATTCGATCCTGGGACGCGACATGATGATCATGAGCCGCTTCGCCAGAACCCAGACCGGACTCGCCGATGGCGGCGCCATGATGGCTCCCAACATCGTGGTACGTTGGGAACGCCGCGACAACCGCGTACTGCTGCGTGGCGTATCCCACGCCACCACCGCGGACGATGGAACGCCGCTCGCTCTCGCCGTGGCCAACTCGAACTTTCCGCCCGTACTCCAGGCGTTCACCATCCGGGCGCGCGGCAACGGCACGTCGGTCATTGAGGTCACGGACCTCTACCTGACCGACCACCCGACGTTCTCGCTCCCGCGCCAGCGCCGAACACAGTTGTCCGTCAGGAGCCACGACCGCAACCGCACCTGGCTCGAGTGGGCACGGAGCTTCCCGATCAACGTGGAAGTGCGCGTGGTCCGTACCTACGCCGCCGATCAGCCGCCGTCCAACCCGCGCGGCGGGTCGGTGTCGTTCGAGGTTAACCACTCGATGATCCTGCTCCCCGCGGAGCCAATGATGCCGCGGCTCGCGGATGAGCGCGTTACGTACATCGGCATCAACCGCACCAATTACTCCCGCGACTTTCAGGGAGTGCGCCCGGAGCGATACATCCGCCGATACCGGTTGGAACCCAGGGATCCGGAGGCGTTCGCGCGCGGCGAGCTGGTGGAGCCGGTGAAGCCGTGGATATGGTACATCGACCCAGCCACACCGCCCGAGTGGATCTCCTACTTCAAGGAAGGTGTGCTGGAATGGAACGCCGCCTTCGAACTCGCGGGCTTCAGGAACGCCCTCGAAGCACGGGTAGCACCCACTGAGGAGGAGGATCCGGAATTCAGCCTGCTCGACGCCCGCTATTCAGTGATCCGGTACGTGGCGAGCCCCGTGCGCTCGGCCAATTCAGGCGGTGACGTTGTGGACCCGCGCTCCGGCGAAGTGATCCGCGCCCACACCAACATGTACCATGGACTCATGGAACGGCTGCGCTGGTGGCTCGTGGCCCAGGTCGCAACCGCCAACCCGGATTTCCAGACCAACGATCTGTCCGTGGAGGATATGGGTGAGGCACTGAGGTACGTGGTCTCGCACGAAACCGCCCACTCGGTGGGCCTGCCTCATAATCAGCGGGCCAACTTCGTTTACCCCGTCGACTCCCTGCGCAACGCGGATTTCGTGCGCCGGATGGGCCACTCCGCATCGTCCGTGGGACGCACCCGGTACAACTACGTGGCCCAGCCCGGTGACGACGTGCCGCCCGAACGCCGCATCGGACTGTGGGACAAGTTCGCCGTAATGTGGGGCTACCGACCCATCCCGGGCGCGCGCACGCCGCATGAGGAGCTGGATTCGCTCAACCAGTGGATTGTCGAGCGGTCGCACCTCCCCTGGTTCCGTTCCGCAGAGGCCCAGTTCGGTATGGATGTGGAGTGGGATCCGTATCGCATGACCGAAGGTATTTCCGACGATCCGGTGCGGGCAGCCGAATACGGAATGCGCAACCTGCGCACTGCCACCGCGCAGCTCGCGAACTGGGTGCTCCGGGGGCTCGACGACTACTACGAGCTGGAGGCGCATTATCTCCAGAACCTGACGCAGTGGAACCGCTATGCCGAGCATGCGGCGGCCGCCGTGGGAGGATACTGGACTCATCACAAGCGTCCGGGAGAAGCAGGGCCGGTGTACACGGCCATCGAGCCCGACTATCAACGCAAGGCCATGCGCTTCCTCGACGAGCATGTGTTCCGCACACCCGCCTGGGCGCTGGACATGGACCTGCTGCGCCGGCTCGAGCACGCCGGCGCGGTGGAGCGCATCCGCGCCTATCAGGTGATGGCGGTGGAACGCATGATGAATCATGCGAGACTCGCCCGGCTCATCGAGCAGGAGGCCTTTCTGGGCGATGCCTCCTACCGGTCCGCGGACATGCTGGACGACCTGCGCGGGATTGTCTGGCGGGAGGTACCGAGCGGTGGCATGATCGATACGTACCGCAGGAACCTGCAACGCGGATACCTCGATCATGCCCACCACCTGCTGCATACCGCAGAGTCGCGATCCTGGACGCCGCCGCCGAGCGGGAATCTCAGGGTGAGCCGGAACGACGATCCGCCGTTGAACGCAGATCTGCACATCGGTCAGTCAGACATCCGGCCCCTGATCCGCGACCAGCTTCGGGCCCTGGCAGAAGAGATTCGCACCGCTCTCAGAGGCCGAGGAATCGACCGCATGACGCGCATTCATCTTGAAGACGCGCTGGTGCGGATTACGACTGCGCTGGAGGGTTGACACCACCGGGTACGGGGCGCATTCTGGGGATCGAAAGGAGCCCATTATGCGCCTCGCCCCGGTTGCAGCGGCATTGGGTGTGCTCGTCTCGGCGCCCGCCCACGCTCAGACTTTCACCGGCACGTTCACTACGCAAAACGATCAGGGTGGTACGGTCGCCCTGGTGCTCACCCAGGACGCCCGGGGAAACGTCACCGGCACGCTGAGCGGCGCCGGTAACACCTTTCAGGTGCGCGGCGTGCTCGAGGGTGCCGCGACCGTGGGATCGCTCACCAATCCCCAGTTCCCGAGCATGTTCTTCCAGGCTGAGCTCGCGGGGACAGAGCTTGTCCTGACCCTCGTCGCTGCTGGTCCGGATAACCAGCCCGACTTCTCGCAGACTCAGGAGGTGAGGTTCCAGCGTCAGGGCACTGCGGCCGGCGGCGGACTCGGGCAGATGCTGGGTGGTGCTGAGGGCACCGCGGACCCCTGGGTTGGCTCGTGGTCAGACGGGAACCTGACCCTCACGCTCGAGGGCGGGGGAGGCCGCTACACGGGCGGGGCTCAGCTTCAGGGGCAGCGCTACCCGGTCACGGCCAGCGGATCCAATGATCGTATCTCCGGCACCTACGAATACGCGGGACAACATCTGCCGTGGCAGGCCCAGATACAGGATGGAATCATGGTTATGCAGGTGGACGGTCAGACGCTCCGGCTGCAGAAAGGCGGCGCTGCACAGGCTGTCCAGCCGGGCGGCCCGGCGGCGGCAGGTGGCCAGGGAGCGGCGCAGCTCTCCGCCCAGGGCCGCGAGTGGCACCAGCACCTGTCCGGAAAACGCCTGACGCAGCGGAGCAGCCACTATTCAGGACCGGCCATCGAAGGAGCCGTGGGCGGGGGGTACTCGAGCCGCCGAACCATGGACGTTTGCAGCGACGGGCGGTTTTTCTACTCGTCCCGAGACCGGGTAGCTCTCGATGGTGACGGTGTCTCCGGATCCTCCCGCGGCAACGAGGCGGAGACCGGGCAATGGCGCATCATCGAACAGGGCGGGCTTGTGGGCATCGAGTTCCGCTGGCAGGATGGCTCGGTTACACAGCACCGGCTCGACTACCAGCAGAATCGCACTCTGATCGACGGAGAGCGCACCTTCGTTACGAACGACAACTCATCCTGCCCGTAAACACGGGTTGAAAAACGGCGCCGCCGAGCGTTGATTACGCGCTTACTGTTAACCAGCGAGAGCGATTTCATGAACAAAATTCTGTACGTATCTGTCCTGCTGCTGCTCACCACGGCCTGCGCCCGCTCCCTGCAGGTACCGCCACCGGTTGTTCCGGCGGCGCTCAGGGCGTCTGACGGTGCCACACCAACCGCGCACGTCACTGTCCACGAAGCGCAGCGCATCGTCGAGGTATACGCGGGACCTTTCCACGTGCCGGTGGCCGATCCCGATCACCACGACATGCCGCACGACCTCGTGGGCCACGATTCCCCGCTGGTCGAGTTCAACTGGCCGGTGCAGGGCTGGTTCCGCGGCTTCCGGATCACATTGCACGATCAGAGTGGCCGGGAGCTGCCCCGCGACCTTATGCACCACCTGATCGGCTACAATCTCGACCGGCCCCAGTTGATCCACTCCGGTGTCGAGCGCCTGTTCGGCATCGGACTGGAGACGGGCGAAGTAGTAGTGCCAGAGGCGCTCGGCGTACCACTCGACGCCGGCACCAACCTGGCGTTCAACGTCACGTGGCATAATGAGACCGGCGAGGAAGTGCGTGGAGCGTACGTCCGGCTCATCCTGCCCTACACACCGCACCGCCCCGAAGGCATCCGTATCGAAGGGCTGCCCATTCACGCGGACGTGAACTACCAGACGGGAACCACTACCGCGTTCGATCTGCCGCCCGGCCGGTCGGTACATACGTACGAGTTCGAGATGCCCATCGACGGCGGAATCATCGGCGTGGGCGCTCACCTCCACGACTACGGTGTGGAGGTCCGCTTCGAAGACGCGGAAACCGACAAGGTGCTCTTCCGGCTGCGCGGCATCCGCAACCGTGACGGCTCGCTGAGACGGGTGGAACAGAAGGTGTTCCGTTCCTGGTTCGGGCTTAAAGACGCGCGGATCCGCGTGCAGGCCGGCCGCCGCTATCGCGTGGTGGGCGTGTACGACAACCCAACCGGCCGTACACTGCCATTCGGCGCCATGGCCCACTTTGCCGGGTTGTTCGCCCCGAACGACATCTCGCAGTGGCCCAGGCTCAATCCTGATGACCCGAAGATCCAGGCGGATCTTGCGGTGCTACGGGCATCAGGGACCGGCGGCGGGGATCACGACCACCATCACGGGCATCACGACCACTGACGAACGGGGCGGGGCGGTACTACGGTTCTATCCGTAGTACCGCCCCATCCCGTTCGTCGGTCAGCAGATACAGGTATCCATCCGGTCCCTGCCGGACGTCCCGGATCCGCGCCAAGTTCTGAACGAGTGATTCCTGGTGCACCACTCTGACGCCATCGAAGACCACTCGCCTCAGGTGCCGCCCGGCAAGCGCGCCCACAAAGACATCGCCTCTCCACCCGGGAAAACGTTCTCCGGTGTAGATCGCCATCCCTGACGGAGCTATAGAGGGCGTCCAGTGGAGCAGGGGCTGCTCCATTCCCAGCCGTTCCGTTGCGTTGGTTATGGGAACGCCCGAGTAATCAATGCCGTGCGTGATGGCCGGCCAACCATAGTTGCGGCCGGGAAGCACCAGATTGATCTCGTCACCGCCGCGCGGCCCGTGCTCGTTCTGCCAGATCTCGCCTGTCTCCGGATGGATCACCATCCCCTGCGCATTGCGGTGCCCGTAACTGAAGATCTCGGGCCGCACATCGGCTCGGTCGGCGAACGGATTGTCGGCCGGGACTCGGCCATCGTCGTGCAGGCGTATGGTAGTGCCCGCGTGATCTCCCGTGTCCTGCGACCGGTTCATCGAGCCACGTTCGCCTATTGTCAGATACAGCATCCCCTGGCGATCGAAGACGATACGCGAACCGTAGTGACGGTCACCGCCGCCCCAGGCATCGGCTACGAAGATGTCCTGAAAATCTGCAAGACGACCACCTTCCAGCCGGCCGCGACCCAGCGCGGTGGTCGCCCCGCGGTCGCCCGGCTTCGAATAGGCCAGATACACCAGGCGGTTCTCGTCAAAGCGGGGATGAAGCACCACGTCCAGCAAGCCACCCTGCCCCCGTGCCCGCACCTCGGGCACACCGGCCACCGGTTCCGGATCGAGCACCCCGTCACGCACGACCCGAAGGCGTCCGGAACGCTCAGTGACGAGTATGTCGCCATCAGGCAGAAACGCGAGACCCCACGGGTGTTCGAGTCCCGTCACCACCTCCACCACCCGGTAGCGGTGCTCCTCGGATGTGAACGGTACGGAGAAATCCGGACGCCCGCCCGGCGCGCAGGCGGCAAGGAGTAACACCACTCCCCCGGGAACGACACAGCCACTCATTGTTCAAGTATACCGCACCGAGCCCCATCTGGCGCACCGGCCCGTTACCGGTGATATTGATGCCCATCCCCTTCAGGAATCTCTCCATGCGGCTCTTCGTGGCTATGGCCTGTCTCCTCGTCGCTCCATCCCTTGTATTGGCGCAGGGCCCTATCGAGGCAGGGCAGACAGTGCAGGCCGAGCTCACTGATTCGGATCCCGGACTCGACGACGGCAGACACCACCATCTCTGGACGTATCGTGGTCGGGCCGGCGAGCGACTGGTGGTCACCATGCGGTCGGAGGCGTTCGACACGTACCTTACCTTCGGGACCATGCGGGACGGGGCGTTCGAGACTCTGTCCTGGGACGACGACGGCGGCGGCGGGACCGATTCGCGCCTGCAGTGGGATATCACGGCCGACGGCACGTACCTGATCCGCGCCCACGCGTTCTCGGAAGCCGGGCTCGGTCCATACACCCTCACGGTGGAATCACGCCCCACGCCGCCGCTGATCATCAGGCCGATCAGCCCTGGAGAGCCGGTCGGCAGCGAACTTACGACCGATGACCCAACGGCGCCCGAGGGTCCGCACTACCAGTTGTGGCGGTTCACGGTCCGCTCCGGAGACCAGATCACGGTAACGATGCGTTCGGGAGACTTTGACGCCTACATATCGGTTGGTCACATCGTGAATGGCGCCCTGGAATACTTCGCAAGTGACGACGACTCGGGCGGCGGAACCGACGCCATGTTGGAGCTGACCGCGGACCGCGACGGTGACTACGTAATACGCGCGACGTCATTCAACAGCGGCGCCACCGGGAGCTACACTCTGCTTCTGACCCTCACCCGCTGACCATGAACCGGGAGGTACGCTTGATCCGATCAACTGCACTGCTCGCCGCGCTGGTTCTGGGAATCGCGGCGCCGCTGGCCGCGCAGCAGCAGGAAACCACACCGCCACTCGAGATCGGCGCGGTGGCGCCCGACTTCGAGCTGCCCGGAGCCACCCGCTACGGCGTGCTCAGAGACCCCATCCGACTGAGCGATTTCCAGGGCAAGACCGTCGTGCTCGCGTTCTTCTTCCGGGCACGAAGCCGTGGCTGAACGATTCAAATGCACGCGTACCGTGATCAGTACGCGCAGATCTTCAACAGTGGGCAGGACATAGTGCTGATTGCGATCAGCGCCGATCCGATCGAGGAGCTTGGCGCCTGGGCCCGGGACGATCAGTTCCAGTTCCTGATGGCCAGCGACGCGGAGACGGCGGTGGCCCGGGCATACGGAGCCCTCGCTCCAAGGGCCGGCCTCACCAATCGCAACCTGTTCGTGGTGGATCCGGACGGGCGGATAGCTTACCGGCAGGTGCCGTTCAGGGAGATCGATCCCACGGCATACGAGGAGTTGTCGGAGGCGATCGGGAGTGCAACAGGGAAGAGGGAATAGGAAAAAGGGAACAGGGAAAGGTACTCGGGGTTGACCGTACTTTTCCCTGTTCCCTTTTCCCCATCAGTTCAGCAGGGACCGCACCACCCCTTCAAGATCCTGATCCCCACCCGTCCCCGTGTAGACCACCTTCCCCTCGGCATCCAGCACCACCACGTATGACGTGGTCGGTGCCTGAAAGGCGCGCGTGGCTCTTCCTCTTGTGTCCCAGAGCACGGTGAACGGCATGGGATGACGGTCCAGATGCCGGCGGATGGCCCGCTGGCTCTGTCCCACTGCCACCGCCACAAGAAGCACCTCAACCTGACCACCGTACTGACGGTGCACAGCCTCCAATCTGGGCTTGAGCTCCTCGCAGAGGGGGCACCAGATGGCCCAGAACTGCACCACGAGCGGCCGCACCCCGATGTATCGCGCCAGATTGACCGCATTGCCGTTCAGGTCTTCGATCTCCACCGCGGTCGGTACCGTTCCGCGGGAAATCCCGATATCGTCCTGCGCCGCGAGCGGGGCCGCCATCACCATGAGCAATAACCCGATCTGTCTCATAACACGTACCTGACCTGCCAGAAGTAGTAGATCGCCACACCCAGTAGTACCACACCCGCCACCTTTTTGAGCCATACCATCCACGGTCCCGCCTTCGGCAAGCGCACGACCACGCCGGAAAACAGTCCCACCCCAACGAGCAGAGCCGTCATGCCGAGCGAGAACACGAGCAGGTACACAAAGCCGAGCACCGCGCTCTGCGTCGTGGCTACCCAAGTGAGCACCACCGCAAACGCAGGTGCGCCGCAGGGTGCCGCCACGATTCCGGACGCGGCGCCCAGCACGAACACCGCGGGATACGAGCCCCCCTTCAGTCCCGCAGCCCAGTTCATGAGCCGCTGCGGCACCACCACAGGGATCACCTCCAGCATCGCCAGGGCAAAGACCACGAGCAACAGCCCGATCGCGACGTTGGCCCACGGGCTCGAGGCCACCGTCCCGAAGAGCGTCCCGGTGAGCCCGGCTACCACGCCCATCAGAGCGTAGAACATCGCGAGCCCGGAGACATAGGTCAGCGTCACCCCTGCCACCCGCCAGCGCGATGCGCCTTCCCCCGCCGTCCCGCTCACGATGCCCGCGGTGATCGGGATCATGGGGTAGACACATGGGGTAAGACTGGTCAATACCCCTGCCCCGAACAGCACGGCCGAAGCCGCCACGGGGCGGGTCTGCAGGGCCTCCGTGAGACCGGTGGTCTGAAGCCACAGGATGGCGTTCACCCCGGGAAGATACCACGTTACCTTCTGATGCCACGGAGAGTCTTGCCAGGAGAAAGGAGAACCGCGCGATGACACGTTATCTCACATTGCCGTTCGCCCTCGCAACGTTGGCCTGCTCTGTTCCCACGGCTCTCCAGGTACCTGCAGATGCCGTCGCGTTGAACAGCGAAGACATCGTAACGTTCTACCAGTCATCCAACACCGGTATGGCCGCCCGTCAGCGCCTGGTGGTCCGCGATCAGGATGCATGGGAGGCGGCCTGGCAGCAGCTGACGGCGAACACCATGCCGTCTACATCCGCTCCCGAAGTGGATTTCGGCGCCCATATGCTGATCGTCGCCGCCATGGGATCGCGCCCAACCGGCGGGTTCGTCGTTTCGGTCGATGGCGTGCACGTATCTGATGCCGGGATCTTCGTTACCGTGCTGGAAACGGCCCCCGGGCCCGGCTGCGCCGTCACCCTGGCGTTCACGGCTCCGGCGGTGGTGGTACGGATCCCGCGCAATCCAGCGGAGGTGACCTTCGTGGAACGAACGGGCGAAACAGCCTGCGACTGATGCGCCCTGCGCCTCGTTTCCGGCTGTGTGATCTACATCATCCCCTGGCTGTGTCCTGAAAACTGGCACTACCTCAATCCCGACCGTATCTTGTTCAATTCCTGATCCGGTTTCTAAAGGGGGGGCAGTGTCCGCAGTACCCGACAGCGCGTCCGCTCAAGGTTCCGCGCCCGCGCATGAGGTCGCTCAGGAGAGTTACGCCCGGTGTCAGCAGGCTCCCGAGTTCTTTGCGACGTTCTATGACCTTCTCCTGGCCAGCGATCCGGTGATCCCACCGCTGTTCGCCAGGACCGAGTTCCCCAAACAGCACAAGCTGCTCCAGCACGGGCTGGGGCTGTTGCTCACATACGCCAAGCGCCCCAACCCGGCCCTGCTGGACCGGCTCGCCGCCCGGCACAGTGCGGGCGGCATCAATGTTGCCCCCACGCTGTACCCGCACTTCGTGGAAAGCCTGGTTCAGGCGGTGCGGCGGCACGACCCCGAGTGCACCCCGCAAATCGAGGCGGCCTGGCGCGAGGCGGTCGCCCCGGGCATCGAGTTCATGGGATCGAGGCACCAGGGATGACTACCATAGCGCAGTGCGAGCGCTGCGGCACCACCGTCGAAGCCGGCTCCCTGTTCTGCAAGCGTTGCGGAGCGGACGTATCCGGCCAGCAGGGTGAAGCGGCCACCAAGGAGATGAAAAAGGTGGACCGCTCGGCCACCTCCGTGATGCAGGCCGGCCTGTTGCACTCGCTGCGCGACGCCACGCTGGGGGAATACGAGATCCTGGCCGAACTGGGCCGCGGCGGCATGGCCACCGTGTTCCTGGCCCACGACATTGCCCTCGACCGCAAGGTGGCCATCAAGGTGATGGCGCCGCATCTGCTGGAAGGTGAGGGGATGGTCGAGCGGTTCAAGCTGGAAGCGCGCACGTCCGCACAGCTCGCGCACCCGCACATCATCCCCATCTACGCGGTCAAGCAGACCGAGTCCACGCTCTACTTCGTGATGAAATTCATCGAGGGCCGGGCGCTGGATTCCATGATCAAGACCATGGGTCCGCTCCCCATCCCCATGGTGAAAGACATCCTCACCAAAGTGGGCCAGGCCCTGGGTTACGCGCATCGCCGAGGCGTGGTGCATCGGGACATCAAGCCCGGCAATATCATGATCGACGAAGAGGGAACGCCAATCGTCACCGACTTCGGCATCGCCAAGGTGGCGCAGGCGCGCGGGCTTACCATGACCGGAGCCACAATCGGCACCCCGTCGTACATGAGCCCCGAGCAGTGCGCGGCATTGGAGGTGACCGGCGCGTCCGACCAGTACTCGCTCGGGATCCTCGCGTACGAGATGCTGACCGGCAAACTGCCGTTCGACGCCGAAACCATCGTCAGCATCATGTACAAGCACTGTCACGAGGCTGCGCCGCCGCTCGAAAACCTCAGGCCGGATTGCCCGCCGGAGCTGAAGCAGACCATCGAGCGGATGCTGCTCAAGGATCCGGCGGAGCGGTGGCCCACGCTCGAGGCGGCGGTGCAGAACCTGGGATCGGGGAGCACGCTGGCCTTCGACGATCCCGTGCGGACCCAGATGATCGAGATGGCCAAGCAGGGGAGCCACCGCGAGGTACTGGCGCGCGTCAGCACACCGCGCAGCCCCATGCCCAAGCTCGACAACCAGGCCACCGTGCGGGTGCGCGAGAGCGAACTCACGGGGAAGAAAACGAAACTGGCGCCACAGCCAAAACCGAAGCGTACCGGGCTCATGGTGGCGGTTATTGCCGTCCTCATCATCCTGGGCGGTGGCGCGGCGGCAATGGTGCTCAAGCCCTGGGAGTCTCAGGCGGCGGCAGCCCCTCAGGTGGCCACGGTGCCGGAGCCTGGGCCCCAGACACCGCTTCCCGCACCACAGGTGGAGGCACCGGTTGCGGCACAGCCTCAGCCGGAGGCCACGCAGCCCGCGCCGTCTCCCAGCCCGGCGGCACCGCTGCCTGTGGGGTCCGTAACCTTGTCGCCGAACGCCTCGCAGCTGGCACCAGGCGAGTCCATCGCGCTTTCTGCGCTGGTCCGGGATACCCGTAACCAGCCGGTGGGCGACCGCTCCGTAGCCTGGGCGTCGAGCAACCCCGGAGTGGCGCGCGTGGCCGGTGGTCGAGTGACTGCCGTAGCACCCGGCAACGCCACGATCACCGCCACATCCGAGGGGCGCAGCGCCTCCGCGGCCATCACGGTTGCGGCCGTGGTAGAGGCCGTGGCTTCTGTTGTGGTGCAGGCACCTTCCCAGCCGCTCAACCTCGGTCAGACGGCCCGGCTCACAGCCGAGGCCCGGAGTTCGGCAGGAGCACCGCTCGGCCGTCCGATCACTTGGGAGTCAAGCAACCCCTCCGTTGCCTCGGTGAGCGCCAACGGTGAGGTCAGGGCCATGAGACCCGGCACCGCCACCATCACCGCTACCTCGGAGAACGTGTCCGGCCGCGCCACGCTCACCATCCGGGAGGACGTGCGGGCGGCCATAACCGATGTGGTAGACAGCTACGCCCGCGCTCTCGAATCGCGCGACATCGCTCAGGTTCGGCGCGTGCACCATGGCCTCACCTCGGAGCAGGAGCGCCAGTTGCGGAGCGCGCTGGACGTCATGCGCGACCTCAAGGCCAACCTCCGTATCACTTCGCTGGAGGAGGCGGGCGACCGCGCCACGGCCGACGTGAGCGGTACGTACACGTTCTACAACGCATCCACCCGGCGCGAGGAACAGGCGCCGGTAACCTTCCGCGCCATCTTCGAGCGCGGGCCAGATGGCTGGCGGCTCACCCAAACCCGGTAAAGAGTGACCACACCACAACCGAGCACCCGATCGCGGCCCGCTGGTCGCTGGATACCGGTCGTACTGCTCCTGGCGGGCGTGACCGCCGTCGGCCTGTCCTGTGTCAATGACGTGCCGTTCGGCCTGCCTGAAACCGCGCTGGTGCGGGTGGACCCCGACAGCACGGACCTGCGCATCGGCAACGTGATACGGATGCAGGCGGCGGCGCTGGACGAACACCGCACACTGCTGGTGGGCAAGAAGCCCACCTGGTCGAGCGACAACACGGGCATCGCCACGGTGAGTGCGGAAGGGGTGGTGCAGGGGATGGGCTCGGGCGTCGCCACGATCACGGCACTGATCGATGGCATGCAAGGCCAGGCCCGGGTCCGGGTGCAGCCGGCCCCGTCCATCGGGTTGTCGGCAACGTCGCTCGAGTTCGCCAAGACCGCGGGCGGCGAGGACCCGGACGCGGAGAGCATCGAGGTCACGAACACGGGTGGTTTTGACCTGATCGGACTCGCCGCAGAGATCTCGTATGGCCCTGGGGCCGATGACTGGCTGGTCGTGGAGCTGAATTCGGACGTGGCGCCGGCCACGCTCACGGTGACGCCCAACGCGGACGCTGTGACCGCCGCAGGTGAACACACCGCCACCGTCTCCATCTCGTCCTTCGACGCCATCAACAGCCCACGCTCGGTACAGGTTTCACTCACCGTTACGGCCGACGCGCCGGCCAACGTGGCGGCCACGGGCAACGAGCAGATCGGCATCGCCGGGGAGCCCGTGCCCGTGGCGCCCGCTGTGACCGTCACCGATCAGTTCGGCAATCCCGTACAGGGTGTGGACGTCACGTTCGAAGTCACCGCCGGGGGCGGCTCCGTGACCGACGACCAGCAGATCACGAACGCGGACGGCGTCGCGACCGTGGGCAGCTGGATCCTCGGGACCAGCATCGCATTGGAACATCAGCTCGTGGCCACGGCCGACGCCCCGGGGCTCGACCCTGTCACGTTCACGGCCACTGCCGGGGCCGCGGCCCCAGCCAACATCGAACCCGTCGCAGGTGACGCCCAGGCCGCCACGGTTGCCACGATGGTGGCCGTATCACCGTCGGTACGCGTCAGCGACCAGTACGATAATCCGGTTGCCGGTGTCCCGGTTACGTTCGCGGCCACGGTGGGCGCGGGCACCGTGATGGGCGGCTCCCAGGCGACGGACACGGATGGGGTGGCGACCGTGGGCGGGTGGACACTCGGCACCACCGCGGGCCCCAATCAGCTCTCAGCTACCGTGGCGGACGGGCCGCTCGTTGTCACGTTCTCGGCGACGGGCACCGCCGACGTCCCCACCTCGCTCACAGTGACCGCGGGCGACGGCCAGACGGCAACGGTTGCGACAACCCTCCCCGTTTCCCCCGCGGTCGTGGTACAAGATCAGTACGGCAACGAGGTTCCCGATGTCACGGTCACCTTTGCCGTGGCCAGCGGCAACGGGAGCCTGACCGGTGAGGTGCAGGTCACTGGTGGCGACGGTGTCGCCGTCGTGGGCAGTTGGACGCTGGGTACACCGGCGGGCACTCAGACACTCGAAGTGTCGGTGGGCGAGCCGGGTGTGGATCCGGTCACGGTGAGTGCGACAGCCACACCCGATGCCCCATTTGCCGTTGCCAAGGAGGCCGGCGACAACCAGAGTGCCACGGTGGGTACGGCGGTCGGCATCCCGCCCAGGATCCGAGCCGCCGACCAGTACGGTAACGCCGTGGCGGGCGTGGAGGTGACGTTCGAGGTGTCATCCGGCGATGGTGAGATCACTGGCCCCGTGCAGTTCACCAACGTTTTGGGGCTCGCCGAGGTGGGCAACTGGACGCTCGGCCCGGCGGTGGGGGTCAATACGCTCACCGCCACGGCGCCGGGCCTCATGGGGAGCCCGCTCACGTTCACGGCAAACGGCAACGAGGGCGGTCTCAACCTGACGCTCGTGGACGGCGACGGGCAGACCGGGACGGTGGCGCAGCCGCTCACGGATCCCTATGTCGTTCGGGTCACCGACGAGGGCGGCTTGGGCGTGGAAGATGTGGTCGTGGCCTGGACCGTGACGGGCGGCGGTGGCTCGATCACCGAGTCATCGGTCACCGATGCCGACGGTTTCACATCGGTGGCCCGTACGTTGGGCACGAACGCAGCCGTGCCGCATACCGCGCGCGCGGTGCTTGGTGGTCTCGAAGTCAATTTCACGGCCACCGCCGTGGCCGACGTTGCGGCGTCTATCACCGTCAGTGCGGGCAACAATCAGTCTGCAGAAGTCAACACCGCGGTGGTGACGCCGCCGGCCGCCGTAGTGCGCGACCAGTTCAACAACCCTGTGCCGGGCCACGCGGTGACGTTCGCCGTGACCGGCGGCGGCGGAGCCGTGAGTCCCGAAACCGCCGTCACGACCAACGCATCGGGTATCGCAGCCGTGACGTCCTGGACCATGGGAATTACGGCGGGAACCAACAACAACACGCTCTCGGCCACGGCCGCGGGCGGCGACATCGCCGGCAATCCGCTGACCTTCACCGCCTCGGCCACGCCGGGCCCCGCGAGCCTCACGAATTCTCTGGTGAGCGCCACGGGGCCCATCACGGCCAACAATAACGCGAGCAGCATCTCCACGGTGACCGTAACCGTGCGGGATCAGTTCAACAACCCGCGCAGCGGACACACGATCACTTACACGGTATCGGGCAGCGGGAACTTCATCACCCAGCCCAGTACGACCACCAACGCGTCGGGAGTCACCACGGGATCGTGGTACTCCACCCAGGCCACGGTAAAGACCGTGACGGCGACGATCAGCGGCACGGGTCAGATCAGTCAGACCGCCAATGTCACCGTGAATCCGGCGGCGGTGAGCCTCGCGAATTCACTGGTGAGCGCATCGCCCACGAGCATCACGGCAAGCACCGGTTCGAGCGCCTCCACGGTAACGGCCACGGTGCGCGACGCATTCGGCAACGTGCGGAGCGGACACACAGTGACGTTGTCGTCTACCGGCACCAACAACACGTTCAGCCCCAACAGTTCGGGCGTGAGTGACGGCAACGGGCAGCTCCAACGGAGCTTCTCGTCCATCACCGCGCAGGGTAAGACCATTTCCGCCAGCGTGACAGGCGTCGGGACCATCAGTCAGACGGTCGGCGTCACCGTGAACCCCGGCCCGCCGGCCTCGATGGTCCTCTCCTCCGGCAACAACCAGATCGCCAACGTGTTCGCGGCGGTCTCGTCGTCACCGACCGTCCGCGTACGGGATGAGTTTCTCAACTGGGTGAGCTCGGGCTGGAGCATCACGTTCACCGTGTCCACTGGCGGCGGCTGGCTGGGGTTCTTTCAGAGCTCCATCATGACCCAGACGGACGCTTCCGGATTCGCTTCTGCGTCGGGCTGGGTGATGGGAGAAAGCGTGGCGCTCACGACCACCGGCCTCCGTCCCAACTCCCTGACCGCAAGTCGGAGCGGCTTGTCGTCCGTGACGTTCAACGCCAGCGGGCGCTACACCTATAACGCGCACATCTCGAGCATCCTGACGTCAGGCACCAATCCGTGCACCAACTGCCACGCCATCTCGTACGCGTGGGTGACGGGCATTGCGAACTGCAACACGAGCTTCCGCCGCGTCCCCACGACGGGCGGTACGACCGCAGAAAGCAACAGCGTGTTGATGCGCCGGGTTGACAACTCCTCGCTCCTGTGCCCTGAGCTGGGACTGATGCCGCAGGGGGGGCCGCAGTTGAGTACCACCCTGCGGGACCGCATTCGCGGCTGGATTCGCGCCGGCGCTCCGCAAAGCTGAAGCCCCGCCCGGCACTGCCGGACGGGGCTTCGCTGTTGTTCTGACCGCCTGACCGCCTTAGAAGCTGAACTCCAACCCCATCGTCCAGAAGAAATCCGGCTGGAGCCCCGCCTTCCTGAGCGGGAAGAGCCCGTTCACCGTCAGCACCGTACCCCCTCTGACCGAGAACTTGGCACCCATGGTGGCGTTCAACAGATTCTCGGTCTTGCTGGGCACGGACGTGGCCGGCACCTGCCGGATGTAGGGCACTTCGTACTCAATGGGCGGCGGCAGCTCGAACTTGTTCTCCCCCACCTGCCACTCGGAGACGACCCCCACCGCCAGCGTGGCCCACTCGGTCATCAGGTTGTCGAACCCGGCCGTCACCAGAATGGCGTCGTTCTGCTGCTCGTCGTTCCGGACTGCGTAGCCCGCGTTGAGATGCGGCGAGAAATCACCCAGCTGGGCCGCATAGATGCCCATCACCCGGAACTGCGACGAACCCGC
>CAZTIV010000052.1:0-16974 GCA_964613905.1 uncultured Gemmatimonadaceae bacterium | reverse complement strand
CGTGGAAGCCAACGCCGGCCCCGATGCCGCGATGGCCCGCGATGCCCGGGCTGCAGCCGAAGGGACAAGCACCTTGCCTCCCGGAGCACCGCACCCGACTTTCTGAGCGGTTGCAATACCCGGGGCAGTCACGGACTTCGTGCCTGAGAAGTGGAAGTGGTACTACAGGAATCGGCGTGAGCCGTAAGCACCCTCGCCCCACCATCCTCCACCACAACCGTATGCTCAAAGTGCGCTGACAGGGATCCGTCGGCCGACACCACTGTCCACTTGTCTTCCAGCGTGCGAATCTCCCGGCGGCCCATGGTCACCATTGGCTCGATCGCGAGCGTCATCCCCGGTGCCAGTCGCGGCCCGCGTTTGGGTTTGCCGAAGTTCGGTACCTGAGGTTCCTCGTGGAAGCTCGTACCGATTCCGTGTCCCACGAGCTCGCGCACCACGCTGTAACCAGCGGCCTCCACCACCTTCTGCACCGCATTGCCTATGTCGCCCACGTGGTTACCGGTTACCGCAGCGGCAATTCCTGCTTCCAGGGCTTCCTGCGTCACCTCGAGCAGACGTTGCACGTCAGGCCCCACACGCCCCACCGGGATCGTTACCGCCGAGTCACCGTGCAATCCTTCCAGGTACACTCCACAGTCCACGCTCAGAATGTCTCCTTCGGCCAGAACTCGCTTGCGGGAGGGAATACCGTGGACGATTTCGTGATTGATTGACGTGCAGAGCGAGGCGGGGAAGTCGTACAGCCCCTTGAACGACGGCACGGCACCCGGATGGCTCCGGATGAAATCCTCAGCCAGTTGGTCCAGCTCCCCGGTTCTCACGCCGGGCCTGGTGTGCCGCGCCACCAGTGCAAGGGTTTCGGCCACCAAACGACCCGCCTGCGCCATTACCTCGATCTCGCGGGCCGACTTGATGGTGATCACCCGCCCAGAACCTCCGAAACGCGGCCGGCAATCTCCCCCACTGTGCCCACCGCGTCTATCTTCGTGAGCAGCCCCCGCTTCTCGTAGAACGCCACCAGCGGCGCCGTCTGCTCGTGATAGACTTCCAGTCGCCGGCGGATCGTTTCCGGCGTGTCGTCGGCCCGACCCTCTACCGCCGCCCGCTTGAGCATCCGGTCCATGAGTTCCTGTTCCGGGACCACGAATTCGATCACCCGGTCAACCTGTGTGCCCCGCTTCGCCAGCAGCGCGTCCACCGCCTCCGCCTGCGCAACGGTGCGGGGAAAGCCGTCCATGACCAGGCCTTGAGCCGCTTCGGGCAGGGCCAGGACCTCGGCAATGAGCTCGAGAATGATGTCGTCGGGAACCAGCAGACCCTGATCGTAGTACTGCTTTGCCTTGATCCCGAGCGGCGTGCCGTCCTTCATGGCGGCCCGGATCAGGTCGCCGGTTGCGATCTTGGGTACACCCAGACGCTCGGCCAGTCGGACCCCCTGAGTCCCCTTGCCGGAGCCCGGAGGGCCCAGAATGATCGCGTTCACACGAACCTCTTGCGCCCCCGGAACTTGACCCGTCCCTGTTTCATGAAGTCGTCGTAGTGCCTGAGGTGCAGGTGCTGCTGGATCCGGATCCAGGTGTCAAGCGCCACACCCACGACGATCAGCAGCGCCGTACCGCCAAAGAAGAACGGTACGTTGAACCAGTCAAAGATGAAGAACGGCAGCAACGCGATGATCGCGAGGAAGATGGACCCCGGCAGAGTTACACGGCTCAGCACGTCGTCGATGTAGTCGGCCGTAGCGGCGCCCGGCTTCACGCCCGGAATGAATCCACCCTGCTTCTTCAGGTTCTCCGCCAGATCAACCGGATTGAAGATGATGGACGTGTAGAAATACGTGAAGAAGATGATGAGCAGGCCGTACGATACGTAGTAGAGCGTGGTCTGCGGAGCGAACATGTCGGCCAGCTCGCGTAGCCACGGCACCGTGGTGAACGCCGCGAGCGTTCCCGGCACGATGATCAGCGACTGAGCGAAGATGATCGGCATCACGCCCGCGGAGTTGATCCGGATGGGAATGAAGGTCTTCTGCCCCTCCCGTACTCGTCCCCGTCCCATCACCTTCCGCGGAATCTGTATGGGTATCCGCCGCGCGGCCACCGTCATGGCAATCACACCCGCCACCACGAAGATCATCACGGCCACCAGCACGAGCAGACTGAAGTTGGTAATGATGCCGGTCCGGACGAAGTCGATCGTCTGGAAGAAGCCCGGCCATGCGCCTTCCATGATGGAAAAGAAGATGAGCAGGCTCATCCCGTTTCCAATGCCCCGCTCCGTGATCTGCTCACCCAGCCACATCACGAAGATCGCGCCCGTAGTGAGCGTCAGCACCGTGAGGACACGGAACCCCCACAGGTTCGCCATCCACACCGCTCCCAGCGACTCGGTGAAGATCGCGAAACCATATGCCTGTCCCGCCGCGAGAACCACCGTAAGGTAGCGCGTCCACTGCGTGATCTTCTTGCGGCCGTCTTCTTCCTTCTGGAGCTTCTCGATGTACGGGAACACCGCTCCCGCGAGCTGGAACATGATTGAAGCGGAGATGTACGGCATGATCCCGAGTGCCAGCACGGTGGCTCGGGAGAGTCCGCCGCCGACGAACATGTCATAAATCCCGAACAGCGTTCCGGCCGCCTGCTGGGTCATGAAGTCGGCCAGCACCCGCACGTCCACGCCTGGTGTAGCTATGTGCGCGCCCGCCCGGTAGATAACCAGGACGAGCAGCGTGAACAGGATCTTGTCTTTGAGCTCGGGGTCTTTGAAGAGATTCGGGATCCGCGGAGCGGTCATGCTTACGCCTCTACCCGTCCACCCGCCTGTTCGATCCGGGCCCGGGCGCTCGCTGAGGCGGAGCAACCCGTCACGACGTACGCCCGGCCCGCTTCACCGGACCCGAGAATCTTGATAGGATCCTCCGCCCGGTTGACCAGACCCGCCGCCATCAGCGTGGCCGGCGATACCTCCGTACCCGGGAGCCTGGCAAGGTCACGCAAGTTCACCACCTGGTACTCCACACGCTCGGGATTGAAGAATCCACGCTTGGGAACACGCCGGATGAGCGGCATCTGCCCGCCCTCGAATCCGGGGCGCACGTTACCGCTCTTGCGAGCCCGCTGACCCTTGTGACCCCTGCCGGCCGTCTTGCCCAGACCGGACCCCGGACCGCGTCCCTTGCGCTTGGGCTCCACGTGGGCGCCGCGCGGGGCCGACAGATTGTGCAGGCCCAGCGACACGCTTTCCTGTTCCTTGCCCTTCCCGTTCACTGTCTTCTCCGCCATGCTCAAGCCCCCTCAGGCGTAACGCGCACGAGGTGGCGCACCTTGTTAATCATTCCCCGAACCGACGGCGAATCGCTTACCACGATCTCCGCCTGATGATGCCTCAAACCCAGCGCCTTCAGTGTGCGCCGGTACGTCTCCGCATGCCCGATCCCCGACCGTACCTGCTTGACCCGCAGCTTCCCCACCGCCGCCTCAGCCGCCGCTTTCTTCGCCCTCGGCGCGCGCTTTCTGGCGGGCGCCTTCTTCCGGACGGTCTTCCTGGCCTCAGCCACGCACCACCTCCTGCCGCGCGCGATACCCAATCTCGCTCATGTCCACCCCGCGCTCACGCGCCACCTGAGATACCGTAACGAGACGCTGAAGCCCATCCATCGTTGCCCACACCATGTTGAGCGGATTGGCGGAACCAAGCGACTTGGTGAGGATATCGCTTATGCCCGCGCACTCGAGAACGGCACGCACTGGGCCGCCCGCGATAACGCCGGTTCCCGACGTGGCGGGCTTCAACAGCACGCGGCCGGCTCCATGTTGCCCCACGATCTCGTGGGGAACGGTGGTACCGGTACGGGGCACCGTAACCATGGAACGGCGGGCCGCTTCAACCGCCTTGCGCACCGCTTCCGAAACCTCGTTGGCCTTCCCAGTCGCTACACCCACCCGTCCGTCTCCGTCTCCCACCGCCACCACGGCGTTGAACGAGAAGCGGCGTCCACCCTTCACCACCTTCGCCACCCGGTTGATGGCCACCACGTTCTCGATCAGTTCCGATTCGCGCTCGCGCCGCTCGCGCCGCTGTCCGCGATCCCTGTTATCCGCCATCCGCTCAGAACTCCAATCCGGCTTCGCGCGCGCCTTCGGCCACAGCCCTGACGCGCCCGTGATAGGGGTATCCGCCCCGGTCGAACACGACCTTTGTGATGCCGAGCGCCTTTGCACGCTCAGCCACCAGCTTTCCCACCACCTTGCTCACTCCCACCTTCCCAGACCCGTTTGCCTCGACTCCGGTGGCAAGGTCGCTGGCACCCGCCAGCGTTACACCGCGCTCATCGTCCACAACCTGCGCGTAGATGTGCTTGAGCGACCGATATACCACGAGACGCGGACGTGCCTCGGTGCCGTGCACCTTCTTGCGCACACGAAGATGGCGCCGGTACCGGCGCTGAGACCGCGTCTTCGGCTTGTGTATGGACCTCATGCCTTGGCTCCCGTCTTGCCGGCCTTGCGCCGCACCTGCTCGCCCGCGTACCGGATACCCTTACCCTTGTATGGTTCCGGCGGACGCACCTTCCGGATCTCGGCCGCAACCTGCCCCACCATCTCCTTGTCGATGCCCTCGATCCTGATCTGGGTGTTGCCCTCGACCGAGATCTTGATTCCCGGCGGCGCCGCGTACTCTACGGGGTGCGAGAACCCCACTGCGAGACGCACCCCCTTGGGCCCGGTTTCCGCCTTGTACCCCACGCCCTGGATCTCGAGCGCCCGGGTGTACCCGTTGGTGACCCCTTCAACCATGTTGTTGATCAGCGAGCGCGTGAGGCCGTGCAGCGCCCTGTGCCTGGGATCATCCGAGGGACGCTCGACCTGCAGCACTCCATCGGTAATCGACACCCGCATCTCCGGATGCACGGTGCGCGAAAGTTCACCCTTGGGCCCCTTCACGCGCACCACCTGCCCCGAGACGTCTATCTCCACTGCCTTGGGAATGGGGATGGGCTTCCTGCCGATGCGCGACATGTCGACTCCTACCACACCACCGCGAGCAGCTCGCCACCCAGATGGGCGCGCCGCGCATCGCGGTCGGTCATGAGGCCTCGCGGCGTGGACAGGATGGCCATTCCCAGACCGTTCTTCACCCGCGGGATCTCCCGGACCTTCACGTACCGGCGCAACCCCGGAGTGGATACCCGCTGCACTTCCCGGATAACCGGCGCGTCGCCCTGGTACTTGAGGTAGAGTCGCAGGAGACCGTGCCGTCCGTCATCCAGCACCTTGTAGTCCTGGATGAAGTGATTCTCCTTCAGCAACTTCGCCATCTCGACCTTCAGTTTCGACACCGGGATGTCGACCCGCCGATGGCCCGCAGCGCAGGCGTTACGGAGCCGGGTCAGCATGTCGGCGACGGGATCAGTCATGCTCATAGCGTCAGACGGTCCTTTACCAGCTGGCCTTGCGCACGCCGGGAATCTCCCCGCGCAGAGCAAGTTCGCGGAAACAGATGCGGCAGATGCCGAACTTGCGCAGAAACGCGCGCGAGCGGCCGCACCGCTGGCAACGCGTGTACTTCCGCACCCCGAACTTCGGCGTCCGCTTGGCTTTCTCGATCCATGACTTCTTGGCCATCAGTTCTCCTGACCCACGATTACCGGCGTCTCGCCGCGGAACGGCATGCCCAGCTCGCGCAACAGAGCCATGGCCGCGTCGTCCCGACCGGCCGACGTGACGAACGTTATGTCCATCCCGTGGATCTTCTCGACCTTGTCGTAATCGATCTCCGGGAAGATCATCTGCTCCTTGATGCCGGTCGTATAGTTGCCGCGACCGTCGAATGACCGCGTCGGCAGCCCGCGGAAGTCGCGCACGCGCGGCACCGCTACGCTGATGAACCGGTCCAGGAACTCCCACATTCTGGCCCCACGCAGCGTCACCGAAGCACCGATGGGCATGCCGGCGCGAAGATGGAAGTTGGCAATTGCCTTCTTGGCCCGGGTCACCACCGGCCGCTGGCCCGTGATCACGCCCAACTCGTCTACCACCGCGTCCAGCAGCTTGGCGTTCTTCATGGCCTCACCCACGCCAACGTTCAGCACGATCTTCACCAGCCGCGGTACCTGGTGCGGATTGGTGTATCCGAACTGCTGCGTCAGCCTGGACCGCACCGTCCGCCGGTAGTACTCCAGCAACCTGGGTGGAGGCCCGGGTTCCGCAGGCGCAGCCGGAGCCGCCGCCTTTGCCGGCGCTTCCTTTGCCTTGGTCTTTGCCATGCCTACCGCTTCCTCTGGATCGCCTGGCCGGACTTGACCGCGATCCGTTCTACGTTGCCGTCCTTGTCCTTGCGCCGCCGGATTCGAGTTGGCGCGTTGGACTTGGGGTCGAGCAGCATCACCTTGGACGCCGGAAGCGGCGCCGCAAACTGGATGATGCCGCCCTCCTGATCCCCCTGCGGCTTCTTGTGCCGCTTCACCACGTTCACGCCCTCTATCACGACTGCGTTCTTCTTGGGCAGAACCCGCAGAACCGTCCCCTCCTGGCCTGCGAACTCGCCCGACATCACACGCACCGTGTCGCCCTTGGTAACGTGCATCTTGTGACGCACGACCGGTTTCTGCCGGATGCGCTTGGCCTTCCTGTACACCAGCGGCTTCATGCTACAACACCTCCGGAGCGAGCGAGACGATCTTCATGAATTTCTTGTCGCGCAGCTCACGTCCCACCGGACCGAAGATACGCGTCGCCTTCGGCTCGCCCGCGTCGTTGATCAGCACAGCGGCGTTCTCGTCGAACCGGATGTAACTGCCGTCCCTGCGCCGTGTTTCCTTGGCGGTCCGCACCACAACCGCCCTGGCCACGTCACCCTTCTTCACCTGACCGGTAGGCAGCGCATCCTTGATGGCCACCACGACGATGTCGCCCAGCCCGGCGTAGCGCCTGCGACTGCCGCCCAGCACGCGGATCACCAGCGCCTTACGGGCACCGGAATTATCCGCGATCTTGAGTATCGATTCCTGCTGAACCACGGAATCTCCCCGGCGCCTCTAGCGCGCCCGCTCCAGAATCTGGACCACCCGCCACCGCTTCGTTTTCGAGAGCGGCCGGGTCTCCATGATCCGTACCTTATCGCCCACCTTGGCGCCCTGCTCGTCGTGCGCCGCCACCCGCTTGGTACGCGTCACCTGTTTGCCGTACAGCCGGTCGGCGAACCTGCGGGTCAGCGACACCACGACCGTTTTCGTCATCTTGTCGCTCACCACCACGCCCGTGCGGGCCTTGCGCCGGTTGCGATCTGCATTCTCACTCATGCTTCGCCCCTCTCGCGTAGCACCGTCTCGACGCGCGCGATGTTGCGCCGCATGATCCGGAACCGCATGGGATTGTCCCCGGTCACGTCTTCCGTGCCGGCCCGGAACCGGAGGCGGAACTGTGCCTCACGGAGCTTGGCCAGCTCGGTCCTGAGCTCGCTGGTCTCGAGCTCGCGGAGTTGATCAGCACGCACCGGCTTCCGTTCCATATCCTTCAAAGCCATCGTCAGGTATCCTCGCGCCTCACGAATCGAGTCTTCACCGGAAGCTTGTGCGACGCGCGCGTGAGCGCGCGATTCGCAATCTCCTCGGTCACACCCTCCACCTCGAACATCACTCTCCCGGGCTTCACCACGGCCACCCACCCTTCCGGGTTACCCTTGCCCTTGCCCATACGGGTCTCGGCCGGCTTCTTCGTAATGGGCTTGTCAGGGAAGATGCGGATCCAGACCTTCCCGCCACGCTTCATCTCGCGCGTGAGCGCCACACGGGCGGCCTCGATCTGGCGGCTCGTGATCCATCCCGGATCGAGCGTCATCAGACCGTAGTGCCCGAACGCCACCGTGTTCCCTCGCGTGGCAAGACCACGGGTGCGGCCCTTCATCTGCTTGCGATACTTGACCCGCTTTGGCGCCAGCATGACCTACGCCCCCGTGCTGTATGTGCGGCCGCGGGCATCTTCCACGACCTCACCTTTGAAGATCCATACCTTCACGCCGATCGTGCCGAACGTGGTCTTGGCGGTGCTCATGGCGTAGTCCACGTCCGCACGCAGAGTATGCAGCGGCACCCGACCTTCGTGATAACCTTCGGTCCGCGCGATCTCCGCACCCCCGAGCCGTCCGGCGGCCTTGATCTTGATACCCTGTGCTCCCATCCGCATGGCGCTCTGCACCGCACGCTTCATCGCCCGGCGGAACGAAATCCGCTGTGTCAGCTGGTGTGCCACACTGTCAGCCACCAGCTGCGCGTCGAGCTCCGGACGCTTGATCTCCTCGACGTTGATGGCCACGTCCTTGCCGGTGAGGTGCGCCAGCTCGTCGCGCAGTTTGTCCACCTCCGCGCCACGTTTGCCGATCACCACACCAGGCCGTCCCGTGAATACCGTGACCGAGACCTTGCCCGGCTTGCGGTCCACATGCACGTCCGAGATCGCGGCGTGCGAAAGCCGCGTCTTGAGGTACTTCCGGATCAGCTCGTCTTCCTTGAGGAACGCCGCGAACTCGCCCCGCGCAAACCACCGGGAACGCCACGGCTTGATAATCCCGAGCCTGAATCCGTACGGATGGGTTTTCTGACCCACTTACGCCTCCTTGACCGCCACGCGAATCTCGACCGTGCTCATCCGCTTGTGGATGGGGGTCGCGCGCCCGTGCGCCGCCGCGGTGAACCGCTTGAGCGTGGGCCCTTCGTTCACCACCGCATATGACACATAGAGCCGATCAACGTCGAACGACTGATTGTCCTTCTGCGCGTCCTGCTCGGCATTGGACACCGCCGAACGCAACACCTTCTCGATCTGCCTGGCCGCCCGCTTCTTGGAAAACTTCAGCAGGGCGTAGGCCTCGTTCACGTCCTTGCCGCGCACCTCGTCTATCACGAGGCGCATCTTGCGGGGCGACTGCCGGACCCACCGTTGCGTAGCTCTGGCCGCCATTTATGCCCCCGGAGCTCCGGCCTTCTTGTCGGCCGCCGGTGTCTTGCCACCATGACCGCGGAACAGCCGTGTGGGGGCAAACTCGCCCAGCTTGTGACCCACCATATTCTCGCTCACGTATACCGGAATGAATTTGTTCCCGTTGTGCACCGCGATCGTGTGCCCCACGAAATCCGGCGTGATCGTGGACCCGCGCGCCCACGTCTTGAAGACGCGCTTCTCGTTACGTTCGTTCAGCGTCCGGATCTTCCGGAGCAACGATTCCGCGACGTACGGTCCCTTCTTTACGCTTCTCGCCATCTGCCCTCTCGCTTACTTCGTGGCCTTGCCGCGCTTGCGACCGCGTACGATGAGCTTGCTGCTGGCCTTCTTGCGCTTGCGGGTCTTCCGCCCCTCAGGCTTTCCCCAGGGAGACGTCGGCGGCCGTCCACCCGACGACTTGCCTTCACCTCCACCCAGCGGATGGTCTACCGGGTTCATCGCGACACCCCTGACCTTGGGCCGCCGCCCCAGCCAACGCGTCTTGCCCGCCTTTCCCACGCGGATCAGTTCATGCTCCGCGTTCCCTACTTCACCGATCGTGGCAAAACACTCTCTCCGCACCATGCGGACCTCGCCGCTGCGGAGCTTGACCGTGACGTAATCGCCTTCCTTGGCAACCACCTGCGCTCCCGTACCGGCCGAGCGGCAGATCTGAGCTCCCTTGCCGATCTTGAGCTCGATCGCGTGCACCGTGGTGCCGAGCGGGATCTCCGCGAGCGGCAACGCGTTCCCGTTGCGGATGTCGCTCCCGGGCCCCGAAACGATGGTGTCACCCACCTGCAAACCCCTGGCGTGCAGGACGTAGCGCTTCTCGCCGTCCGCATACACCAACAGGGCTATGCGCGCTGTCCGGTTGGGGTCGTACTCGATCTCAGCCACCCGGGCCGGCACACCGTGCTTGTTCCGCTTGAAGTCGATGCGCCGGTACCTGCGCTTGTGCCCGCCACCACGCTGCCTGAGCGTGATGTGCCCCTTGTTGTTCCGGCCACCCTTCTTCGTGAGCGGCTCCACCAGCGACCGCTCGGGCTCACTTCGTGTCACTTCAGCGAAGTCGGACACGGAACGCGACCGGGTGGCGGGGGTCATGGGGCGGAACTGTCTGATACCCATCTGCCTAGCCCTCGAATACCGGTATGGTGTCGCCGTCGGCCAGGCGCACCAACGCCTTCTTCCAGGCGGGCCGCCGGCCGACGTTCTTGCCCATCGACCGTTGCTTCGACGGCTGGATCATCGTACGCACACTCTCTACGCGAACCTCGAACAATTGTTCGATTGCCTCGCGGATCTCGCGCTTGGTGGCATCGCGCCGCACGCGGAATGTGTATTCCTTCAGCAGCCCGTACTGGGCCGAAGACTTCTCGGTAACCACCGGCTTCACCACGGTGGAATGCAGGTCACGCATTGCGGCCGCCTTTCTTCTTCTTCACGGCCTTCTTCTTCACGGTCTTCCTGGCTGTCTTCTTCTTTGCCGCCTTGGGCTCGGCCGCCTTCTTCGCCCGCCTGGCCCGCGCGGTTGACTTCGGCTTGGGCTCCGAACCCTCGATGTGATGGCCACCCACGGCCGTTTCCTCCACGATCAGCGCGTCGGCCCAGAGCAGATCGTACGCCGCCGCGTCCGCGTACCGAAGCACGTGAACGTTCGGCAGGTTTCTGCCCGACAGGTAAACGTCCGGCCGCGCCTCGGCGGTAAGGATCAGCACCTTGCGACTGGTGAGCCCGAGCTGTTCGATCAGCTCCGCCATCTGCCTGGTCCTGGGACCCTCGAATGCCAACTGCTCGATAACGTAGATGGCACCGTCCGTGGCGCGGGCGTTCAGCGCCGACAACCGGGCCAGCCGGCGTACCTTGCGGGGCAGATCCGTCCGGTAGCTCCTGGGCTTGGGACCGAACACGACCCCGCCACCCGCCCACTGCGGCGCCCGGATTGAGCCATGCCTGGCCCGTCCGGTACCCTTCTGCCGCCACGGCTTCTGGTTGCCGCCCGAGACCTCACTCCGCGACTTGGTGCTCGCCGTACCCTGGCGCTGATTGTTCATGTACGCCCGGACCGCGTGCCACAGAACGGCCTGATTCACCCTGCCGTCGAACTCCGGCGGCAAAGCGTAGCTCCCCTTGCGCTGGGCCTGAGCCGTGTAGTGATGAGCTTCAAGCATACCGACTGCGCCTCCCGGGCTGCTTCTTCACCAGTACGATCCCCTGCGTGGGACCCGGAACCGCGCCCCTCACAAACAACAGATTCCGCTCGGGATCCACCTTCACTACACGGAGACCCGTCTCCGTATGCCGTGCCGCTCCATGATGTCCGGGCATCTTCTTGCCCTTCAGCACGCGCGACGGATCCGTGCCCGGCCCGATGCTGCCCGGCTTGCGGTGACGCGTGTTTCCATGTGAGGCGGGGCCGCCGCCAAATCCGTAGCGCTTGACCACCCCCTGGAAACCGCGGCCCTTGGTGGTACCCACTACCTTCACCCACTCGCCGGGCTCGAAGATGCTCACCGTGACCGTGGCGCCCGTCGAGGGCGCTTCGCCTTCCGAGGGCAGGGAAAAATCACGCAGAATCCGGGGCGCCGTCTCCAGCGCCGCGGCCTTCACGTGGCCCATTTCCGCCTTCGTGGTACGGTGCGCCTTCTTTCCACCGAACCCCAGCTGGACCGCGCCGGGCTTCACCTGCACCACGGGACAGGGACCGGCCTCGATCACTGTTACAGGCGATACCCGTCCGTCTTCGTCGAAGACGCGCGTCATTCCCAGCTTGCGACCGATTATCCCGTTCATCAGGACACCTTGATTTCCACGTCCACGCCGGCCGGCAGATCCAGCTTCGTTAGGGCGTCGACCGTCTGGGCCCGCGAATCCGTGATGTCGATGAGCCGCTTGTGCGTCTTCAGCTCGAACTGCTCACGGCTCTTCTTGTCGATGTGCGGACTGCGCAACACCGTCCACCGCTGCTTCTTGGTGGGCAGTGGGATGGGCCCCGACACCGTAGCCCCGGTCTTCTCGACCGTGCGCACGATGTCGGCCGCGGCCTGATCGATGACCGCGTGGTCAAACGCCTTGAGGCGGATGCGAATCTGTTGTCCGGCCATGCTTTCCTCGTTTACGCCAGAATCTTCGTAACTACGCCGGCGCCGACCGTACGGCCGCCCTCACGGATCGCGAACCGGAGACCTTCCTCCATCGCGATCGGCGTAATCAGCTCGATCAGCATCTTGGTGTTGTCACCGGGCATAACCATCTCCACACCACCGGGCAGCTCCACCGAACCGGTAACGTCCGTGGTCCGGAAATAGAACTGCGGCCGGTAGCCCTTGAAGAACGGCGTGTGGCGGCCGCCCTCTTCCTTGGTGAGGACGTAGACCTCAGCCTCAAACTTGGTGTGCGGCGTTACCGATCCCGCCTTGGCCAGCACCATCCCGCGCTCGATCTCGGTCTTTTCGACGCCGCGGAGCAGGAGACCGACGTTATCGCCCGCCTGACCATCATCCAGCAGCTTCCGGAACATCTCCACACCGGTCACCACCGTCTTCTTCTCGGCGCCAAAGCCCACCAGCTGGACCTCTTCGCCCACCTTGATCCTGCCACGCTCAATACGACCGGTGGCCACCGTGCCGCGGCCGGTAATCGAGAAGACGTCCTCGACCGGCATCAGGAACGGCTTGTCCACCTCGCGCTCCGGCTCGGGGATCGAGCTGTCGAGCGCGTCCAGCAACTCCACGATCTTGTCGACCCACTGCTGCTCGCCCTCAATCGCCTTGATCGCGGCGCCGCGGATGACCGGAACGTCGTCTCCGGGAAACTCGTACTGCGAGAGCAGCTCGCGTACTTCGAGCTCCACCAGATCGAGCAGTTCCGGATCGTCCACCAGGTCGCACTTGTTCAGGAAGACCACGATATAGGGCACGTTCACCTGCTTGGCCAGCAGGATGTGCTCCCGGGTCTGCGGCATCGGGCCGTCCACCGCGCTCACCACGAGGATCGCGCCGTCCATCTGCGCCGCGCCCGTGATCATGTTCTTCACGTAGTCGGCGTGTCCCGGACAGTCGACGTGCGCATAGTGGCGATTGTCCGTGCTGTACTCGACGTGACTCGTAGCGATCGTGAGGATCTTGGTGGCGTCGCGCCGACCCTGCGCCGCGGACGCCTTTGCAACCTCATCGTACGAGATGTACGTGGCCAATCCCTTGTCGGCGGCCACTTTCGTGAGCGCCGCCGTCAGAGTGGTCTTCCCGTGGTCCACGTGGCCGATCGTGCCCACGTTCACATGCGGCTTGGTCCGCTCAAACTTTGCCTTCGCCATCGTCGGTGCCCCTATCCCTTGAGCTTGCTGATGATTTCCTCCGCCTTGGCCTTCGGGACCTCGGCGTAGTGCGAAAACTGCATTGAGTACACCGCCCGACCCTGCGTCATCGAGCGCAGCGTCGTCGAGTACCCGAACATCTCGGCCAGCGGTACGCTCGCGGCGATCACCTGCGCCTCGCCCCGCTGGGTCATCCCGCCGATCTTGCCACGGCGGCTGTTGAGATCGCCCATCACGTCGCCCATGTACTCGGCCGGCGTGACAGCCTCCACATCCATGATCGGCTCCAGGAGCACCGGCCTGGCCTTCGCGGCGGCCTCCTTGAACGCAATCGATCCGGCAATCTTGAACGCCATCTCGCTCGAGTCGACGTCGTGGTACTTGCCGTCGACCAGCTCGACCCTCACGTCTACCACCGGGTATCCGGCCAGCACGCCGTTCTCCAGCGCTTCCTTGATCCCCTGCTCCACGGGCCCGATGTACTCCCGGGGAATTGTCCCGCCAACGATGCGATCCTCGAAGGTGAACCCGTGGCCGGCCTCATTGGGCTCGAGGTGGATGACCACGTGGCCGAACTGACCGCGCCCGCCGGACTGCCGGATGAACTTGCCCTCGACCCATTCCACCCGCTGACGCACCGTCTCGCGATACGCCACCTGCGGCCGGCCCACGTTGGCCTCGACCTTGAACTCGCGCTTCATGCGGTCCACCAGAATCTCGAGGTGCAGCTCACCCATCCCCGAGATGATCGTCTGGCCGGTTTCCGCGTCGGTCCGCACGTGGAACGTGGGATCTTCTTCCGCCAGCTTCTGCATGGCAATGGCCAACTTGTCCTGATCGGCCTTGGTCTTGGGCTCGATCGCCACCGAGATCACCGGCGCCGGGAATCGCATCATCTCCAGGATGACGGGATCGTCCGAGTCGCACAGCGTGTCCCCCGTGCGGGTATCCTTGAGGCCGATGGCCGCGGCGATGTCTCCGGCGCGCACTTCGGGAATCTCTTCCCGCTTGTTGGCGTGCATCTGCAGCAGCCGCCCGATACGCTCGCGGCGGTCCTTGGTGGAGTTGTACACGTACGATCCGGCGGCCAGCACGCCCGAATACACGCGGAAGAACGTCAGCTTCCCCACGTAGGGATCGGTAGCGATCTTGAACGCCAGCGCGCTGAACGGCTCCTCATCCGACGGCTGCCGCTCGACGAAAGTCTCGTCGTGGTGCGGCAGATGCCCCTTGACGGGGGGAATATCCAGCGGGCTCGGCAAATAGTCGATGATGCCGTCCAGCAGCCGCTGCACCCCCTTGTTCTTGAACGACGCCCCGCAGAAAACCGGCACCAAATGGCCCGCCACCGTGGCTTTGCGGATGACCAGTCGGATCTCGTCCTCCGACAACGGCTGGCCGCCCAGGTACTTCTCCAACAGCTGTTCGTCGTGTTCCACCGCGGCCTCGATCAGGTCGTGCCGCAACTGCGCGACCTTCTCCTTGAAGGCATCGGGCACCGGACCCTCAACCCACTTGCTGCCGAGCGATGCCTCGTCGTAAACGATTTCGATCCCGCGCACCACGTCGATCAGCCCGGTGAAGAGTTCGCCCGAGCCCAGCGGATACTGGACCGGGTGCGCCTTGGCGCCCAGCCGGTCCCGCACCATCTGAAGACACCGATCGAAATCCGCCCCAACCCGGTCCATCTTGTTGACGAACACGATCCGCGGGACGCCGTACCGGTCGGCCTGACGCCAGACCGTTTCCGTTTGCGGCTCCACACCTCCCACCGCGTCGAGCAACGTCACCGCGCCGTCCAGCACCCGAAGCGACCGCTCCACCTCGACCGTGAAATCAACGTGGCCGGGCGTGTCTATGATGTTGATCTGATAGAGCTGCTCGAAACGCTGCCACTGGCAGAACGTGGCGGCGGACGTAATCGTGATCCCCCGCTCCTGTTCCTGCTCCATCCAGTCCATCGTGGCCGTGCCTTCGTGCACCTCACCCAGCTTGTAGGTCCGGCCCGTATAGTACAGGATGCGCTCGGTCGTGGTCGTTTTCCCGGCATCGATGTGCGCCATGATGCCGATGTTCCGAATGCGCTCCAGCGGTGTCGTTCGCGGCATAACCTTCAGGGTACTATCCTTTTCACAGGGCACAAAGCCCGGTAGCACGTCAGGCACGAAAAACGCGGGGCGACCGTCATCCGCCTTGGGCGGACAGGTCTCGCTCCGCTCTCGTCCGGGCCTTCCGGCCCTGCGACGCGGGAACCCTTGTAGCAGGGTCCCGAGACTGTCAGTTTCCCGGTTCTAGCCTACCACCGGTAGTGGGCAAACGCGCGGTTCGCCTCAGCCATCCGGTGCGTGTCCTCTTTCTTCTTTATGGAGTTGCCCTCGCCCTTGGAGGCCAGGATCAACTCGGCAGCCAGCCGCTCGGCCATCGTCTTCTCGCCGCGCTGACGGGCGTACATCAGTATCCACCTCATGGCCAGCGCCGAACGCCGGTCCGGCCGCACTTCCACCGGAACCTGATACGTGGCGCCGCCAACCCGTCGGCTCTTCACTTCCAGCATGGGCTTCACGTTGTTCAGCCCCTGCTTGAACACATTCACACCGGGCTGACCCGTACGCTGCTCGATAAGGTCCATGGCCTTGTAGAATATGGACTCGGCCGTGGACTTCTCGCCCTCTGCCATCAGGTTGCAGACAAACTTGGAAACTGTCTGGCTGTCGTATCTCGGGTCCGGCGGGACCACCCGCCTGACCGCCTTCTGCCTCCGGCTCACTTGGGCCTCTTGGCGCCGTACTTGGAACGCGACTGCTTCCGGTCGTTCACCCCGGCCGCGTCCAGCGTGCCACGTACGATGTGATACCGCACGCCCGGCAGGTCCTTCACGCGGCCGCCCCGGATCAGCACGATGCTGTGCTCCTGAAGGTTGTGGCCTTCTCCCGGGATGTAGCTCGTCACCTCAAAGCCGTTCGTGAGCCTCACGCGCGCCACCTTCCGCAGAGCCGAGTTCGGCTTCTTGGGCGTGGTGGTGTACACCCGCGTGCAGACGCCACGCTTCTGGGGCGAACCCTTGAGCGCCGGCGCCTTGTCCTTACGCTGCACGTCCTTCCGGCCCTGACGGACCAGCTGGTTAATCGTCGGCATCACATCCCCTGCAAGAACTGCCCAAAAAATTCGGTGACAGACCAGAAAATGTAGACCCCATAAGCCCTTGGGTCAAGGCTGCTCCGCCTCCACTTGCTCGACCACTGCCGGGGGGGCCAGGAACGGACTGGGCGGTCCCTCCTCCACCGGCGGCGGCGGGGGCTCGAAGCCCGGCGGCGGCTCAATCTCGATCTCCGAGTATCGGTAGATTCCCGTTCCCGCGGGGATCAGGTGCCCGATAATGATGTTCTCCTTGAGCCCCAACAGGTCGTCCTTGGCCCCGCGGATCGATGCATCCGTCAGGACCCGCGTGGTTTCCTGGAAAGACGCCGCCGAAATGAACGACTGTGTCGTGAGCGACGCCTTCGTGATGCCGAGCAGCAACGGCTCGCTCGTGGCCGGATTGTCGCCCTTCCGGACCACCCGCTCGTTCCTCTCACGGAACACCAGCTTGTCGACGTTCTCGCCTTCCAGGAAGTCAGTGTTGCCCGGGTCCACGACCCGCAACTTCTGGAGCATCTGGCGCACGATCACGCCGAT
>CAZTIV010000051.1:5772-17084 GCA_964613905.1 uncultured Gemmatimonadaceae bacterium | reverse complement strand
CGCAAGCGCCTCCTGCAACTTCCCCTGACTCACCAGCGCATCAGCCAGGAGCAATCTGGCGTGTCTGTGAACACCCGGTTCCGAACTCTGTTCCAGGAGCCTGCGCAGCGTCTGCTCAGCCTCCTGCGGCGCGGCACTCTGGATTGCGGACTTGGCGCCCGACAGGATGCCCTGCGCCCCCGCCTCCGGCTCCCCGCCCGCCAGGTAATGATGCCCCGCTTCAAGATTCTGCTGAAACGCCGGAGTGGATTCCGAGTCACCTATGAGCTCACCCAGCCGTGCATGGTGAAACTTGCGAGCGTCGGGAGACATCGTGAAGTACACGAATGATCGATGCAGGTCATTCTTGAAACAGAGATTCTGCTCCTCGATGCGGACAATGCCGCGATCGATCAGCGAGAGGACCGCCTGGTCTAGTGTTGGTCGGTCAAGGCCCAGTGCCCTCCCCACCGCGGATGGCGGCAGTCCGCGCTGCGCCACAGACAGAATGTCCATGACCGACTGTGCCTCGGGACTCAGCTGCTGATACAGGCGCGCGTATGCCGCACGCATGCTCGGAGGTGGCTCCCATTGAGAGTCGGGATCACACGGCGGGAGGCCAGCAGCCGCAAGGCTTGCCGTCGAGTACAGTTCCCAGTCTGAAAGCAGAATCTCCAGGAAATAGGGATTCCCGGCCGCCAGCGCCTCTATCCGTCCTCGCGCATCCTCGTCCGTCAGGCCGCTCGCCTCCGATCGAGTGACCACCAGGAACCTCGCGTGCTCCGGAGACAGCGGGCCGAGCTCGAGCGCGTTGGCCCACTCCAGTTTTCGGCTGCTCCCTCCCAGGTCACTGGGGAGCGGAGGCATGCGTCTCTCGGCGGCCAGGACCAGCAGCGGGGATCCCGACAGGCGGCGCACCAGGAGGTAGAAAATCTCCTGGCTGGGCGGGTCCATGTTGTGAATGTCATCGATTACAACGGCCAGCGGCGCTCCTTCCGTCACCGCCTCCACTATGCGATACACCGCCTCCGCAAGCCTCAGGCGAAACGCTTCCGACAGAGTCGACAGTGGCTCAGGCACTCCGGGGTAACGCTCGCGTACGGCGGGACAGACACGCGCTACCTCCGAAAGCCACAGCGGATCCGTCTCCCCCACAGCACTGTAATCGAGCAGCGTCGTCACCAGATCCCTGCACGCGGAGTACGGAATTGTCCGGGCGACCTCATGACAGGCCAGCCGGATCAATGTCGAGCCCCTGGCCTCGATCGATGATGCGAACTGCCGTAGCAGGGAACTCTTTCCTATACCTGGTGGTCCGACTACCAGACAGGTCGTGGTAGCCCCAGCGGCAGCTTCCTGCCACTGTCGTTCGAGCAGAGCCAATTCAGTGCTGCGGCCCACGAGCACCTGGGTGTGCGCCGTCATGGCTGATCGAGCCGCGGGATATCCGCCGTGGAATCCGCTCTCGAGCCGCCGCAGGATCCGGATGATTCCGGGTCTGGGCCCGCAGCCGAACTCCTCCTCGTTCAGGCGGATGTGTTCGCGAAGGAGCCGGATGCCGCCAACAACGTCCCCTTCCACCATGGCTCGCTCGACCAGCGCCTCGACGGCAACATCAGAAAGCGGATCCAGAGCGTGAAGAGCTTCGGCGGATGCAAATACAAGTTCGGTGCGCCCATGAAGGCGGTGGTCTCTGATGCCGGCGATGAGCGCCTCTCGTGCAGCCTTGAGACACCGCGACCGGGTGACCTCGATCCAGTGGGCGTACTCGATGCCGGCCCAACCGTCCGCGTCAGCCAGTGGGTTGGCGAGATCGATTCCACGCGGGTCCTCACGCAGCCGGTCCAGGTCGGTTGTGACAGGCCCGGTCAGCGAAATCACTCCGTTCTGGCTGACTGCGGCCTCACCACCCAGACGCTTCCTGATCTCGGTGATGGCCTGGGCAAGCGAATGCCTCCCCCGCACCGCCGGCACATCCGACCAGAACAGCTCCACGAGGGCGTCCCGTGACATCGGCCGGTCGCGGCCTTCCAGAGCCAGGTACAGCACGAGGCCGATTTGCTTCCTGGTGCGAAGGGCGACGGTCTGGCCCTCACTGCTTATGATTCCTGGGACACCGAAGATGGAAATGTGCATAGGGACACCCTGCCGATTCGTAGTTCGCCGGTTCACAGCCGCAAGTCTCTGGGCTCAATTTGCAACGCAGCAGTCAACGGGAGATCAACACGTTGTCAAATAAGAGGTTAGACCGTGTTTTCGGCGTGGCCGGAGCGGTTTCTGCTACCCAGGTCAACAGTCCCAGTCGGCCGAAGGGGGGAGAAAATAGCCCCCGGATGGGGCGCCCGTCAGGGGGTTGGGCCACCCTGCTGGTCGTTGGGGCCGCGGTTGGCGGTTCCTGCCAGGATGCCGAGGAACCGTGGATCTCGCCCATCCCGTTCGACACCGCCGAGGTGTGGGTCCACAGGAACGCCGACTCGATCCGGTTGCTGGTGGAGTTGGCCGTCACCCCTGAGCAACGGTCGTTCGGCCTCATGGACCGGCCGCATCTCGACTCGCTCTCCGGGATGCTGTTCCTGTATGACGAAGCCCAGCCGGGCGACCGTGGATTCTGGATGTTTCGCACCAGGATGCCGCTCGATATCGCGTTCCTCGACAGCGCCGGGGTCATCAATCGGATCCTGACCATGCAGCCATGCCCGAGCGACCAGCACCCGAGGGCTTGCCCGAGCTATCCTCCCGGAGTGCCCTACTGGTCGGCGCTCGAGGTGAACGCCGGGTGGTTCAGGAGGCACGGTGTTGGGGTAGGGGTTCGCGTGGGACTGCCACCGGAGCACGGGGGCGATTAGCTTCGGTCGCCCGTGGCGCGCTTTGCGCTGCCCCACTTGGGAGGTGCCACATGCCGGTCCGTGCCTTGCTCAACGCAGGTCTGTTCACGTTGCTTGCAGCAACCCCGGCAGCCGCCCAACGGCCGGGCCAGCAGTTCCGCTCTCCGCTCCGCAACTTCACGGTCACCGTTCCCAACTTCACCTTTGGCACCGAGATCCAGAGATCGAACGACCGCAACGGCGGGATGGTGTCGTTTCTGGGCGGTATGGGAGACCTCAAGCGGATCGACTACCACCGCCTTACCGTCCCCGCGCCGCCCGCGGATCCGGAAGAACTCCAGGCCTTGCTGCGGGAGCCCATCGAATTGCTCGTGAGGGGCAACAACGCCGCCGAGATCCTGGCCGAACACCCCATCGAAATCGATGGCGTAGCCATGCGCCTCTCCGTGGTGACGTTTCCGGAGGGGTCACACCTGATGAATCAGACCACCGGTCGCCGGCTCGACTCGGTACGGGCGCTGCTGAGCTTTGTGCGCGGCGGGTTCCTCTACGTCATGCACATCGAGTTGGCGGGCTTGTCTGGGAGGCCGGGCGCGGCGCCACCTTCCGTCGAAGACCACGTTGCCCGGGCCAACCGGGAGATGCCCGCCTTCTACAGGACTGTGACGTTGACGGAAGGACCGTGACGTTCACGGAGCATCCGTCGCGCGGCGAAAAGAGCGGCAGCGTCAGTACAGCGTTTCCCCGTTCATGGCACGGACGCTCGTGACTCTGCCCCCGATCTCCCTGTAACCGGTCAATCGCCGGCCGCGGCGCTCTTCCATCCGGATGGTCCACGATTCCACGATCCACGCTCCGGAGCTGAGCCGCGCGAAGTCAACGAATCCCGACCCCCCGGGGAGCCGACCGACGGGCTGGTAGCGGAACTCCAGCCGCTCGAGGCCCGCACCTGCCGGGTCGATCCATAACTCACCTTCGATGGTGGAGACCGAGGAGCGGCCGCTCGGCCGGAACATCAGAGCGAGCCTGCCCTGTCGCGATCGAGTCCCGGACCGGACCGCGAAACAGTAGGCGCCCGCGAAGGCGTCACTGAGCAGGACCTGTGCGTCGGGACCGTAAAACACGGCGCTGTCCCCATGGGCGACGATGAATCCCGAATCCACCAACTGCCTGGCCGGCGCGCTCAGAAACGCCGCCGCCTGAAGCCCCGATTGCCGCGCCGTGTGCTCGCGGCGAACACGGTTGGCCCCGCGTGAAAGCAGCCGCGTGAACAACTCGACCTCGTACCGGTGAAGCTGACCCTCGGTCCACACTACGCCCGCGAGCGCGTCGTGGGCTGCCTCCCAGAGTGCCCGCGCCGCGGCCCCGGCCTCGTCGCGCGTCCGACAATGCGCGCTTCCCTCCACGAAAATGGGATCCAGCGTACGCTGGAGCGGCGCAGTCTCGAGCCGTTCCTCGTGCCTCGTGCCGGGATCCAGGTCCAGGAACTCGGAGATTGCCGGGCGGTAGCCGATCAGGCGGAAGCGGAGCCGATACCTGCCCGGCGCGGGAGCCGTCAGCTCGAAGTGTCCGTGTGCGTCCGTCAGGGCGCGGGCGACCTCAGTGCCGGCGGTGTCGAGCAGCACCACGAATTCCCGGGAGATCGGCAAGCCCGACCGCGTGTCGAGCAGTTCGCCGCGCACCCCCTGAGCCTGCGCCGGGCCGGCGCAAAGTAGCAGGGTCCACCAGGTACCAAGGACTGCCGGTTTCATTCATCGCAGAATACCGCCCTCGCGACGGGATGCAAGCGACTTCTCGTCAGTCTCGGGCACCCTCCCCCACCGGACCCTCCGGGGTCACCACCACGCGCATCGGCTCCCGCGTGGCGAGCCAGAGCCCCAGGAGAATGGCGGCTCCTCCCGCCACCACGCGCCACTGGAACGGCTCACCGAGTACCACGATTCCCAGGATCACCGCCACGAACGTCGAGAGCACCGGGATCAGCATCACCCGCGTCACCGCCATCCGCTGGATAAGCCAGTAGAGCAGTACGAACGCGAACGCACTTCCGACCAGCGCCAGATAGAGCAGGGCGGCGACCGACCGGCCCGTCCATGCGAAGTCGAGCGGATTTCCTTCAAGCGGAATGCCCACCAGCAACATGGGGGTGAACCCTATCACCATCTGGCCCGATGAAAGAACCACCGGGTCGAGATGAGTCCCGCTCCGCTTGATGATCACGTCGGCGTAGGCGGTTGCCGCGGCGGCAATCACGATTGCCAGACTTCCCACGACGGCGAGCGTTCCGCGGGCCGCGATCTGGTTGTAGAAGATCAGCGCTACGCCGAGTACGGCGATGACCGTACCTGCAAGGCGACGCGTAGTGAGCGGTTCGAGCGGCAGCATGGCGTGCGCCAGGAGCAGCCCGAACAGCGGGAACGTGGTATAGAGAATGGCCGCGAGCCCGCTCGAGATGTACTGGCTCCCCCAGAACACCAGACTGTAGTTCACGGTGAAGTTGAGCAGGGCGGTGACGGCAATGAGCCGCCACTCGGGTGCCGTGCGGGGGAGCGCCGCCCGCCGGATCGCGAGCCACAGCACCAGCGGGACGGACGCCACCACGAACCGGAGCGCGGCAAAGGTGACGGGCGGCAGGTCCTCAAGCCCCACCTTGAGGGCGAGCCAGGTGGTGCCCCAGATGAGCGAAAGCAGGAGCCAGACGAAAGCTGGGAGGGACACGCGCGGAACGTAGCCGGATGGGTGTGGTTGCTCCAGCCACGACCGGCTCGTTGGTCGAGCTCCGGTTGACCTGCCGGCCCTACGCTGCCACTCGCGATGCCCCGCCGGCCCCGTGACACACGCGCCTCGATCAAGGGTAACGGTCCTGCCGGTGGGTGCCGAACGCATCGCCGTGCCCCGGTATCGCGTGATCCCGGGATGCGGTTCCGGGTGAGTCCGGTTACTGCTCGAACTTCCTGACCGCCCGCCCCGCCCGCGCTCCCGTCATCCCGGTGCTGTCCAGGGTCACCACGCCGTTCACTATCACGAATCTGATTCCTTCCGGCCACTGATGCGGGTCTTCGAACGTCGCCCGGTCGATAACCGTGATGGGATCGAAGAGCGTGATGTCCGCCTGCATGCCGATCTGAATCCTGCCCCGGTCTGACAGGCCAAGCAGTACAGCCGGCATTCCGGTCATCTTGTGCACCGCCTGTTCCAGTGTCAGCACGGAGCCCTCGCGCGCGTACCGCCCCAGAACGCGCGGGAACGTGCCGTACGCGCGAGGGTGGGGATGGCCGTCGCCCGGCCGGTTGAGCCGTCCGTCCGAGGCGATCATGGTGAGCGGGTGCCGCATGATGCGGCGCACGTCGTCTTCGTGCAGCACATGATAGACCACTCTCGCACCGCCGTTCAGCGTGGCCTCGATTATCAACTCCGCGCCGGTCTCGGGGGTGGGCTCAAGGCCACGGCGCAGGGCCCAGTCCTGGAGTCGCAGTCCCTGAAGCGTGGTGTCCCAGGAAACGCGGGCGAACTGCATGAACGTGAGGTCCTCGAACCCGCGCTCCACCCGGATGGCGTGCACGATCCCCCGGACGATACTGTCGCGGATGGCCGAGTCGGCTATCAACTCCCTGAAGGCTTCACCACTGGCGCGCGCCCAGGCGGGAATCAGGTAGTTGATACCCGTCTGGGTTGCCGTGTATGGGTACTGGTCCAACCAGATCCTGACGCCGGCGGCGCGTGCCGAGTCCACCATCGCCAGCGTGGTGGCACTCGCGCCCCAGCGCGGCCTGCCCACGGCCTTGTGGTGCGTGATAACCACCGGGAGGTTGGCCTGCCGGCCTATCTCGATCGTTTCGGCAACCGCGTCCAGCAGGCCACTTGCCTCGTCCCGGATATGCGACGTGTAGAAACCGCCGAGCTCGGCGGCCACCCGGGCCAGCTCTACCACCTCTCCGGTTTCGCTGAACGCGCCGGGGGTGTAGGCGAGCCCGGTGGAGAGTCCGAACGCCCCCTCGCGCATACCTTGGGCCACCATCTCCCGCATGCGCAGGAGTTCTTCAGGCGTGGGAGCGCGCTGCGCATTACCCATCACGGCACGCCGCACCGTGTTGTGGCCCACCTGGACCGCCAAGTTGAGCCCCAGGCCCAGCGCCTCCGCCGAGTCGAGCCAGGCGCCGATGGGCCAGGGGGAACCGCCGTCCGGCCCGCCTACCGCCAGCGTGACTCCCTGCCGCACGTGGCTCTCCGCGTCCGGCATGTCGAGCAGCGGCTCGAGATGGGCGTGCAGGTCGATGAAGCCCGGTGCCACTATCATCCCGCGCGCATCGATCGTGCGTCTCACGCTCATTCTCGGAGGCGGAGTCCGCCACACCCGGATGATGCGGCCTCCGTGCACCAGGATGTCTGCCGGGTAGCGGGGCGCACCGGTGCCGTCTATCACCATACCGCCGGTGATGAGCAGGTCATACGCCTCGGCCGGGCGGGGAGGGGGCGCGCAGCCGCTTGTCAGATGGGCTGTTACGGCGAGGACTGCGACCAGGGGAGCTGTAGTACGCACGGAGGCAATGTACCGACTGTTCGCCGGGCCGGCCATGGACCGGTGGGCGGCCGTTCCCGATCGCCGGCCGGCAGCGTATACTTTTTGCATGAACCACACCTTGATGCTGTCCCTGGCCTTCTGTCTGGGCGTGGGTGTCGTCGTTCTGCGTACCGACTCGACCGCCCCCGCCACGGACAACCCCCTGCTTGCCGAGAGCGAGCACCCGCACGGCTACCCGCCGTTCGACCGCATAGAGAACCGGCACTACGCGCCGGCGTTCGAGCGCGCCATGGAGGAGCACCGCGCCGAGATTGCCGCCATAGCCGGCCAGCGCGCCTCCCCGACCTTCGAGAACACGATCGTGGCGATGGAGCGTAGCGGCCAGTTGCTGGGCCGCGTGTCCCGGGTCTTCTTCAACCTGGTGGGTGCGCACACGAACCCCGAGATGCAGGTGGTGCAGCGCGACATGGCGCCGAAGCTTGCGGCCCACTCGGATGCGATCCTGCTCGACGCCAGGCTCTTCCGGCGCATCGAAACCCTGTACCGGCAACGCGACGCGCTGGCCCTCGACGCCGAATCTGCCCGCCTGCTCGAGCGGTATCACACGGACTTCGTGCGTGCGGGTGCCCGGTTGTCGGAGGCGGAAAAGGAACGGCTCAAGGCGATGAATGCCGAGCTGGCGACCCTCCAGACGCAGTTCACACAGAACGTGCTGGCCGAGGTGAATGCATCGGCGGTGCTGGTGGATGACCGGGCCATCCTCGCCGGGCTCACCGACGCCGAGATCACGGGGCTGGCGCAGGCGGCCGCGGCACGGGGGCATGAGGGCGGGTATCTCATTGCGCTCCAGAACACCACCGGCCAGCCGCCGCTGTCGTCGCTGGCCAACCGCGGGCTCCGGCGGCGTATTCACGAAGCCTCGGTGGCGCGCGGCAGCCGCGGCGGCGAGTACGATAACCGGGATGTGGTGCGGCGGATGATCACGCTGCGTGCCGAGCGGGCCCGGCTGCTCGGGCATGAGGACCACGCCGCGTACGTGCTGGAGGACAACACGGCCGGCACCAGGGAGGCGGTGAACGACATGCACGCCCGGCTCGGCCCTCCGGCGGTTGCCAACGCCCGGCGCGAGGGGGCGGATCTCCAGCGCATGATCGACGCCGAGGGCGGCGAGTTCCGGCTGGCCGCGTGGGACTGGAGCTTCTATGCCGAGCGTCTGCGGCGTGACCTGCACGAGTTCGACGAGTCCGAGGTCAGGCCGTACTTCGAATTGAATCGCGTGCTCGAAGACGGCGTGTTCTATTCGGCCAACCGGCTGTTCGGGCTCACCTTCCGCGAGCGGCCCGAGCTGCCGGTGTATCAGGAAGATGTCCGGGTGTGGGAGGTCTTCGACCACGACGGGTCGTCACTGGGACTGTTCATCGGCGACTTCTACGCGCGGCCCACCAAGCGGGGCGGGGCATGGATGAACGCCTACGTGGCGCAGAGCGACCTGCTGGGCACGCGCGCGGTGGTCGGCAATCATCTGAACATCCCGAAGCCGGGGGACGGCGAGCCCACGTTGATGACCTTCGACCAGGTCAACACGTTGTTCCATGAGTTCGGACATGCGGTGCACGGCCTGTTCTCCGATGTGAGATATCCCCGGTTCTCGGGCACGGCGGTGCCGCGCGATTTTGTGGAGTTTCCGTCGCAGGTGTACGCGATGTGGGCCAGGTGGCCCGAAGTGCTGGCCAACTACGCGCGGCACTACCGCACCAACGAACGGATTCCGCAGGAATTGCTGGATCGGGTGCTGGCTGCCGAGCAGTTCAATCAGGGGTTCCGAACCACCGAATATCTCGCGGCTTCGATCATCGATCAGGCGCTGCACCAGATAGGGGCCGCCGAAATCCCGGCGGACCTGATCGCGTTCGAAGCGAGAGTGCTGGCAGATGCCGGCATGGACTTCCAGCCGGTGCCGCCGCGCTACCGGACCACGTACTTCTCGCACGCCTTCGGCGGCGGCTATCACGCCGGCTACTACTCGTACATCTGGAGCGAGGTGCTGGACGCCGATGCGGTGGAGTGGTTCAGGGAGAACGGCGGTCTGACCCGCGAGAACGGCGACCATTTCCGCCGAACGCTGCTCTCGCGGGGCGGCAGCCGTGATCCCATGCAGCAGTTCCGGGATCTGACGGGGAGGGATCCCCGGATGGAGCCGTTGCTCGTGCGCCGGGGGTTGGTGACCAATTGAGGCGCGATCCGCTCAAGGGATGGGGCGGCTCTGGCACCGATTATGCATCTCCATCAGAGCCCGGCGCTTTGATACTCTGGTGCAGGAATCAGGGGTGACAAACATGATCAGCTTTACGATCAGGAAAAGCGTATTGTCATTGGGCGCCATCATGGTTACGGGTTTTCTGGCGGCGGGATGTATCCTGGATCCGTCGGAGCCGGACACCCCTGAGACCGTTGCATTCAGCATTGCTCCCGTCTTCGCCCGCGGGGCCGGGATAGTGGACCTTTCGCACGTGCGGGTGGTGCTTACGCGCGCCGGCGCAACCGTTCCTGCCGTCGATACGGTCGTGAACATCCAGCCGGATGCCGACTCACTGTCCCTGAACCTCGAAGTTACCGTGAGTTCACCATCGGAAGAGTTTGAGCTCCGGATGGCATTCATCACCCCTGCGGGAGATACCGCGTTTCGGGCCGGTCCATTGACGGTCACCCCCACGGAGTCCGAGGCACCGGTACCGCTCGAGGTGGAAGCGGTGTACACGGGAGTCGGAGCGGGGGCCGTGAGCGTACACATTCTCGATGCGCCTCCCATCATCCCGGTGGGGAACACGGTGGAGTTGTCGGCCGAGGCGCGTGACGCTGCAGGGGAGCCCATACCCGGGACCCCCATTGCGTGGTCTTCCCTGGATCCGGACCGCGCCAGTGTGCCGGATCCGCGCACGGGCATGGTGATCGGCGGGCCGGAGGAAGGTACCGCGCGCATCGTCGCCTCCCTGCTCACGTCGCCCGCCGATACAGTGACCGTCTCCGTCACGCGCATCGAGGGAATGGTGCTTGTGCTGTCGAATTGCCCGGAGTGCAACGCCGCCATCCTCGATTCGTTCCCGGTGTACATGCCCAACCTCACCTTTGACACGATGGACGTCTTCTCGCAGACGCCGACGGTGGCGTTCCTCAGCCAGTACCGGCTGGTGTTGCTCTATGAGGACGGGCTGTTCGACAATGCCCCGAACGTGGGCGATTCGGTTGCCGCATATGTGATGGCCGGTGGAAACCTGGTGATCGGGACCTTCTACTGGCAGGACCGCAGCGACAATCAGCGGTTCACCAATGCGGGGTGGGGCGCGCTCGAAGACATCGACCCCTTCCTCGGGCCGTACGGCTCGGAGTACCGCCAGGACAGCCTGGACGTCGCTTCCATCGTGGAGCACCCGATGACCCAGGGCCTGGATTCGCTCTGGGTGCATCAGTTTCACGGCGGCGTAGTGGCCAAACCGGGGACCACCGTCCTCGCACGCTGGTCTGACGCCTGCGACCTCTACTGTGATCCCGACGAGAACACCCCGCTGATCGGTTACCGCATCGAAGCCAACGACCAGCGGATAGTTGGCGTGTCGGTCTATCCGGCATATCCCTATTACAGCGGATACCGGGGTGACTTCTACCGGCTGTGGGCCAACGTCCTGAGCTGGGCGATGGCGGGCGGCCAGCCGGGGCTTTCCGCGGTGACCGCGGACGTGCGGCGGTCCCACCCGGTGGACGTGGACCGCGTGGAGCCGGCGCGTGGAGGGACGCTTCAGTACCGCCAATGAGTTTCGTTCCCGGGTTCCGGTATCCACTGCTCGAGCGGCGGGCCTTGCGGGGAACTAGCCGGTCGTTCTGAGCAGCGCTGCGATCACGGCCAGCAATACGGACAACTGAATCCCTACCAGCCACACGAACTGGCGGGAGACCTTCTGGTCCAGGGTATCCATGCGGCCCGTCAGGCG
>CAZTIV010000051.1:2209-5672 GCA_964613905.1 uncultured Gemmatimonadaceae bacterium | reverse complement strand
ACACGAACTGGCGGGAGACCTTCTGGTCCAGGGTATCCATGCGGCCCGTCAGGCGGTGGTCGAGGTTCTCGATCCGCGCGGACAGATCGTTGCGGCAGCCATCTACCTTCTGATCCAGCGCTTCAAGCCGGCGGTCAACCACGTCGAAGCGGCGGTCGATGGCTTCGAATCGCCCCTCAAATCCCTGCACGCGACCTTCCAGGTTGGCTACCCGTTCTTCCAATGCCGGTCCGGGCACGGCTCACACTCCGGGCAAAGGGTCCATGGTCGCGCGAGGTGCCGGACGACCGCGGACAATATGAATCTACCCCGCCGTATCACTCGTACCGCAACGACTCCACCGGGTCCACCGCCGCCGCCTTCCGCGCCGGCAGGATCCCCGCCAGCAGCCCGATGGCCATCAGCAGCCCCACGCAGATGAACGCGATGGGCCACGAGATCGTGGGGTTGGCTATGTACTCCATGGCCGGATTCCCCTCGGTGGGGATGGCGTTGACCCCGAACACCACGAGACCGGAGACCAGCAGCCCCGCCACACCGCCGGCAACCGCTATCATCGCGGCCTCGAAGATGAACTGAGCCACGACATGCCAGCGGCGCGCACCCACCGCCAGCTTGACGCCGATCTCCTTCGTGCGCTCCTTCACCACCACATACATGATGTTGGCTACGCCCACGCCGGCGATGAGCAGGGTGAACACCCCCACCATGCCGAGGAAGATCTGAATGCCCAAGCCAATCGCCTGAGTCGTCTTCTGGCTCTCGATGAAGTCCCACATGGGCAGCGCCCGTTCATCGGCGGGGTCGAACCGGTGCCGCTGGCCCAGCACCCGGAACAGTTCGGCCTTTACGAGCGGCGCATCGTGCATCTCGCGCGGGCGGATGACGAGATGACTCACGAAACGGTGCCCGTAGATGGACGTGAACGTGGACGCCGGGATGATGGCGCGGTTGGCGTCCGGCCCGTTGTTGGATGAATCCTGGAACTTCTTCTGCATGACGCCCACCACGATGAACGGCAGACCGTCGAGGATGACCTCTTTGCCGATGGGATCCTCGTTGCCAAACAGCCGCTCGGCAATCTCGTTGCCCAGGAACAGCACGCGGCGGCGATGCGTCACGTCCTGCCGGTTGATGAAACGCCCCCCCGCGGCGGGATAGATGCGGCGCATCTCCTCGAAATCGGGGTGGATGCCTTCCATGTAAGTGTTGGTGCGGCGGTCGTCCACGCGGAGGCTGGTGCCGCCGCGGCCGTAGGACGGGCTTGCCAGATCGATCTGCGGTATGGACCGCACCACGAGTTCCAGGTCCTGCTCGGTGAGCCGGACGCGGCGGCCGCGCGGCAGCCCCTCGAACGGCATGCGAGTCTCGCCGCCGTACACCATGAAGATGCGGTCGCCGGCGTTGAGCGTACCGTCCACCACCGCGCGCTTCAATCCCTCGCCGAACGCGAGCAGGAGAACGACGGCAATGGTACCCCACGTTACCGCGAACATCGTGAGGAACGCGCGCGTCTTCTGCGATCTCAGATCGCCGATGAACTCTTCCAGCAGAATGCGCCACATGGTCAGCAATCAGGGAAAAGGGAAAAGGGAAAAGGGAAACGTGAGGCAGGGTAGTACTTTTCCCTTTTCCCCTTTCCCTTTTCCCTCAAGACACGTACGCTCGCCATACTCAGTACCTCAAGCACTCGACGGGGTCGAGATTGGCCGCCTTGCGGGCGGGGAACAGCCCGGCAAGGAACGCAATCCCGGCGAGCAGCGCGAGCGTGGTGCCGAGCACGACCGGAGACATCGTGGGAGTCCCGATGAACTCCTGCATGGGAACCATGCCCGCGAGCCTGACGATACCTACCGACAGCAGGCCGCCCACCGCGGCGCCCAGCGCCACGATCATGAACGTCTCGGCAAAGAACTGGATCAGGATGTCGCGCTTCGTGGCGCCGAGCGAGCGGCGCACGCCGATCTCGCGGGTGCGCTCCCGCACCACGATATACATGATGTTGGCGACGCCGATCCCTCCCACGGTGAGCGTGAAGCTCCCCACGATGCCGAAGAAGATGTTGAACGCCAGGAACATCACGCCGAACCGGGTTTCCCACTCGCTCGTGTCCCAGACCCTCAGGGCGTCATTGTCGGCCGGATTGAACGTGTAGCGGCGTCCCAGCACCTCGTAGACCCGCGCCTCCACCCCCTTGGTGAGCCTCGGGTCCACCGTGCGGTACACGAAGTTGTTCACGTACTGCGTCCCGAACACCGCGCGATGCGTGCTGGACGGAATGAAGACGCGGTCGGTGTCCCGCTGGTTGTACGATGAGTTCTGGGTTTTGGGCATCATGACGCCCACCACGGTGAACGGCGTGGTGCCGATCATGACCTGTTCGCCCACGGCCGCGGAGTCGCCGAACAGGGCCCGCTTGAGCCCGTCGCCCAGCACCGCCACGCGGCGCCGTTGGTCCACGTCCAGCTCGTTCAGGAACCGGCCGCCCGGCTCGGGGATGATGTTTCGCAGTTCCTCGTAGATGGGTATCACCCCCGTGATGACCGGGTTGGCGACGTTCACCCCGCGACGTACCGGTGTCTCACGGCTCGAGTACTCGGGGCTCAAGGCCACGATCTCCGGGATCTCGCGGGCGAGGATGGCGGCATCGTCCTCGCGCAGGCGAATGGGACGGCCCTCTGGGAATCCCTGGAACGCCTGCGTGGTGCGGCCGCCAAAGAGGATGACGATGCGGTCGCCCAGGCCGTGGAAGTTCTTGCGCGTCTGCCGTTCGAGCCCCACACCAAAGGCGAGGAGTACCACCACGGCAACCGTACCCCACGCAATGCCCATTACGGTGAGCGTGGTGCGCAGCCGCTGGGCCATGAGGTCGGCCACGAACTCGCGGAACATGCCGACGAGTCGCACGGACCTACCGGATCTCGCGGGTGGGCTTCTCGGCCACTTTCTCGCCCTCGCGCAGCCCTTCGAGCACCTCAACGTTGATCGCGTCGGACAGGCCCACCTTGATGGTCCGCACCTCGGTGCCGCCGTCCGGCAGGAGCACGGTCACGGTGGCGGAATCGCCCTCGAACGTGATCAGCCGCTCGGGGATCATGAGCACGCTGTCGCGCCGCGCGATGATCACGTCGGCGTTGGCCGAGTAGCCGGCGCGGAGGGTGACGCCGTCAGTTTCTTCCAGTGCGATCTCGACCGGGAACACGGTGGCGTTGTCCTGCGTGCGCGCCTTGAGCGAGATCCTGGCGAGCCGTCCTGTGACCTGAGCGTTGGGGAGAGCGCCCAGCTTCACCTCCACCGGCATCCCTTCCTTGAGGCGGCCCACGTCGATCTCGTCCACTGTGCCGCGGAAGACGAGGTTGCTCATCTCCGCCATCCGGATCAGCACCGTGCCTTCCTGGAACGAGCTGATGGGCACCACCGGGTCGCCGATCTCGACCATCTGCTGGAGGATGAAGCCGGTGAT
>CAZTIV010000051.1:0-2109 GCA_964613905.1 uncultured Gemmatimonadaceae bacterium | reverse complement strand
TTGATCTCGAGCAGCGGGGCGCCGGCCCGTACGTAGTCGCCCTCTTCGGCGAACCGCCGCCGGACCACCCCCGAGATCTGGGATTTGACGCCGACCTCGACTTCAGGCTGGATGGTCCCCACAGCCAGAGCCTTGTCCACGATGGTGCCGTGGGAGACGGTGACCGTGCGAGGGGCGTTCTTGTCGCCGCCGTTGGCTCGGAGCATGGTGGCGGTACCCGCCACCGCGAGCAGGGCGATGCCGCCGAGGATGAACTTTGTCCGTCGCTTCATGGTGTTCCCGTTCCGGTCTAAGTGTCAGATGCCGCTGGTTGCAGTACGGAACGGGGCTCGGGATGGTTTCAGGGGGAGGGCGGCGGCTTTTCACGGCTCGATTCCGGCCTGGAAACACAACGAGCCGGACGACAGTATCGCCCGACCCGTTGTTGGTGTGGCGAAGCGCCACACGGAGACCTGGTAAGTACCTGCAATTTACGCTCGGTCGGGAAAAGCGGCAACTCGGCCTGGTGCGGCGGGTGCCGGTGGTCGGATTCGAACCGACAAGGGCTTTCGCCCAGAGACTTACCAGGTCTCCGCGTTTACCAGTTTCGCCACACCGGCACCAGAATCGGCTGCAAAACCTGGCAACCCGAGGGGCATATGACGCGTGACCCGGCAAGCGCTGCCGCGCCGCGGGCACAGCATAACACCGGATGATTCAGAGCTTGGTACCGGAATCGCGCGGCGATGTATCAAAACAACGCGTGGTGGATGGTGTTGCCGCTTCCAGCGGCAGAACGAGCCGAGCGGCGGCTCTCAAGCCACCGATCAACCGTATCGCCCGGCCCGTTGGCGTGGCCAGAACGCGTCGCGGAGCGCGGTCGAGTGGACCGCCGTTACAGGGCGACCTCCAGCGGTGCACTCCGGAGCATGGACACCTTGAGGACCGAGAATCCGAGGATGTTCCCGTCCCCATCGACCTTCTCCATCACGTGATCTGAGGCGGTCTCGCGGAAGAAACCAGGCCGCTGATCGAAGAGCACCTCGAGGTAGTCGCCCTCCTGATCATACCAGATCTTCACCCGTCGCTCGGCCATATCTGCACTCCCTTCTTCACGCGGTCGGTCAGGTACGCGGTGACGATGAAGGCATCGGCACCAGCGACCTTGACCACGACACACAGGAATTTATCGCCAATGACCGTTCCCACGTAGTGGCGGTAGTAGAGGTGGGCCTCCGGGTCACTCCGAGACTGCACAACGGTCTCGGGATTCAGGATCGTGTCGTCAAGGGCCGTCTCGAGGGTCGCCATCTCCGGGTGCTCCAGAATGTGCTCGCGGCGCTCTTCGGTGAGGCGAACCGGCTTCCCCTCGAAGTCCGTCAGAATGCGGTCGGGCATGACCCACGATACCGCTGGCCCTGCGCAAGCCTGGTATCAGAATGACGCATGCCGGCGTAAAACTACGCGCGACCCTCTGGCCGCCTGTCCGCCTGAAAACAATCGGGCCGGCAAGCTGGGTGGTGCGGCGGGTACCGGTGCAGTTGCCGCTTCCAGCGGCAGATGAGCCGAGCGGCGGCTGCCGCCGCTCATTGCGATACCGTCGTGTCCTGCTCGCGGTCCCAGTCCATCTGTCGCTCCTCGATGTCGGCCGCCGCGAGGCCAAAGATCACGTGGACCTTTTCCGTGTGCGTCATGCCGGCAAGATAAGTTCTGGCGAGTCAAGTGAGCGTCAAGGCGGCTTCACGAGCCTTGCCAACGGGAAGACGGGCCGGGCGACAGGTCAATCTTGCCGGACGGCGCGGCACGCTTGCCGGACGACGCGTCACACTTACTTCATGCCCCGGCACCCTTGCTTTAGGACAAAGCATGGGTGCCGGGTCGTTCGGAAAGCGTGCTTTGCCATTGAGGAAGCGTGCCGCGTTGTCCGGGAAGCGTGCCATGTCATCGAGGAAGCGTGCCGCGTTGTCCGGGAGGCGTGCCTTGCCATTGAGGAAGCGTGCTTTGTTATCCGGAAAGCATGCCGCGTCCCACAGTAATCGTGCTTTGTTATCCGGAAAGCGTGCCGAGCCGTCCGGCAAGTGTGCCGGGACGGGCAGGAAGCGTCAAATCTGTCACATCTCCCGGTGTCCA
>CAZTIV010000050.1:0-17437 GCA_964613905.1 uncultured Gemmatimonadaceae bacterium | reverse complement strand
TCCATGAAACTCCAGTAGAGCAGCATGTTCGGCGCGATCGAGTTGTACTCGCGCAGACTGGAGGCCCAGGTCATCTCGAACTCGTCCCGCCAGCGGAACCCCGCACCACCCGCCACCGGTTCCCCGCCCAGATACGCACACCCGAACCAGACGTCGTCAGGAAAGACTTCGGCCATCCCCGTGAACACGCTCTTTCCCAGAACGGGGGTTCCCAGATCCCGCATGTGCCGAGCGAATACCCGGTAGAACGGTTCCAACTGGTCCGGCCCGAACCGGACCTCAACCCCCTCCTTCTGCGGCCGCCGTACCTGGCTCCTCACCTTGGCCGGCAGCCCCTGCCAGAGCGGCTCCGCGCTGTCCGGCGGAAGGTCGAGCAGCACCGTGACCTTGCGATGCGACACCTCGAGACCCAACGGCGCCTCCCCTCGGCAGCGCAGCTCCAGCAGCTTTACGCCATCACGCTCGGCCCCCTCCACGGCCTCCCCGGCGAGGGCCGTAACCGCTTCGGAATCCCCCAACGGTCCCCCGTAATTCAGGAACGGCATCGAGACCAGATAGTGCCCGAAAATCAGACTCCTGACCCGCACCAGCGGCAGCACGCCTCGCACGGCCCCGTCCGGACCCCGAAGAACGGTGTACCGGCACTCATGACCCAGGGTACGCTCCATCACCTCACGCCAGCCGTACAGATGGAAATGACTCCACCCCGGCTGGGCGCGCACGAACCGGTTCCACTCGGCCGCAGACCCGCTGAACGGCTCGACCGTCACGTCATTCCTTCCGGAACCAGCCGGCCACCCGGCGCCGGGCTGCCACTACCCACGGCAGACGATCTTTCACCGCGGGCCAGGCCCGGAACCTGAGCGCGTGGATCAGCGCCAGATCCGCCCCGCGCCCGAACGCCACGATCTCGCTGAGCTGCCGTACCCGATCGGTCCATTGCAGCTTGTATGGTTCCTCCTCCCCCATGAAGTCGTAGCAGGCGATCCCTCGCGCAATCAGATGCTCCAGCACGCGATACTTGAGCACGATCCCGGGCGAATACTCCCTCGCGTCCTCCCGGTACCCGAGCTTGAGATTGAACGCCGTGTCTCCGAAGATGAGGTTGTACTCGAACGCGATCGGCCGGCCGGCGTAATGGAGGAAGGCAAGCTCCAGCCACCCCCGCTCCGCTGACCGCCGGGCCACACCCTCGTAAAAGGTCCGGTTGGCCGCCGTGGATCCTATCCCGGTCCCCCGACCGTGTTGCCAGGTCTCCCCGGAAATATCGAACGCGTCCGTCAACCGGGCGGCGGACCGGTCCACCTCCACCGTGAAATCCGCCCGTTCGGCCCGCTTGAGCTTCCGGGCAAGCGTTTGCCTGGCGGATGCGCTCAAGCCGGCGGTGAGTTCGGCGGCATCTGCCGGCAGCAGCAGGTACGGCGAGCGATGGCCGTCCATGACGGCAACGGGAACCGGCGCGTCGTTCAGCGCCTCCAGAAACCGGCCGGTGGTCGGCTGATCCCTGACGACCAACCCCAGACGGGCCACGTCCCACCGGGGGAGCCGGTCTGTCAGTCCCGCGGACAGTGCCGCCAGCACCTCCCTCCCCCGCTCCCGGCTCACCAGCAGATTGATCCGCTCGGCCTGCGGGTTGTACCAGAACCTGAGCACCCGCCGCCGCCGGCCGTAGATCCGTTCTTCAGTCAGCCGGAGCGGGGCCAGCCCCTCGAGGGTTTCACCCTCCCATACCGCCATGAGGCACATGCGGCTCCCGCCCGCGTACGCCTCCCACCAGGAGATGAGCCAGGGGTACGAGACGAACGGCGACGGATCCGCCGCGCGAGCGAGCAGATCGTCCCAGGCCAAGGCCAGCTCGTGCGCGCGAGAGAGCGAATCGATTACCTCGATCCGCACCGCGTCACGACCCGATGAGCGCAGGATCTTCGAGCGCCGTGCGAATGGCGGTGAACCGGAACTCGGCCAGCAAACGGTCCAGCCGGCCCATCGTACGGGAGAGCCCCGTGTAGTGCCGGAACCGGGCGGCGGTCGAGACGGCGAGCCGCGGCTGGTCCGGGTCCACCTCCCAGGGGTGCAGGTAGAAGGTGCCCGGCACGCGGGCCTGCTCCATCTGCCGCAAAGCGGACCGTACGAGCGCATAGGGGAAGATGCGGAAGTAGGCGCCCCCCGCCGCGGGGAGCGTCATCCCGAATCGCCGGAGCGTGGCGGGCGGCACCTCGAGGATGCGTCCGGCGGGCCGCTCGATCCAGTGCGGCTCCCTGGCCCCGCCGGCGTACCCGTACCCCGGCCGCCGCACGGGAAAGAGGCTGGAATCGTATTGGTGCCCTTCTTCGATCAGGATGTCCAGCGCCCACTCGAGGCCACGCACCAGGGAATAGCTGGGGGCCCGGTAGCCGAGCACCGGGCTCCCTGAAGCCTCCTCGAGAACCTGTTTGGCCCGCCGCACGTCGCTGCGGAACTCATCCGGTGTGATGTGAGTGATACGCTGGTGGCCGTAGCCGTGAGAGGCCACCTCATGGCCCGCGTTTGCGATCCGGCGCACGAGGTCGGGGTATCGCTCCGCCACCCAACCCAATGTGAAAAACGTAGCGGTCGTCCCATGTCGGTCCAGAATCTCGAGCAGTCGCATCGCATTCGACGACACTCGACTTTCGTGGCGATCCCACGAGTCCCGGCTCACGTACGGCTCGAACGCCGAGACCTGGAAGTGTTCTTCCACGTCCACGGTGAAGAAATGGCGGATCATGAGGCGCCGGACGGCCAGTAGCGGCGCCATTGACTGAGGCTCAACCCGTGCACCGCCGCCTTCCAGGCAATCGTATCGTGATCGCCCCCTATGTCGAACCGCCCCAGGTGGAATGGATCCCGGGGCGGCCGGTTCTCACCGCTGTAGTTGGACAGGAGAGCGCTGTAACCCAATTGCCTGATGGCATTCCGCCCCTCCTCTGTGATGTCGTTTGGCGTGCCGAACGGGTAGGCCATCGAAGGGTGCTCGATGCCGAGTTTGCTGCGCAGGGCCTCCAGCGGCTCGGTCAGCTCCCGCTGCAACTCTGTGGCGTCGCACCTGGAGAGACGCGCATGGGTTGAGGTATGACCGCCCACGTCCCAGCCTTCTTCTTTCAGCGCCCGCACCTGAGCCCATGACATCACTGAAAGGTACTGGAGCACGGAGCTGTCGGCATCGTGTGCGAAGCGCCGGTCCGTTCCTACCAAGCCGGTGCTGAGGTAGCAGCACCCCCCCGGGATTCCAAGGTTACGGAGGATCGGAGCGGCGTGGTCGAAGACGCTGGCGTATCCGTCGTCGAACGTGAGTGCCGCCACCGGCCGGCTGAGCCGCGCGCCCTCCGCGATCAGCCTGAGCGCGTCGCGGAGCGGCACGATCCGGTGCGAGCGGCGGAGATACGCCACCTGGCGACGGAACGCCTCCGGCGAGGCGGTCATACCGTCCCGGCACAGGTCCGTTATCCGATGCAGGGTGAAGACCCGCACCGGATGCCGCCGGGTGAGAGAGCGAAACATGTCCCGCACGGGACGCACAACCGTGAGGAGGGCGACTCCCGCCATTGACTTGATGAGGGACCTGGGCCGCAGCGACTCGCGCGCACTCCGGACGCGCAGGCGCACAGCCAGCCGGACCCGTTGTCCGACGGTGGGGGATCTGAATGCGTGCCCTCCCTGGGGCTGCGGAGCGCCGCGTACTTCTTCACCGGAGGCCAGCCGCGTGAGCGCCCGTTGGAGAACAATGACACCCAGCTCTTCCGCCCTGGCCTGAACCCGCTTGAGCGTATCTCTGGAATAGACCGGGGCCACCGCCGCCGCTATCACCGGTCCGGTGTCGAGGCCTTCGTCTATCCAGTGCACCGTAGCGCCCACCTCCGTGGCGCCGGTCCAGAGTTCCCAGAACCCCGGTGGAGCGCCCCGGTATTCGGGCACCTTGCCAAGATGAAGGTTGATGGTGCCGCGGGACGGGACGGTGAACAGCTCGGGGTTGAGAATCGGGGCGCCGAGGGATACGCCAAGGTCAGGCTGCCACTCCCTGACCCTTTCAACCACGTCGGCGCCGTGGATCCGCTCCGATTCCAGCAGCGTTACCGGCGGTCCATCCTCACCAACCGGGTGGAAATGGACTCCGTCTTCCCTTCGTCGGAACAACGTGTCCCTCATGAATACGACGGCTCGATATGGGACGAAGACCACCCCATGCCGGCGCACATTCCGCCGGAAGCGCCGCCAGACGTCCGGCAACCTCATGGATTGGCGTTGGCGGCAGACCAGGATGGCGGAGGCAACCCCGGACGTGCGCAGTGCGCTCCACCAGGAGCGTGTGGCCAGTGCGGGATCCGCCGTGAAGACGACTATGCGCACGTCGGGGATGATTTCATGGATTCGGGAATGATTGGCATCGACGGGCGGAAAGGCAACCGCCGTGCCTGAAAAAAAGCGGGGCCCGGCCCAAGGGCCGGACCCCACTTTACAGCGCGGGTTCTACCAGACTACGAGAGCTTCAGACGTTCTCGATGTCGCCGTTCAGCTTGCGACGCCGGATTACTGCACCGAGCGCGCCGATGCTGCCCAAGCCGATCAAGCCGGTACCGAGCAACGCGATTGGAGCGGGCGCAGGGACGGGGACCCTGAAGCAATTAGCGGGATCGTCCTCAAAGTCACCGCCCTTCCAGGTTCCGTCACTGTACACCGTGACTGAGCATTCCCCTACGTCACCCCAACTGCCCGAGTGGAACGCAAACGAATCGGCATCTTTGAACTCGTTCGTGGTCAGGAACACCAGGGTAAGGGTTTGGCCGAAGACCTTGTCGTTACCCGTGCTGCTCGAAATTTCGAGTGAGGCGAAGAGTCCTGGAGTTCCAGGAGACTTCCAGTTAACGGCGGCTCCGCCCATGGTGGCCGATTCCAGCGAGTAGGCGCCAGGGCTGGTTGTTGAACTTCCGACGCCAATACCCATAATCCCGTGCGACACGTCGCCCTGGATCGGATCGGCGAACCAGAGGTTGTTTACCACGACCTCCACTCGCCACATGCTGAGGCCGGCGTCGAACACCGGGGCGGAAACCTCGATGGAGGCACAAACCGTAAAGCCTACGGGACCTCCACAAAGGTTGACGGCGTTGGCGGACGCCGGCATGAACGCCAAGGCGGCCGCAACACCCAAGGTGGAACCAAGTACTCGAAGTTTCATACAGTCTCCCTACGCTTCTGTTGTGGAACCCGCGCGCGCCTGCCTCAGTGCAAACACGCCAGCAACGCCATATGCACTACCAAACAACAACCCCAGGAACAAAGTCCGGGCAATCATCTTTTGAACCGTCAGTCTGGCCGCAGCGTTCTCGGCGGTGGCCCTTAGCGCGATGGGCGCATCGGCTATGAACAGCGCCAGGCCCGCTAAGATCGTTACAGCGGCCAGCACCATCACCGCGCCAATCACCCACATCAACCACCGCAACCTCAACCCCGCCGCACTCACCCAGACGAGCGTCAGCCCAACAAAGGACAAGGGCAATCCCTGTGCCAAGGCCGCCACCGTCCCCATTTCCCACTCCGGGCTGCCGAACCCCAGCGGATACAGGGCCAGTGCATAGTCGCCTATGGCCGCCGCCGCCAGCACCAGCCCGAACCACCCCAGCACCCTGTATCTGAACCCCTCGCTCCACGGGGCCAGATCACCCTTCAGGAACCCAGCTTCAGAGGCTTCCCGGCGGACAATGATGTTTGGTTCCGCCATCACGGCCTCCTGGCCGCAGTGGCTAATAGCACGAACCGGGCCATCGAAAGCATTAGGTCAGCTCCATCCAAAGGTTGATACAGCAACGAGATGCACTTCAAGGGCCGGCTCATGGCGGGCCCCCTGAGGCCCTGTTGCTTGTGATCTTCAACACAACTGTGGCCTCAGGGCTTCAGTAACAGGTCTGCATTGGCCCGCGGCTTTAATCTCCATCCACCTTCCCCCGTGGGCACCAGCACCCCCGTGAAGTCCCCCACCACGTCCGGCACCCAGGGCCCCCGGTTGACCGGGGCGTCCTGATCGAACACCACCACCAGGGGGCCCGACCCGTCATCCACGGTTACAAGGTAATCCCCCGCAACGGTGCTGGTATCCCCTACCGTAGCGTCAATCACCCGGACGAGGGCCGCATCCAACAGCCCTCCATCCGCCAGAGCGGCCTCCGCCGTGGTTACCGTGTCCGGCACGGGGAGGTCGGTGGTCCTCAACCAGAACACCTGAACATCATCCAGCGTGGGCTGCCCCTCACTTACGGCCCTCACCCCCAGGAACCTGACACTGTCGCCCACGAAAAAGAAGGGCGTCGTGCGAACCCGGGTCCCGCGGATCGATCTCGTGGTATCGCGCAGGTGCACCGTATTGTCACCGAACGTCTGCCGGTTGTTGAGCGCCACCCCTTCCACGAACACCTTGCGCCCCTGCTCCAGCTCGCGCGCCTCGGCCACGGTGACCCTGGGGTAACTCACCAGCGCCAACACCTCCACCGTGTCCCGCGACCGCACCGTGATCTCCGTGGAGTCGAGCTTCACCACCGAGATCGTGTCGCCGAACGTCGTGGTCTCCACCACCACCAGATATGTCCCCACCGGCAGCGCCGGAAACTCCGAACGCCCCTGCTGGCCGGTCACGACCCGCGCCACCGTGTCACGCGTGCCCTTGGCCACGAGCCGCACACCCACGCCTGACATGGGCGTATCGTTCTGCGTAAACACCTGGCCGCCGTCCTGATCGAAGAACACCCAGGCCCACGCCGCACCCGAGGCCTCGACCGCCAGCACCCGTCCCTCCCCCGCGTTGTCGCAGGCGGCAACTGAAAGCAGCAGGACAAGACCCATCCAACGTTCGCGCATCAGTAGTTCACCCTGAACCCGATCCTCAGCACCCGCCCCTGCGCCATCCGGCCGAGCGCCTGTCCGAAGTTCTCGTTGGCCACAAGCGGCAAGGTCACCCGTCCTGTGTTCTCGTCGGTCGTAATGCCGGCGTCGGGATCCACCAGGTACAGCGCCCGGTCAACCACCGGCCGCTCCGCATCCGTTACGTTCAGGAAATCCGCCACCAACTCAACCGGGTACCCCCCCAGCCTGAACGGCCCCAGACCGAGGCGGAGATCCAGCGTGGAGAGCGCCGGCTCCCGGCACGCATTGCGGGTGACGAACCTCCCCGAATCGAGCCTGAGGCACTCCCATTCGTCGAGCAGCTCCGTTACTCCCGCTATCCCCTCATCGACGAACGCGGGATCGTTGCGGCCCGAACCGTCTCCATTCACGTCCACCCCATCCCGGAACCCCGGGGTGAAGGGATATCCGGAGCGGTACCGGTAGAGCAGCGCAACGCTGAATCCGGGCCGGCCCAGCGGGAACATGAATACACCAAGGGTGAGACGGTGAGGAACGTCATAGTCCGAGCGGCCGTCCGCCCAGTCGCGCTCGTCAAGGCCGTCCGGAAACGGGTTGAACTGTGCCTCGAAGCCGCCCATGCGGCCGGAAAGCCAGTTGTCGGTGGTGCCGGAATGGGTGTAGCTCGCCATGAAATTGAGCGAGCGCCCCACGGTGCGCTCCAGCGCCACCGCCACGTCCCAGTAGTCCGAGTAGCCGTCCGGGTTGAGCGCCGAGACCATCTCGAAGTCATCGAACCTCCGGTTGGTCTCGGGATCGGCCGCCACCAGGGTTCCCACCTGTACGAGACCCCCGTACACCGGCCGCCCGTGCTGATCCCGCCAGGTCGCTGCCGGGAGCCGGTTCAAGTCCACGCGCCTCGGGAGAAAGTCGGTGTGGCGGTAACTGGTGGAAACGTGCACCGCCCCGGTGGCCCCCAGCCGCCGCGTGATGCCAAAGCCCGCGCGGCTCGAACGGGGCGCCTCGTAGTCCGGCCCGAGGAGCGTGAGACGGGGAGCGGCGGTAACGTCGTCCGTAAGGTCACCCACGCGGCGTTCGACTTCCACCCGGCCGGCGTGCGTAATCAGTTCTGCCAGCACCGCCGGCTCTACCATGTCGTAGAAGATCCCGGCCTGCCCGCGCACCACCCATACCTCATTCTCTCCGAGCCCCCACCGGAATCCCGCCCTCGGAGAGAGCTTGCCGCGCCGACGCGCCAGTTCGGTATTCAGCAGTTCGGTCCGCTCCGCCCACTCCTGGTTCAACGTCACCTTCCCCGCCGGGAGGAACTCCATCTCGTAGCGCAGGCCGGTCTTGAATTCGAACCCCGGCGCCAGGTGCCACGCGTCCTGAATGAAGAACGCCAGCTGGTGGGTATTGAAGGAGGCCTGCGGCAGCGGACCGACGGCCTGCACCAGCACACCTTGGCCGTCCGTAATTGCATCCGCATTGCCAAAGTACCGCTCTCCCGTGCGCCCCCAGGCGAAGGTCTGGTCGTGGCTGGCCAGCACCCCACCAATTCCCAGCTTGAACCGGTGCGCTCCCAGATTGAGATGGACCGTCTCCGTGAGCCGGAGCGCCGTGCGCTCGAAGTCTCCCGGCAACGCGGGATGCCCGCCGAAGCTCACCGCATCCTGGACCACCGTGGTGAACGGAATCCCCTCGCCGGTCCACTCCCGTTGCCCACGTTCGAAGCCGGCCCTGAGTTCCTGCGAGACCACCCGGCCGAAAGCCGATGACAGCGTAGCCCCTACCGTAATATCCAACCCCTTTGCTCCCGACCCGAAACCCACCGGATCCAGCGCCCGGAACGATGCCGCACTTCCTCTGACACTCAGGTGGTGCCGGTCGGCCGCCTGCCAGTCGAACCGGCCAAACCCGTTCAAGGTCTCGGTGCGTTGAACGCGCGGTTCGATGTACGGGTCAAGGTCAACGCCGTAAGTGGCCGCCGCGACGGCGCGGATGTCTTCGTGTTCGTCCAGCCACGGCGAGGACAGCACCTGGTCAACCCGCTGTGCCGCCACACCCACCACGAACTGAGCCGTATCCGCTATCACCGGGCCGCTCAGTACCAGAGCCCCACGCATGCTCGACGCCGCCGGGGCATCGGTCACGAAACTCGACGAAGTGGTGGCATCTCCCGCCCAGTCCCCGAACGCCCTGAACGACAGTCCGCTGGTACCCCGGCGGCTGTACCCCTGCAGCACGTGGCCCGCGAACTCGGAACGCTCAACGTCCACGTCGCCGGTTACGATCTCTGCCCGGTCGTACTGGGCCAGCGGCAGGGCTGCCGCCTCGCTCGCCGGGAGAGATATCCATGGATGCCGCGGACCGGTATAGGGTACGCCGTCGGTGGCGAACCCGGCAAACCGGGAGGGCAATCCCTCAACCTCGTCGTTCAACCAGGAAAGATTGAAACCGCTTTCGGGGAGCCGGGTGAATGCAAAAGGGGCAAACCACCGGGCCACTCCGGCACGGCTCAACTCCGCCATGGAAGGAGCGTTCTCTTCAGCGATGTCCACCACCGGTGGCTCGGCTTCCCAGAGCCGCGCCGTGACGGTGATGGGACGCCCCGGCGTTACGGCAATGCCGTGGATGCGCTGGGGACGGTACCCGAGGATCTCCGCCAACAGCGTATAGCTGCCCGGCGGCAGCAACTCGAACCCGAAGCGGCCGTCGTCGTCGGTTTCGGCCGAACGCTCGAGCCCCGTCGCGTCTTCTGTGAGAGTGAGCAGCGCGCCGTGCAAAGGAGCGCCGGCGGCGTCGCGGATGGCGCCGGTAAGGGCGCCCGCGGTTATGCTCTGGGCCTGGACCGGCCCGGCAGAACAGAGAACCAGGGCCGTAATGGCTATCAAGCAGCGGACGATGGAAAGCTCCGTATGATGGAGTGAAACGCTGCGGCAGGCTTTCGCAAGCTCAACGCCCGCGCCGGCTGTACGGCTAACTCGTTGTGGCGTAATCTGCTCGGTCATCATGAGCGGCGCAAGCCGCGGCGTCATGTTGCACCGCCGCCACCTACAGTGGCAAGGCCGCGACACAATTGTATCTTCACCCAGCCTGATGACTCTCGTACCTCCTGATACCAGCAGACGGGCGTGGGGATGGGTTGTGGCCGCCGTGATTCCGGTGCTGGCCGTCACCCTTCCACCCGCCGGCTCCGAAGCGGCGGGGAGCTTCTCGCTGTGCATCCTCTGCGGCGATTTCGGCACCGCCGACGCCATCCGCAACGTGCTCCTGTTCGTACCGCTCGGAGCAGCACTCGCACATGCCGGATACCGGCTGAGCGGAGCCGCCCTGCTCTGCGCCTGCCTCTCCGTACTCATCGAAACATCGCAGATGGTAATCCCCGGACGCGATCCAACCCTGGGGGATATCGTCTTCAACACCGGTGGCGGCGCGTTGGGAGCATTCCTGTATCTGGGCGGCCGGGGGCATCTCCTCAAGGGTGCGGCCTTTTCCTGGATCATCGCGTGCGGTGCGGCAGTGGTGTTGGCGGGATCTGCGTGGCTCCTGCAGCCGGCACTGCCAAAGTCCACGTACGTAGGACAGTGGACCCCGAATCTGGGGCACCTCAGCTGGTATCGCGGCAGGGTCTTGTCGGCGGAGGTGGGCGGAATGGCGCTCCCTCCCCGTCGTCTGGCCGATCCGGACTCTGTCCGGAGGGCCATACTGAATGGGGCCGAACTCCGCGTTGAGGCGCTGGCCGGCCCTGCTGTGACGGGGCTCGGTTCACTCTTCAGTATCTACGACGACCGTCGGCGCGAGATCATACTGGTAGGACCTCGCCGGAGCGACCTTGTGCTCCGGTACCGCACCAGGGCCCGCGCGGCGCTCCTGGACTCCCCCGATCTGCAGTTCACGGCCGCGTTGGGGCAAACAGATCCCGGAGATTCCCTCACCGTCACGGCCCGGCTCACGACTGACGGCGCCTGGCTCTCCATCAATGAGTCTCGGAAGGGCCCCCTTACGTTCAGCGTCGGCTCCGGTTGGTCGTTGATCTTCTACCCCCACCTGATCCGTCCACCGCTCGACCGGCTGTTCGACCTGGCCTGGATCGCGGCGCTCTTTGCCGTCATTGCCGTCGTCAACCGATCTCGCGGTCTGCTCTTGCTGCAGGCGGGAGGCGTGATCGTGGTCATGATCGCAGCCGGGTGGCTGGCCGGCATGGTGACAGCCGGGCTGCCGGAGGTGGGGGCGGCGCTGGCGGGCCTCCTCACGCGCAGGGTCCTAGCGCGGGCTCCCACCCTGTCGCCTGAGTTCACGTAACTCCAGCACCACCACGACCAACAGAGCGGCCACCACGAAATCGAGCAGCCGGTAGGCCGAGCCTCGGATCAGCGTGTAGCCCAGATAGTTCGACAGCTTCTCGAACACAGCTAATCCGAGCGACAGCGCCGCCACCGTGAACACGATTCGGCGCATGATTGCGGCCAACTGGTCCATCATTCCACCTCCTGCCGTTCAACTACGGCTGCGCGCCGGGCAAGCTGGCGCAACTGGTCGTTGAACATGGCCACGCGTATGACGCCGTCCTCGTTTTCGAACCAGAGCTGCGTCACGCGCGGCCAGGGGCCGGGAGTCACCCCCACCAGACGCCCCCAGGAATCCGGGATCGTCCGGGAGTCCGGCAGTTCTTCGTAAGCGACTACCACCGATGCATCGACCAGCACCGGCGGATCGAGCGGCCGGCACGCCGCCAGGCCGAGCACAAACCCGGCGGCGACGAACCTCTTGAGACACGGCATGGATGCCCTCCCTTGGCCCCGTGGTTAGCCTACAGGGTTCCCAAATGGCGGGCGGGGCGGTGATATGTCAAGGGAGCGGAGCGATGCGGGGCACATCCCTTGCCCCACACGCGGCGATCCCGGTAACGGAGAAAGATGACTCAGGTTAGTGCAGCTCAGCGGGCAAGGATCGCAGTGCTGGTCGCGGTCGGCATGATTGCCGTCAGCGCGGCTCTGGCCCTTCAGTCGGTGTGGGAGTCGCTCCATTTCCAGTGGAACACCTGGCTCTATTCCCACGGATATCTGGTCCTGGCCATGTCCGCCTGGGTTGCGTGGAGTGCGTGGCGCCGGCGTCCACCGGCACAGCTGGCGCCCAACTGGTGGTGGCTCGTTCCGTTTGCCGGCCTCGTACTGCTGCTCTCGTTGATGGAGGTGCTGTTCCTGAACGTTCCCCGGCTCTATCTGCTGCCACTCCTTCTGGTGGCCGCGGGTGGTCTGGTATTCGGCACCCGGGTTGCGCAGCGGCTGGTCCCACCGGCCCTTCTGATCTCTTTTGCCCTCCCCTTCTGGTCCGAGATCAACGGGATCCTCCAGACGCTCACAACCATCGTAGTAACCGCCATGCTCGCGTTCGGCCATGTCGAGATGCGTATCGAGGGCAACTTCGTGATCCTGCCGGTGGGCGTCTTCGAGATCGCGGACGGCTGTTCGGGGCTCAACTACCTGATAGTAGGAATGACGCTCGCTGCGTTCTATGGGCTCGCCTTCCTCGACACCTGGCGCCGCCGGGCGCTCCTCTTTGCCGTGGCCGTGGCCGTTTCCATCGTGTCCAACTGGATCCGCGTGTACATCATCATCGTGGCCGGCTACGTGACCAACATGGAACACTATCTGGTGCAGGTCGATCACCTCACCTTTGGGTGGATCCTGTTCATGATCGCGTTCGTGCCGGTGCTCTGGTATGCGCGACGCCTCGACCGCACGGAAGTGAAGGAGAAGACCACCCGCGCGGGCGCCGGCGTCTCGGTGGACCGCAAGGTTATGGTTGCCGCTTTGGCGGCCGGGGTCATCCTGTTCCTGCCGCGCGCCGCCGCCGGAGGGTCCGGCGAACCGCGCGCGGTGGAAGCGGCCCTGCCTGCGGTCACCGCCGGTGGAGAGACTCGGCAACCTCCCGCCACCGGATGGCAGCCCGGGTTCCCGGAGGCGGCGGAGGATCGCGCATCGTATGCCATGGCAAACCAGCAGGTGGACGTGTACCGGGCAATCTACCGCCGGCAGGATCCCGAGCGTCGGCTGATCCATCACCGGAATCGTTTGGTGAATCCCGGTGTTGCCGTGGTCGCGCGGCGGCAGGTGCCGGCTCGTATCGGAAATCAGGAGTTCACCGTGAACGAGCTCGAGGCCATGCTCGAAGAGCGGCGGCTCATATGGACCTGGTATCTGGTGGCCGGCCGGCCCGCCACGGGATCGATACAGGCCAAGCTCATGGAACTGAGGGGGATTCTGTCCGGGCGGCGTGACGCGGTGGCGCTGGCGGTATCGGCGGCCTGCGATCCCGATTGCGACGCGGCTCGCGCCCGCCTGAGAACCTTCCTCGAAGACTCCGGCGAAAGCCTGATGTGGCAGCCGTGATCCGGTGATCCCATACACAGCCGTTATCCTGCTGGGCGCGTTTCTGCTCTTCTCCGTCCAGCCCTTGATCGCCAAGGCCATCCTGCCGTGGTTCGGCGGAGCCCCGGCCGTCTGGACCACCTGCATGCTCTTCTTCCAGTCCGCCCTGCTGGTGGGTTACGCCTATGCGCACGTAACGAAGCGCCTCGCGGCCCGCACCCAGGCGGGCCTGCACATCGCCCTGCTGGGGCTCACCCTCCTGCTGCTTCCGATACTCCCCTCACCGGAGTGGAAGCCCACCGGCGCGGAATCGCCGACGCTTCGGGTTCTGGGCCTGCTGCTGGTCACCGTGGGCGGGCCCTACATCATGCTCGCCACCACCGCGCCGCTCGTGCAGGACTGGTTCCGGCGACTCGTGCCGGGCCGTTCCCCATACCCGCTTTACGCGGTCTCCAACACCGGCTCCCTGCTGGCGCTGCTGAGCTACCCGTTCCTGGTGGAGGTTTTCCTCTCGGTTGACCGGCAGGCCCGCATCTGGTCTGTCATGTACGTGATATTCGCCATCGGCGTGGCCTGGCTTGGGGTGCGGTTGGCCCGCGCCAATCCGCCGGCGCCACCGATAGAGCTGGAGAGCGCAGGACTGCCGGCTCAGCGTTCAGATTTCCGGGGGGGCATGCGGGCGCGCATCGCGATGTGGTTCCTGCTCACCGCCTCCGGCTCCGCACTCCTGCTGGCCATCACCAACCAGCTGACGCTCGACGTCGCGGTAATACCGTTCCTCTGGGTGGTGCCCCTCGCCCTCTATCTGACCACATTCATCATGGCATTCGCGGGGTGGTACCGACGCGCCTTCTGGGGACCCATGCTGCTGCTCGCACTCGCGGCCATGGTCGTCCTCGCGGTCATGGGCGCGAGCGCCCCCATTCTGGCGCAGCTAATGGGCGGGTCGCTGGGACTCCTGGCATTCTGCATGGTTTGCCACGGCGAGCTGGTCCGGCTGGCCCCGGAGCCCAGACACCTGACCGCGTTCTATCTGGCCATCGCGGCCGGCGGCGCCGCCGGGGGCTTCCTTGTTGCGATCGTGGCCCCGGCAATCTTTCCCGATTTCTGGGAGCTGCCAATCCTGCTGGTGGCCACGTCTGCACTCTTTCTGCTGTCGCTGTATCGCGATCGTTCTTCCTCTCTGTCGGGCGGGCGAATGCCGGCTGCGTGGGCCGGCCTGGGTTCGATACTCCTCCTGTCGGGATTCGCCTTCCTGTTCACGGGTCGAGACCTCTCCGGCAGCAAGGTTGACACGGAGCGGAACTTCTACGGGGTTCTGCGAGTGGTGGACCAGCGGAACGGCTTCCGCCAGATGCTGCACGGCAGGATCGTTCACGGAGGACAATGGCTGGATGAAGAGCGAAGGGGAATGCCTACCGCCTATTATGGCGACAGCACCGGGGTCGGGATAGCAATCCATCACCATCCGCTTCGCACGAGCGGCAGGCCCCTTAACGTCGGCGGCATCGGCCTTGGGGCGGGTACTATCGCGGCCCTGTCCCTTCCGATGGACACGGTGCGATTCTACGAGATCAACCCGGCTGTGATAAGGATGGCCCGCGACTGGTTCACCTTTCTGGTGGACAGTCCGGGAGAAATCGAGATTGTTCTGGGGGACGGCCGCCTGGCCCTCGAGCGCGCAGTCTACACAGATGGCCGCCGGGGACGCTACGACGTTCTGGTCCTGGACGCCTTCTCGGGCGATGCAGTCCCGGTGCACCTCCTCACCCGTGAGGCATCGGAGCTTTACTGGCGCGCCCTCACCGAAGACGGTGTCCTGGCCGTGCACATCACCAACAAGCATCTGGATCTGAAGCCGGTTGTCTATGGGCTCGCCCGCGACGCCGGCAAGCAGGCCCTCGTGATCCAGCGCCGTCCCCCGGGTGGGCCGGGGAGCGAGTGGATGCTGCTGTCGTCGAGCCGGGCGTTCCTGGACGCCATGGCGGAGCTGGGGCACTGGCCGGCCGAATCCACGGAGGGGGACAGGGTTATCCTGTGGACGGACCGCTTCAGTAATCTGTTCCGCGTGCTCCGCTGATCAACGTGGCGACGTAGTGGTGGCGCTACGACCGTGCAGCCGTCGCCCCAGCCCCGCTCGTGATCAGCGATTGTTGAGTAGTAGAAAATGACAGATAACTCTTTGTAATATATGGTATTATCATTGCACGATAACTGTCGGGTTGGCGGCACGGAGTCTGCAGCGGATAGAGCGTGACCAGCGTGAAAACCCCAAACCAGGTGCGGAGCCTATGACCTTACTCAGGAGTCTGTTGGTTGGCGCAGCGATCGCGGCCACGGCCGGAACCGCCACAGCGCAGGTTGAACAGCACAACCTCACGTTCATCAGCGCGGGGGGCGTTACTTCCAGCGCCGACGGTATCAGCCTGCGGGTCGGCCCGTACAGAATCCGGGTCAACTCCATGCCCGGGGCGCCGACGCTCGACATGTACTGTGTGGATTTCTTTCACGGCATAAATCCCACGACATGGGATGCGAACTTCTCCACGCTTTCGGGCGATCTGGCCGAAACGAGGCTTTTCCAGGCCGGGCTGAGTAACGCAGAGGCGCGCGACGCGTATCGCAAGGCCGCCTGGCTTACGACGCAGTTTGCCCTGAACCCCACTTCGGAGTGGGGCGGCATCCATGCCGCGATCTGGTTCGTGACCACGCCTCCAGGCGAAACCTTGCCGGCCGGTTGGACCGCCAAGGCGGCTGGGTGGCTCACGATTCTCGCGGCTAACGCGACCGAAGTGAACGCGCTCGATCTGTCCGAGTGGCGTGTGGTCACCGACATCACGGATCCCGGCAACCAGGAGTTCCTGGTAAGGGTTCCTGAGCCCATGAGCCTCCTGCTGCTCGGTACCGGTGTCGTCGGTCTGGTCGCCACCGCTCGAACGCGACGGCGCCGGCTGTCCTGAGCAGATAGTTCCACACCTGGTCCTTGCGAAACGGGCTGAATTCCCTTAAGAGTTCAGCCCGTTTCATTTACCTGTCCCGGAGCGTCGGTCTGGGCATCCCTCCGCAACCTGTGTTCCTGGTGGTGCGCTGAACGCCGTTCAATTGACACGTCTGTGGAACGCGGTTCGCCGAACGCTGGGCTCGTCCACCATACGCGTTTCCGCCGCCTTCGCGAGCGGCGGATTCAGCTTCGCCGTCGGCACACTGGTGCTCGCCCGGATTCTGCCAACCCACGCCTTTGCCGAGGTGGTGCTGGTCGTGGCCCTGCTGCAGATCGGGCTGTCGGTCGGCCCGGTCGGCGCGGAGGTGGTGGTCAATCGTCTGGCGAGCCCGCCCTCGGTGTTCTCGGTGGTGAAGCGTGTGGGTCTCGCATCCCTGGCCGTGGGCGTCGCGTTGACGGCCGTGGCGGTGGGCGTGTACGGCCTGGAGTTCATCCTGCTCGCGGTCGTGCTCGTCGGAACCGTCTCCGGCGGACTGATCCGGGTGGCCGCCGCGCTGTATCAGGCACGGCAGCGGTTCGGACCGGCCATGGCCCTGATGCAGGGCCAGAACCATCTCATCCTCCTGGCGGCCGTGCTGGCCGCTCTGCTCGGCTGGTCTCGCCCGTGGTTCCCCCTGGCCGTGATCGTGGCCGGCTACTGTCTCGGGGCATCGATCGGATACGCCGCTCTCCACCTGGAGACCCGGAAACGGGCTACCGTTCCGTTCGCCTATCCCTGGCGGGACGCGATCCCCATCACCGTCGGCACCGCCGCGATGCTCATCCTGATCCAGGCCGAGCGTCTGTTGATCCCGGAGCTGCTGGGTGTGCAGGAACTGGCGGTGTTCGGCGTCGTGGCGGCGGTGGCGGGATCGCCCTTCCGCATGCTTCAGCTGGGTGTGCGTTACAGCCTCCTGCCCAAGCTGCGTGCGGCGCCCGACGCCCCGCATCGCCGGGCCGTGCTGCTGCGCGAAGTGGGTACGGTCGCCGTCGTAGTGTGCGCCGGCGCGGTGCTGATCGTCCTCCTGGCGCGGCCGGTCGCGACCTTCGTGGCCGGCACGCAGTACGTCATGAGCGGCGCCCTGCTGTGGGCGATGGTCATCGTAGGCGCCACCAAGGTCTTCGGCGCCGTAGCGGAAACGATCGTCCAGGCGCTCGGCGGCAGTCGATCACTGGCATCCCTTGGCCTCATCGGCTGGGCCGGACTGGCCGTGGCAGCGCTCGGGGCGTT
>CAZTIV010000049.1:0-17635 GCA_964613905.1 uncultured Gemmatimonadaceae bacterium | reverse complement strand
CGATTGCCAACGTACTGCTGGTCAAGTTCCTGGAGCTGGGCGGCCGGCCCGTGACGCTGCTGGACGGTGACATCGTGCGCAAGCATCTCTCGAGCGAGCTGGGGTTCTCCAAGGAACACCGCGACATCAACATCCGGCGCATAGGCTTTGTGGCGAGCGAGATCACCAAGAATGGCGGGATAGCCATCTGCGCCCCCATCGCGCCTTACGACGCGGTGCGGAAGGAGGTGCGCTCGATGATCAACCCGCTCGGCGGGTTCGTGCTGGTGTACGTGTCGTGCCCGCTCGAAGTCTGCGAAGAGCGCGATCGCAAGGGGCTCTACGCCAAGGCGCGGGCCGGGATCATCAAGGAGTTTACCGGCATCTCGGATCCCTACGAGGAACCGGCGGATGCGGAGGTGCTGGTGGACACGAGCCGGCTTACGCCGGAAGAGGCGGCGCACAAGATCATGCTGCATCTCGAGAGGGAGAACTTCATTACCGGCCTCGCCCACTGAGGAAGAGGCCCCCGCGAGCCGTGCCCGCGGGGGCCTCTTGTCAAGAGCGTGCGATCCGGCGCGCCGATTCTAGCGACGCCTGAGCGCTCCGATGCCGATCAGGCCGCCCGCCAGCAGGAGCACCGTGATCGGTTCCGGCACCGCCGTGGTCGGCGTGCCGCCGCGTACCCCATAGACATAGCGGCCGGTCACGTTGGAGTTGAAACTGTTCTCGGCCAGGGCGTTGGGGCCTCCATCCAGGAACGCACCGCATACGGCCGATCCGGTGAGCTCGAAGGCGAAGGTGGTGCCGTTGCTGAATCCCGCCCGCGCGCAGTTGCCGCCGAGCCCGAGTGCGTCTCCACCGCTGGCCTGCCCGGTTTCCCAGTTGATGTAGTTGTAGTTGAACTCGATGTCAAAGTCGCCGGCGGCGATGTCGCTGCGGTCGATCAGCACCACCTGGAACGAGTTCACGTTGTTGCAGTTAATGGCGAAGAAGCACACGCCGTCCCAGGTCACCCCGAACGCGTTTCTGCCGTTCACCGTTCCCGTGCCGTACTGCATCAGCGGCCCGACTCTGGTGTCCACATCGGCGAAGAACGGCGCGATGATGACGCGGGTGGTGGTAATCAGGCTGAACGGCGTGAACGTGCCCAACGCGGCGTCGAAGGTCATGTTGCCGTTATTGTTCAAAAACGCGTTGTTGTACAGCGATCCGAAGAAGTTGATCTGGAAGCCCAGGGCGATGAGGCCGGTTGAGAGGTCGTCGTTGGCCGCGAGGGCGTTGGCGTCGAAGCCGGGGCGCAGTGCCTGCGCCGAGGCGGTACCACTCAGGGCCACGGCCAGTACCGCGGCGACGGTGGCCGTTCTGAACCATGTCTTCATTAGGCGTCCCTCACCTTCAACGAGGTTGAGTCGGGTGATCGTTCCGTCGTTATTATTTCTTTCCTGCCCGCGCCGCTTCTCACAACCCGGCGCCAGAGAAACACAGCCAGATAACCACTGGTCAGCACATACGCACCGGTCGCGAACAGGTTCTTGACCGCCGAGTCCTTCATCTGGCCCTGGAGCAACTGAGGCACCCCATGATAGGACCCGAGAAACGCGCGACCGTACAGGACCGCACACACCGCAACCGCAACCGCCGTCAAGAGAAACAGTGCGGCAGCCACCCGCACGGTACCGACCGACCTGCCTGCCACACCGCCCCACGCCACCAGCAGGATACTGAGCAACAGTATCGGGACGCGCTCGAACGTCTGCGTTGTGGCCGCCAGCATCATGACGGCGGAGCCGGGTTCCTGACCTTTCCAGACGAGTACCAGATTGGCCAGTGCGACAATGAGCAGACACAGCCCAACTGCTATGAGAATCCGGTGCGCGTCCCGGGTCGAGACCGTCAGGTTGTCGGCCCTCGGCCGGACGAAGATCCTCAAGCCGTCGCTTCCATGGGCTGATTGACTTGGTCGCAGCAAGTCCCGTACCCCCTAGGCCTATAGAATCCTGCCGGGCGGCGACAAGTGACGGTTGCTCAAGGAGTTGGTCCCCTCAGTCCGGGGGGGCTGAAGGCCCTTTTCAGCGGGCAGGATCCGCTTGGTGATGGGAGGATGCTGCCTCGCACCGGCCACAGAGAGCGGTCGGGCCGCCACACTTGCGCTCCGCCCCTCGGTTGCGGATTCTTATCCGGGGTCGCCTCCGCGACCACCATTCACGAGAGGATCGCCGATGCCGCGCCTGGTTACTCTGCTGCCGCTTCTCGCTGTTGTTGCATGCTCTGGTGCTCCGGTCACACCCGAGGCGCGCATGATGACGTCGGAACATCGGGCCGCGCTGGCGGACAGCATCAGGGCTCTCTCGGATTCAGTCATACGCTCCGGTGAGCGATTGGATGCGGAAGCCATGACGGCGCGGTTTCTCGATGGTCCGGCGGCGGCCTTCGGCGGCGCTGGCGGGCTGGTGCTGTCGGCGGAACAGCTGAGGAACAGCCTGGCCCAGGGTTATCGCGGGCTGGTGGGCCAACGCTTCGAGATCGTCGAGCAGCGCGTCGCCATTCTGGGCCTCGACGCCGCCTCCGCGACAGGGTGGGGGAACGTGTCGGCAACGCACGAGACCGGCGCGCGGGCCAACAGCCGAGTCGCTTTCACCTTCGTGTGGGGCCGGCGCGGCGACGAATGGCGCGTGATCCAGGCGCATTTCTCTTCGCAACTCGTCGAGGCGCTCGGACCGGCGGAAGAACTCTGAGCAGAATCCTCTCCGTCGTCGGCGCCCGCCCGAATTTCATGAAGCTGGCGCCCGTGGCCCGGGTCCTGGCTGAGCGGTCGGATGTCAAACACCTGATAGTGCATACCGGGCAGCACTACGACGTGGAGATGTCGGATTCGTTCTTCACGGACCTGGGGATCCCTGCACCCGATTCCAACCTCGACGTGGGCTCGGCCTCCCACGCCCAGCAGACCGCAGGCATAATGCAGCGGTTCGAGCCGGTGTGTCTCGAGACGAAGCCGGACGTGGTGCTGGTTTACGGTGACGTGAACTCCACCGTGGCCGCGGCCCTAGTCGCTTCCAAGCTGGGCGTAAAGGTCGGCCACGTTGAAGCGGGCCTCCGGAGCGGTGACTGGACCATGCCGGAAGAGATCAACCGCGTGGTGACCGACCGTCTGGCGGATTTCCTGTTCACCCCGTCCCGCGACGGGAACGAGAATCTGGCTCGCGAAGGGGTGCCCGCGGAACGGGTTCACTTTGTGGGCAACGTGATGATCGACACGCTGGCCTACGCCCTGCCGGCGGCCGGCCGGCTGGATGCCCCCGCCCAATATGGATTGAACGGCAGGCCGTATGTGGTCGTAACCCTCCACCGGCCCTCCAACGTGGATCATCCGGAACATCTGGCATTCCTGCTGAATACGCTGGAGACCCTGGCGGGCGACCTCCCCGTCGTCTTTCCGGTGCACCCGCGCACCCGTGAGCGTATCGCGAACCTGGGCCGGCCAAAGCCTCCGGAAGGGCTCCGCCTGATGGCACCGATAGGCTACCTCGAGATGCTGAGTCTCGTGCGCAAGGCGGCGCTCGTCATCACGGATTCCGGCGGGCTACAGGAGGAGACCAGTTTCCTGAGCATCCCGTGCCTTACCGTGCGGCCCAACACCGAGCGGCCGGTCACGATCACGCACGGTACCAACCAACTCGTGCCACCCAACGGCCCGGACCTGCTGGACACCGCGCGCAAGGTGCTGGCGGCGGGGCCCATCACGGCGGCGCCGATAGAGCGGTGGGATGGGAAGGCGGCGGAGAGGATTGTGAGAGTGATTTGTGAGGGGGAGAGTTACACGTAGAGGGAAAAGGGAAGAGGGAAAAGGGAAAAGTACACCCTTTCATTGAGCCTTCAGGTGCGCGCAGTACTTTTCCCTTTTCCCTTTTCCCTGCTTTCATCCGTCAAACAGTTTCTGCTGCTTGATCTCCCCAAGCTCCCGGCCTCCCAGCCGCACCGGCACGCAGTCAGTGTACCGCTCGGCCTCCGTGGCGCCGGTGGCGAACCGCCAGACCTCGATCTGCCGGGTGTCGATATCGACGATCCAGTACTCCGGCACCCCCATCCGTTGATAGAAGGCGCGCTTTACCGTGCGGTCGCGCTTGGCGGTGGATGGCGAGAGGATCTCGATCACGAGGTCGGGCGCGCCGCGGATCCAGTCTTCGTGGACGATGTGCAGCCGCTCAGCTGCCACGAACAGGAGGTCCGGCTGGACACCCTCGCCGGTCTCGGGGAACTCCACGCCCACGGGCGCGGAGAGCAAGTGCCCGTGCCCCGATCGCACGAGCACATCGTACAGGGCCGCGAACAACTCCGCGCTCACCCACTGGTGGCGTGTCCTTGGCGGCGGACTCACGTACAACTCCCCGCCGATCGCCTCGTAGCGGTTGCCGTCTTCCGGCATCTCGATGACGTCGCGCCAGGTGACGGTGCCGGTGGCCATATGTCGCACATTATACCCTCGGCCGGAGGTGGATGAAATGGGGCCGAGGGGAGGATAGGGCGGAGTGGTCAACGGGAGGTCAAAATCGAGGAAAAGGGAAGAGGGAAGAGGGAAAAGTACACCCTTTCATTGAGCCTTCAGGTGCGCTCGGCGGCGGGCTGGTGTGACCGCAGTACTTTTCCCTTTTCCCTCTTCCCTTTTCCCTCTCCTGGCACCCTTGCCCGCAGCCGCTTCAGCAGCCCTACGAGGAGCCGAGTGTTGAACTGACATGTCGACAGCACGTCGCGTGCTTGTTCCTGCTCCACCAATCCGAGGTCCCGTGCGAGCTCCAGATGTTCCTTCAGCTCGCAGGCGGACCCGAGGGCTATTCGAAGGGCCCGGATCAGCTGGCGCCTCGTACCGAGCGCATACCCTTCGGCGATGTTGGCGGGGACGGACGCGGCAGATCTGCGGATCTGATCCGCCAGACCCCAGTGGCGCGCGAGGGGCCCTGACATCGTAAGCACATATGCGGCTCTACTGAGCTCCCGGGCACTGCCGTACGCCTTGAGCGATCGCAGCTGGTCCATGGACGCAGTATTCACCCGGGCCGGAATGAACCGGTAACCGTCCCGACGCACCCATAACCGATTCTACGCCGCAGTACCTTTCCCTTTTCCCTTTTCCCTTTTCCCTGTTTTATTACACGAATGCACGCCAGCAACATCAGAAGCTCGTTCATCAGGTATTTCGCGGCCCGCGGCCACACCCGCGTTCCGTCGTCCCCCCTCGTCCCCGCCGGCGACCCCACGTTGCTCTTCACCAACGCCGGCATGGTGCAGTTCAAGCGCGTCTTCCAGGGACTCGAGAAGCGCGACTACAACCGCGCGGTGACGGCCCAGAAATGCGTGCGCGCAGGGGGCAAGCACAACGATCTCGAACAGGTGGGCCACACCGCCCGCCACCACACCTTCTTCGAGATGCTGGGCAACTTCTCCTTTGGCGACTACTTCAAGAAGGAAGCGATCCAGTACGCCTGGGAATGGGTGACGAGCGAAGAATTCCTGGGGATCCACCCGGACCGCATCTACGTAACGGTCCATCACACAGACGATGACGCCCGCCGGCTCTGGCACGAGGTGACGGGAATTGCCGAAGACCGCATCTACGGCCTGGGTGACGCCGACAACTTCTGGCAGATGGGCGATACGGGACCGTGCGGGCCGTGCAGTGAGATATACGTGGATTTACGGGGAAAGGGGAAAAGGGAAAAGGGAAAAGTACTGCTGTCGCCGGACGAGTTCGTCAACCTCACGGAGGCGGGGGAGATACTGGAGATCTGGAATCTCGTCTTCATGCAGTTCGATCAGGGGGCCGACGGTACGCGCACGCCGCTGCCCGCCCCCTCCGTGGACACAGGTGCCGGGCTCGAACGGATTGCCGCGGTGATGCAGGAGACCGATTCCAACTTCCATACCGACCTGTTCATGCCGCTGATCGAGCGGGCGCAGCAGGTCATCGGCAAGCCGTACGACCGCGGGCCCGCGGGTGCCGGGTTCCGCGTGCTCGCCGACCACGCACGCGCGGTCGCGTTCCTCCTGGCCGACGGCGTCTACCCTTCCAGCGACGGCCGCGGTTACGTGCTGCGCCGCATCCTCAGGCGCGCCGTACGCCACGCATACGTGCTCGGCCGCACGGAACCCACCCTGGTGGAGCTGGCCCAGACCGTGATCGAGACGATGGGCGACGTTTACCCTGAGCTCAAGACCAAGTCGGCCCACATACAGAGCGTCACGAAGGCCGAGGAGGAACGGTTCCTGGAGACGATCGAGGGGGGGTTGAAGCGGATGGATGAGCTGACCCGCGGCGGTCCCGGCACGATCTCAGGCGCGGACGCGTTCAAGCTCTACGACACGTACGGGTTCCCGCTCGATCTGACACAGATCATCGCCGCCGAACGTGGATGGAAGGTGGATGCAGCGGGATTCGAGAAGGCGCTCAAGGAGCAGCAGGAGAGGTCGAGGATGGCGGGGAAAGCGGGGAAAAGGGAAAAGGGAAAAGGGAAGAGTACTGCGGTCGCCCGAACAGCTACCGGGAAATGGATCCGCGTAAGGCCAAGGGTGCGGCAGCGATTTGTGGGCTACGACGTGGTAGAGGCGGAGACTGACATCCTTGCTTTCCGAGTGGGCGAGGGGGGGCTCGAGCTGGTGCTGCACGAGAACCCGTTCTACGCCGAGTCGGGCGGCCAGGTGAGCGACACCGGCATCGTGCAGGGGGAAGGATGGGAGTTGCCGGTGGAGGATGTGCGGCGGATAGACGGCAAGCAGGTGGTGGTGGGCCCGTACACGGGTGCGTTCGAGCCCACTCCGGTACACGCCATCGTGGCCGAAACGCGCAGGCGCGATATCGAGCGTAATCATACCGCCACGCATCTGGTGCACGCGGCGCTCCGGGCGGTGCTGGGGGAGCATGTACGGCAGGCTGGGTCGGTGGTGGCGCCGGACCGGCTGCGCTTTGACTTTTCGCATCACTCGCCGGTGAGCGAAGCCGACCTCAAGTCAATCGAGGAAGAAGTGAACCGCGGCATCTGGTTGAACGTGGACGTCGAGACGTATCAGATGGCGTACCAGGAGGCGATCGCCAAGGGGGCGATGGCGCTCTTTGGCGAGAAGTACGGCGACAAGGTCCGCGTGGTGGATATCCCGGGTCTGTCTGTAGAGCTGTGCGGCGGGACGCACACGCGTACCACGGGGCAGGCAGGTCTGTTTCATTTCACCGGGGAATCCGGTGTTGCGGCCGGCGTGAGGCGGATCGAGGCGGTGACGGGGCCCGGGGCGTACGATCTGGTGAAGACGCTGGACGAACGCATTGCCGAGGCGGCGGAGCGGTTGCGCACGGCACCGGAGCACCTGGCGCGGCGGATCGAGACGCTGCTCGAGGAGAAGCGCAGGCTGGAGGGGCAGATTGAGGAGTTGATCAGGGAAAAGGGAAAAGGGAAGAGGGAAAAGGGGGATGCCACGCTGGTAAACGGGGTGGAGGTGGAGATATCCGAGACGCCGCTTTCTGACAGGGCGCAGATCGGAACGCTGATGGACAACTTCCGCGAAGGGCGTGCGAACGCCATCTCGGTGCTGTTCACCGGCGGCGAGCGGCCGGGCGTGCACGTGGCGGTGACGGATGATCTCATCCAGCGTGGGGTCAGGGCGGGCGACCTGGTAAAACGGATTGCGCAGCTCACCGGTGGGAGCGGTGGCGGGCGTCCGCATTTTGCGTCGGGCGGGATTGGCGATGCGGCACGCGTGGCGGAGACGCGGGAGAGAGTCCCGGAGTTGGTGAAGGAGATGCTGGCGTGAGCGATCGCTGGCTCGAGGAACGGCTCGATGGAGCACCCGAGACGCTCAGGGAGCGGGTGCTTGCGGCGGCGGGCGGGGAAGATGCGCCGGCCGGGACGCTCACGCGGGCGGCGGAGGAGCTGCTGGCGCTTGCGAAGGAGGGCCCACCCACACGAGAGACGGCGATGACGCTGCTCGCCGCCGACGCATTGATCACACTGGCCCAGGAACGGGCGCTCGAACTCAAGTGATCGATCTACACTCGCATCTTCTCCCATCCATAGACGACGGCAGCCGTTCGGCCACCCAGTCGCTCGAGGTGCTGGAGCGGTTCCGTGCGGAGGGCGTCACGGACGTAGTGCTGACGCCGCATCTGAGCGCCAGCATGATCGCGCAGTATGGCGAGACGGCTGTGGCGCGACGGGAAGAGGCGCTGGACGAGCTGAAGGAAGTGTTGCCGGATCGATCCCCTGACGGGCGCATCCCGAACCTCCACCTGGGGTTCGAGATAATGCTGGACGAGCCACTGCCCAGGGCGGGAGCATCGGACCGCAGGTTCTCGCTCGCGGGATCGCGGTACTATCTGGTGGAGTTTCCGCCCGGAGTGGCGGGACATATCGCAACCGCGTTGCTGGCCCGGATGATTGGTGACGGTGTTGTACCCATCGTGGCGCATCCGGAGCGGTACCAGGCCTGCTCGCCGGAGCAGGTGGCCGAGTGGCGTGGCACCGGAGCGCGCATCCAGGTGGACGCCACTACCGTAACGCGACCCACGGCGCGCGGTCATCGGGCGCGTGACCTGTTGCGCAACGGTCTGGCGGACGTGCTGTCGGCCGACAACCACGGCGACTCACGGACAGTGACCAGCGCCGTGCGGTATCTGAAGGAGGAACGGGGGCTGGGGCGGACGGGCGAACGCATCATCGATCTGCTCACAGCACAGAACCCTCGGGCGGTGCTGGACGACCAACCGATGAAAGAGGCGCCGCGCGCACCGCTGGATCAACGTTTTCTTGCCCGCGTCAAGCGCGCGCTGAGAGGATTATGACCAGAGTTCTGCTTACCGGCGCCGCCGGGTTCATCGGCTACCATGTGGCCGAACACCTGCTCTCCCGCGGGGATGAGGTGGTTGGCGCGGACAACCTCAACTCCTACTACAATCCGGCGCTCAAGGAGGCGCGGCTAGCTCGGCTTTCCAATCACTCGGGATTTGCGTTTCACCGAGTGGATCTGGCCGACCGTACCGCGTGCGGGCGGGTGTTTGAAGAGTCCAACCCCGAGCTCGTGATCCACCTCGCCGCACAGGTGGGTGTGCGGTATTCGGTCGAGAATCCGCGGGCGTACGTAGAAGCCAATCTCGTAGCGTTCATGAACATTCTCGAGGAATGCCGCGAGCGTGGTGTGCGGCATCTCACGTATGCCTCATCGTCGTCCGTGTATGGCTTGAACACCACGATGCCGTTCTCGGTGCACCACAACGTGGATCATCCGGCGAGCCTCTACGCCGCCACCAAGAAGGCCAACGAGCTGATGGCGCACACGTACAGTCACCTGTACGGTCTGCCCACAACCGGGCTGCGCTTCTTTACGGTGTACGGTCCGTGGGGCAGGCCGGACATGGCGTACTTCAAGTTCACGCGCGCCATCTTCGAGGGGAAACCGATTGACGTGTACAATCACGGCAACATGCGGCGCGACTTCACATACATAGACGACATCGTGGACGGCGTGGTGCGCGCGGCCCACCGACCGGCGGCGGGCAACGATACCTGGGATGGCGCGGCGCCGGATCCCGGCACCAGCCGGGCGCCGTACAAGGTGTACAACATCGGTAACAACCAGGCGGTACCGCTCATGCGGTTCATCGAGGTGCTGGAAGACGCGATCGGCAGGAAAGCCGAGAAGCGGATGGTGGAGATGCAGCTCGGGGATGTGCCGGCCACCTATGCGGATGTGGACGATCTCCGGCGGGATGTGGGGTTCGAGCCTCGCACGCCCATTGAAGAGGGGATTCCGAGGTTTGTGGCGTGGTACAGAGAGCACTATCAGGTTTGAGATGAAGGGTGATGAGGGATCGGTGAGGGGACAGGTGCGGGACCGGGGCGCGTCTGGTGTGGAGGGGGCGGTTTGTTGGCGCGAGTGCGGAGCGATCCCGGTGTCATGCCGGGGATCGGGGGGGGCAAAATCGGGTTCTGAGGGAAGCTAATACATGTTTTCTGTTATGGGCATATACGATAACGTGTGATTTATGTTATTTCTGACGCGGAAGAATACCCTCCATGACCCCCGGGTTCCGGCATGATTGATCTGACGGGGCGGCGGGCGCTGGTGACGGGCGGGAGTCGCGGTATCGGTGCCGCCACGGCACGGCTGCTGGCCGAGTCGGGTGCAAAGGTGGCGGTTACGTATCGTTCGCACCGCCCCGCTGACTTTACCGCCATCCAGGCGGACCTCTCCCGCCGCACCGACGCCGACCGTGCGGTGGAGCAAGCCGCGGAAGCACTCGGCGGGCTGGACATCCTTGTGGCCAACCACGGCATCTGGCCCTGGGAGGATGTCCCCGCCGAGAAACTGAGCGACGAGCGCTGGAAAGAGACCCTCGCCGTGAACCTGGATGGCGTATTCTTCACCTGCCGCGCCGCCATCCCTCATCTCCGTACGGCTCACGGCTCCACGATTGTGGTCGTCACCTCCACGGCCGCTCAACGCGGCGAGTCGTTTCATGCAGATTACGCTGCGTCCAAAGGCGCACTCGTAAGCTTCGTCAAGTCACTTGCCATTGAACTGGCTCCGGATATCACGGTCAACAGCGTCGCCCCCGGCTGGGTGGATACCGACATGTCGCGCGAGCCGTACGAACGGGACGGCGGCAAGGGGAGGGAAGCGATCGAGCAATCCATTCCGCTCAAGCGGATTGCGACCGCGGAAGACGTGGCGGGGCCCATACTCTTCCTCTGTTCCCCACTCGCCCGCCACATCACTGGTGAGATCCTGAACGTGAACGGCGGGAGCGTGCTCCCGGGATGACTTGTCAGGTCAGATCGATCTGACCATATTGGTCACATGAAGAAATACCGGAAGAAACGCTCGAAGCATGCCGCCGGGGTTTCCGAGGTCAAGGCATCGCTCAGCGAGTATCTGGCGCGGGTCAAGGCGGGCGAGGAGATCATCGTCACCGAACGCGGGAAGCCGGTGGCCCGGCTGGTGCCCATGGATACCGCTGCCGACGGGGATGCAGGTCGGGCCGCCATGCGCGAACTCGCGCGCGAGGGGCTGGCGCGGATGGGGCGGGGCGGCATCCCCCGGGGGTTCTGGGACCTCCCCCGGCCGCTCGATCCGGAAGACCGCGCCCTTGAGCTCCTGCTGGAAGAGCGGCGGACCGGGCGATGAGGTTCTGGGATGCTTCAGCCGTCGTGCCGCTCTGCCTCAGGCAGTCCGCGTCGGACCGCATGCGGGCGGTACTGGAAGAAGACCCGGACATGGCGGTCTGGTGGGGTACGCCCGTCGAATGTCACTCGGCGTTCGCGCGGCTCATGCGCGAGGGGGGCATCCCGCGGGGCGATGACGAGATGGCCCTGTCGGCGCTCGATGCGCTGGCGGGCAACTGGTTCGAGATTGCCGCGAAGGATCCGGTGCGCGAAGGGGCGCGGCGCGCGGTGCGCCTGCACGGGCTTCGTACCGGTGACGCATTCCAGCTGAGCGCCGCCCTCACGTGGTGCAGGGGGAATCCTCCCGGTCACGGATTCGTCACTCTGGATGAACGGCTGGCGGACGCGGCGGTGGCGGAGGGATTCAAGACCGTGAGCCGTGAGCGGTGAGCCGTGAATCCGGTGTTCTCCAGATTCCCGATGAAGTCCTCTCCATCGCGCGCACGCTCGAGGATGCGGGGTTCGAGACGTGGTGCGTGGGTGGGGCGGTGCGGGACAACCTCCTCGGCATTCCCAACCACGACTTTGACCTGGCCACGGCGGCCACACCGGACGACGTGCAGCGGCTCTTCAAGCGTACGGTGCCGGTAGGTGTAGAACACGGCACCGTGGCGGTGCTGGACAAGGATCGCAAGCCACATGAGGTAACCACCTTCCGACGGGACGTCACCACCGACGGCCGGCACGCCACGGTCGCCTTTGGCGTATCGCTGGATGACGATCTGGCCCGCCGCGATTTCACGATCAACGCCATCGCGTATCATCCCATCACGGGCGAGTGGCGGGATCCCTTCAGAGGCAGAAATGACCTGGACGCGAAGTTGCTGCGCGCGGTGGGCGAGCCTGCCCAGCGGTTCCGTGAGGATTATCTCCGGATCCTCCGGCTGCTCCGGTTTGCCGCCCGGTTCGGATTCACGATAGATCCCGCCACGTGGGAGGCGGCCAGGGCAGAGGCTCACGGCCTGAAGCACCTCTCGGCCGAGCGCGTGAGGGACGAGTGGTTCAAGGGGCTTGGGGCGGCGCGGGAGGTGGGCGAGTTCCTGCATCTCTGGAAGGATGTTGGGGCAGTGGAGATGTGGTTGCCGGGACTCGAAGTTGGCGGTTCGCGGTTGGCGGTTGGCGGTGATAGGGATCCCGTGGTGATTACGTCGCTCCTTTCTGCTGATCCCGCGGCAACGCTCCGGCGGCTCAAGTGCTCCGGCGCGGAGATCGAACGGGCGCGGCGGATTGGCGAGTGGCGCGGTGAGCGGCCCGACGCCACCTCGGATGCGGATGTCCGGCGGTGGCTCGCCATGGTGGGGGAGAGCGCTGACGATCTGCTGGCCGTGTGGAAAGACACGCGGCTTGCGGAAACGGTCGCCCGGGTGCGAGCCTCGGGGGCGCCGCTTGCCGTATCCGACCTTGCCATTGACGGGAAGGATATCTTGTCACTCGGCATTCCTCCTTCACCGGCCGTGGGAGAGATCTTGCGTACCCTGCTGGACGAAGTGCTGGACGATCCGTCGAAGAACACCCGGGAATATCTGCTCGCCCGCGCCAGCGCGCTGACAGACGGTCGCGCGTGACCGCGCTCTTCTACGCCGTCATCGCGGCGGTGGGCAACATAGCGGGCGGGCTTGCGGTGGCGCAGGGAGCGCGCTGGGGGTTGAAGCTCATCTCCGCGTGCGTGGCGTTCAGCGCGGGGTTCATGCTGGCGGTCGCCTTCCTGGAAATCCTGCCTCACGCGTTCGAGGCGCAGGGGGGCAAGGCCGCGGCCTTCGTGCTGCTGGGTTACCTTGCCGTGCATCTCACCCAGCATACCGCCACGCAGCACTTTCATTTTGGCGAAGAGACGCATCACGTGACCCGCGTGGCGGGGTTCTCGGCGCTGATAGGGCTGCTGCTGCACACCTTCTTTGACGGTGTTGCCATTGCCGCAGGGTTTGCCGTCTCCACCGAACTCGGAGTGCTGGTTTTTCTTGCCATATTCCTGCACAAGATGCCGGAAGGGGTGACCATCGCGAGCATTCAGATTGCCGGTGGTACCGCACCGAGCCGGGCCGTGGGGAGTGCGGCGCTGCTCGGGCTTGCCACGATCATCGGCGTGCTGGTTACTGACAGCGTGGCGTTCCTGGCGGTGCACGGGCTGGCCATCTCGGCCGGGGTGACGATCTACGTGGGCGCATCCAACCTGGTGCCGGAGTTTCAGGCCAAGCGCGGATGGGGATGGACGGGGATGCTGTTGCTGGGAGCAGGGGCGTTCTTCGCGGCGAGGGAGATGCTGCATGCGGTGATTGGATAGCAGGGAAGAGGAAAAAGGGAAAAGGGAAGAGGGAAAAGGGAAAGGTACTGCGTGCAACGCCGGACCTGTGCCCACATGCACCTGACGGTGCGATGAAAGGGTGTACCTTTCCCTTTTCCCTCTTCCCTTTTCCCTGTATTTTCAACCATGCTCGCCCCCCTCACTTCCCGGTGGAATGCCCTTTGCCCATGGGTCCGCTTCTGCGTGATCCGCTGGGTGGGGGCGTTCTTTGTGGTGGCGTTTCTGCTTACCGGGTACGGCGTGCTCACCTCGTACAACCTGCACCGCTTCGAGACTGGCGGCGATTACTGGACGTTGTGGACCGCGTGGGACCGGGCGGTACCGACCGTTGTCTGGACCTTCTGGCTCTACCTCCTCTACTACCCGGTGGTCTTCGCGCCGGTGTTTCTCGTGGAGAATCGCAAGCAGCTGGTGGAGGTTTTTGCGGCGTATATCGCCGTCACGGTCACCGCCTGGTTGGCGTTCATCACGATCCCCATCCGGATGGAATACCCGGAGCTTGCCTGCACCGGTATCAGCTGCGACATGGTACGCGACCTGTACGCGCTGGACGGCGGGGTGAACATCTTTCCGAGCCTGCATGCGGCGCACAGCGCGCTGGTGGCGGCGGCGTTCTGGAGTTACCGGAACCGGCTCGCCCCGTTGATGACCGTCGTGGCGCTCCTGATCAGCGTGTCCGCGGTCCTCACGAGACAGCACTACATCATCGACATCCCGCTCGGCATTGCGCTGGGCGTGGCGGGATGGCTGCTGGTGCGGCGGGCAGTGTCGCGGGTGATGGCGGATGAGGGGTCGATTGCGGTGAGGGTGAGGGCGGGGGTGGTTGGGTGAATGACTGCAAGGTGCAACGCGCAAGGTCATTCCGGAGGCGTTGCACCGTAGACCAGGGGATATCCTTCGGCAATGTCTGCGGGTACGCTTGAAGCGGCCCGGCGGATCTGGTCCGCCAGTTAGACTGCCCAGGCGTTCAATGTGTCAAGGCTCGCCACACCCCACAATAGCATGCGAAGGTTGAATTCCTCGTACCATTCCGACGCAGCACTCACCTTGCACGTTGCACCTTGCACGTTGCACCTTGCACGAATGTCCGATCCCTCCCTGTTCCAGGACTCAGCGGCCCGCCCGCTGGCAGACATCATGCGCCCCGGCTCGCTCGGGGAATTCGTGGGCCAGTCTCACATCCTGGAAGTCGGAAAACCCCTCCGCGACGCCATTCTCAAGGGTACGGTCCCCTCGCTCATCCTCTGGGGTCCGCCGGGGTCGGGGAAGACCACGCTCGCGCTGATCGTGGCGAAACACACCGACCAGCACTTCGAGCCGTTCAGCGCGGTGACCGAGGGTGTACCGCGCGTGCGCGAGATCATCAGGGAGGCCGAGGAGCGGAGGAAGATGGAAGGGAGGGGGACGATCCTCTTCTGCGACGAGATTCACCGCTTCAACAAGGCGCAGCAGGATGCGTTTCTGCCGTGGGTTGAGCGTGGGGTGATCACGCTGATAGGGGCCACCACGGAGAACCCGAGCTTTGAACTTACCGGGGCGTTGCTGTCGCGGTGTCAGGTGTATGTGCTGGAGCCGCTCGGCCGAAAGGATCTGGGTACGGTGATAGAGCGGGGGTTGGAGTATCTGGGAAAAGGGAAAGGGGAAAAGGGAAAAGCACTGCTCTCTGATGAAGCACTGGAGTTGCTCGTCACCTACGCTGATGGCGATGCGCGGCGCGCGTTGAACGCACTTGAAACGATCTCGCAGTACTTTTCCCTTTTCCCTCTTCCCTTTTCCCCGGACACCGTTGCCGACCTCCTCTCCCGTCGCCTGCCGAAGTACGACAAGACCGGGGAAGAACACTTCAATCTGGTTTCGGCGTTGCACAAATCGATTCGCGGCTCCGAACCGGATGCGGCGCTCTACTGGCTCGCGCGCATGCTGGAGGGCGGGGAGGATCCGCTCTACATAGCACGGCGGCTGGTGCGGGTGGCGAGCGAGGACGTGGGGCTTGCCGATCCGCGGGCGCTTGGCGTTACGGTCGCCGCCAGGGATGCCTATCACTTTCTGGGTTCGCCCGAGGGGGAGCTGGCACTTGCGCAGGCCGTCGTTTATCTGGCCACTGCACCCAAGTCGAACCGGGTTTACGAGGCGTTCGGGCATGCGCGGCACGCGGCGCGCGAGCATCCGGCGGAGCCGGTGCCGCTGCATATCCGCAACGCGCCCACTCGGCTGATGAAGGAACTCAATTACGGCGAGGGGTACCGTTACGATCCGGCGGAGTCGGAGGGTCATTCACGGGGACAGGAGTATCTGCCGGAGGCGTTGCGCGGGCGGCGGTTCTATGAGCCGGGGGAGCGGGGGTACGAGAAAACGGTGGCGGAGCGGCTCAGATGGTGGAGAGAGAAGGGGGTGGGGTAGGGCGCTACCCCAGGATCTCGTCTGCGCTGAGGGTGACGCTGGGGAGGGCGAGCGGAGTGAGCGTGTCGCCGCGACGGACGATTTCGCGGATGGACCAGGAGCCGGCTTGCGGCTCGCGATACACTTCGATCACGTCCTCGGGGAGGTTCACAAGCCAGCACTCGGGGATTCCGGAGTGGGCATAGATGGGGAGCTTGCGGTGGCGGTCGTACTGCACCGACGTCTCGGCGACTTCGATGACGAGCAGCGCGTCCCGGGAAGTTGGCGCCCATGCGCCAGACAGGTCGCGCCGACGCAGCAAGACAAGATCCGGCTGAGGTTCGTCACGCCGGCCCAGCCTCAGCGGGTTCTGCACGCTCACGACCGCGGTGTCGCGGGCCCGAAAAGCGAACCCGTCGGAGATGCGCACCACGCAGGCGACGTGGCGGTCGCCGATGGGGCTCATCTCTACGATCTCGCCGTCGATGAGTTCGACGCGGTCGTCCTCGGTGAGGATGCCGGCGTCGGCCATCCGGTGGTACTCGTCGACGGTGAAGCGGCGATGGGTGAGCGGCATGCCCATAATATCCGGTCTCCTCGGCCGAGGGAGCAAGGTTGGAGCATGTGGCATGATGGCGGTGGAGTATCAACTGGCGGTCAACGGGGTGGGCAATCACCGCCGCCGGGCTCGTTCCCGCGCTGAAGCGCGGGCTAGCCCAGGATCTCGTCTGCGCTGAGGGTTACGTCGGGGAGGGCGAGTGGGGTGAGCGTGTCGCCGCGATGGACGATCCGGCGGTCCGTGTACGACCCCTTCCGGGGTTCGCGGTAGACCTCGACAACCTCGTCAGGGAGGTTCACGAGCCACGATTCGGCGATGTGGGCTCGGGCATACAGCGGGAGCTTGCGCCGGCGGTCATGGCCGAGTGAGCTGTCGGCCACCTCGATCACGAGCAGGATGTCGTCAGGGCCGGGGTGGGCGCGTCGGTACCCGTCCCCTCGGTGCCGGAGGATCGCGAGGTCTGGCTCGGGCGCCGAGTGCGTGCCGAGGATGACCGGATCCTGTACGCCGATCGTGAGCCGGTCGGCCCATGGAGCGAACAGCCGCGTCAACTGTTTGACGGCGCCCGCGTGCGGTGGGTTGATCGTCATCTTTTCGACGATCTCGCCGTCGAGCAGCTCCACGCGGTCGTCCTCGGTGAGGATGCCGGCGTCCGCCATGCGGAAGTATTCGTCCACGGTGAAGCGGCGATGGGTGAGGGGCATGCCCATAATATCCGGTCTCCTCGGCCGAGGGAGCAAGGTTGGAGCATGGGGCATGATGCGGATGGGGAATCAACCGAGGATCAACGGGGCGGGGCGTCCTGGAAGGACGCGATGGGGTGTCGGGTGCCTGCTACGCCCGGTTACGCAGGCGGCGCCGGTTCAACGCGGCCGTGGCGGTGGGTATGGGGGAGGAGTGGTCGTTTGATGCAAATGGTCTCAGGCGTGCCGTATCATGAATGGAGTAGGCGGTGCGGTGGGAAGGGGTGGTGCATTTTTGGACACGGAGCCGCGAGATAACCCGTTGACTCAGGCCCACTTCGGGTGCAGTTTTGATTGTTCTCCCTGATTACAAAGAGAGGCAGTGGCGACTACCGCAGGTACCCATCCCGGAACGCTGGTAAGGCCCGCGTTCCAATCTACCTGGAACACCCCGTTCCGGGCGCTGGTGCACCGGCGCGGGCGGATCACGATCCGCCGGCATCTGGTGCGCGGGGTGGCGCGGGTG
>CAZTIV010000048.1:0-21089 GCA_964613905.1 uncultured Gemmatimonadaceae bacterium | reverse complement strand
TCAACTGGATAGAGCGTTTGGCTACGGGCCAAAAGGTTGGGGGTTCGAGTCCCTCAGGGCGCATGAAGGAAGTTCGGGGCGTAGCGCAGCCCGGTTAGCGCGCCTGGTTCGGGACCAGGAGGTCGGAGGTTCAAATCCTCTCGCCCCGACTCTGCAAGCGCCAGTAGCTCAGTTGGATAGAGCGTTAGCCTCCGGAGCTAAAGGTCACAGGTTCGAATCCTGTCTGGCGCATTACGCTGGAACGCCGAAGAGGGCCAGCAGACGCCCTGCTGTCACGGGGTAACTATGAGATGCAGGCCGGCACGGTAACCGTCCATATCGGAATCCGACCCGTTCACCCGTATGTCACCGGTGACATACCCGCCCTGCAATACCACCGAGAACTCGGAACTCAGGCGCTGACGCAGATCGGCTCCCATCCTCAGAGAACGGCCCAGACGCCGCATGCCGAGGCCTTCAATATCCTGGGCCGAGACCCGGTACTCGACTCGCGGCGTAAACTCGGTGTTCTGGCCGATCGGAAGCGCGACCCGCGACCCGGCACCGAGCAGATTGCCCTTGGGAAGTTGAGTGGCTCCGACCGCCGTGGGCTCGATCTGTGGAGATCCGCGGAAGACGTCAAACCCGTAAAGAGTGACGCCTACCGACCCCACGTAATGGCTCAGCGAGAGATAGCCTACAAGTCGATGTCCCACACCATGCTGCGTCTGACCTCCGAACTCGTCCTTTGCCCTCGCGGCATAAACAGTTGCGAGACGCAGGTACGTGCGGCGGGCCAGCGGGCCTTCGAGGCCCGCTCGCACCCGGAACTCCATCCCGGATTTCAGTTGGTCGTCGGTTTCGGAGATCGGCCGGTAGCCAAGTGGCAAGCGCACCGTGGTTCCCAGGCCCAGCGCGAAGTTTCCCAGGGGAACGGCCCCCGCGAGGCCTCCGCCTATCCCTCCACCAGAACCGACTGTGGGCGCCGAGAATCCGATGACGTCACTGGCGATGGCGCCCAGAACAGCTAACTGTTCCCGGTTGACGGTGGTGACGCCGGTCGGGATGATCCCCGTGGCGATGGCGATGAGTTTACCGGGGACAACGTTCACACCCAGCCGCACTTCGGTATCCAGAACACCGGACACGGACTGGTCGGGCTCTCCACCGGCCCCACGCAGATCGATGTTCGCGTATCCCGTGGAAAGCGCAAGCTGGCCAATCCTGCCCAGCCGCAGGTCCACACCCACCGGGATGGTGAACTCCGTTACGCGGTCGAAATCGAGTCCCTTGAAGTTGTAGCTCTCGTAGAACCCGGCTACCCGCACACGCTCCAGAACCTGCTGCGCATTGAGAGATCCGGGCAACACCGCTGCGATCGCAGCCAGCAGGAAACACCAATGTCTGATCATGGCAGTCGGAAGATGATCCGGATGGTTCCGGTCAACTGGGGAGTGGTGGTTGTAGTGGGCGGGGGATCCGCCGTCGGACCTGAAATCACAGTGGGCGCGCTTTCTACGGTCTGAGCCGCAACCGCTTCGGACTGAGTTGGAGCAAGATCCGTTATGGTGGTGGCCACCGCTCCCAGCGACGATTCCGTCGCGGGAGGCGGAGGAGGTGGCTCCGCAGCCACTGTGGTCACCTGCGAGGCGGTGGCCTGCTGCATCGCCGGCGCCGCAACCGTCGCCTGGTACTGGTTCCGCGCAGCCTGGAAGTTGGGATCGGCACGGACTGCCTGAGCGTAGAAGGCCGCAGCATTGCCGTAGTCTCCGCGATCTTCCGCCTCGATACCATTGGCATACGCCAGGAACGCGACAAGATTCTGCGTGCCATTTTCCAGGATCATGCGCCGCTCGGCCTCCGAGAGGGTATAGCCAAGCCGGCCCGCCAAGACCACCACCAGGTCCTTCTGAAGGCGCATCAGATCGCGGAACCGGCCCGTGGCGATGGCTGGAGCGGTAACCTGACCCTGGGCGTCCAGGACAGACGCCTCCAGCCTGACCTGTCCGTCAGGTGGAATTGCGGCGAGACCCTGAACCATACGGCCCGCCTGCACCAAGCGACCCATTCGCGCCGCGGTCTCCTGATCGACTCGATCGGTTTCAGCCAGCGCCAGTTCGTCCAGCAAAGCCGACAGCTGTAAACGCTCGACGAGCCTGAACTCCCTCAACAACCCCAGGTCGGAGATCAGCATCTGGGCAAGCGCACGCGAGAGCGGCCGGTACTGTTCGTCACCCACCACGGACAGCGGCAGAACCGCCACAGTCCTCAAGTCCGCCGCTTCCGCCGTCAGTTCGGCTTCCCGGGCGAGTGCGCGTCTCGCTCCGGCGGTAGCCGCGTTGCGAATTGCGAACATCTCGCGGGCCCGCACCGCTCCCACACCCCGAGCATTGGGATTCGCATCCGAGAACCACCGATACAGCTCAATGGCCTCGTCAAAGCGCTCCCCGGCCTCCAGACACTGTCCCACCACAAGAGGTCCGACGGCGTTTCGGGGATCCAATTCGATTCCAGACCTGGCCACCGGAACGGCCTCGTCGCATCGGTCGGCGGCGAACAGCGCCGCACCAAGCCGCAGAGTCGCTTGAGCGTTACGGGGCTCACGAGCCACGCGCTCTCGGAGTTCGGGGATTTCTGACGGTGACACCTCGGCGATGCGTGGCGCACACGCGACACCTAGTGTCAGAACGCAGGCGAACAGGGATATGGAGCGAACCGTGGGTGACATTGCGAACTCCGACCAGCTGGCGAAGAAGGCGGACGCGTCCGGTCCTCTGGACCGGGCCGGTCAACTTGGCACACGTCCGGAACCGCGTCAAGGGTGCGCACGGCAAGATACAGCTTTACGATTGACCGAGTGCGGGGGTGAAGTTCAGCGCCCCTGAAGCATGTCCCGCATACGGCGGGCCAGCGCCTCGATTTCTCGCAGGGATTGTACTACGTCAGGCGGTATCTCGCCCTCGCGGAGGAGTTGGAGCTGCACTTCGGCGAGAATTGCCGCCAATGGGTTGGAGAGGTCATGGCGCAGTCGCCGCATGGGATCGTCAGGTATGTCAGTCATCGCTGAGCGATCGGTACAGGTCGCGGAGGTGGTGTTCCCGGAGATCAGCCACAGCCTGCCAGAGATCGTTTTCGGTGGCACCAAAGAGTATTTCCGCCGTCACCGGACCTTCCACATCAGGCGGACCGAAGATGAGCCGCCCCCGCCACGATCCGTCCTCTACCCGGCGCACGACGACGCGCATGGGGACCTCTTCCCCCTGATATCGCATGGGCGGCATGTCATGAACGGTTGGCTCGCCCGGGGCCGGCTGGCCGTAACGGGCTGGATGAACAGGCATGCGGGGTCTCCGCTGGTTTGCGCAAATATAGTGGTTAACGGGACTTATGCAATGATGAGCGGGTAGTCACTTCTGGCGTGAGCGGTGAGCGGTGACCGGGTCCACCGTCACCGCCCCACCGCTCACCGCTCACATCAGCACAAACGGCACCGGCGCGAAAGTGACCGCGAAGAGTGCAATCGAGGCGAGACCGGTTGGGAACCGGCTCAGGGGCAGAGGACGCTGTTGTTCCAGCACCCGTGGATGCGACAGACGCCCGCCACCGAGTATGAGCGTGAGGGCAGCCCAGACAAGCCACCACTTCCAGACCATGAACCCGAGCACAACGAGGCCGACCCAGGCGAGCCGACCCACATGGCGCTGCCAGTCACCGATCAATGAGTAAAGGATGTGAGCACCGTCAAGCTGGGCCAGGGGCAACAGATTCAAGGTGGTCACCAACAGCCCGAGCCATCCGGCGAACGCAAGGGGGTGCAGCAGGACGGTGCCGTCCCCAAGCAGGCTCTCCCGGGCGAATCGGGTGAGTATCGAGTCGCCGAGGATCAGTTGGTATTGCCCCGCCTGTACCATGAGCCCCCCGGCGTACCCGTCCGCTGGAATGAGCTCCGACTGGAGCAATCCGGCGACCAGGACCGCCACCGCCACAAGGAATCCGGCCCAGGGACCCGCAGCTCCGACGTCCATGAGCTGCCTGCGGTCCACGACGGGGCTGCGCAGACGAATGAATGCACCGAAGGTGCCGATCAGGTTGATCTCGAACGGCGCCGGGAGAAAGTAGGGTGGCGATGCATTTATGCGATATCGCACGGCGGTGAGGTAATGCCCGAGCTCGTGGACGAGAAGTATTCCCACCACAGCCAGAGCGAAAGGGAGTGCTACGACCGCGCGTTGTGCCCACTCCGCGAGGGCGGCCCCGAGCACTTCCACACCGCCGTTCAGGTGAGGGAGCGACGTGGTAGGAACGCCCGCCAGGAAAGCGCCCCCCATCCATACGGTCATGAAGGTTACGACCAGCAGGGTACCGTGCAGCCACCACCGCTCACGATGGGGAGAGTGCAGGGAGCGGACGAGCACCAGGCGGCCGGCGTCCTTGCGGGAGGCCCAATAATGAATGCCCGGCCACTCCGCCAGCGCCTTGCGGAGTCCCTCCGAAGGCCCTCGGTGCACCTCTTCCACCACAGCCTCGATGATCTCCCGGTCCGGGGTGGCCGTGGTTCGCCAGAACCGGAGATAATCAAACAGAGGGGTCACGGGGCCTCTTGACGGCATTCCGGCGCCATCCTATAATCAGGCGCTCTCACTTCCAAATCCCCAACGAATACCTCGCGCCAGAGCTCCCGACAGGACCACGGCGCGTATGATCTTCCGCACACGCATGGAGTCCCACTCGTGGACATCGCCGAACTGAAGAAGAAGTCCGTCGCGGAACTGCACGCGATGGCCGCAGAGTTGAACATCACCAACTACTCGGGCATGCGCAAGCAGGATCTCATCTTCCGGATCGAGCAATCGCTGCTCGACTCGGAGACGGTGCTCCGCGGCGAGGGAGTGCTCGAAATCCTTCCCGAAGGCTACGGCTTCCTCCGCAGCCAGGACTGGAACTACCTCTACGGGCCCGACGACATCTACGTGAGCCCGAGCCAGATCAAGCGGTTTGACCTGAGGACGGGCGACACGGTTCTGGGTCAGGTGCGGCCGCCCAAGGAAGGCGAGCGCTACCTGGCGCTCCTCAAGGTCGAGCAGGTCAACTTCGAGGAGCCGGAGAAGGCCAAGCACCGGATCGCCTTCGACAACCTGAGGCCGCGCTACCCGGACCGCCGCATCCCCCTCGAGCGGAAGGACGGCGACATCTCGATGCGGGTGGTGGACATCCTTTCGCCCATCGGGTTCGGACAGCGCGGTCTGATCGTGGCGCCCCCCAAGGCGGGTAAGACGATTCTCCTTCAGAAGCTCGCCAACTCCATCACCGAGAATGAGCCGGACGTGACCCTGATTGTGCTGCTGATCGACGAGCGTCCAGAAGAGGTGACGGACATGGAAGAGAACGTGCTGGGGGCGGAGGTGATCTCATCCACCTTCGACGAACCCGCCGACCGTCACGTGCAGGTGGCCGACATGGTGATCGAGAAGGCCAAGCGGCTGGTGGAACACGGCCGCGACGTGATCATCCTGCTCGACTCGATCACGCGGCTGGCGCGCGCGCACAACGTGGTGATCCCGCATTCGGGCAAGATTCTCTCGGGCGGTGTAGACGCCAACGCCCTGCAGAAGCCCAAACGGTTCTTCGGCGCAGCCAGAAACATCGACGGCGGCGGGTCGCTTACAATCATCGCCACCGCCCTGATCGAGACCGGCAGCCGCATGGACGAAGTGATCTTCGAGGAGTTCAAGGGCACCGGAAACATGGAGCTGGTGCTGCATCGCGGGATCGCCGACCGGCGGATCTACCCGGCCATAGACGTGCAGCGGACCTCCACCCGCAAGGAAGAGTTGCTGCTCGAGAAGGAAGAACTGAACAAGATCTACCTGCTGCGCAACTTCCTGGCCGATATGCCAACCGTGGAAGCGATCGAGTTCCTGCTTGAGCGGATGAAGCGGACGAAGACCAACAGGGAGTTCTTCGCCACGATGCAACAGGGATAGCCGGCGGTACGGGTGGCCCGGAACACGACACCGTACCGACCCAGCGCCCTCCCGCCGGCGGGACGCGTCATCGCGGTGGACTGGGGGGAAAAGCGCATCGGACTTGCCATCTCCGACCCGACCCAGACCATCGCTCAGCCACTGACTGCACTCCACCGCCGCACCGGCAAACGGTTCCCCATGAAGTCGTTTCGGGAATTGATCGAGATACACCGGCCGGTCGGCATTCTGGTGGGACTCCCTCTCGATGTGGATGGCGGCGAAGGACCGGCGGCGGAGGCGGCTCGCGGCCTGGCCCGGGAGATCGAACGAGCGACGGACGTACCGCTGGTCCTGTGGGACGAACGTCTCAGCACGGCGCGGGCCATGCGCGCCGTGAAGGAAATGGGCGGCGGGACACGTGGCCGCAAAGGCGACGTGGATCAACTCGCCGCGACGGTCCTCCTGCAGTCATACCTGGATCGATACGGCTCGTGAAACGCCTGCTGATTCTCCTAGGCACAGTGGCGGCATGTGCGCCTCCGCCGGACACGGATCGCGTTCGGGTCACCATCCCGCGAGGAGCCGCCCTTCGCTCGATTGCCGACACCCTCCACGCTCATGGGGTGATATCCTCGCCGCGCTGGTTCCGATTCTACGTGGCGGCCCGCGGGCAGGACCGGGCAATACACGCCGGCACGTACGACCTTCCCCTGGGACGGCCGGCCAACCGGGTACTGGATCTGCTGACCAGTGGGGCCGCAGTCGCGACACAGCGCCTGGTGCTGCCCGAGGGACTGATGCTTAACGAGGCAGCCGCCTCGATCGAATCGCAGCTCGGGATTCCCCGCGAGAGCATTCTTGTCGCAGCCGGGGATCCGGACTTGCGCGCAAGAGTCGGAGCGGGAGAGACCCTCGAGGGATATCTCTACCCCAGCACCTACCTCGTGCGCGTGGGCGCCGGGGCACGGGACGTGGTTCGTCAGATGGTCTCCGAGTTCGAGAGCCGGTGGAAGCCGGAGTGGACGGCTCGAGCGGATTCGCTCGGGCTTTCGCGCCATCAGGTGGTGATACTGGCTTCGATCATAGAGGGTGAAGTGCGGCGTGACCGGGACCGCCGTTACGTTTCTTCCGTGTACCACAACCGGATGCGCAGAGGCATGCGCCTGCAGGCCGACCCCACCGTCATCTACGCTCTCGGAACGCGTCGCCGGCTGTTTGAGCGGGACTACCGCTTTCCGTCCAGATACAACACCTACCTCATCGATGGGCTTCCCCCCGGCCCCATCGGCCAGCCCTCGGCGGCCAGCCTCGAGGCGGCGTTGTACCCGGCTCGCTCCGATTTTCTGTTTCTGGTGGCCAGACCCGATGGCCACCACATATTCTCGCGCACGTTACGAGAGCATCTCGACGCGGTGCGCGAGGTGAGAAGGATGGAGGGCCGTTAGCCCGGGGGTTCGGTGGCTTCGTCGATGGCGCGACGCAGCGCACGCGTGGCGCGTTCGACGTCCGGCGCATGAAATACCGCGCTGCTCACGGCCACGCCCGCGGCGCCCGCAGCCACGAGCGGCCCGACGTCGCCTGCGGTTACTCCACCAATGGCTATTACGGGCAGGCCCGGCGGCGCGAGACGCGCGAATTTCTCAAAACCGCCCACGCCGAGTGGGACGCCTGCGTCGGGTTTGGTCGGGGTGGCGTTAACGGGACCGACACTCCAGTAATCCGGAGCGGCATCCATGACGGCGCGCGCCTCAGCCGCCGACCCTACGGAGACACCGATGCGGAATTCCGGTCCTGCGATGCGCCGCAGGCGTCCGGCGGGGATGTCGTCGGCACCTGTGTGTATTCCGGCACACCCGGCGGCCCACGCAACATCGGCCCGGTCGTTCACCCAGACTGGAATTGAGAGCGACGTAACGAGTAGTCTTGTACAGGTGAGGAGGTCTCCCGGGTTCGCGGACTTGTCGCGCAGCTGCAAAGCGGTGGCGCCTCCCACCTGGGCGGCTCGGGCTGCCTCAACCGCCGGCCCGGTCCCGCCCAGAGCAGCGGGATCCAGAATGACGATCAGTCTGACATCAACGGACAAGGGGATACTCGATGCCGATACGAGGGATTCGCGGTGCCACGGTAGTTGATGCTGACAGGCCTGACCTGATCCTCCACGCGACCCGCGAGCTGCTCGAGACGATTGCCCGGGAAAACGACCTCGCGGCGGACGATGTCGCCAGCATCATCTTCACGATGACCCCAGACCTCAAGACCGAGTACCCGGCGCGCGCCGCCCGCGCCATGGGATGGACACAGGTCGCGCTGCTGGGCGCCACCGAGATGGAAGTCCCCGGCGGATTGCCTCGCTGTATTCGCGTGCTGCTGCATGTGAACACAAACCGCCCTCCATCCGCGATCAAACATATCTATCTGCACAAGTCGAGCACCCTGCGACCGGACCAGACATGAACGAGCCCGCTCTGCGGGTGTCGTCCAGGGGTGCGGAACGATGGCGTGCCGGGCATCCCTGGATCTACCGATCAGACGTAGCCGACGTCAGGATGCAGCCCGGCGTTGTGCGTGTGGTAGACGGCCGTGGGCGTTTCCTGGGCCGCGCCCTGTTCAGTCCTTCTTCCGAGATCCGGCTGCGCCTGCTCACGACCGAAGACATACCCATCGACACGCAATGGTGGGAAGCCCGCCTGAGGCTCGCCGTGGCACGGCGCGCCAACCTCGAACCGCCGGCAACCGCCTTCCGCATTGTACACGCTGAAGCCGACGGCCTGCCGTCACTCGTGATCGACCGGTACGGAGATGTCGTGGTGGCCCAGATGCTGTCTGCGGGACTCGAAGCGGTGAGGGCCGACATGATAGCTGCAATCGAAGCCACCCTCTCGCCCGGGGCGTTGCTGCTCAGAAACGATGCTTCCGTAAGGCGGCACGAGCGGCTTCCCCTGTCCGTTGAGGAGATCCACGGGCCGGTGCCCGATTTCGTGACCGTGCGCGAGAGCCACATAACCTGGGAAGCAGATCTCCGGACGGGACAGAAGACGGGAGCATTCCTGGACCAGCGGGAGAACCGGGCCCTTGCCGGTCGGCTCGCGCGCGGGCGTGCCCTGGACTGTTTCTGTTATGAGGGACTGTTTGCCCTGCACATGTCACGGCAGGCCCGGGATGTCCTGGCGATCGATCAGAGCGAACCCGCTCTCGCGCGAGCGGAGCGGAACGCCGCACGGAACGGCCTGTCAAACGTGCGGTTCGAGCAGGGCAACGTATTCGACGTTCTGCGCGAACTGGACCGGAAGGGCGAGCGGTTTGATACCATTGTGCTTGACCCTCCCGCATTCGCCAAGACGCGGGGGGCTGCACCGAAGGCGCTTCGGGGTTACCACGAGATCAACCAGCGCGCCCTTCGCCTGCTCAATCCCGGCGGCCATCTGATCACCGCGTCGTGCTCGTTCCATGTGTCTCGGTCGGGCTTTCTGGAGATGCTGCGCGGCGCCGCCGCCGACAGTGGGCGCCGCGTGACACTGGTGAGGGTACTGGGGCAGCCGGCAGATCATCCGGAAGTGCTGACGATTCCGGAGACAGGATATCTCAAGGGAGCGGTGGTACGGGCCAGTGAATAGGTGGGGGGTGGTCCCCGGGGCCGGTGCCTCCCGGAGCCCGCGTTGGTGAGCGGCTCCGTGGTGTCGGAAGCGTGACGTGATGCGATCAGCGAACCACGGCGCGCAGGCGGGAGGCACCGGCCCCGGGAAACCGCCCCCTCCCCATATTGTTGACAGGATTTCCGGCCCCGGCAAGGTTCAGGGCATGCCCCCGGGTCGCCTGGCCATGGAACAACGCAATTCACAGATCAAGCGGGTGCTCCTGGGCCTTCTCGTCGCCAATCTGGCCGTCGTGGGGGCCCGGTTCTCTGTAGGGTTGTCCACCGGATCGCTGGCCGTACTGGGCGACGCCGTTCACGCGGCGGTGGACGCCATGAACAACATCCTCGCGATCGCCGTGATCATGGTCGCGTCAAAGGCGCCCGACGACGACCACCCCTACGGGCACGGCAAGTTCGAGACGCTGGGGGCGCTCGCGATCGTCGCATTTCTGTCGATCAGTGGATTCGAGCTGGTCAAGGGCGCCGTGCAGCGACTGCTGGCGGGGCCGCAACCGCTCGAGATTACCAATATGGAGATCGGGATTCTGGCGGGTACACTGGTGGTGAACACGGCAGTGGCGCTCTACGAGACACGGCGTGGGCGGGAACTCGACAGCGAGATCCTGCTCGCGGATGCCAGTCATACCAGAGCCGACGTCTTCATCACCATCGGCGTGCTGATTGGCGTATTCATGTCACGGGCCGGCTTTCCGGCTGCCGATCCGCTGATAGCTCTGGTCGTGGCCGGCCTCATTGTGGTGCTCGCTGTGGGGATCATCAGGCGTTCCATCCCCGTGCTCGTAGACCAACACGTGGTGCCGGCCCGTAACATCCGGCAGTCGGCTGAAACCGTGGCCGGGGTGCGGCGTGCGTATCATATAAGGTCGCGCAGTTCGCCCGAGCAGCGGTTTGCCGAGATCACGATCGCGGTCGACCGCACCGCGACCGTGGAGGTGGCGCACGAGATCGCCGACGCAGTAGAGCAGCGTCTTCGCACGGACCTTCAACTCACCGAGATCGTGGTGCACGTGGAGCCATGCTGAGCAGTCCCGCCCCCGACATGCCCCGTCCGCGCAGCCCGCTCTCTCTCAAGCAGGAGTACGCCGACTTCATCCAGCAGCGGATCGAGGACTTCAAGAACCAGATGTCGCGGGAAGACCTGATGGCCCTGGCTGACGACGCCGTCAGGGAGCTGGAGATGGGTCCGGAAGGACAGCTGGTTCTGACCGAGGTTCTGGTCTGCGAGCACGTGGACAACCTGATCCAGCGACGGCTCAAGCTTCCCGCCTACCGACGCTGGCGCGAACGCTACCTGGGTCTGCGGCGCGCGCAGCGCGAGCCGACTCACTGGGGACTGGAGGCGGACACCCCCATAAGGGACCTGGCCAGAAGACTTGAAACGGACGACACGGCGGTGGTCGTGGGTGCGTCCGCGGAAGGAGCCGCCCTGCTTCTTGCCGCTCACGATGTGTCGGTGATTCTCATGGACGACGATCTGACGGCGGTGGAAGCGCTCGAGACCCGCGCAGCGGCGGAAGCATTGAGTCAGCACGTGCAGGCAATGGTAGTCCACCTGGGACACTGGTTCCCGGATGTGACGCCGGCAGTGACGCTGATCGACGCGGGGACCGCAGGCAGGCTGGGCCCGGGCGACCGCGCCGCCCTCATTGATACGCTTCGCGCCAGTACCGTTTCAGGCGGCGTACACCTGGTAATCGCCGCCCACTCGAGCAGGAAGACCACGTCACTGAGACCCGAGGCGTTCAGGGCACACTACAATGGATGGAAGGTTGAACGTCCGAACGGCGCGCCCTGGATCATGGCCGTCTGTCCCTGAAAACGCTGCGGGGCCGGCAGCAGGCCGGCCCCGTTCAACGTTACTGCACCTTCAACGATCTACCGCTTCTTCGCGCGCTTCGCCGCCTTCTTCACCGTGCGCTTGGGCCTTCTCACGGTCTTCTTCGCGGCTTTCTTCGCTCTGCGCTTTGCCATCTGATGCCTCCTGTGTGGGTTTGACAGCTGCGACCTGGTACTGCACGGCCGCCGCTTGACATTGCCAATATTGTGCATGCCGGTAATTCGCGCAATAGTTTTTTCCGCCCTAATCGCAGATCGTACAACGGCTTGAGGCGCCCCATACGCTTGCCACCGCCGCTCCGTCGGATCAATATTCATCTTCCAATGCCTTCAATTCTGCTGAACGGAACGTCAGTGTCCGTCCCCGAGGGAAGCACCATCCTCGATGCCGCTCGCGAAGCAGGCATCGACATTCCGATACTGTGCTGGTATCCCAAACTGTCCGTCGTGGGCAACTGCCGGATCTGCGTGGTGAAGGTGGAGGGCCAGGACAAGCTGCAGCCGGCCTGCGCCACACCGGCATCGGACGGAATGCGGGTGCAGACCGAGTCGGACGACGCGGTATCCGCCCGTCGCGGTGTCCTGCAGTTGCTGCTCGAGCGCTATCCCGGGGATCACCTGGCCAACGGCGGGCGTGCCGAACCCGGGAACCCGTTCGAAGAGTACGTGGTTCGCTACGGCGTCACCCCGCGCCCCGCCTCGACACACGAACTCCCCTTGAGAGAGGGGGACGAACGTCCCGGCGATCCCATGATCGCCCACGACATGAGTCTGTGCATTCTCTGCACGCGCTGCGTAAGGGCATGCGAGGATATTCAGGTGGTTGGCGTCCTGGACGTGGCGTACCGGGGCGAGCATGCGCAGATCGTGGTTGGGGCGGACGGTGACCCGGACCGTGCAGCCTGCACATGGTGCGGTGAATGCGTGCGCGTATGCCCCACCGGGGCCATTTTCGAAGTCCTGCCGAGGGAGCGGTTCGGAACTCCGCGTGTCGAAGCGGACCGTGCGGTACGGTCGGTCTGTCCATACTGCGGGGTGGGTTGCCAGGTGGACCTGCAGGTAAAGGGCAACGAGGTGGTCCAGGTTACGTCGCCCACCTTCTACGAAGACACGCCCAACCAGGGTTCCACCTGCGTAAAAGGCAGGTTCGGTTACGATTTTACCCAGCACCGTGACCGGCTCACGCGGCCGTTGATCCGCAGGGGATGGGAGAAACGCGGCGGGAAGTGGCTGTGGGAAGGCCCCGGCGGCCGCGGCAGACGCGGCGGCCCCTGGCGTTCCACCGCCGAAGAAGGTCTCTCGCCCAAACCGCCGGCGCCGCCACGCGCCGTGGGTAAGCCAATCCGGGATCTGCCGCTGCTCGAGCGTGTCACGATGGACGTGAGAGATCGCGCGAGCACGCCTCCGGAATACCACATGCCGTTCCGCGAAGCCACGTGGGACGAAGCGATGGAGCTCGTTTCGCAGGAACTCACCCGACTCCACGCCGAGCACGGATACCGGGCCATGGCCGTATTCCAGAGCGCCAAGTGCACCAACGAGGAGAACTACCTGCTCCAGCGCCTGTTCCGCGCGCGTTTCGGGACCAACAACGTGGACCACTGCACCCGTCTCTGCCACTCGACCAGTGTCTCAGCCATGCAGGCGGCGCTCAATACCGCGGCGGCGTCTGGTTCGATGCGCGAGGTGGAGGAAGCCTGCGACGTGATCTTCATCGCGGGCGCCAACACCACCGAGACGCATCCCGTCTTCGGCGCGGCGATCAAGCGGGCGCATGAGCGCGGAGCACACCTGATTGTGGCTGACCCCCGCCGTACCGAACTCGCCGCGCGGGCGGACATTCATCTGCAGATGCAGCCGGGCACCGACGTCGCGTTGTACAATGCGATGCTGCATCACATCCTGGAACAGGGACTCGAGAACCGGGAATTCATCGCGAAGCGGACGAATAATTTCGACGCGGTCCGCAGGGCTGTGGAGCCGTACAATCCGGAGCGCGCCGCAACGATCACCGGCATCTCCCCCAGCCTGATTCGCAGCGCCGCGGAGCGCTACGCGAAAGGTCCCAATACATCCACGTTCTGGGCCATGGGTCTCACCCAGCATCTCACCGGCCACGACATGGTGACCTCGATGCTGAACCTGATCCTCGCGACCGGGATGATAGGCCGCTGGGGCGCCGCCATGATGCCGGTGCGGGGCCAGAACAACGTGCAGGGCGCATCCGACATGGGCGCTATTCCGTTTGCGTATCCCGATTATCAGCCGGTGTCGGATCCCGAAGTGCGCGATAGCTTCGCGCGAGTATGGGGCGTTGACCCGGAATCGATATCGCTCGAACCGGGCCTCAAGGTTACGGAAATGGCCCGCGAAGGATCGCCGGTACGAGCGCTGTTCATCATGGGCGAGAACCCCATCATTTCCGATCCGGACATCGCGCACGCCGAAGCCTGGTTCGAGACGGTGGAGTTCCTGACTGTACAGGACCTGTTCCTGACCGAGACCGCGCGCTTTGCCGACGTGGTGCTTCCCGGAGGGGCATTCGCCGAAAAGACCGGTACCTACGTGAATACCGAGCGCCGGATCCAGATAGCACACAAGGCCATCGAGCCCCCTGGCGAGGCCCGGGCCGACTGGGAGATTATCATGGATCTCTCGAACCGATGCGGACTGGAAACGCGGTTCGGCTCGCCGGCCGAGATCATGGAAGAGATCAGCCAGGTGGCGCCGGCGTGGACGGGAGTGTCGTACGAGAGTCTCAAAGGCGGCGGTCTTCAGTATCCGGTGCCCGCGCCGGGGCATCCGGGAACCGCGTTCCTCTTTGACGACCGGTTCCCCACCTCGGACGGACTTGCCACCTTCCACCCGGTGGAGTATGCGGCGTCCAGCGAACTGCCGGACGACGAGTATCCCTTCGTCATGAACACCGGACGCCAGCTTTATCACTGGCACACAGGAACCATGACACGCCGCTCGCGCGGGCTCGACGCGCGGGAACCGGTTCCCACCATGGAGCTCAATCCGGCCGATGCTCTGGATCTGGGGGTGAGCGAGGGCGAATCGGTGCGCGTAACCAGCCGCCGTAATTCCATGCTCATTGCCGTGCGTATCTCTGACCGCGTGGCGCGCGGGCAGGTGTTCGTGCCGTTCCATTTCCGCGAGGCCGCGGCCAACCTGCTCACGAGCCCGGTGCTGGAGCCTCACGCCAAGATGGCGGCGCTCAAGGTCTGTGCCGTACGCATAGAGCCCGCATCGGTTCCGGTTTCCGCCGTCTAGAAAAGTCCTCTTGGATCTGGGTCTCGCGGGCCGCGCGGCCCTCGTCTGTGGTTCGTCGTCCGGACTTGGATACGCGATTGCCGGGCAGCTGGTGGCCGAAGGTTGCGCGGTAGCGGTCAACGGTCGCACGGAAGCACGTGTTCGCGAGGCGGCAGCACGGATTGGCGGCACACCCGTACCGGGTGACGTTGTGCAGGATGCCGCAGGGGTGGTGCGGCGTGCCGAAGCGGCCCTGGGTGGCGTGGATATCCTCATCTGCAACGCTGGCGGCCCGCCCCCCGGTCCTTTTGACCAGCATGAGCCCAACACCTTCGAACAGGCTCTCAGGCTCAATCTGCTTTCAACCGTGGAGCTGTGCCGGGCAGCTCTTCCGGGCATGCGAGAGCGGCGGTTCGGCAGAATCGTATGTCTCACCAGCGTCGCCGCCATTCAGGCGGAGTCGGGACTTATGCTCTCGAGCATGGCGCGCGCCGGTGTACTGGGGTTCGCCAAGCAACTGGCGGACGAGGTCGCCGCCGAGGGTGTTACGGTGAACAGCGTATGTCCTGGGTACATCGGCACCGAGCGGCTGGACGAGATCTTCGAGGCGCGTGCCCGGCGCGAGGGCGGCACGCCTGAGGAAGCGCGAGCCTCGATAGAGCAACGGATTCCGGTGGGCCGAGTGGGCGCGCCGGACGAACTTGCAGCGGCCGTTGCGTTTCTTGCCTCCGAGCCCGCCCGGTATATTACCGGCGCCGTGTTGCGGGTGGATGGTGGGTACGTGCGGTCGATAGTATAGAAACCCTTACGGGCGTCCTTGCCGCATCACACTTCCCTGCATCCGGGACTGAGACCGACCATGCGAGCAATACGCAAGACGAAACCGGGCCCGGGGCTGGAGGTTGTAGATGTGCCCGAGCCCTCCGCAGGTCCCACGGAGGTGCTCATCCGTGTACGCCATGCCGGGGTTTGCGGCACGGACCGGCACATAGCCGAGTGGGACGAGTGGGCCCAGGGCAGGATCAGGCCGCCGCTCGTCCTGGGGCACGAGTTCGCGGGCGAAGTGGTGGCGCTCGGTGAAGATGTGACGGCCTTTCAGGTGGGCGATGTCGTCACGGCCGAAGGGCACATAGTGTGCGACCACTGCCGCCAGTGCCGGACCGGCAACGCACATATCTGCCGCAATACATCAATCATAGGTGTGGACCGGGACGGCGCGTTTGCCGACTTCGTGGCGATGCCCGCATCTAACGTCATGACGCTGGACGGGATCTCCACCGAGGTAGGCGCCATCATGGATCCCCTGGGTAACGCTTTCCATACCGTCCTCACCGGTTCGGAGATCCCGGGCAGCACGGTACTTGTGCTCGGATGCGGCCCGATCGGCTGTTTTGCGACAGGGATAGCCAAGGCCGCCGGTGCCTCGCTCGTTATGGCAAGTGACGTAAACCCCAAACGTCTCACCCTGGCTCAGCGAATGGGGGCCGACGTAACCATTCGTGCCGATCAGGAAGATGTAGTCGCCCGGGTCATGGAAAGCACCGGTGGCGAGGGCGCAGATCTCGTTTGCGAGATGTCCGGCCACCCCGACGCTCTCGCTCAGGCGTTCCGCGCGGCGCGGCTGGGGGGCCGGGTCAACCTCCTTGGTCTGCCCAAAGGCGCGGTGAACCTTAACCTCTCGAACGACGTGATCTTCAAGGGACTCACGGTTTACGGCGTCATAGGGAGACGGATGTACGAAACGTGGCATCAGATGCGCACGTTCCTTTCATCCGGCCTCCTCGACCCCACCCCCGTAATGACACATCGATATCCCCTGGAACAGATAGACAACGCACTGGAAGCCATCGCTTCCGGCGAAGCCGGCAAGGTGATCCTTGACATTGGCGGCTCGAAGTGAACGAGCGGGTGGAACGCCGCATCCGCGCGGACCTGGAGCAGTTCAGGACAGACGGCGTCTACAAGCGCCTCAACCATCTTGACTCGCCTCAGGCACCTCGCGTGATGATGGAAGGCCGAGGCGAGGTCATCATCCTTTCCAGCAACAACTATCTGGGGCTGGCCAACGCTCCCGACGTGGTGCAGGCCGGGAAGAATGGACTCGACAGGTTTGGCGCCGGCACGGCCAGCGTGCGGTTCATCTGCGGCACGTTCACGATTCACCGGGAGCTCGAGCAGGCGCTGGCCGATTTCGTCGGAACCGAAGCCTCCCTCACCTATGTCTCCTGCTGGAACGCAAACGAAGGACTGTTCGCTACGGTAGCCGGGCAGGACGACGTCATCATATCAGATCAGTTGAATCATGCCTCAATCATCGATGCGATGAGGCTGGCCAAGGCTATCACCAAGTGTCAGACGGCCGTGTACCGCCATTCGGACATGGCTCACCTCGAGGAACAGCTCGCCTCGCATCAGCATGCCCGCACCCGCTACGTGGTGACGGACGGCGTCTTCTCGATGGAGGGTGACATCGCGAAGCTGCCCGACATTCTCGAACTCGCACGCAGGTACGACGCGGTGGTTGTCATGGATGACAGCCATGCTACAGGAGTGCTGGGCAGGACCGGCCGCGGTACGGCCGAACACTTTGACGTGCTTGGCGAAGTGGACGTGATCACCTCCACGCTCGGCAAAGCGCTGGGAGGAGCCGCCGGCGGATTTGCCGCTTCTTCGTCGGCCCTGTGCGATTATCTGACACAGCGGGCAAGACCGCAATTGTTTTCAAACGCTCTGCCGGCCACCGTGGCGGCAAGCGCGCTTCAGGCCGTTCGCCATCTCACGGACACCCCGGCACTCGTGACGCGGCTCCACGAAAAGGCGCGCTCGTTCCGCGAGCGCCTCACGGCACTCGGATTCAAACCGCTGCCCGGTGACACCCCCATCATCCCGGTGATTCTGGGCGAGACCGCCAAGGCCATCCGGATGAGCGAAATGCTGCTGGATGAAGGCGTCTTTGTCACCGGGTTCGGCTACCCCGTCGTGCCCCAGGGCGAGGCACGCGTGCGTTGCCAGATCTCCGCGGCACATACCGACGACGATCTGGAACAGGCGCTCAAGGCATTCGCCAAGGCGGGGAAGGCGCTGGGACTCATATGAGATGCGCCGGACTTCTGCTCGCGATTCTTGCCGCACTTGATCTCCCGTTATCGGCACAGGAACGCGTCCCCGAACCGAGTGCCTGGCTCGGCATGCAGATCGGCGCGGATTCCATCCTGGCCGACTGGACGGAGATCGGTCGTTATCTGGCCAGCGCCGCTCTCGCTTCACCCGTGGTCAGGCTCGACACCATTGGCAACAGCACGCTCGGCAAACCGCTGCTCATGGTCACCTTCGCGAGCGAGCGCAACATGCTGCGCCTGGAACAACTCAAGCGCTGGCAGGCGCGGCTCGCCGACCCGCGGACGCTATCCGCCGCGACCGAGGATTCGCTGGTCGCAACGGCTCCGGTCGTCGTGCTGATCAACAACAACATTCATTCGAATGAGATCGCTTCGAGCCAGATGCAGCTCGAGATGACGTATCTCTTTGCCACGCACCCGGTATGGCGAGGTTGGCTCGATTCGGTGGTCGTGTTGATGATTCCGTCCGCCAACCCCGACGGTCTCGACATGATGGTCGACTGGTACCACCGGTACAAAGGGACGCCGTACGAAGGCGGCCCCCTGCCCTGGTTGTACCACCATTACGTTGGCCACGACAACAACCGCGACTGGTACATGCTGACCCAGGTGGAGACCCGCGCCATCACCCGCGTGCTGTACCACGAGTGGTTTCCGCAGGTCGTGTGGGACGTACACCAGATGGGCGCCACCGGGGCCCGATTCTTCGTGCCGCCCTTCAGTGATCCGGTAAACCCCAACCTCGACCCCATGCTGGTACAGGCCACAAATCTGGCAGGTATGGCCATGGGATCGGCCATTCTCGACGCGGGGCACACCGGAGTGAGCTTCCAGGACCGGTTCGACCTGTGGTGGCACGGCGGGTTCAGGACGGTACCCGCGCGGCACAACATGGTCGGTATTCTGTCGGAGGCAGCAAGCGCGCGACTCGCTTCGCCAAGGTATGTCGAGAGCGATTCGCTCCGGCAACCGTCGACCGGTGTGAATTTCCCTGCCCCGTGGCCCGGCGGATTGTGGCGCATGCGGGACATCATCGATTACGAACTCAGGGCTGCTGAAGGCCTGCTGCGACTGGCGAGCGCGGAACGGTCACAGTTCGTCCGGCGATTCGTAACACTCGGCCGGCGAGCAGTGGCTCAGGGAGAGACCACCAGTCCATCGGCCTTTCTGATTCCTGAGGACCAGCGCGACCGGAGGGCTGCGGCGGAGCTGGTCAATGCACTGTTGCTGGCCGGCGTTGAGATCCATCGTGCCACCAGTTCGTTCACAACAGACGGTGTCACTCATCCGGCCGGGACGCTGGTCATCCCCATGGCCCAGCCGTTCCGTGCGCACGCCAAGGACCTGCTGGAACGGCAACAGTATCCCGACAGACGCCAGCATCCCGGTGGTCCGTCCATTCCTCCATACGACGTGAGTGGCTGGACCCTGGGGCTGCAGATGGGGGTCACAGTCATCGAAACCGGGGATCACTTCACGTTCACCGGCACGCGTATACGCGAGGCGGCCGTAGCGCCTGGAAGCGTTACCGGAACGGGACCGCAGACTGTGCTGGCCAACCGGTCGAATGCGGAAAGCCGGACAATCATCGAGGTGCTGGCGGCGGGAGGGCGGGCCTGGGTTCAACAGGAACCGGTCACGGTGGAACGTACCACTCTGCCGGCGGGATCGGTTGTACTGGAAGGGCCCGGCTCCGGCGAACTGGTTGCGCGTGCCGCAGCCGAATACGGCTTCGACGCGTGGCGCACGAGCGGTATCGCCGCTCCGGGGAAGGTCGTGACGAGCGTACCGCGGATCGGGCTCTACCGACCGTGGACGGCCAGCATGGACGAGGGCTGGACCCGTTGGGTGTTCGAGCGGCACGGGATTCCGTTCACGAACGTCACGGATTCGATGATTCGCTCGGGTAACCTGCGGGCGGAGTTCGACGTGTTCGTGCTGCCAAGCGCTTCCACGGAAAGCATAACGGATGGCCGTTCGGAGGATGAAACTCCGCCGGAGTACGCTGGCGGGATTGGCGAGGAGGGCACCGCCAACCTGGTTGAGTTCGTGCGGGCGGGCGGCACCCTGGTGGCGCTCGATGCGGCGAGCGATTTCGCGATCGAGGCGCTCAACCTCCCGGTGACGAACGTCCTGGCTGACGAGGGTGACGTGCCGCGGGCCGAGCGTTTCTCCGCCCCCGGCTCGATCTTCGCAGTCGATCGGTTGCGGGGTGACCGATTCACGTCCGGCGTACCGGACACGGTGGCGGTCTTCTTCCGTAACAGCCGCGCGTTTGCCGTGGAGGAACCGGCGCAGGTGGTGGCCAGTTATGCGGACGAGCCGCTGCTCTCCGGGTTTGTGCGTTATCCGGAACGGGTTGCCGGCAGGGGGGCACTCGTGGTTGCCCCGTCAGGCGATGGCCGCGCGGTGTTGTTCGGTTTCCGTCCTCAGCACCGGGCACAAACACACGGAACGTTCAAGCTGTTATTCAACGCGCTGTTGTTCGGGAATTAGGGGGAAAAGGGAAAAGGGAAAAGTACTTCGTTAGCCACCCGCAGTACTTTCCCCTTTTCCCTTTTCCCTTTTCCCCAGGTATCTCGACACCCACTCCGACCGAAGCGCAAACCGCAAGGGCCAATCCGCAGCCTTCCGGATCCCGATGCGTGGCGTGACCATTATGCGACTACGTCGTCCGGCGTCAGCGGCAAGAATCCGGATACGGTCTCCGTCCAGCGGCTCCCCGCTCAGAATGCCGGTGATCGCCAGCGCCTGAGCCAGCTTCCCCGGTCCCGAGCACAGGTTGCGAATGTCATCCGTGTTCCGGCGCCTGTGCATGACATCCAGACCCGCAACCGGCTCCAGCGCCCGTACCAGCACCGCGGCTGGATAGCCTTCGCGCTCCGTCACCGCGTTGAAACACCAATGCATCCCATAGATGAAGTAAACGTAGGCCGTGCCCGGAGGACCGAACATCGGGGCGTTCCGCGCCGAGCGCCGGTTGCCGTAGCCATGCGCTGCCGGATCGTGCGGTCCAACGTACGCCTCGACTTCAACGATTCTTCCGGCAGTGTGTTTACCCCTGATCCGGGTCTCGAGCACGCACCCCAAAAGAGAGCGCGCGACACGGACCGTGTCGCGCGCGTAGAACTCGGGCGGCAGTAGTAGCTGCACCGGAGATCAGGACTCCTTGTTGTCCTGCTCTCCCAGCATCGCCCGCTGGAGCGCAGCCGTCATCCGCTTGAGCAGGCCCCCGCCCTCCCCCTCGCCGGAGGCGGAGGCGGCGGCCGGCTCAGGCTC
>CAZTIV010000047.1:0-21313 GCA_964613905.1 uncultured Gemmatimonadaceae bacterium | reverse complement strand
GCGCGGGCCACCCGTGTGCGCATCGAGTTCGGCGCGGATACGCTCAGGGCGGTCTATGAAGGAGAGGTGGACGCCACCTTCCTGTCCCGTTCCGGACCGGCACGCATGGGGGTGGCCTTCAGCGCCTCGCGCGACGTGATCAGGCTGCACCCGAACGGCTTCGGGTGGGGAGCGGCCAACACAACACTGGTTGTACGGCGAGGATCGGTGGCGGAATCACTTACTACGTCACGACTGGGCCGTATCAGGCGGTGGCGCTGATTCAGCCTCCTTCTTCGCCCTCGAGGAACACGAGCTGCTGCCGGCGGCCCACGGCCCGCGCGAGCGCTTCCATTACCTCGGGATCCACGATGCTGCCAGTGAGCACCCGCATCCGCTCCACGGCCTGCTCCGGATCCAGTTTCTCCTGATACGGGCGTGACGTGGTCAGGGCATCGTAGATCTCTGCGGCGCAAATGATGCGCCCGCCCACAGGTATGTCCGTGCCCCGGAGACCGTCCGGGTAGCCCGACCCGTCCCAGTGCTCGTGGTGCGACCGTACAAAGGTGACGATCTGGCCCAGGTGGTTAAGCGGTGCCAGGATCTGCGAACCTATCACCACGTGTTCCTTTACGTGCTCGTACTCCTCGGGTGTCAGAGGGCCCGCCTTGTCGAGAACTGCTTCCCGGATTCCGATCTTCCCCAGATCGTGGAGCCGGCCCGCAATGCGAACCAGTTCGACTTCATCGTCCGCCATCTCCATTTCGTGCGCGATCGATGCCGAGAACGAAGCGACACGCGCCGAGTGACCGGCGAGGAAGGGGTTTTTCGCTTCCTGCGCGTTGATCAGGGCTTCCATGGTGGCCACGGTTATCTGTTCGAGCTTGCGGCGTTCGTGCTCGAGCTCGGCCGTGCGCTTCGTGACCTCTTCCTTGAGCCAGGCGGAGATGCCGCGGCTCTGAATCTGGGTGTCGCGCCTTCTCAGTGCACGCTCCACCGCGGCGCCCAGATCCGTCAGTTCGATGGGTTTGGTGAGGTAATCCATGGCGCCGCGCTGCATGCAGATGGCGGCACTGGTAGCGTCGCCCAGGGCGCTGAGCATCAGGATGGCGAGATCGGGATCGATATCGATCGCCTCGGGCACCACGTCGATTCCGCTCATGCCAGGCATCCGGATGTCCAGCAGGACCAGCGAGATGCCTCCCTGGCGCAGGCGTTCCAGAGCATCCTCCCCCGAACCCGAGGTCTCCACCACGAACCCGCGGTGACTCAGGTACTGGGCGAGAGCCTTTCTCAGCGGTTCCTCGTCGTCCACCACCAGCAGGTGCGCAGGTTGCCGGTCGTCATCCAGAGGCCTGGAACTCATGGGAACAACATTAACGCCGGGCGTGGGGAGCGCAACGAGGGTCAGGTCCCTTCGCTCACGAACTCGACTGTTACGGACCCGGGCAACAACCCTTCAGCTGTGGCCCGATCAAGCAGAGTGTTTACCGCAAGGCGCCCCCGCTCCCCGTAGTCCACGGTGAGGTCGTTGACGTACATCCCCACGAAACGGTCGGCCTGTTTCCGGTCGAGTCCACGTGCGTAGCGCATGGCGTAGTCCAGCGCTTCGTCCCTGTGCTTGAGGCCTGCCACAATGCTCGCCTTGAGGTCGCGGGACACGGCGGCGATAAGCTCGGGCCCGAGATCCCTGCGAATGGCGTTGCCACCCAGTGGCAGCGGGAGGCCGGTCTCCGAGTGCCACCATTCGCCCAGGTCCACCCAGAGCGAGAGTCCACGGTCGGTATGGGTGAGCTGGCCTTCGTGTATGAGCAGTCCGGCGTCGACCTTCCCGTCAGCCACGGCGTCCTCGATCGTATCAAACGGCATGACCACGGACTTCACATCCGGCTGGTACAGCTTGAGCGCCAGAAAGGCCGTTGTGAGCTCACCGGGGATGGCGACCGTGAGGCCGCATATTGCGGCTCTCGGGTCGGCGGGTGGTGCATCCCGTGCCACAAGTCTGGGGCCGTAGCGATCACCCATGGAGGCTCCGTGCGGCAGGAGCGCGTAGCGGTTTGCCAGGTGGGCGTAGGCATGAAACGAAACCGCGGTGACATCCAGTTCTCCGGCCATCGCGCGGCGATTAAGCGTCTCAATGTCCGCCAGCTCGTGCACGTACTCACGGTCGCCGGTCTCCACCCGCCCCGTGGCCAGGGCCCAGAACATGAACGCGTCGTCCGAGTCCGGACTGTGCGCCAGCCTGATTACCGGCATCAGTTGCGCGGGATCTCGGCCCGGAACCGGTCAAGGGCCATTGAATGGAGGTCATACTCCGGGCGCCCGCTCGCAATCTCGGCCTGGTACCTCTGGGTAAACGCCTCCTGGGCGGCGCGTAGTGCGGCCTGGTTGGCCTGAGCCCGTGCTACCTCCCCCCTCAGGACAGCGGCAAAGAGATGGGTTGGCGCCGAGCGTTCGATGGAGTCGGCCTGCGCCAGCGCCCCCGCGTAATTGCCGGTAACCGAGTTGATCAGTCCGATGTGGTAGCGCGCGTCCTCGTCCAGTTCCGGGAGCAAAGCGTAAGCGTCAAGCGCCATCGACCTGAAGAAGTTAACTTCGTTCATGTCACCCCGCTCCGAAGCGGCCATGATACGCTCAAAGAGACGGTCGGCCTGTTCGCGGGGTGTCATCTGGCTTATGTCAGGGGCCGGTTGAGCGAATCCACTCGTGGCGAAGGGGGCGACCGGGCCGGTGGGTTGGTCGCGGCGGGACATTGCCACCACGCCCACGACCAGCAGAACGGCGGCCGCAAGAGCCGCAACCATCCAGGGAACCGCGGGGCTGCCGCCGGTGCGACCCGACGCGCCGGACGCCGAAGCACCGCAGGCGTGACAGAACCGCGCCCCGGCGCTCAAGGGACTGTGGCAGTTGCGGCAAGGGGTGCCGCCCAGTGCGGCTCCGCACTCCGCGCAGAATTTCCCGGAAGCGGTGTTGCCGCAGCGGGGACAGTTCATGTTGGCTCCGGTTACTGGGTGTGCGATGAAATGTAATATCCTGCCGTTCCCGGCCACCCCCGGGTGGTGCGATGCCGGGCGCGGCATTAACGTAGCGCGCATGCCCACCGAGCCCAGGCGTCGCAGGGGATTCGATCCCCCGCTCAAGGAGATCAAGGCACGCGAAATGGGTGAACTGGTCCGGGGCGACAGCCACTGGACTGTTCTGCTCGAGACCGTGCGCGATCCGGAAGTGGACGCCCTTCGGGGCCGGATCCACTTCATCTGCGGAAACATCCATCGTCTCTCGGGCTGGGTGTTCCTGGAGTGGGCTGAACGGGATATCGAAACGCGGTTCAGTGAGTTTTCGGCCCAGGAGCTCTGGAACCTGCTCGACTCGCTGGTCTAGATCCCTGGTGTGAGCCAAACCCCGCATTTTGTGCATATTTTCTCAAGCATATTGGCATATTTCTGCCGCAATAGAGTCACAAATCGCTCAGTTCCTGCGAGCTGAGCACAGTTAGCTTGACATCATTGCGCTCCCTGGGTAGGTTCGCCCATCCCAGATCCCGGAGCATTGCAGGCATGCCGCAGAGACCCAAGCCCCTCCCCGTGACCGGCGACAAGCCCCCCATCCGTGGGGAGGTCATCGATACGCGCGGGGCCAGCAAGGCAGACATTCTCAAACTCGCCAAGCGTTTCGAAGTCGATTTCCTGCGCCTTCAGTTCACCGACATCACGGGCAGCAACAAGAACGTGGAAGTCCCGGAGAGCCAGTTCGACAAGGCGCTCTCTGGTGACATCATGTTCGACGGATCGTCAATCGAAGGATTTGTCCGGATCGAGGAAAGCGACATGATCCTCAAGCCGGACCTCGATACCTTCAAGATCCTGCCCTACGAGGACGAAGGCGGCCGAGTGGCGCGCGTCATGTGCGACATCTACAACACCGACGGGTCGCCCTTCGATGGCTGTCCCCGGCAGGCGCTTCAGCGGCAGATCGCGCGGGCACGCAAGCTGGGGTACGAGATGATGGCCGGGGTGGAGGCCGAGTTCTTCATCTTTCAGCTCGACGCCAACGGCCAACCCACGGTCGAGACGCACGACCGGGGCGGATACTTCGATCTGGCGCCGGTGGACAAGGCGGAGCCGCTGCGCCGGCTCATCATAGAAGATCTGGAGCACATGGGCTTCGAGGTGGAGGCGGGCCACCACGAGGTGGCGCGCGGGCAGCACGAGGTGGACTTCAAGTACGCCGATGCGCTCTCCACGGCCGACAACCTCGCGACGTTCAGGTACATCGTTCGCAATGTCACCTACCGGCACGGTTTTCTGGCGACGTTCATGCCCAAGCCCATCTACGGCCAGAACGGGTCGGGGATGCACACCCATCAGTCGTTGTTCAAGGGCAACCAGAACGCGTTCTACGACGCCAAGGGGAAGTGGGAGTTGTCGAAGGTGGCCCTGAGCTACATAGCGGGCCTTCTGGCGCACGCCCGCGGTTTCGCCGCGGTCACCAACCCGCTGGTGAACAGCTACAAGAGACTGGTGCCCGGTTACGAGGCGCCGATCAACGTGGCGTGGAGCATGCGCAACCGCTCGCCGCTCATCCGGATCCCGGACAAGCGCGGGAACAGCACCCGTTGCGAGCTCCGAATGCCGGATCCGTCTGCCAATCCGTACCTGGCGCTCACGGTACAGCTGGCATCCGGCCTGGACGGCGTTGAGCGCAAGCTGACCCCGCCGGATCCGGTGAACAAGAACATCTTCACCATGAGCCACCGGGAGCGCCGGCGCCACCGGATCGACGAGTTGCCGCGGGACCTGCACGAGGCTCTCCAGACGCTCGAGAAGGACAAATTGGTCCGGGCCGCGCTGGGTGAGCACATCTATGACCGGCTGGTGGAAGCCAAGCGGCAGGAGTGGCTGGAGTATTCCGCGCAGGTGAGCCAGTGGGAGATCGATCGGTACCTGGGTAAGCATTGATTGGTGGCGGTTGGCGGTTGGCGCTGACTGCCAACCGCCAACTGCCGACCCCCTGCCGTCTTCCCACTGTCCCCTGCTAGGTTTCACCCACCTTGATTGTACTGTTTCCGCCGTCCCTCCTCGGCGCCGTGCTGCTCGGTCTGACTCTGCTCCTGCCGCGTCCGCTTGCCGCCCAGGTGCAGCCCACTGTCGATACGATCATCGTGACCACGGAGAACCTCTTTGATCATGAAGAGGCCCGTGCGAACGCGGTGTTCCGGCTGGCGAACGCGATTCGCATTACCACCAGGCCCTGGGTAGTGCGGCGGGAGATTCTGCTGCGCGCCGGCGAGCCCTACAGCGCAGCAGCCGCGGCCGAAACCCGCAGGAACCTGAGGCGGCTCGGGATCTTCCGTGACGTGATCGTTGACACGCTGCGGTTGGGTGACAGTCTGGCCGTGCACGTTCGCACATTTGACGGCTGGACAACGAGACTGGACGTGGGTGCCAGCTCCACCGGTGGCACGTTCACGTGGGCAGCCGGGCTCTGGGAGGAGAACTTCCTCGGCCGTGCGATGGTTGTCGGGGCTGGGTACCGGCAGGAACCGGACCGCAACGCGCTCAGCGGCAGGCTCAGGATCCCCCGGGTGGGCAGTACCCGTGTCCGGACCGAACTGCTGTACGAAAAACTGAGCGACGGTCGTCAGGGTGTGTTCTGGATCGGGGTTCCGTTCCGTGCCTACGGAGACCGTATCGGGATGGACTACGAAGTGCGCGGGTTGAACCGGCGCGTTCTTCAGTTTCGTGACGGCGAGCTCTTCGAGGAGTACCGCCGGACCGGCCTGATTCAGAGGGCCACAGTTGCCGTGGCCCCGATTGCGGGCGCCGGCGGGTACCTGCGTGCCGGGCTGCAGGCACAACTCAGGTCGGAAGCCTACGTAACCACGGCGGACACGGCGCTCGCGCCGTCGGACACGCTGTCCGGATCGGTGGGGGCATTTGGCGAGTGGTTCGTGCCGCGGTTCAAGGTGGTACAGCGCTTCGGAGGATTTTCCCGCGATGAGGACATCGACCTGAGCGCTAGGCTGAGGCTGGGTATCTGGGCTGCGCCGTCCGCGTTCGGTTACGAGAGGGGAGGTGTTGGCCCGGTGGTGGAGGCGCAGGTGGGGTTTGATGCGGGCCCGCTGTTCGGACGGATCATTGGTGTCGCGCAGGGGCTCATGACGCCGGCCGGCGTGGACTCAGGGCAGGTTCAGGTGCGGCTCGCGATTGGAGTACTGGCTCTGCCGCGCCAGTCCACGATGCTCATGGTGGATGCAGGAATTCAGAAGAATCCGCCCCCGGGACTCGAATTCGACCTTGGTCACGGCAAGGGACCGCGAGCGTTCGGTCCGCATGCCTTCACCGGAACCCGTGCCGCGTGGGGTACGCTCGAGCATCGTGTGGTGGTAGCCGACGAATTGCTGGGTGTGCTGGGGCTTGCCGTGGCCGGGTTCGTTGACTACGGCGGTGCCTGGTTTCCCGACCAGCCGGCCAGAGCCGGGGGCAACGTGGGATGGGGCCTGAGGCTCGGTCCTACCCGTGCCACGGGCCAGAACGTGATACGGTTCGACTTGGCCCGCAGGTTCGGGGACGGCCCGGCAGGGCGGGGCTGGGTGTTCAGCTTCGGGAGCGGAGTGCCGTTCTAGCTCACCGCGCACCGTCCCCGGGGGTGCGCCGCCGGTAATCCGCCGGTACCTGGAATTTGTCTGCCGGAATCGACGCCGTAGACAGCGCAGTGACCTCGTATCGGGTGCGCATTATGACGGCCTGTTCGGGGCGGGGTTCCCGATCGCCGCCGCCCAGTCGCCCGCCGGCAATGCGTCCTATACGTCGCCGCCCGGCGTCAGCCGCCCCTCGTGCCGCACCTTCGGCCACGTCGGCCGCGAGCGTCCGGTCGGCGTCACGCAGCACGGCTTCCCGGTCAAACCTGGCCCCGTCGGGAACCACCACGAAGTGTGACACCGTCCTGAGTGGTTCGCCGCTCAGATTCGCCATCGCGGAGTCAAGCCGCTGCATGGCCACCTGGATCCGGGGCTCCTCTGCGTAAATCAGGTCCATTGCCCGCTGAGCTTGTGCTATCTGCGCCGAATCGAGCATGGGTATCGAACGCTCCGTCCATGCATGATGGAACGCCTCCTGGGCCGCTGCGCCGGGGAAGTGATCCGTGAGCCAGAGCTCGCTCAGCACCACCAGCGTTCCGCGTTCAATGGAATCGGCCGCTTCGTTGTATGTCTCACCGGTTATCGTGAGTGTCATGAAGGTCTGCTCGGTGTCCAGTCCGGCAATCTGTCTCCGGTTTCCGGACCGTTCGGTCGAGAGCGTCACCTCGTAGCGGGTACGGGGCCTGCGAGCGGCCGGCCGCTCGAACTCTTCGTATTCATCCAGAGCGTCATCAACTTCATCGCCCCATTCGAAGACAAGGAGCGGTTCGTCCACCGACCACATCCAGTAGGTACGGGGTTGGTGCTGCAGCTCCACGATGGTTCCCTCGCGGGCATCCATTATGGTGGAGCGTCGGTCGCGGTCGCTGCGCATGCGTGGCCCACTGAACCAATACGTCTCCGTGACCGCACCGCCGCCGCCGAAGAGACGGAGCATACGGCCCAGGCGGCCGCCCAGTTCGGTCCGGGTCTCGGTTGTGTACATCACCTCGGGGCTCGACTGCGCCGGGAGCTGTTCCAAGGGGAACGCAATGGTCCCCGCAAGGAGCGGGATCAGGAGGGTGTATCGCATGACAGGACCTCTTCGAAAGGATCGCTGGCGGATGCGCTGAACCTACGCCGGAGACTCCATGAGTCAAGCAGCCGGAGGTGTTACATCCAGGACTGCGCGCACGCGGCGCGCAAGGGCCGGGGCCGTGAACGGTTTCTGGAGGAACGTGGCTCCCTCCGGCAGCACGCGGTGTCGGGTGACGGCGTCATGCGTGTAGCCAGAGACGTAGAGCACGCGCATGTCGGGCCGTTCCACCACCACCTCCCGCGCGAGGTCGGGTCCCGACATGCCGGGCATGACAACGTCCGTAACCAGTAGATCGATGGTGCCTTCGTGCCGGCGGGCCAGCTTCAGAGCTTCGGCCGGAGTGGCGGCGGCCAGCACCGTGTAACCCTGCGCTTCGAGCACGCGCTGCGCCAGACGGCGAACGGCTTCCTCGTCTTCGGCGAGCAGGATCGTTTCGATGCCGCCCTCCACCGCCGGCATCGAACCCGGAGTTATTCGGCGAACCACCGCCTCCGTGCGGGGGAAGTAGATCTTGAAGCTCGTTCCCCGCCCCCGCTCGGAATACACCCAGATGTTCCCCCCATTCTGCTTGACGATCCCGTACACCGTGGCGAGCCCCAGACCAGTTCCCTTGCCGGGCTCCTTGGTCGTGAAGAACGGGTCGAAGATCCGGAGCTTTGTCTGTTCGTCCATGCCAACGCCGGTGTCGCTCACGGCCAGCATCACGTGCGGGCCGGGAACCACCGATATGTGGGAGGCTGCATACTCCTCATCCAGCTCTACGTTTGCCGTCTCAATGGTGAGCCGCCCCCCTTCGGGCATCGCGTCCCTGGCGTTCACCGCCAGGTTGACCAGCACCTGTTCCAATTGACCCGCGTCCGCCACCACGGTTCCGAGTTCCGGGCCCAGAGCGGTGGACAACTCCACATCCTCGCCCAGCAGGCGACGCAGCAGCTTCTCGACTCCCGTCACGAGAGCGTTCAGGTCCAGCGGGCGCGCCTCAACGACCTGACGCCGGCTGAAGGCCAGCAGCTGGCGCGTGAGCCCTGCCGCCCGGGCCGCGGCGTCGCGAACTTCGCTGAGTTCTTCCCTGCGCTTGTCGTCGGGCGGTAGATCGCCCAGCAGGAATTCCACGTTGCCGAGTATTACGGTCAGCAGGTTGTTGAAGTCGTGCGCCACGCCGCCGGCCAGCTGCCCGATGGCTTCCATCTTCTGTGACTGGTAGAACTGTTCTTCCAGTCGCTTGCGTTCGGTGACGTCCGCCACAATGCCCAGCACGAGGGCGTCCTCTCCCCCGGGCAGGACAAGCGGCGTCTTGATCACGTGAAACCAGCGGCGCTCTCCGGTGCGCGGTTCGGTGACAGTCTCTTCCCGACGAACGGTCCGCCGAAGGGTCAGTACTTCGCGGTCATCCGCGAGGAATGCTGCCACCTCCTCGGCGTGCGGATTGAAGTCGGCATCCCGCCTGCCAAGCATTTCTTCCACCGTGGTATCGTAGTACTCCGCCAGCGACCGGTTGGCCAGCACAAACCGTCCGTCCCGGTCACGGACGAAGATGAAGCTCGGCGTGGTATCGATCACCCTGCGCAGTAACAGCTGGTTGCGCCTGAGCGCCCGCTTCTGCCGGCTTCGTTCGAGCGAATTCTGTACTGCTGAGCCGAGCCGCGTGATCCGGTCCTTCAGCAGATAATCCGCAGCCCCTTCGCGCATGTATTCGACCGCGGTCTCCTCGTCGAGGGAGCCGGTAACGAGCACAAAGGGGACATCCGGGTCGGCCTTGCGGACGAGATCCAGCGCATCGCGGCCGCTGAAGCCGCGACCCAGGTTATGATCGGAAATGACGAGGTCCGGTCTGAGGTTATCCAGCGCAGCCTGGAAGTCCTCTCGCGTGCCGGCGTGGTGCACAACCGCCTCCGGAAGGGCGCGATTCACCTCCCGGCAAATGAGCTCCGCATCAGCTGCGTTGTCCTCCAGCAGGAGGATGTGCGGCGCGGTCATACGGTGCCGTTGGGCGGCTGGTTCAGCAGCATCCAGTAGAGTCCCGCTTCGGCCACCGCCCGCCCGAAGCCTTCGAACTCCACCGGTTTCACAATGTAGCTGTTCGCGCCCAGCTGGTAGGCCCGCAGGACGTCGGGTTCTTCCTGCGATGATGTGAGAATTACAACCGGGAGGACCTTGAGACGGGGGTGGGCCCGGATCTTTTCCAGCACTTCCAGGCCGCCGAGGCGCGGGAGTTTGAGATCCAGGAGGATCACCCGGGGGGCCAACTCTGTCGCTTCCAGGAACTCCAGTGCTTCGACACCATCACGAGTCACATGAATCCGGTTGGTCACGTTACCCTGCTTCAGGGCGCGGATCGTGAGTTCGGCGTCAGCCGGGCTGTCCTCAACCAGGAGAATCTCAACGCTGCTCTCCGGTCTCATACCTCGGTTTCCTCCAGCGCCGCAGGGAGTGCGAAGTAGAAGGTGGCCCCCTGACCGAGCCGGCCCTCGGCCCATACTCTCCCGCCGTGGCGGTGTACCACTCGCTGAACGATGGCAAGTCCAACGCCGGTACCCTCGAACTCATCGTGCCGATGGAGCCGCTGAAATACTGCAAACAGTTGGTCGGCGTGCGCGGGGTCGAATCCCACACCGTTGTCGGCAACTGAATAGATAGTCTCCGAGCCCGATACGTAACCCCCCACCTCCACACGCGGCCGGTCCTGTGTGCGACTGTACTTGAGCGCGTTTCCGAGCAGATTGACCCAGACCTGACGGATCAGGGTGAGGTCTCCGCGGGCCCGGGGGAGCGGCCCCACGGTCACTTCCGCCTCTGGGGCCCGCGCCGCGCCGCGCGCCTCTTCCAGGGCACTGCGGGCGGTCTCGGTCATGTCCACCTCTTTGGCTTCCATCTGCTTCCGGCTCAGCCGGGAGAACCTGAGCAGATCGTCAATCAGGAGTCCCATGCGTTCGGTGTTCTGGCGGACCACGCCCAGAACCCGCTTGGCCTCGTCGTCAAGCGCCGGTCCGTGGTCCTCAATCAGGATGCGGGAGAAACCGTCAATTGCGCGAAGCGGGGCGCGCAGGTCGTGTGAGACGGAGTAACTGAACGTCTCCAGCTCGCGATTCACTTCCTGAAGTTCTTCCAGCTGATGTTCCAGTTCTGCGTTCAGTTCCTCGATGCGTTCCCGCGCCTGTCGCCGCTCGGTGATGTCACTGAAGGCGGCCACGGCATGCGTGATGTTTCCTTCGGCGTCGCGCACCGGCGCCGCCCACACCTCGATGGGCGCGACCCGGTCGGGCCGGCGGATCTCGAAGTCGGCGGCGTGTGCGCTCTCTCCTGCCAGAGCCCGCACGATCGGCTGGCGTTCCGACGGGTAGAGTTGATCTGTGCCCGCCACGTAGGCCTGGTATGTCTCCGGTAACTCTCCAGCGGGAACGTCGGCCGCCAGACCCTTGCCCAGGATGTCACGGGCCGCGCGGTTGGCGAATCGGGCCTTCCCGGAAGCATCCACTACAAACACCCCCACCGGCATGGCATCCAGTATCTGCGCCAGTTGACGTTCCGATTCGCGGAGTAGCCGGCTGGTGCGAACGTCGGCCTGCTCGGCCGCGTACGCCGAGAGCGATTGCCATCTCACGAGGGCGGCGAGCAGTGTCACCGTGACCATGGCGAACAGCACCGTGCCGGTAGCCGCTGAGTACAGTCCGAACCGTTCCCCCCAGATGCGCAACCACCCTACCGTCACCGGAACGACAACGGCGGCGCCAAGCAGAAGCCGCGCAGTTGCGCCCGCGCGGGTAGTGCTGGTGAGTACAACCAGCCCTCCCCGCCTGGGGCCCGCAGCCACTACGCCCACACTCAGGACCAGAAACCCTCCGGCCGTGTTCAAGGCCATCGGGATGAAGGCCGCTACCCGGAAGAACTCCTCTGCCCGGTAGGCGTAGCCGGTAATGGCGGTAAGGGCCAGCACGCTCACGGCAAGAGCCAGAACCGGCGACGGGTGCTCGCGCCGCGGGGGAATGGGCAGGCAGGCAAGCGCCGCACCGATCAGCGCAAAACAGAGCGCGGTGTTCGGCGCCATGCGGTTTGGCGGGACCATGGCGTCTACCTGAGCACGGAACAGCATGCGGTCCAGACCCAGGGTCCAGTCAAACAGATACTCGGTGAGCTTGAGTGCGCCGATAAGACCGACCGCTACTCCGAGACCGGTGGTGGCGCGGGGAAGATCCTGGTGGAACCAGAGGGCAGCCGCGGCGAGCAGGAACGCGGTGGCCGTAAGCGGGTTCATGGCCACGAGGCCTGGGAGGACCCCACGCAGCGTGGGCACGCCCAGTGTCCACCCCGCAAGCGCCACGGCTGCCAGGGCGGCTGTCACGGCCGCGGCTGCGGGGGGGAAGCGACTCAACCAGGAAACGGTGTTGTCGTCCGGTGTCTCCATCCCGGGTATGTCTCCTCCCAGTAGTGGGGTACGCAAAAAATGAAGAACACGTTGGCGCCCCAATGTGAGCGGAGTCACAACTGTTGCATTTTTGGTGGGGCAGGCCGAAGTTTCGTTCCCTTCCGGCGCCGTAGCCAAGTGGTAAGGCAGAGGTCTGCAAAACCTCCATTCGGCGGTTCGAATCCGCCCGGCGCCTCTACCGATTCACCCCCAACGCCCACGACCCTGAGAGCGTGAACGCGAGATACCGGTAATCGCTCTCGCCGGTGGCGAAACTCTGGAGGCCTGCGTTCATGAACAGGGCCCCAAGGCTCACTTCGCGTCCGGGGCCAAGCGCGCGCGAGATGTTGCCGGTCGCCCGCAAGGTGGCTCGAACGGTCCCCTCCGATCCCACTTTCTGCACACCCGGTGCTCCCTCCAGACTCAACTGCCATCCGTGCAGGATCGGTTGCCAGCGAAACCGTGCTTCGGCCAGGCCGTAGAAGTCGGGATCGAAGTAACCGTCGGTGAGGTCCTGCTCGAACCCGAAAGCCCGCACAACGGCACTCACGGCCCACCTCCCGGGCAGCCGTCGCGTCATCGATGCTATTCCCGCAAGTCGTCGGTTGTCTTCCGAGCCGTGGAATGTGCTGTGGGAGAACCCCACGCTTGCTGACCAGGGAGATACCGGTTCGATCCGCCCCGACACCGACCACTCCGTTATCTCTACGCCCCGCTCAATCAGGAGCGTGGTGGCATCGAGCGGGATGCGGCTTACTGTGAGCGTGCCGCCCAGCGGATACCGAGGAGGCGTGGTGACGCCTGCGTTCCAGCTCGTGAGCGTGCGGACATCTGTGGCATCGGGTCGCGATTGACCCAGCCCACCAAACACTGTCCACCCGGGATCGAGGTAGGCCCGTGCGTCGAGCATGCCGCCACGGGATGAGCGTCCCGCCAAGCCGCTCCCCGAGAGTCCTGTCCACCGCAGATAGCCGGTTGCAACCACGTCAACCGGCATGACCGGTCGCCAACCTGCCGACATAAGCAGCGTTCCGATGCGATTGCCGTCGGAGTCACGCTCGTGTATGAGCGCCGAGCGTGTGCGCGGGCCGATCACCGCATTGAGTTCGCTCCGCTCCCGCCTCACGTCCGCATTTTCGCGTGCTTCACCCTGCATTCGGCCCAGTACCTCTGACGCGCGGGCATGACGATTCTGCCATCTGAGTGTCTGTGCCAGTCCGGCCGCGGCCTCAGCATCATCACGATCCAGTTCCACTGCATTCCGCCAGCGCGTTTCCGCCAGACGCAAGTCACCGCTCCAGCCGGTTACGCGCGCCAGACCCTTCATCGCTTCCGGGTCTGCCGGGTTGAGCGCGAGGATACCCCGGTAAACAATCATGGCCGAGTCGAGCCGATCGGCCCACGACAACACCTGGGCCATGGCGAGCAACGTTTCCCGATCGCCGGGCCAAGCGTCCAGTATGGCAGAGAACCCATCGAGTGCACCAACATGATCGCCCTGCCACGCAAGCACGCGCGCCCGGTCGCGCCGCGCATCGAAGTTCCGGGGTGACTGTCGGATCAGCCGGTCGAACAGAACAATCGATTCGTGGTAACGCCCGGCCCACGCGAACATGAGCGCCATCCGGTGCAGTGCCCGCTCGTCCGACGAATCGGCCGCAAGCCGGGCGGCATAAAGCGACTCGGCCAGCTCCAGCGCTCCCGCGGTCCAGGCGCTGTCCGCACGATCCTGCGCACTTGCCTGACTGGCGCACAGCACCAGGAGTAGCGTTACGATCACTGCCGACCCGAACTTCACGAGTTGTCCTCGAGTTCGAGAAATGCGTCCCGAAGGGCCTCGAACACCGGCCGCCGGCGCGAACGCCACTCGGGTTCCTCCCAGGTATCCCAGCTGAAACGCGCGGCCGCCTGTGACCACTGACCGTTGGCGACCGGGCGGGCAAGGACGATTCCGATATCGTCCACCGACTCGTAGTGGAACCCGGATCCGTCGCCTCCATACAGGACGTGACGCCCGCTCGGGTCCGACACGTTGATCAGCAGCCAGGGAATGCGGATCTCGATGGCGCCGCTCCCATGATCGCGCATCCAGTGACCGTCCGGCGGCTCGCCCGGAAGGAGAATGCCGCGGTCATAGCCCAGCGCCGGGTATTCGGTTCCGTCGCGGCCGTATCGCATCCGGTTGGTCATCACGCGGAGCGAGTCGTAGCCGCCGTCGTGGCTGATACGAGGGATCAGAGGCGAATTGTAACGCTGTTCGAGGCGATCGATGAAGTACCCGGGTGGTGCGGGGTCGATATCCGGCGTTACCGATCGCGGGGCCCGAAGCCGCGACCGTGGAGTGTGGCGGAACGGGTTCGCTGACGGATCGGCCAGAATGCGGACGCCGTTGCCGTCCACCTGGAGGACGAACTCCACGCCCATGGGGAGAAAAGGTCCTCTTCGTCCGGGCCATCGAAACGCGCCCGCATCCGGTCGCACGACGTCAAAACCGATGAACCATTCTTCCGTATCGTGTCCTGCCGGTTCAAGCAGCAGCCAGAGCTGAGCTGCATCCGCCGCCGCCCGCAGCCTTCCAACAGACGGCTGGTCGATTACAGGGGGGACAGAACCCCAACCGGCAAGCCGCTCGGCGAGTGTGGCCCCAGCAACGGGTGGGAGGGGTTCGAGGGCAATGATCCCGTACATCTGCTCGGGGTCGAGCAGGTTGAGCCAGAGCCTGTTACGATGGCGCGGCAGTTCCTTGTCTATCACCAGCCAGTTGTGCTTGAACCACTCGTCGATCCAGGCGAACACGATGCCGCCCGCCATTCCCGCGGAGGCGATCTCGCGGGTCATGCGCGCGTTGATCTCCGCCATGCCGGTCTGGGTGTGCCCGCCGTGGTGCCATCCCTGCGGCTGGAGGTGAGATGAACCGAGGCTTGCCGGGACGCCGTACTCCGCTATCACCACCGGCATGCCGGGGTGCCGGGCCTTCAGCGCCGTCAGGTATCCGTAATAGTTGGATCGTCCCCAGGGCGACTCGGCCACGCTGTAAGCGGGATCCAGGATCATGAAGTCGGGATAGTACGGGTACGCATGATATGCCGCGAACACGCCTCCCCGGAACGCGGTGGTCGCGCGGATCAGCATGGGGTCCAGGTCCACCGCGTCGTTGTCGTACTCGAGTGGCGCTCTCCCTACCGACTCGCCCAGGCGACGTCGGATTGCCACCTCCTCATCGGCGGTGGGTTCCGTCACGTGATGCAAGGGGTCAAGGGTAGGCCAGCTGGTATAGGCAATCGGTCGCTGGATCCGATATGTCTCCGTCTCGTAGGTAATCATGTGCTCCATCACCTGCGTGAGCCATACGTCCGTGGCGGTGCCTCCGGAGATCTCGAGGTATCGGCCCCGCCAGTCGGTCATGTCCGGGTGGGCCAGATTGAATGCCTCCACCGCGTACGGTTCCCATTCCCGACCGATGATGTATCCCAGGGTCCAGGGCGAGACGTTGGATCCGTACGATCCGGAAGCGTGGCCCGGCCGATGCCGGATGTCAGCGCGCCCGTGGATCACGTCCACCACACGCCTCATCTCCTCCTCGAATGCGCCGCGCCAATCTGCGTCATCGAAATCGTGATCCGGAGGGAGTTCGGTCCATACGCCGTGCACCAACAAGATGGGACGAAAGGAGTTAGCCCGGTTGTGTGCTGCCAGCGCGTCATAGAACGCGGGGGGGTGAATCGTGTAGACCCTGATCGTGTTGGCGCGCAGTTCAGCCAGTTCCGCAATCCACGCGGCATATACGTCCCGTGCGGGAAACTCGCTCGGGTATCTCCCTGGAAGAGCCGCGCCCAGATTGACGCCGTTCAGATAGATCGGCTGCCACCGCCCGCCCCGGAGAACCTCGAATCGGTCTCCAGCCGTGCGGGCTACCGCCTCCACGGTGTCCGGCAGCCGGAGCGGCGGCCGCGCCACAGGCCTTACCGGTGCCGCCACTCCAAGGAATTCCAGAGCCTCGGCATGGTTCGGATCCAGCTCCAGGACGCGGCGGAAAAGCCTCTCGGCCCCCACATTCTCCCCGGTTCTCCGTAGAACAATTCCGAGCCCCACGAGCGCGTCCACGTTCAGCGGATCGTCGTCGAGCACGGCCTCAAACCACCGGGTTGCGGTGGGGCGGTCATCGGATCGGAGTGCCACGTACCCGAGTCCTACGCGCGCTCCGATGTGTTCGGGGCACCGGCGTCGGGCGGATTCGAAGGCCTGCCCGGCTACTTCCATGTCGCCGGCCCGGTAGCGGACCCAGGCGTCTTCCACTGCGGCGTTGACCGCCGGACCACAGGGGCTCCACGGGGTGGGGGCGAATGTGAGTCCGAACAACGCCAAGAGGGGTATCACAGGAGCCAAGATACCGAATCCGCGTCTTCGGTGCAGATAGTGGCAATGTGACGCCCGGCGGAGCAGATTTGGGCAACCTCGGGAAGGGGATCATGAAGACCATATATTCGCGCCTTATGGGAGCTGCGGTCGTTCTGGCCGCTGTATCACCCGGCCTCCTGGCCGGTCAGGCTGGAGTGTTGCTGCGACTTGCGCCACCTGAAGGACAGACATCGCGCTACCGGATCGAGACCTCCACCACGATCGAGGGGCAGTTCGGTTCGGTTACGGTGCGCCAATTGATGGTGATGACTCAGAACGTTCTGGCCGTAGAACAGAATGTGAGGCGGCTCGAGACCGTCATGGATTCGATACGGTTCGTGGGTCCCGCCCCGCCTGAGGCGGTGGCCGCGATTGCCGGCCTCAGGGGAGCGCGCCGCGAGATACGAATGGACACTCGCGGCCAGGTGCTTGACGAAGTCGGCGGTGCCGGCCCAGTGCAGGCTGGTCTCCCGAGTGGGTTCGTGTTGCCGGAGCGGGCGGTGACTCCGGGCGCTACCTGGGAGGACTCCGTGGCGGCACCGCCCGGCATGCCCGGACCCGCTTCCGTCACTCGAGTACGGTACCGGCTCGAGCGGATCGAGGCGCGCAACGGAGCGCGTATCGCCTTGATCACGGGCGCGGGCAACATAGCTGGTACGGGCCCGGACGGAGCTCAGGCTGAAGGAACTCTGCGTGGAGAGATGGAAATCGACCTCGATGCCGGTCGATGGGTGCGCAATGAGATGACTGTTGAACTCAGGGGACCGGAGGGCAGGGTGACCATGGTAACCAGAGGAGCCCTCGTGGGCGGGTAGCATAAGTTCTACTCTATCAAAGCCAGGTGACCACCGGTGCACAGGCTCCTTTTCCTGTTCCTTGTTCTCATGGCCGGGCCTCTCCTCGCCCAGGATTCGAGCGCGGATTACACCGAGCCCTATCAGCGGAAGGCGCTCGAGGTTTACCGGACCATCATCGGTTACCGCACCGCCGCAGGGCATGGACAGGTTCCTGCCATGGCGAGGTACCTGGCCGAGCAATTCCGCCGGGGCGGCTTTGCCCGCGAGGACGTGCACGTAGTTCCCTTCACGCTGGAGAGCGGAGAGGAGATTGCGGCACTGGTGGTGCGGTATCGCGGAGACGGGTCGTCCGGGAAACCGCCCATCGCCCTTCTTGCCCACATGGATGTGGTGGACGCCCTCCCGGATGACTGGGAGCGGGATCCCTTCACGCTGATCGAGGAAGACGGTTACTTCTTTGGCCGCGGCACGTTCGACAACAAGGCGGGAGTGGCGGCCCTCACGGCCACGTTCCTGAGATTCCGAGCGGAAGGGTTCGTACCCGGGAGGGACCTGATTATTGCCTTCACAGGCGATGAAGAGACCGACATGGTCTCGACCCGCGGCCTCGTGACTGAGCATCGTGTTCTGGTTGATGCCGAGTATGCCCTGAACGCGGACGGTGGCAGCGGGCAGTTGGACGAACGTGGCCGTCCGGTTGCCTTTTTTCTGCAGAACGCAGAAAAAACCTACGCCACGTTCGAGCTCACCGTAACGAACCCGGGCGGACACAGCTCCACGCCGCGCACCGACAACGCCATCTACGAGCTGGCGGGAGCGCTCGGGAATATTGCGGCTTACCGCTTCCCGGTGCGGACTACGGAGGCCACGCGACAGTTCTTCCGGTCGATGTCACGCCTGACGCCGGGGCCCGTAGGAGAGGCCATGGCCAGGTTGGCGGAGAACCCGGATGATGCGGCGGCGGCGGATGTATTGTGGCACCAGCCTGAAGTGGTGGGAATCACCCGCACCACCTGTGTAGCCACCATGCTTCGCGCCGGCCACGCGGAGAACGCGCTGCCGCAGTCCGCCACGGCCACGGTCAACTGCAGGATCTTCCCCGGCGTGGATTGGGAGGATGTGCAGGCTACGCTGCTCCAGGTGGCGGCCACGCCGGGACTCAGGATCCGCGTGGTGGGAGATGTAATGCCCAGTCCCGAATCACCGCTCCGCGACGACGTAGTTGAAGCGGTGACTGAAGCGGTGCAGGCAAGACATCCAGGGACACCGGTAATCCCCATCATGGCGCCATACTACACTGATGGCGGCGTGTTCCGCGAGGCGGGGATTCCCACGTACGGGGTGATGGGCCAGTTCATGAAGGACAGCGACCAGTTTGCCCACGGGCTGAACGAGCGGATCCTGGTCCGCGAGTTCTTCGGGGAGCTGGAGCACTGGTATGTGATGCTGAATCGGCTGGCTGGCAGATAGGAGCAAGCGCGGCCACCTGCGCCTGCCCTACCGAGCGGCACCCCTCAGCCGCTCCCGCAGCACCTCGAACCAGTTGGTGACAACGATCAGTCGCGGGGTGACGGAAGGTCCTGTTTCCGCCGCCTGCTGCGACAGGTAAAGCATGCGCTGGCCGTCCGGGTGCAGGTCCTGGATCATCCCGGGGACATTCTGATGAATGGTCCGGGTTCCCGTGACCCGCATGCCATCCTCCCGCGGATCGAGACTCACGGCGGTGAGCTGCCCTTCCCCATGAACGTAGAGCGTGCGGCCATCTGGCGCCCAGAGCGGGTAGCTCGAAGCAGCCAACCGCTGCGCCACCAGCGTCTTGCGGGTGAGGTCCGGCCAGCGCCGCACATAGAGCCGTAGGGTGCCGTCTTCGTTAGAGGCGTAGGCGATCCAGCGTCCGTCCGGCGAGATCCGGGCGTTGCGGTCGTTCCAGTCGGCGTCCAGCACGGGAATCGCAACCGTCGAGCTGTCTATGCGTAGCTTGAACACGTCGTACGTGGGGTTTTCGGAAAAAGCCAGCATCGTGCCATCGGCCAGCCATTGAGTGGGGTTCAGCGGCACGCTCGCGCTGCCGAGCAGCCTCGGAACCGAGTCGCGCCCGTCGGCTGCCAGGGCGTAGATGTGCCCTGACGCTCCCGCCCGGTCAGCCCGGAATGCCACCTGGCGACCGTCGGGCGCCCAGATTGGATTGTGATGGTTGCTGCCGTCACGCGTGAGCTGGCGGTGCGTGCCCAGGTCCAGGTCGAAGACCCAGATCTGGTCACCCCGGGTGTAGGCGATCCGGCGTCCGTCCGGTGAGAACGAACCATCCCAGTGATCGGTGGGCGGCAACGGCACATGCTCGACGGTGCCCGCCACGCTCATGAGCGCAATCCGGAACGTACCGGCCACGACCGCGGCCGCAGCGCCGCGGACGTAGGCCATCGTCCCGCCGCCTGAGACCGAGAACTTCGACCGATTGTTCTCGGCGTTGACGCTGTCCGCCACGGGAATCGCGGCGCCGGTCACTCGCCGGGACTTGAGGTCGAACGGGAGGGCCACGAGTGCACCGTCGTGCCGCCCAGCCAGGATGTGCCCGGTGGGCGACCAATGTCCCGAGAGCGCACCCGTCAGGACCGGCGTGGTGTCGCGGCTTTGCAGGTCCAGCGCCACGATTCTCGCGTCTGCGCCAGCCAGCCCGGTGAACGTGAGCAGCAACGTCCGCTCGTCGGGCAGGAGGGCGTTCGTCATCACGAACTGGGCCGCCCTTGTGAAGATGGTGTCCAGGGCTCCGCCCGAGGCGGGCACCCTGGTCACCACGCTCTGGCTCGCCGGCAAGTCCGCGATTGACAGATAGATGTTTCCGTCGCTTCCCCAGGTGACCGACTCGACGAAGGCGCCAGAGTGGCCCGGCACTTCGCTTGATATGGTCTGCGGCACACCGCCGGAGGTCGGGATGCGCCTGAGCGCTGCTCGAGTGGCCGGACCGGCAACCGCGGGCGGTACGGCAAAGGCCAGCCAGTCACCCTCGGGAGAGAAATCGAGCGCCTGAACCACCGCGCGCTCCGTGCCCGGGAGCACAATAGGCTCCGTGGCCCCTGGCAAGCGGACGCGGATGCCGTCCGGCTCAATCCACGCAATAGCGCCAGTAGACGCGACGATCGGCCGCGACCGGCCGGGCACGGAGTCCAGCGCCTGAAACGCGACCACGGGCCGGGGATCAGATGTTGCCGGCGACGGACTCCTGGCGAGCCACCCGGCAAGTGCCGCGAGCGCCACTGCGGCCAGCGCGAAGACCTTTGTGGGCAGGGACCAATGGCGTGGGTTCCATGTCCCCGCGGGAGCGGCCACCGCGAGCGTTCTGGCGGTACCCATCCCATAGGACGGGTTATCCAAGGCCTCGCTGAACGCCGCGGCGCTGGGGAAACGGTCGGCCGGCAGTTTCTCCAACGCGGTCTGCACCGCCGCTTCCACGTGCGGGGGGATCGTGCGGCGCTGCAGCGTCAGCCCCCGCGGCTGCTCGGTCATGACCCGCGCGATGATTGCCTGCGCCGTGGGCCCGGTGAACGGAGGCTCGCCCACCAGCAGCTCGTACAACACGCAACCCAGTGCATACACGTCGGCGCGCGCGGAGATCTCGCGTTCGCCCATGGCCTGCTCAGGGGCCATGTAATGCGGCGTGCCTAGGCTCATCCCGGTTTCGGTCATGCGGGTGCCGCCGTCGCTCCGGCTCACGGCCAGCGCAATGCCGAAGTCGGCCACCAGCGCCTGCCCGTCGTGGAGCAGGATGTTCTCCGGCTTGATGTCGCGGTGCACCACGCCGTGCCTGTGCGCGTAGTCGAGTGCTGAGGCCACTTCGCGCGTGATCCGGACGGCGTCGTCCACCGGGAGCTGTTTCTCCTGCACCAGTCGGTCCCGGAGGCTCTGCCCCTCGACGAACGGCATCACATAGAAGACGCTCCCGCCGGCCTCACCGGAGTCGTGCAACGGCAGGATGTGCGGGTGCTGGAGGTTGGCCGTGGTGCGGATCTCGGCCAGGAAAC
>CAZTIV010000046.1:0-21495 GCA_964613905.1 uncultured Gemmatimonadaceae bacterium | reverse complement strand
CAGTAGGCCATACCCAGCGGATCCAGTGCGCACGTGTGGGCGCCACCGGCGCTGGTATCCAGTCGGTCACCATGGGACCGAGCGCGGGCGTTCCGGAGTCACGGGTGAACAGGTACACCCCCGCGGCCACGGCGAGGGCCGCAGTGGCGACGGCCACGTGCAGCATGGAAACCGAACGCCTGACCCTGGGCGGGACCAGCACCACTGAGGCCGAACTTGCGCGTCCGGTGGGCGCGGAGCCGAGCGCTCCCGCGGCGGGTCGCATCCAGGTGCCGCCGAGCATCGAGACGAAGTCGAGCACGTTGGCAAAACGCTCAGGGGGCGTCTTGGCGAGGCCGCGCTGAACGGCGTCGGCGGCGTAGGCCGGAAGATCGGGCCTGAGATCGGCCACGCGGGCCGGCTGTTCCTCGCGGTGCTTGCGGGCCAGCTCGTCGAAGGAATCCCCCATGAACGGCGGACTGCCGGTGAGGCACTCGTGCGCGAGCGCGGCCAGCGCGTACTGGTCGGCGCTGGGACCTACCGTGCGGTGATGGAACTGCTCGGGCGCCATGTATTCGGGGCTCAGCAGCGATCCCCACGCGGTGTGAGCGGCGCGCGCCTGACTCAGCGAATGGATCACGGCTGCGTCGCCAACGCGGACCCAGCCGTTCTGATCGACAAGGACGTTGGAGGGTTTGAGGTTGCCGTGGATCACGCCGCGCCGATGCAGGTGGTCAAGCGCTCCGGCGACCTGTTCGACGATCTGAACGGTGCGCTGGAGGTCGAACGGCCCGCTCTCCTTCAGGATCTCCGCGAGTGGCCTGGCCTTGATGAACTCCATCGTGTACCAGAGGACGGTGCGGGATACGCCATGTTCGAAGATGGGGACGATGTGCGAGTGCTGCGCGGCCGCTGCCAGCGCCACGCCGCGCTGGAAGCGCTGGGAAAGCTCAGGGGTGATGGGCCCCTGGAGGGGCAGCGTCTTCAGTGCCACTAGCCGGTCGTGGGCGATGTCGCGGGCCACATATACCACAGAGCGTGATCCGCAGCGGAGGAGTACCTGAAGCTCGAAGCGATCCGCCAGCTCGGTCTGGATGGTTTCGCGGACTTCGTCCGTAACCAGCTGCTCCAGGGCCACCGTAGAAGGGGTGAACCCGCAGAGGACACAGGCGTTGGTGTCGTCGTTGATTTCAGCGACGGAGCAGCGGGGACAGATCATGCTGTAAAATATAGGCAAAATCGGGACCAACGGGGGTGGGCAACTGCCGGCTGGAGATCGCCCGCCGTCACCGTAACCGGGTCAGGATCCACAGCCGTGAGCTCCAGTACAGCCGTGAAGCAAGCACGTACGCCTCTTCCACGACGTCACTGAGCATCGGGTCGGTGAAGGTGGCCAGCCCGGCGGCGGCGGAAACCGGCAGCGTTCCTCCCGGTTCACCCCTGGTTCCCTCCATGACGGCAAGGCTCACCACCGTCGAGTTGTCCGCCGTCACCCTGTTGCCACCCGCGTCCAGCAGCTCAACCACGGGCTGCTGGTCGAGCGGTAATCCACTGGCCGAGCCCACCGGCTGCCGGACCATCGCGAGTTCGGTGGAGGCCGCCTGCACCACCTGATCGAGCGTGTCGGCGCTTTCCGCGAACTCATTCCCGGTGTACCGTGCGGTGATGCGCCGGGTGCCGACGGCCAGATCCGACACCGTGAACGTCGCCACTCCCCCGACGAGCGGTCTGTTGTTGTTTCCGGGTGCGTCATCGCGGCGGAAATGAACGTTGCCGGTCGGAGTTCCCGCGCCGCTGGTCACCGTGGCTGTGAACGTTACTTCCTCCCCGAAGATGGACGGGTTCGCCGAAGATGTCAGCACGGTGGTCGTGGCGGTCCCGTCGGGCGCAGGCTCCACCACGGTCGTGAACGGACTGCCGGCTACAGGATCGCCGTCCAGTTCAACCGAGACCGTGTCGGTGCCGGCATTGACGGGGGTATACGACATCGTGTACACCCCGTCGCCCATATGTTCGGGAGCCGTGAACTCCGCCCCCTCGTTGGGCCCGTCGATGACCTCCGCGGAAAGCAGGGACTCGTCGCCTCCACCGGTGCGGACATTGCCCCACGAGTCGCGAACCGTGATCGTCACGGTCGTGGCGATATTCGCGGTGCCGCCGGGCACAGTTGCCGTGGTTTCGTCTTCGTCCGGCGGTCCCGCCACCACTGTGAACGTATTGCTCATTCCAGACTCGCCGCCGTCGGTGTTCGTGGCCACCAGGGTGAAATCGCCGGTGTTTGTGATCACAACGTCGTGATCGTCAAGCACACCAAGCGAGAACTGCGGTGTGGTCCCTCCACCCTCTTCCAGAACCGCGGCCGACGTGATGTCGACACGTCCTTCGAATGAAGTCACCCTGTTCCCGAATGCGTCGATCGCCGTCACGCGTATCTCGAACTCCTCGCCGGCCGTCTGGGTACCGATGGATCCCCCGTCCTCCCTCTCGACAAGGAACGAGGCCAGCTCACCAATGCGGGCGGTGGCGGTGAAAGTGACCGGCTCAAGCACTCCCGAAGTCACGGTCAGCTGCTGTTCGCCGGGGATGATCCCCAGGGTCCATTCCACGGTGGCTCGACCGTCGGAGCCGGTCACAACATCAGTCTCGGATACTTCCCCCGATCCGAGTGCCGTAGTGAACGTCACGGTCTCCCCCGGAACGGGGTTGTCAAATGCGTCGAGCACCTCGACGACGGGTGCGGGATCGGCCGCGCCACCAACCGGTCCCGTGGGTGACAGGCTGCTGACCGCCGCCAGGACTACAGGCTCAGCAGCAACGGCAAGGGCCGAGAACTCGAGCGGACTCCCCGCTACATCCCCGGCGGTCACGGTTACGACGTACACCCCGCTACGCGTGCCGAGCGTGAGGGAAGCCGACGCGCGCCCGTCAGGGCCGGTCGCCACTGCCGTCGCATCGAGTTCGTGCCCCTCGGCAGCGTCCGGTGTTTCCGTGATCGCAAAGGTGACGACAAACCCTTCAACGGAATTCCCGGGTTCGTCGGTTACCGTGACGACCAGCCGCTCGGCCAGCACTTCCGCTACGGTGCCGGTCTGCTGGTCACCAGAGGTGAGCCGGAGAAACGCCGCCGGCCCAACTTCCACCTTGAACGCGGAACTCGTATCCCGGCCTAGCGTGCCCGAGCGCGCCGTGAGCGTGTAGCCGGTGCCGGATAGATTGACCGACAGGTCCGGGAACACCGCGACGCCTTCCGTCGCATGGACGGTCAGGTTGCCGGTCAGCACCGCCCCTTCCGAACCCGTACCGTCCGTGATCTCGACCGTGATCTGTCCGGTGAAGTCATCGACCGGGTTGTCGAACTCGTCGAGCGCCGTCACTTCGACCGCGGGCGTGATCGTCGCGCCCGCCACGGCATCTGTGGGATCCACCGTGAACCTGAGCTGCGTTGCGTCACTCGAGAACACGTTGAATGTTCCGCTGAGGACGGTGGGAAGCTCGGCGGAGGAAGCCTCGAGGCGGTATCCCGAGCCCACCAGATCGATCGACAGGTCGTCGAACGTTGCCCGTCCTTCCACCGCCGGGACGACCGTTGTTCCCAGCAACTCCGCACCCCCCGTCCCGGTTCCCGCGGCGATCGCCATCGTGACGGGACCCGTGAACCCCGTGGCGCGGTTGCCCAGGTCATCGCGCGCCTCCACCACCACCGCGGGATCGACAGGAACGCCTGCCTGCGTGTTCCCCGGTGGCTCGAAGAACACGAGCCGACTGGCATCACCCGGTGTGATGTGGAACTGCGCGCTGCTCGCACTGGTGAGACCGGTGGCGGACGCCTGCAGCCGATAATCGACGCCGGCGCTGTCGATGGCCAGATCCGGGAACGTGGCCACGCCGTTCACCGCCGCGACGGTCGTCGTGGACGTCGCGAGGAAGGCCGCGCCAGCCGCGCCCGTACCGGTCTGAATGGCGATGGTGATGTTCTCGGTGAACTCTGTCACCAGAATCCCTTCCGCGTCCAACGCCATCACCTCGACCGCCGGATCGATCGGTCGGCCCGCCGTCACCGTACTCGGCTCGACGCTGAAGACCAGCACCGCCGCGTCGGCGCTGGAAACACCAGTAGCGGTAAATGTGACCGGGCTGCCGCCAAGTCCGCCCACGGATGCCGTGAGCGTGTTCTCACCCGCCTCCGTCCCCAGCGTCCACGAGATCACCCCCGCGATGCCGTTCGTGCCCGTGCCCACCGGCGTCTCCGGGTTGATGCTCCCGCCGCCGCCGGCCACGACAAACGTGACCTCAACGCCGGATACCGGGTTCCCGTAGGCATCGGTCACGAGCACTGACGGCGGAGTCTCGACGGCGGTGCCCGCGGTGGCGGTCTGGCCGTCACCGGCAAACAGCGTCATGGAGGCTGCCGGGCCCGCTTCCAGAACGATCGTATCCGACACCGCCACACCCTTGCTGGGAGCGCGGAACTCCAGCACGTATCCGCCCACCGGGCCGGTGATCGTAAGCGCTTCGAACGTGGCGCGCCCCGAGGCATCCGTGACGGCGCTGGCTCCGCTCAACGACGCTCCCTCCGGCCCAAAGCCGATCGTTGCGGTGACAACGATTCCTTCTTCCTCCACCGGTGTGCCGTCATCCACAGTCTCGAGTTGCACCACGGGCTGCTGCTCCAACGGTACACCGCTCCGCCCGGAGGCGGACGGCGGTGTGGCCAGCACCACGTGGACCGCGATGGCCTCGACATCGAACGCGGCACTCGTGGCACCAACCAGCCCCGGCGCAGACGCAGACAGCCGGTAACCCGTCCCGGCCCGATCCACGCTGACGTTGTGGAACGTGGCTATTCCTGACACGGCGGTCTGACTCACCGTTCCCAACAGGACCGCTCCAGTGGTCCCGGTTCCCGGCGTGATCTCAACGGTGATGACGCCGCTGTATGCAGTATTCACGAGCCCGCTCGCGTCACGTGCCGCCACCTGCACCGGGGGATCGATCAGGGCACCGACGAAGGCGTCGGTGGGTTGCGCAACGAACCCCAGGTTGGTGGCCGGTATCTGCACCCTGAAGTCCCGGCCGCCGGGCCCGGCACCGCCGAACGCCACCCACTCGCTGGAAAGCCCGGCCCGGTCGGTGGCGCGGGCGCGCCAACGATAGTCGGTGTCGTCGAGCAGCGCGGTGACACTGGCCGACGCCGTCTGTCCCGATGACACGAAGATGCTCGCCGCCGTGGGCACGCCGGTAAACGCCTGGTCCACCGGTCGCACCTCGACCTCGAGCTGGATCTCGTCGTCGGGGTCAGGGTCGGCCAACAAGGCCCGGAACACAACGGTGGCCTCATCGGTCGTTCCTCCGGCCGTTATCGCAGTCGTCCCGTTGCTCTTGAGCTGCCGGAGTTCGCCAGGCGCCTCCGGTGGCCGCTGAACGGCTATCCGGAAATCGGTCTGATCGGCGTCTGACCCGAACACCACCCAGGGGCCCGACCGCCCAGTTTCGTCCACGACTCGCAGCTGCCACCGGTAGCTCGTGTGGTTATCCAGATCGTCCACCAGGACAAACGACGTGACGCCCTGGGGTCCGAACCCGCCGATGTGGGTGGTGGAGTTGGTAAACGATGTGCCCAGCGGTTGCACTTCGGCTTCGAGTCGTACTCGATCGGCAATATCGGGATCGGTGGGCGTGGCAGCCAGCACTATAACCGGCTCCGCGATGACTGAACCCACGCCGAGAGTGCTGGTGCTATCCCGACGCAACTGCGAGAGGCTCACCGGGGCATTCGGCGGCCTGGGCTGGGTGACGTTCAGCATGAAGGATCCCGTGGCGCGCGCGGCCGCCGTCGTGGCCTCTATCCGGTATGTGCCTGGCCTGGGCAGCAGCACGTACCGAAGGCAAGTACCGCCCTCCACCTCATGGCAGCGGTCAGCTTGAGCCAGCGGAGGCGCCCCGGTGCCGGCGGCGCTGTCGAGCACGAGTAACCCGCTGAATCCGGTGGCATCGAGGATCGCCGATAAGGAATCACCGCCGGCTCCGGTTATTCGGTACACCTTTACAAAATGCTCCGGCCGGCCTGGTGCTGAACAGTCCGCGGTGGTGAGCGAGTCGATGACCGGAGTGCCAGGTTCCAGCGGCGCTACCACACACGGGAACACGGTGAACCGTACCGGTATCCGGGTGGCATCGACCGCGCCGGAAACCGCTACCCGCAGCGTGTCGTGGTGAACGCCGGCGTCAAGCCCCGCCGGATTGAGCGTAACTGTAACGGTTCCCGGCGCAGTACCGCTGGTGGAGCTGAGACCCAACCAGGCGCTTCCGCCGGCCCGAGTTGCAGTCCAACTCAACGTGCCGGTACCGCTGACCCCGATTTCGAACGAAGAGACACGGAGCGCTGTGCTACCGTGGGCCGCCGAGTCGGCGAACCGGACCTGTGAAAACGTGAGTGTGGCGGTGGGAGGGGGCGTCACAAGGTCGTCCAGCCGACAGGTGGACAGCAACATCCACGCACCCAGAGCGGCGGACGCAGCCGCCCTGCGCGCCCAACGCGAGGAGACGCGCCATCCTGCCCCGAAGGGCCCGCTGAGCAATACCGTTCGCATGAACACCGAAGCGCAGGGTACAACGGCAAGAATAACGCCGTTGCTGCTTCAGCGCAGGCTGCTCACCCAAAGGGATTAATCCCTTGCGTCCATGTCACATACGTCAGGGATTCGTGATGCTGGCCGTAGTCGTTGGCGCTGCCACGAGGGACAGCGCCCCCGCCGTGATCGTGAATTCCGCGCTCACCACTTCGGTAAGCACGCCCGACGCGGCGGTCAGCGTGTAAGTCCCCGCCTGGTCCACACTCAAATCATCGAAAACCGCGACCCCATCCACCGCCGCCACGTCCACCACCGTCCCTGACAGCGTCGCATCCTGTGGATCCGACAGCACCAGCGTCACCGCATCCGTGGCATCCGTCCGCAGATTCCCAAACCCATCCTCGATCCGCACGGTCACCGGATCCAGCGTGGCCCCGGCCACGGCGTTCTGGGGCTGCAGGCCGAAAACCAGTTGCGCCGCTGCGGCAGACGTCACCGTAATCGCGGCTGAAACCTCTGCATCCGTCAGACCCGCATCTCCGCTCTCGAACGCCGCCGTGATCGTATGCGTCCCAGTTCCCACACGAGTGTTCGTGTACGCGAACGTCGCACTCCCCGCCCCCTCAGCGATCGTGATTGGGCTGACAGGCACGAACGTCGCTGTGCCCGGCTCCTGATCCGTCGCCAGCGTCAGCGTCGTTGTCTCGCTCACTTCCGTCGGATGACCCTGCGCATCCCTCACCGTCAGCGTAAAATCGTCACTCGCGACCCCGGCCACTACCGACGCCGGACCCGTGAGCGTCACCTCTGCCGCGGCTCCCGCGGTGATCGAAAACTCAGCGCTGACGGCGTCCGTGAGATCATCCGCCGAAGCGGTCAGCTGCTTGGTTGTCATTTCATCGATGGAGAGATCGGCGAATGTCGCCAGCCCGGCGGCGTCCGTGAGCTGCTGCAGCGTGCCGGACAAGGTTCCACTCCCGCTGGACAGCGTGAGGTTGACGGCAATGCCGGTCGCGGCAACCGGGTTGCCGGATCCGTCCTGAACCTGTACGGTCACCGGCGGCATCGTCTCGCCGACAACGGTATTCTGGGGCTCCGCAGCGAACGCCAGCCGCGCGGCCGCTCCCGCGGTGACCGTCACGAGATCCGCATTCACAGACGTCAGGGCCGGATCTGCCGTGAACCGCAGCACGTACTCCTCTCCAGCGGTTCCCGCCAATGTGAGATCCGAGAACTCGACCAGGCCGGCGGCGGCCGTAGGCGTCCGCGTACCACCCAGCTCTCCTCCCACCCCGGAAACGATCTCGACCGTCACCTGAGTGGCGTTATCGGCCGTCACCCGGGTCCCACCACCGTCCCGGATCTCCACAACCGGTTGCTGAACCAGCAGTTCCCCGCTCGCACCACCTTGCGGCTGCTGCGTGACGGCCAGGTGCGTCGGTGCCGCCTGCACCACCTGATCCAACGTGTCCGCGCTCTGGGCGAAGAGATCCACGATTCCGAGGTACCGCGCGGTAATCCGTCGGGTGCCAATGGCGAGGTCCGACATCACCATCGTCGCCACGCCATCGACCAACGAAATGTTGCCCTGGAGCGCACCGTCCCTCCGGAACTGCACGTTGCCCGTGGGGGTGCCGGCCTCACTGGTGACGGTAGCGGTGAACGTCACGGACTGTCCCGACGCCGATGGGTTGGCTGATGACGTAAGCACAGTCGTGGTGGCCGCTTCGCCCGGGGCGGGACTCACGATGCTCGTGAACGGACTCCCGAAGATCGGCTCTCCGTCCAGCGTCACCACGATCTCGTCGGTCCCGGTATTGGACGGGGTGTAGGAGGTGGTGTATTCGCCGCCCCCGGAATCCTGCACATCGGTGAACGTGGCGCCGGCGTTCGGTCCGTCGGTCACCGATGCCGCGAGCAACGCCGCGTCGCCCCCGGCCGTTCGCACATTGCCGAGCGCGTCCCGGACCGTAATGGTCACCACCGTCGCGAGAGTTGCCGTGCCGTCCGGCACGACCGCCGTAGTCAGCGCCGCATCCGCCTCACCGGGATCGACTGTGAAGTTGTGGCTCGTCCCGCTCTCGGCTCCCCCTGTGTTCGTTGCCGTCACGGTGACCTGTCCGATGTTCGTAATCGTGACCGGGTGCGGCTCGAGCACCCCGGCACCAAACGCCGCCGTGATGCCAGCGCCTTCGCCGAGGGTGCCGGTGGAGCTGATATCCACCGTGCCCTCGAACGACGTCACCGTGTTCTCGAACTCGTCCAGGGCGGTCACCCGAATGTCGAACGGCTGGCCGGCTATCTGACTGCCGATTGGCCCGCCCCCCGCCGCTTCGACCAGGAAGCCAGCGAGGTCGCCCGGGCTCGCCGTGGCCGTGAACGTGACGGGACCGAGGCTCCCGGACGTGACGTTCAGCACATGCTCACCGGGCGTCGTCCCCAACGTCCAGGTCACACTCGCCTGGCCGGTCTCCCCTGTCTCCGTTGACTCAACCGACACCTCGCCGGCCCCCGGTTCCGGAGTGAAGGTCACGGTTTCACCCGCTACCGGGTTCCCGAACTGGTCCACCACGATCACGGTGGGGCTCGGATCCACCGCTTCTCCCACAGTGCCGCTCGGTGTCGTGCTGCTGACCGCCCGTAGCGTGTCCGGCGCCCCCGCCGTGCCCGTAGCGGTGAAAGTGACCGGTGAACCGCTGAGCCCGGCCGAGGTGGCCGTCAGTGTGTTCGTGCCGGCCACGGTGCCCAGTGTCCAGCTTCCCACCGCCGCGATCCCACTGCCGCTGGTGACGGTCTCGGTGTCCGTGGCGCCGCCACCGTCAGTTGTCACCGCGAAGGCAACCGCGACCCCGCCCACGGGATTGCCAAACTGATCGGTAACCAGCACGCTTGGAGGTACGGCTACCGCAGTAGCTACCGTAGCCGACTGGTTGTTCCCATCGTGGACGGCGATCGTTTCCCCTTCCCCGGGCTCCACCAGGATCTCGTCAGACGTCGCCCCGGTCACCAGATCTGCGGTGAATCGCAGCCGGTAGGTCCCGGCTGTGCCGGAGATATGCAGGTCGGTGAACGTGGCCAGCCCAAGCTGGGTCGCTACGGTCGTCGTGCCGCCGAGCGAACCGCCGCCTGGCCCGGACTGGATTGCGGCGGAGACCATGACGCCGGCGGTCAATACGGGATTACCGAGAGTATCCTGCAGTTGCAACACCGGCTGCTGCGCGAAGGGCTCGCCAACTACAACTGTGGACGACGGCTGCAGGACGATTGCGAGCTGTCCCGCCGAGCCCGCCTCGCCCGTTGCTGTGAACGTGACCGGACTGCCGATAAGTCCCTCAGCCGCGGCCTCCAGCGTGTTGACACCCGCTTCCATGCCGAGGGTCCAGGACGTGACGGCGGCAACGCCAAAGGCGTCGGAGATCACCGGTGTGGTCGGATTGACCGCGCCGCCGCCCGCCGTCACGGTGAACGTAACCGGCACGCCGGGAACCGGGTTGTCATGCTGGTCGGTCACCAGCACGGCGGGCGGAATCTCAACGGACGTTCCCGCCGTGGCCGTCTGCCCGTCACCGGCAAGCATGGTGATCGTCGCTGCCGGGCCCGGCCCCAGTTCTATCGCGTCGGAGGTGACGCTCTCCAACCCGTCCGAAACGAACCGTAGCGTGTAAGTCCCGACGGGCCCTCCAATAGCGACATCGGCAAACGCGGCAACGCCGTCGAGATCGGTTATGACCGCGGTGCCGCCTTCGAGCGCGCCGGCCGGACCAGAGGCGATCTCCGCAGTAACCGTCAGGCCCGCGTCCGCCACGGAATTGCCGAACCCGTCCGTAACACGCACGGCGGGTTGTGTGGGGAACACCACACCGGCCTGGGCGATCCCGGACGGCTGGGTCACCATCGCCAACCGCGCCGCGGGCGCCGCTTCCAGCGCGATCGTATCCGACACTGCCACACCCTTGCTGGGAGCGCGGAACTCCAGCACGTATCCGCCCACCGGGCCGGTGATCGTAAGCGCTTCGAACGTGGCGCGCCCCGAGGCATCCGTGACGGCGCTGGCTCCGCTCAACGACGCTCCCTCCGGCCCAAAGCCGATCGTTGCGGTGACAACGATTCCTTCTTCCTCCACCGGTGTGCCGTCATCCACAGTCTCGAGTTGCACCACGGGCTGCTGCTCCAACGGTACACCGCTCCGCCCGGAGGCGGACGGCGGTGTGGCCAGCACCACGTGGACCGCGATGGCCTCGACATCGAACGCGGCACTCGTGGCACCAACCAGCCCCGGCGCAGACGCAGACAGCCGGTAACCCGTCCCGGCCCGATCCACGCTGACGTTGTGGAACGTGGCTATTCCTGACACGGCGGTCTGACTCACCGTTCCCAACAGGACCGCTCCAGTGGTCCCGGTTCCCGGCGTGATCTCAACGGTGATGACGCCGCTGTATGCAGTATTCACGAGCCCGCTCGCGTCACGTGCCGCCACCTGCACCGGGGGATCGATCAGGGCACCGACGAAGGCGTCGGTGGGTTGCGCAACGAACCCCAGGTTGGTGGCCGGTATCTGCACCCTGAAGTCCCGGCCGCCGGGCCCGGCACCGCCGAACGCCACCCACTCGCTGGAAAGCCCGGCCCGGTCGGTGGCGCGGGCGCGCCAACGATAGTCGGTGTCGTCGAGCAGCGCGGTGACACTGGCCGACGCCGTCTGTCCCGATGACACGAAGATGCTCGCCGCCGTGGGCACGCCGGTAAACGCCTGGTCCACCGGTCGCACCTCGACCTCGAGCTGGATCTCGTCGTCGGGGTCAGGGTCGGCCAACAAGGCCCGGAATACAACGGTGGCCTCATCGGTCATCCCACCCGCTGTGATGGCTGTGGTCCCGTTGCTCTTGAGCTGCCGCAGTTCGGCAGGCGGCTCAGGCGCATGCGGCACCGATATCCGGAAGTCGGTATCGGCGGCGTTTACCCCGAACGCCATCCATGGCCCCGTCCGCCCCGTCTCGTCCATCACGCGCAGCTGCCAACGGTAGCTGGTGTGGCTTTCCAGTTCGTCAATTCGGACGAACGACGTGACATCCTGCGGTCCGAACGCGCCGATATGAGTAGGAGTGTTCGAGAAACCGACGTCCAGCGGCCTGACTTCCGCTTCGAGTCGCACCTGGTCGCCGGCATCCGGATCGCTGGGCACAGCGGCGAGCACCACGACGGGTTCCGGAATGATGGCTCCCCTACCGAGGGTACTGATACTGTCCTGGCGCAACTGTGTGAGGTTTACCGGCGCATTCGGCGGTCCGGGCTGCGTGACGTTCAGTATGAAAGATCCCGTGGCGCCGGGAGCCACGGTTGTGGCTTCAATCCGGTATGTGCCGGGCCTGGGCAGCATCAGGTACCGGAGGCAAGGATCACCCTCCACGTCATTGCAGCTGTCAGCCTGCGCCAGGGGGGGCGCCCCGGTGCCCGCGGTGCTGTCGAGCACGATGAACCCGTTGAATCCAGTGGCATCAAGGCTCACCGATACGGAATCACCGCCGGATCCGGTTATCCGGTACACCTTTGCAAAACGTTCCGGCCGGCTTGGAGCTGAACAGTCCGCGGTGGTGAGCGAATCGGCGACGGGTGTGCCGAACTCAACCGGCGTCACCACGCAGGGGAAGACCGTGAAACGTACCGGTAACCTTGTGGGGTCCGATACACTGGAGGCGGTAACGAGCAGCGTATCCTGATGAACGCCCACGTCGAGCCCTGCCGGATTGAACGTAACTGTAACCGTTCCGGGTGCATTTCCACTGGCGGAACTGAGACCCAGCCAGGCACTGCCGCCGACGCTAGTTGCGGTCCAACTCAACGTGCCGGTACCGCTGACCCCGATTTCGAACGAGGAAACACGGAGCGCTGTGCTACCGTGTGCCGCCGAGTCGGCCAGCTGTACCGGGGAGAAGGTCAGAGTGGCGGCGGGAGGGGGTGTCACAAGATCGTCCAGCCGGCAGGTGGACAACAGCATCCAGGCACCCAGAACGGCAAACACGCCCGCCTTGCGCGCCCAACGCATGGAGATGCGCCGTCCCGCCCCTGAGGGCCCGCCGGATGATCCGTTTCGCATGAACACTGGAGCGTAGGGTAGAATGGCAAGAATAACGCCGTGGCCGCTTCCGCGCAGGCGTGAGCCCAGCCTCGCATGCCCGGGGTGGGATTCGAACCCACAAGGGGTTGCCCCCAAGGGATTTTAAGTCCCTTGCGTCTACCGGTTTCGCCACCCGGGCTCAAGGCTTCCCGGAACGTGGCGGAGTGGCGAGGTAGCGTCAAGCGCGTCGTGACCGGTTAGATTGTGCGGCGAATGTTCCGGACCAGATGTCTCGCTATCGTACCGGCTCTGGCCACTCTGGCTCTGGCCACTACGGCCACCGCACAGCAGCTGCCGGACGCCTGGCTCGTACCGTCAGGCGCCCTCCGCATCTCGTTCACCGCGCACTATCGCAACTTCGACAACCTTCTCGACCGGGACGGTGTGGAACATCCCATCGGTGCGGCGTTCTCAGCCGACTCGGTGGGCCCTGTCCTGCTCCCGTCTCTCGGGCTGGTCGAAGCGGCGGTTCGCTCCATGCTGGACGACCCTGCGTACCGGGTGAACGCGGGCGCCCTGACAACTCGCATGGACGCGGACATCAGGCGATTTCCGTTCGACGCAGCGGTGGGGATCACGTCGCGCCTTACTCTCCGGGCAACCGTTCCGATTGTAAGGACGCGAACCAGCGTCCAGAGCGTGTTTGATCCGGCAGCAAGCGAGCTGGGGTGGAATCCGGCCAGCAGCGCTTCAACGGCTCAGGGGACCAACATTGCGCAGGTCGAGGCGCTGCGCGCAGATCTCGAGGCGGCCGCCGCGCATATCGAGTCGCAGATCGCCGCGGGCGCGTACGGATGCCCCGGCAGCCAGCAGTGCGCCGATGCCAACGCGCTGGTGCAGCGAGCACGCCGTTTCAGCAGCGACATCATGATGCTCACGGGTGTGGGCGCCGCACCGGGGTCGCCACTCCCGCCCTTCGTCCCCCGCTCAAGCTCCACGGCCGGCGCCGCATTGCTCGCCGCTATCGCCGCGCTCGGCGCGGAACTCCAGGCGTTCGGCGCTCAGGCGCTCAGCGGCACATTGCCACTCCCCACAACCGCGCCCGACACCGCCGCCATACAGACGGTACTCACGGGACCCGAGTTCGGTTATGTGGGGCTGGCGCTGCGGGACCACCGCCGCTCCACCATCGGGGATATCGAGCTCGGTGCGCGTTTCGGACTGATCAATCGGCCAGGACTGCGCACGGTACTTACGGGCACGGTCAGGCTGCCCACGGGATTCATGGCGCGAGATGGCGCGTTCATCGAGATCGGCACGGGAGACGGGCAGACGGATGTCGAATGGGGCGTCGAGGTGGCCGCGGAGCCGGGGACGCACCTGGGCCTCTGGCTCGGCGCCCGGTATACGATGCAACTCGCCGACCGCATCGCCACCCGTGTCTCATCGATCAACCGCCCCATCGCGCTCGCCGTCGATCAACGCACGATGGAGCGGAACCTGGGCGATATCTTCGAACTGAGCGTGCACCCTTCGCTCAGGCTCACCGATCAGTTCCGCGTGATGACATCGCTCTTCTACCGGCGCAAACAGGAGGACGTGTACGGACTCGCCGACGATGACACGCCAACGGTAAGCGGCCTCGTTCCGGCAGACATGAGCATGGATACGAAGGAGGAGACGTGGAGCCTGGGCGGAGCGGTGTGGTACCGCGCCGATCGCGGAGCCGGGGGACCGGCGCTACCCATCGAGGCGGGGATTTCGTACCGTTCGGTGTTCCGGTCCGGGGAAGGACGGGCACCGCGTACCAATGCTATCGAGGTAAGTCTGAGGCTCTTCTACCGGATCTGGTAGTGAGCGTCCAACGGTTCCCGTGACCGCTCCCATGCAATCAGCAGTTCCACCGCAAGCGAATAACTGAGGATTCCTCCTTCGACACCATGTGCCCTGAGCACGCGGTCGTACGTGACATGCGCCGCCCGGTTGATGGGTCCGTCGTAGCGCCGCCAGTACTCACCTCGCGCCAGTACATCACGCGTCACCCCCGGTATCCGCCAACTCACGATCTCCATGGCGCGCTCAGGATCAGCCGCAGCAAGAGCCCCCAATAATTGCCGTTGAGCGAACAGTGCCGCGGAATACCGCGCCAACCGATCCGGTGACTCGAACGCCACAACGAAGCCCAGGAAGCCCGCCTCGGCCTCGATCGCCACACCGAACCTGTGCGCCTGTTCATGCGTTACGCTCACCGGAAAACTGCTGGCAGGAAGATCCCACAGGAGCAGCGTCTCGCCCGTGAACGGTACGTACAGGCCGGAGAATCCCATGCGTCTGGAAATGCCCGGAATCAGAAACCGTTTGGGACGGTCGTAAGGCAACGGACGCGGCCGCCGGAACCCCAGCACATCCGCCGCCCGATCCCAGCCTGCATCGAGCGCCGCAAACAGCGCTTCACGATTTTCAGGCAGCTCCGTGGGACGGCCCAGATCGTCCGTACCGTGCAGATCCAGGTAGGCGCCGTTCGTGATCTCCGTAAACCGCTCGGTCAGCTCGGCGACGTACTCGATATCGGCTCCCCTGCCGCCCTCAAGACCGATTCGCTCCGCCAGTGACGGTCGAGCGTAGTGCATACCCCATGCGATGTAGAAGAAGACCACAAGTATGGACAGATCCTGCAGGAGCCTCAGCGAACCTGAGCCCAGTGTGGGGAGAATGCCCCTCCTGCCCCCAATCACGGCAGCCGTTCCGCGCCATGCGCCATGAACCTGTCGCGCCAGGAACCCGATCAGAACGATCTCCGCTACCGAGAACGGAATGAGGCCGGTTGTGCGGGAAAGGAGTGCCGTCAGGATTGGGCCGAGCGCGCGACCGTATACGGTTTCCGCCACACCGGGCATCAGCGTGAGCAGCAGATAAACGGCCACTGTCACGACCGCGGCACCGATCCACGCAAGCCTCTGGCGAACCGCACCCGGTTTGCGCCATGTGGTGGGCCGGCTCTTCTGTGGTTGGTTCAAGCCCGGTTTCAACCGCCTACCGTGGCGGGCGGACTGCGGCGCAGCAACTCGGCGGCGTGCTCACGGAGCGAGCGGTCGTCGGCATCGCCAAGGAGGCGTGCGACCTCAATTTCGCGCTCCTCCGCACTCAGAACCCGCACAGAGGCGGTAGTGATCCCACGCTTCGCGTGCTTTTCCACCTTCAGGTGATGCACCGAGCGGGCGGCAATCGGCGCAAGATGCGTTATGACCAGTACCTGCCGCTGCGATGCCACCCGACCCAGCGCTTCCGCCACCCGTACACCCACTTCAGCGCCAACGCCCTGATCTACTTCATCAAATACGAGCGTCGGTATGGCATCATGACGGGCCAGCACAACCTTGAGTGCCAGCATCAGGCGCGATAGCTCACCACCGCTCGCCACCTGCGCCAGCGGACGGGCATCCAGCCCCACGTTCAGCTGTACCAGAAAGGCAATCCGGTCAGCACCGTTCGGGCCGATGTCTGACTCCTGATCAACGGACGCCGTGAACTTTCCGCCAGATAGTCCAAGGCCCGGCAGCAGCTTCTGAACCTCGCTTGCCAGGCGCGTCGCGGCCTTCCGTCGCACCGCCGACAGCAGCTCCGCCGATTCCCTGAGCCCCGCCTCTGCCCCGCCAAGCTGCTCCGCCAGACTTGAGCGGTCCAGCGCCGCGGTATCCAGCAGATCCAGATCCCGGGCGGCCTCGCCCGCGGTACGCAACACATCTTCGATGGAAGGGCCGTACTTCTGTCGCACCCGGTAGATCGCGTCGCGACGCTGCTCCACCTGAGCCAAACGGTCCGGATCCATTTCGACGTTGCCCGCATAGGCCCGTACCGCGCGGGCCAGTTCATCCGCCTGAGCCGACAAACCGTCCAGCAGATCCCGCCATCCTCCGACGCCGGGATCTATGCGCTCGAGCTGACTGCGCAGCCGGTCCGCCGCACCTATTCGCTCAACCAGGCCCTCTTCGCCATCCACCACCAGAGCCAGTTCCTCGGCCAGCCTGGTCAGCTCCTCGGCATGCGCCAGTCTGGATGATTCCGCCGCGAGTGCCTCGTCCTCTCCCGCACCGGGGTTTACCCGGGTGATCTCGTCCACCACGTGGCGCAGGTAATCGGCGCGCCGGCACACCTCCGCTTCGCGCGCATCGAGGCCATCCAGTTCAGCACGCAGGACCGAGACATTACGGTACGCCTCCCCGACCGCGGCTCCGAGTGACGCGGCGTCGGCAAAGGCGTCGAGGATGTCTCTCTGGCAATCACGCTTGAGGAGGGACTGAGACTCATGCTGGCCGTGCAGGTCTACCAGTCGCCGGCCGAGGTCGGCGAGCACGCCCACGGTTGTGGGACTCCCGTTGGCCCACGCGCGATTACGACCGTCAACGCGGATCTCCCGCCGTATCACAAGGCGCCCGTCTTCCAGATCCACGCCCGCTTCGGCGGCGGCCGCCGCCACGCCGGGATGCTCCACCTGAAACGCGGCCTCGATCACGGCACGTTCGGCGCCGGGACGCACCAGGTCCGCACTGGCCCGCTCCCCCAGAAGCAGGGCGAGAGCGTCAACCAGCATGGACTTGCCGGCACCGGTCTCGCCGGTCAGCACATTGAGGCCGGGGTTCAAGGGCAGCGTGACGTCCGCAATCACGGCAAGGTCGCGCACCCTGAGTTCGGTCAGCATTCTACGGTCGCTCGCGGTCGCTCAGGTCTCCCCATTGTAACTTCCGCCGGAGCCGGGCAAAAAACCCTTCCGACGCAAGCCGTACCAGATGTACGCGCCATGGAGCGCGCGTCACGACGATGCGCTCATCGGGATCGAGCGCGGTCCCCACCTGACCGTCGAACGAGACCAGCACGTCGTCTTCACCCATGGGAGGCAGTATCTCGATGCTGATCTCCGCGCCGCCGGGCACTACGAGAGGACGCACGGCGAGCGTGTGCGGACAGATGGGGGTGACTACCAGCGCATCGACACCGGGAATGACAATGGGACCGCCGGCGCTGAGCGAGTACGCGGTGGAACCGGTGGGGGTAGTAACGATAAGTCCGTCAGACGAGAATGCGCCCACAAATTCGCCATCGACCGTGACCCCGAGCCGCACTACGCGCGCCACTCCACCCTTGTGAACCACGACGTCGTTCAGCGCTCCCGCCGCCACCCGGTCCCCGTCCGGTCCCGTGATGACCGACCGCAGCGCCCCGCGTTCATCGAGGGTATGCCGGCCGGCCGCCACCGCCTCGAGCGCCGACTCAAGCCCCTCGGGCGCGCAGCCCGTCAGAAACCCCACCCGCCCCAGGTTCACCGCCAGGATGGGGATCTCGCGGTCCGCCACGAGCCGAGCCGTGCGGAGCAGCGTGCCGTCACCGCCAAAAGACAGCATCACCCCAGGTCTTTCCGCGGAGAAGTCCAGCAGAGGAACGGCAGACGGCCACCAGCCGGCGAGTTCCTCTTCCGTTCTGAGTTCCATCCCGAGGCGTGGGACGGCGCCCGACAGGCGCGCGAGCAACCCGCGGAGATCGGCGTACCGCGAGTTCCCCACCACCCCGGCGATCATGTGGGAGTGAGACTGCCCTCTGCCGCCAGCGCGCGCACGCGGTCGGCAATACCCTGCGCGGTGAGTCCCGCCCAGGCAAGCTGAGCCTCCCTCGCAGCGTGCTCGTAGCAATGGTCGGGAGCGCCCAGCACACCCACCCGCACGTCCGCCCCCGCTCCCTCAACCACGGCGGCCAGTGCCGCCCCGAATCCGTTCACCGTCGTCCCGTCCTCCACCGTGACAAGCAACCGGTGCTCCTTGAGCAACGAATCGAGCATCGGGCGATCCATCGGCTTGATGAAGCGGCAGTTCACCACGGTAACGTGGAAACCATCCGTCTCGAGCAGTTCGGCCGCTTCGAGCGCGGGCTCACACATGACGCCCACGGCAAGGATGGCGCACTCCCGCCCGCGCCTCAGCATTTCCCACTCACCGTACGTGACCGCGGCCACTTCAGCTACCGGTGGAGCCACTCCAGGCGCCGCATCGCGCGGGTATCTGAGCGTGAACGGACCGTCGTGCGCCAGAGCGCACCGCAGCAGACCGATCAGATCCTTGGCGTCGCGCGGCGCGGTGACCGTCATGTTGGGCACTGCCAGCATGTACGCGATGTCGTACAGCCCCATGTGGGTCTGTCCGTCCGCGCCCACCATCCCCGCCCGGTCCATGCAGAAGATCACCGGCAGGTTCTGGATCGCCACGTCGTGGATGATGCCGTCGTATGCCCGCTGGAGGAACGTGGAATAGATGGCTACGATGGGGCGGATGCCCTGAGTAGCCAGTCCAGCAGCGAACGTGGTGGCATGCCCTTCCGCTATTCCTACGTCAAAGAACCGGTCCGGCCACTTCTTCTGGAAAATGTTCGTGCCCGTGCCTGAAGGCATGGCCGCAGTGATCGCAACCATCTCCGGGTGTTCCGCCGCAAGTTCCGTGATGGCCGTACCGAAGACCCTGGTCCACGCCGGCGGTCCGCTCCTTGTCGGCCGCAGCACGCCGGTGACGGGATCGTACGGATTACGGGCGTGGAACTTTTCCACGTCCGGTTCGGTGTGCGGGAACCCCCTGCCCTTCTCGGTGATCACGTGTACCAGCCTGGGGCCTTCCATGCCCTGGACCAGCTCGAGCGTCCGCAGCAGTCCCTGCATGTCATGCCCATCGATCGGCCCGAAGTAGCGGAACCCCAACTCCTCGAACAGCATACCCGGAGACCAGAGATTCTTGATACTCTCTTCAACGGTCTTGGCAAGCTCAACCATCTTTTTCCCGCCGAATACCTTCGACGCACCCATGATGGCCGACTTTACATGCTCGCGTACGCGGTTGGTGAACGGGCTTGCGATGATCGAACCCAGGTACTTGTTGATGGCCCCCACGTTGGGAGCGATGGACATCCCGTTGTCGTTCAGGATCACGATCAGATCGCGGTCCGAATGGCCGGCGTTGTTGAGCCCTTCGTACGACAGACCGCACGTCATGGCGCCGTCCCCCACTACAGCAACCACGTTGTGCTTCTCACCCTTGAGGTCGCGCGCAGCCGCCATGCCCAGCGCCGCGGAGATGGCCGTGCCGGCGTGTCCGGCCCCGAACATGTCGTGCTGGCTTTCCGAGCGACGGAGAAAACCGTTCAGCCCGTCTTCCTGCCTGAGCGTGGGCAACTGCTGGTTGCGACCGGTGAGCACCTTCCAGGGATAGCCCTGATGGCCCACATCCCACACCACCTTGTCCGCGGGAGACTCGAAAACGTGAAGGAGTGCGACGGTGAGTTCGACCACGCCCAGGCCGGCGCCTATGTGACCGCCGGTCTGGGAGACGACATCAATGAGCCGCTCGCGGACCTCGTCGGCCAGCGGCTGGAGCTGATCACGGGACAGTTGCCTGACGTCGTCCGGACCCCGGATGTTATCGAGCAGTGTCAATGAGCCTCACGAGCGGCGGTTTACGATCACCTCGGCGATGCCGGCGAGCAGAGTGCAATCTACTCCCACTGCCCCCAGCCGGTCCACCGCGCTGCCGACTCGGCCCCGGGCACCGGCCAGGGCTTCTTCAGGGCTGAGCAGGCTCACGAACGTCACTTTCCGCTGGCGTGCGTCCTTGCCGGCAGTCTTCCCGAGCTCATCCGAGCTGGCGGTTGCATCCAGCACGTCGTCCACAATCTGGAAGGCGAGTCCCAGATCCTCCCCGAACGAGCGCAGCTCCTCCACATCATGCCCATCAGCCCCGGCCGCAATTGCGCCCATCATGACGGCCGCGGTAATCAGTGCCCCGGTCTTGGCTCGATGGATGGCCGTGAGACGCTCCAATGTGGGTTCACGACCTTCTTCCTCTATGTCCAGCACCTGTCCCCCTATCATCCCGCCCGCCCCGGCTCCCCGGAAAAGTTCGCGTGCCACCGCTCGCCGACGAATTTCGTCCAGCGCCAGCCGATCCGTGCCTGACCGGAGCATCTCCGCCGCCAGAGGTACCATGCGGAACCCCGCCTCCGTGGCCGTGGCCACATCGAACGCCCGGTGCACTGTGGGGCGGCCGCGGCGGAGATCGTCGTTGTCCATGCACGGCAGATCATCGTGGACCAGCGAATAGGTATGAACCACCTCTACAGCAGCGGCGAGATCGGATGCATCGCCCGTACCGCCAAACGCACGGTAACCGGCCATCACCAGCGCCGGACGCAGGCGCTTTCCGGGTCCTGACAGGCTGTACACGATTGCGCGCCCGACGTCGCCGGGATGCTCACGCTCAATGATGGGAAACCAGCGGGCGAGCGCCTGATCGACGACCACCCGCGCCTGCTCCAGGAAGGCGCTTACGTCAGAGGTCGAGCGGTTCTTCGGCAACCGTGCCGTCCGCTTCGGCGATTACGCGCTTGACGGTGACCTCGGCCTCGGCAAGGAGCGCGCGGGCACTCTTGAGGCGCTTCACCCCATCTTCGAACAGCACCAGAGCCCGATCCAGGTCCACGTCCTCGTCTTCGAGCTGGCGGACGATCGCCTCGAGCCGCTCGACCTCTTCCTGGAATGACGAACGTTTACTCACGGACCCTCACTCGGCAACGCAGGCCGGCACCTCGCCGTCCGACACCGTCAGCCGGAAGACGGCTCCCGCGGTAAACTGCTCAACGCGCCTCAGGACGCGGCCGTTATCGTCACGCGCAACTGCGTAACCCCGCCCCAGCACCCTGAGCGGGCTCAGGGCATCGAGTGCAGCGGACAAACGGTCAGTAGTGTGTCGCGCCGCTACCAGGCGGTCATTCAGACCCCGCTCCAAACGGTCGCCCATTCGTCCCAACCGCTGGCCACCGAGCTGCACGCGGCCCGCAAGCAAGCGCGCGAGCCGTCGGGCT
>CAZTIV010000045.1:0-23140 GCA_964613905.1 uncultured Gemmatimonadaceae bacterium | reverse complement strand
CCCGCCGTTACCGCTCCCTGAGCCTGTCCGACCCGTGCGGACCCGCGCCCCAGCGCCACCCAGTCGTGCACGCTCACCGGCGGCACCGCTTCCCGCACCGCCGTCAGGGCGGCGCGCACCCGACCCAGATCGGCTTCGCCCAATCCCCCGTAGGCAATTGTGCGGGCGAGCGCGCTGTCGCCACGAGCGGCTGCGAGTCGGGCCCCTTCCGCCCGGGCTCCCGCCGCGGCCAGGGCGTCGATTGCCCGAGCCGTGTCGCCTTCAGTCAGCAGCAGCCGCGCCTGAAGTTCCCGCACGACGGGAGCGGCCGCCTGCGGAGCGCCGCCCAGCAATCTGCGGACGGTCCAGGGATCGTCCACAATGGCCGCTTCGCGAAGACCGATCCAGTCGGCGAGCGCAGGCACGAGTTCACGCGCCCGGGCATACGGTTCCGCCGCCGCTTCACTCCTCCCCGCCCGCTCGAGCTGATCGCCCGCCCGGAGCAGGAGCAGACCACGCCCCTGCCCCTCGGCCGATTCCGCGGCGCGCAGGAACCCCGCTGCCGCGGCATCGCGCGCTCCGGCGTTTGCGTCGAGCAGCGCTTCGAGCGCGCCCACGTATGCGCCGTAATAGGGATCGGTAATGGGATTCTGTGCAAGTATCCGGCGGGCACGCGCGGGACGTCCCAGTCTCAACTCCGCACCCGCCGCGCGAAGGATCGCAGACGGACTGCGGTCGTTCCCGTTGGCCGTTCCCCACTGAAGTGACGTGTGAAGCGGAGTTGGACCTTCCCAGGGCCAGGCCGGCACGGATTCCTGCGCCCCCGCCGTGGCAACGGGACATACGGCAACCAGGGCAAGCAGCCCGACGAATCTCATTCGGCGCTCCGCTTGCGGGCCACCGCCTGATAGAACTCCGAACGCGAAGCCATGGTCATACGGTACCGCCCGAAACCGATCTCATCCACGAAATCAAGAACGACCCCCAGCCGGTGGTACACCCAGCGGATCACCCGACGCTGGTCTCTGAGATCTGTGGTCCGGTCGAAGACTTCGTCCGGTTCCCCCAGAGAGATGTATACCTCGCCACGGTCGGTGAGCCATCCGGTTTCACCGGGCTCCCTGAACCGTGCATTGGCCACCTGAATCCGCCGCAGGTACTCTTCGAGCCCTTCATGCTGCGGTGTGGACGGATTGGGATCGGTGGCCTCCCAGAAGGCCCTCCACATCGCGGGGCGATCCGCGGGATCCGCCCGGCGGATCGAGTCCAGTTGGCGTTCGTGGCCAAAGTACCTCAGCAACGCCAGAACTTCGTCGAAGCTGGTGATGGCCCACATGTCCGACACGCTCACCAGCGCCACGGCGTTCACCGAGTCCACGCCCGGCGCCCGGGCCACCAGACTGAGCTGGCCGAGCGGCAGTTCCTCCGACGGGAGCACGAGAACCGCGGTCTGAAGCTTGCGGTCTCCCACTGCAGGCACCACGCCGGACCACAGATCTCCCCCCAGTTCACCGAGCACAGTCACTGCCAGATCCGTGCCCTCAGGCAGGTCGTACAACTCGATATGAAAAACCAGGGAATCCGGGCCGTACCGGGCCGTCGCGCGGGGGTTGAGCAGGAGTCGGGGAAGAGAGTCCCTGCTCTCGCGCGGCGTGCCGTCGTACACCGCCACCATCGAGGAGAGTGCCGGGCCCGCGAACCGGGGGATGGTGACATCCCGGCGCGCTCGCCCGAGCGTCCCACTGTATTCGTCCCGCACGCTGATTGTGAGCTCGTATTCGCCGGGTGGCGCAATAACGAACTGCTGAAAGAGTACGCTTTCGTCGGACCGGGTCGTTTCCTCGAAAGTTGCCACCCGGACCGTCTCCTGGCTGCCCGTGCGCCGGACGACACGACCTTCCTGCTGAAATACTGTTTCCACCCGGTATCGGGCCTCGAACATCTCGTGCCCGCGGCGGAACGAGAAAGCGCTGTTGGCGAGCGAAATGGCCGTCACCACGAGCGTGCTGTCGGGGTTGGGTCCCGCCATGAACTGCGCCGTTCCCACAAAAGCCGGCTGCCGCGCGTGCGTCAAGAAACCCATGTTGCGGTACACCATTGTGGGATCGAGCAGCCGTGCGGCGGTCTGGGTGGGGTCGGTGGCCAGCTCCGGGCCCGCGCGCCGGCCCGTGCCGCAGGCGGTGAGCACCACCAGAAGTGCCCAGACGACATGTCCGCCGGTGGCGTAACCGCGCAATTCTCCCATGTGATAACGTACGTCCTCGACTTGCCCTTGTTCAAGCGGGACAATTACTTTCGGCGCACAATGAATACTGAAGATCTGGCCGGCCGCACCGTGGCCTCGTACCGCCTGCTGGAGCGGGTGGGTGAAGGCGGCACCGCCACAGTCTATCGCGCGGAGCACCCGGATCGCGGCCGGTGCGCCGTCAAGATCCTGAGACAGAGTTCACGGCGCGATCCCACGGCGGTCAAGCGCTTCCTCCGTGAGGCGTCGTACGGCTCGCGGGTGGAGCATCCCGGCGTGGTCCGCACCTACGATTACGGCGACGAAGACGGCCTGTCCTTCCTGGCGCTCGAGTGGGCCAAGGGCAAACTGCTCTCTGATTATGCCGAAGAGAGCGGTCCGCTGCAGCCTCCGGTGGTGGCGACGATCGTGGAGCAGCTTGCCGGGGCTCTGGCCGCGGCTCACTCCGCCGGCATCATTCACCGCGATCTCAAGCCCGAGAACGCCATCTTCGACCCCGAAGAAAGCATCGTGAAGCTGCTGGACTTCGGCATCGCGCGTGACGCGCAGGCAGATGCCAATGAACGGCTCACCCGCACCGGTTTCTTCGTGGGGAGCCTGCATTACGTGGCTCCGGAGGCACTCTCGGGCGAGCTGGTGGGCGAATCCGCGGACATTTACTCCCTGGCCACCATCGCCTATTACCTGCTCACCGGCGCCCATCCCCATCCCGGTACGTCGCCGCGCGAGCTGTTTCAGCAGCTCCTCTCCGAGGCACCGGTGCCGCTCAACCAAGCGGGCCGCGGATTCAGGTTCCCCAAGGCGCTGGAAGACGCGGTGATGAAGAGCCTGAACCGCAACCCGGCCGAGCGTCATCCCACGGTCACGGCGTTTGCCGACGACTTCAGGGCGGCGGCCACGGGAGCCGGTGGAAGCGCCTCCTCGTCTCCGACCGGCGAGCCGGCCGAGTCGGGCGGTGGCCTGCTCAAGAGCATGCGCGGTCTGTTCCGTCGCGACAAGTAGGTGCCCCGCTCCAATCTGATCGTGCTGCTTCGCGAACGCTCGTTCCGCGAAGGCGATTTTGTGCTGGCATCGGGCAGGCGCTCACGCTTCTACGTCGATGCCCGCCGTACCACCATGACGGCGCAGGGTATGGACCTCGTGGGCCGGCTGGGGCTCAGGGCCATCCGTGATGCCGGCTGGGAGCCCGGACTGGTGGGCGGACTCACACTGGGCGCGGATCCCGTGGCATACGCCGTGGCGCTCGCCAGCCTGAACCACCCTCCAGTCATGGATGCATTCACCGTGCGCAAGGAAGCCAAACGCCACGGCACCGGCAGCCGGATAGAAGGAGCTTCCGTGGCCGGCAACCCGGTGGTCATCGCGGAGGATGTGATCACCACCGGAGGCTCGGCCCTTGCCGCAGTGGAGGCGGTGCGGGCCGAAGGCGGGAAGGTCCTTGGTGTGCTGGCTGTGGTGGATCGCGAAGAAGGGGGAAGGCAGGCTATCGAGGATACTGGAGTGCCCGTGATTGTGCTGGTTACGGTTGGCGAATTGGCAAGTGTCCAATGACCAATGTCCAATGCCCAATGCCCCGGTACCACAACTTCAGACTTCTACATTGGACATTGGACATTGGACATTGCATCCCTCCGGTCATCCCTTCCTTTGTCCGAGTCGTGCCACCCCTTGGTGTATTAGTGGGTGAAATGTGCGGAAGGCAGACCGGTAGGGTGTTATCAGCGTATCGCAGTAGTAGGTAAGAGCCCTGTCCAGCGGGTACCGGTCCCGGAACTCGCCCGCAGTGACTCCCATCAGTGCTCTGAGATGCCGCCCGAAGCTCTGTGGTGAAGAGTATTCCAGTCGGTAGGCCATATCGGCCACGGACATCCCCTTCATCTCCAGCAGCGCCGAAGCGTGCATGAGCCGCGTGGCCGACAGGTACTTCTTGGGCGAGGGCAGACCCGCCCTCAGGAAGCGTGACATGAGACTGGTGGGCCGCACGGCGAGCCGCCGGGCCACGAGCCGCACCGTACAGGTGCCGGGTGCCAGTTGCACCAGGGACCGAAAGAACAGACGGCAGTCGTCAGGGACTTCACCCATGGCGGGGAGGATGCGGGCCAGGATGGCCGCCACGGAGGGCGACATTGGGTGCGCCACCAGGTCTCTCAGCCTGCGCCACCCGTCTCCGTGTGACAGGTCTACCATGTCGCGGATGCCATACGCGCCCAGGGCCAGGAGCCGCTCGCTCACCCTCGCGTCGTGCCGGGAGAGGACCGCTACCGTGGCCACGCCGGGAAACCCGTGCACCAGGGAGAGCATCTCTTCTCCGTCGTGCGGCGAGATGCAGCGGGGGGATACCAGCACTGCCTGCACGGGGCGCTCGCGAACCGCCCGCAACGCTTCGCGCAGGTTGTTGGCATGGACCGCGGAGAACCAGCCTTCTCCCGCTGCGTCCAGCGTGGGGCGCTCGTCCGCTTCCAGAACCGTGGCTACAGTGACCGGTGCCGTCATCGTGGGCCCCAAGATAGGATTGACCGGTCAACAAACGTTCAACGGTTGGAGTCGGCCTCCGGAGCGGCTATCTTTCGAGAGAACGAATGGAGGGGTGGGGTGCGACGGTCGCGGTCCGCGTTGAGCGGATCGAGGAAAGTCCGAGCTCCAGAGGGCAGACTGCCAGGTAACGCCTGGGCGCCGCAAGGCGACGGACAGGGCCACAGAAAACAAACCGCCCGGTAAAACGGGTAAGGGTGAAACGGTGGGGTAAGAGCCCACCGCACCGCTGGCAACAGTCGGTGGCACGGTAACCCCCAGTCGGAGCAAGGCCAAATAGGCGGCAAGGTCCGGCCCGGACCATCTGAGCCGCGGGTAGGCCGCTTGAGGTGGCGGGTGACCGCCATCCCAGACAGATGACCGTACGCCCACGCAAGTGGGTGAACAGAACTCGGCTTACGGCCCCGCCCGCTCCGTTCTTCACTTCTTCAGGCACCGGAGTCCCATTGCGACACAGGCTGATCTGGATTGCCCTGATACTCTCCGCCTGCGCCAGGGGATCGGGAACGCCCGGCGCGGCGCCCGACGCGGCACCCGCCGGCGCCGCCGCCATCCGGAATCAGCCCGCTCAGGTCACCTACCGCGCCGCCATCCATCGCCAGATCGAGCAGGAGTACGGGGGACAGTTGAGCGTGAGCAACGTCGCTACCAGCTACCTCCTGAGAACCTCAGTGTCGCCGCATGATGGCGGGCTCCGCGTCTCGTTCACTCTCGACTCGGTGACCGTCCGGCCCGCGGCGGCGTTCCCCGCAACGGAGGTCCGCGCCGCCTGGGGCGCGGAATTCACCGGGCTGCTCACACCGGAAGGACGGATCGAGCAGTTCACCGCCCCTGATGCCACCGGGATCACGGCACAGATCGGCACGAGCCTCAGGGATTTCTTTCCGCATGTCCCGCCGGGCGGCGTCTCACCGGGCCGCAGATGGGAAGACAGCACCACAACCATAACGGATGCCGGTGGTGTCACAATCACGGTGAAGGGAAGAACCAGCTATGCCGCCGACGGCTGGGCGGAGTGGGGCGGGGTGCGCGGCATCGTTGTGGAAGCGGTCACCGACTACGCTCTGGAAGGCAGTGGTGCCACCGGCGGGCAGCCGCTCACGCTGGAAGGCACGGGGAGAAGGTTCGTTCGGGACTACATAGCGCCCGACGGACTGTATCTGGGCGGTGTAACGGCGGATTCGTCGAGCTTCAACATCACGCTAACCAATGTCGGGGTAGTGGTTCCGGCCAGGCAGCACGGGGCCGATACCATCACCGTACTCCGCTGATCAGGCGCACCGCACTTCTGCTTGCGGGTCTGACGACCTGCATTGCGGCGGCGGCCGACGCGCAGCGTTACCGGACGGCGCGGTCGGCTGAATATCTCTTCGCTGCAACCGCCGAGGATTCGCGGGCACTGTGGGTGAACCCCGCGGGACTCGCCGTGGGGTTCGAGGCCTCGCTCATGGCCGAGATCGCACTCGAGCGACCGGACAACGAGCTCCGGCTGAGCCAGTACACCGTCGGATTCAACTCGGCCGGCCTGGCGTTCGGGTTCCGGCGCGACCGGTTCCCGGATCTGGGTGACGGTACCAACACGTTCCGGATAGGCCTGGCACGCGGCTCAGGCAGACTGGCTGCCGGCGGCGCATTCACGTTCTACTCGGGCGCACAGGATCTGGACCTGGGATTGAGGCACCTGTTGCCGGGCGGATTCGAGCTGGCGCTGGTGGTGCAGCACCTGCTTACGCCGGAGGTGCGGGACTCAACCCTTCCACTCACCGGCACCGTGGGCCTCGCCTGGCGACCAATCCGCGGCGTTGCACTTACGGCGCAGGGGAGTGGTACAGAACTGAATCAGCCTGAGGGTTTCACCGGTCGGTACGGCGCAGGGCTCTCGATCCAGCACACTCCGCGCCGAGGCGGGATAGGACTTGGCGTGGTTGCCGCCCTGTACCTGGACGATAGGCTCCGCTCCACGCAGGGGGCCATCGGTATTTCCATAGGAGGCCAGGACCGCGCCGTGGCCGTGGGGTCCGGCCCGGTAAGAGGCGGCACGGAATTGAGAGGATTGAGCCTGACGGGCCTGATGAAGCGGGCGCCGTAAGCCTCAGTCCACCAGTCTCAGCGGCATCACCAGACACAGGTACGCCGCCGGATCGTCCCAGCCCACCGGTTCCACCGTGGCGGCGCGTTCCGGCGCTTTCATAGTGAGGCGGACTTCGTCCGTGGGCATGTACTTGAGGATCTCCAGCAGGTACGTGGCGTTGAAGCCTATCTCTATTGGATCCCCGTCGTAGCTCACGGCCATTTCGTCGGCCGCTTCACCCAGATCGGGCGTGCTCACCGTGAACTTGAGGGCCCCGCTGCTGAAAGCCAGCCGTACCCGGTGCGTCTGGTCACTCGCCACGACGCCCACCCGGCGCAGCGCCGCGGAAAGCCCCTGTTTGTCTACTGTGGCGGCCTTGTCGTTCTCGCGCGGGATTACCTGCTCGTAGTTGGGATAGGGGCCTTCGATGAGGCGCGTGAAGACAAGCGTCTGACCGCTCCGGAAGCCCAGGTGGTTATCGCTCTTGGCAATCTCGATCTCATCGGCGACGCCGAACAACCGGCGGATCTGCTCGAGAGCCTTGGGCGGTACGATGAGGTCTGCCGATGCCTTGGCTCCACCCGCGGGAACGTCCATCTTGGCCAGCCGGTGACCGTTGGTGGCCACCATCCGCATCTTGTCCTTGCGCAGCTCCCAGAGCACCCCGTTCAGAATGGGCCGGCTCTCTTCGTTGGAGGAGGCAAAAACAACGTGCGAGATAAGCTTCTGGAGATCACCTGAGGTCACCACCCAGGGATCGTCGAACTTCACGGGCGGGAAGCTCGGGAACTCGTCCTTGGGTATTCCCAGGAGCTTGAAACGGGAGCGACCGCACTCCAGCTGAACACGTTGCTCACCAGCGCCGGTGATCCGCACCGCAGCACTGGGCAATTCACGGACAATCTCCAGCAGTTTCTTTGCCGGCAGGGTCACCGAACCTTCGGCGTCTACCTCGGCCGGCACTACTGTGCTGACCGCAATATCCAGGTCCGTACCGGAAAGCCGGATCCCATCCTTGCCAGCCTCGACGAGGATATTGGCAAGCACCGGGAGTGTGGTCTTGGCCGGCACACTCGCCGCTACCGCAACCAGTCCTTCCTGGAGCTTCTCACGCGTTATCGTGAACTTCATGCTGGTCCCTGATAGTGGATATCTATAATACTACTGTACTAATAGATAACTCTAGTAGTTATAGTAGGCTCCCGGGAAATCTGGAAACCTTCTGCAAGTCCAAGCTGCACAACCCTCTCCGCAACAATCGTAATGTGAACAGCGCCGGGCTTCTGTTGGCGTTCCGTGGAAACCGCAAAGCTTGTCTTCAGTCACCAACACCGGTCCACAGACGGTGTGGGCGCGTTCGGGATTACGGTGCGGATAACTCGCGACGCGCCAACTCCACCCGTTCCTTGAACTGACGATCCTGCTCCATGGTCCTTTCCACCTTGCTGAGACTGTGAATCACCGTGGAGTGATCGCGCCCGCCGAACGCCTGCCCTATCTCCACCAGCTGCATCCCCAGGAGATTCCTGGCCAGGAACATTGCCACCTGCCGTGGGATCGTGAGCGTCTTGGTGCGCGCCTTTGAGCGGAGCCCTTCCGGCGTGACACCCCAGCGGCGCGATACAACCTCCTGCACGCGGTTCACGCTGGGCACCGCGCGGGCTCCCTCGGCCTGACCATCCCCCTTGATCTTGTCGGACAGGGCGTCCCGGGCCAGCTCGATCGAGATCTCGCGGTGCTTGAGCGAGGCGTAGAGCAGAAGCTTGATGATGCAGCCTTCCAGCTCCCGTACCGAGCTGCGGACGTGTTCCGCGATGAACCGGAGCACGTCGTCCGGGATGGTGAGCTCCAGGTGGTCCTGTTCGGCTTTCTTACGGAGAATGGCAATGCGGTGCTCCAGGTCCGGCTGGCCGATGTCGGCCACCATCCCCCACTCGAACCGGCTCACCAGCCGGGATTCCAGCCCCGGGATCTCCTTGGGTGGCCGGTCCGACGTGAGCACGATCTGTTTGCCGGCCTCGTGGAGCGCATTGAAGGTGTGGAAGAACTCTTCCTGGGTCATCTCCTTGCCTTCCAGGAAGTGCACATCGTCCACCAGGAACATGTCCACGTCGCTCCGGTACTGGCGCCGGAACTCGGGCATGGCGCGCCCGTGGATCCCTTCGATCACTTCGTTGATGAACTGCTCGGCCCCCATGTAGATCACGCGCGTCGGCGGCTCCCGCTGGATCACGGCGTGGGCTATGGCCTGCATGAGGTGGGTCTTGCCCAGGCCCGTGGCTCCGTAGATGAAGAGCGGGTTGTAGGTCTTGCCGGGGGCCTCCGCCACGGCATGGGCCGCGGCCGCAGCCAACTCGTTCGACTTGCCGATCACGAAGGTCCGGAACAGGTACCGCTCATTGAGCGGGGTGGCGTAGTTCCGCTGCGGCTGGGGTTCCTTGCCGCCGGGTTGGGGCACGAAGAAATCCATCTGGGGCCGGGCCGCCCGCTCCTGCTGGACCTGGAAGACCACTTCCATGGGCTGGCCGAACGCCTCCTGAGCCATACGGGAAAGGAGGTCGGCGTGCTTGGACTGGTTCCACTCAACGGCAAACTGATCCGGAGCGGCTACCAGCAGGCGACCTTCTTCCAGCGCGAACGGCTGGGCGGGTTCGAGCCACGTGCGGACAGTGGCGTCGGGAAGCTTGTGCCGCGCCTCGTGTAAGAGGCGCGTCCAGACTTCTTTAGCTGACAACTCCATCCGTGGCGCTTATCTGGGGTGGGTGGTCCGACAGGGCGACCCATGCTACCGCAGCGATGTGGAAAAGTCAACCTTGACCCATGGCGCTTGATTCGGGTACCTTTCCCGGCTCAAATCGAGGAAACCGACGATGCAACCGACGTATCGGCCGCGCAACAGGCGGCGTATAAATAAGCATGGCTTTCGCGCGCGGATGAAGACACGCTGGGGTCGCGAAGTGCTGAACCGGCGCCGCAAGAAGGGCCGTAAGAAGCTCGCGGTGAAGGCTCCTTCCAAGCACGGAGCGGCCTGAGACGGCTGAAGGGCTCCCCAGGGCTCGGCGGATTGCACGCCGGGCGGAGCTCGAGGCGGCTCTCAGGGGCCACCGGCATAATACTCCCATATTGGAGATTGCCTGGCGCCCCAACGGGGGCGAGTACCCCAGACTCGGGGTGATCGTACCGCGGCATGGGCGGACCGCGGTCGAACGCAACCGGCTGAGACGGCGCCTTCTGGAGCATGCCCGCCGCCGGTTGCTTCCCAACATACCGCCCATTGATCTTGTGCTGCGCGCGCGCGCCGGCGCCTACACCGCGACCCCCAACCAACTGGGCGCTGATCTCGACGCATGGCTGCACGTTCTTTCCCGGCAGTAACACTCTGGCCTCGGCTGACCCTCTCGGGGCTCGTACGCCTGTACCAGGTGCTGGCATCGCCGTTCCCGTCTCCCTGTCGCTACATGCCCACTTGCTCGATGTATGCGCTCGAAGCGCTCGAACGCTACGGAGCGCTGCGCGGTTCATGGCTCACACTCAAACGGATACTTCGGTGTCATCCTTTCGGCGGGCACGGCCCGGATCCCGTACCATGATCGGCGAAGGAGCGTAGATGGACCGCCGCATGCTGCTGGCGATCCTGCTCATCCTGGTCGTCGCCGTCCTGCCGTCAATTCTCTTTTCGCCGGAGGAGCGGGCCCGCCCGTCGCCCGTGGCGGATCCCGCCGCGACGCCGGAAACCGTGGTGGTGGAACGGCCGGTCCCGACCCCGGCGCCCACCCTGCCGCCGGTGGCCGCGCCGGTTCCGGACCCCGACCGCCCCGAGGTTACCGAGCGGCGGGTTGCGGTCACTTCGGACATCTATCGCTACGAGTTCTCATCGCTCGGGGCGAGGCTCGTGGGTGCGGTGCCCCTCAAGTACCGGTCGTTCACGCCCGGGCAGGACACGATTGCGCAACTCATCCCGGAGAATTCGGAGTTCCTGGCATACGGAGTGGTTGTGGGGCGGGACACCGTCTGGTTTGCCGACTGGGAATTCACGCCGGATCGCGACTCGCTCAGGGTGCAGGACGGCGACTACACCCTCAACTGGACCGCCGGTCGAGGCGGGATCGGAATACAGCTGTCGTACCGGTTCTCGAGAACCGACCACTGGTTTGACGTAAGCGGAGAGATCACCGGTCTCGGGCCCGACGGCGGACTCCTGTTGCTGGGGATGGGGCCAAGACTCCGGTCAATAGACGCAGATACCGTGGCCGACATCCGCACCTACGGCGTAGTGACCAAGGCGCGCAGCACGGAGCGGCTGGATTTCAGCTCCATCGATCCCGGCGAGCGGCGTGAACTCCCGGGACCGTTCGAGTGGGTGGCCATCAAGTCGCGCTACTTCGTGGCCGCGGCGTTCACCATAGACGAAGGGCTGCCGCGTCTGGGGGGAGCGGTGGCGCTGGGCGGCGCCCGGAACGGGCGCTCGGCCGCCTACGCGCACGTTACGGCATCGCTGGTGGCCCCGCAGGGACGGTTTTCGCACTCGATGTACGTGGGGCCGCAGGAACACCACCGTCTCAAGGCCATCGGGCACGACTTCGACGACGTGAACCCGTACGGTTGGATCTTCCGGCCCATCATCCGTCCGTTCGCGCAGTTCATCATGATCATCCTGCTCTGGATGCACGAGAAGCTCAATCTGGCGTACGGTTGGGTGCTGGTGCTGTTCGGGGTGATGGTCCGGGTGGTGCTCTGGCCGCTCAACCAGAAGGCCATGCGGTCGGCCATGGCCATGCAGGCCATCCAGCCGCAGATGAAGGCCATTCAGGACAAGTACAAGAACAGGAAAGATCCCAAGGACCAGCAGAAGATGCAGCAGGAGATCTTCGCGCTGTACAAGGAGCACAAGGTGAACCCGCTCGGCGGGTGTGTGCCCATGCTGATCCCCATGCCCATCCTGTTCGCGCTGTTCTTCGTGTTCATGAACACCATCGAGTTCCGGGGCGTGCCGTTCATGTGGCTCCCGGACCTCTCGCGCCCGGACCCGTTCTACATCATCCCCGTCCTCATGGGCGCTTCAATGTTCGGCGTCTCGAAGCTGGGCCAGATGGGCATGCCGCCCAACCCGCAGGCAAAGATGATGCTCTACATCTTCCCGCCGATGCTGACACTGCTGTTCCTGAACTTCGCGTCGGGACTCAACCTGTACTACACGGTGATGAACATCGCGAGCCTGCCGCAGCAATGGCTCATCGCGCGAGAGAGGTTGCGGCGGCAGGACGGGGAGAAGGGAACAGGGAAGAGGGAAACGTAAGGCCTTTCCCTTTTCCCTTTACTCAATGCTCACTGACGTAATCGCCTCTCTCGCCACCCCACCGGGCCGGTCCGCGGTCGCATTGATCCGGGTGTCGGGGCGGGGGGCGTTCGATGTGGCGGCGAGTGTGCTGCGGCCTTTCGTTGTCGATCCCGCGCGGGTGGCAAGGCGCGCCCGCGCCATCCACCCCATCACCGGCGATGTGCTGGACGACGTGCTCTACACGGCGTTCGCCGAGCCCGCTTCGTACAGCGGCGAGGACCTGGTTGAGATAGGGGCGCACGGTGGTCTGCTTGTTCCGGCCGAGGTGCTGGGGGCACTCCTGGCCGCCGGGGCGCGGCAGGCGGTGGCGGGCGAGTTCACGCGCCGCGCCGTGGCCAACGGGAAGCTCGATCTGCTGCAGGCCGAAGCCATAGCGGATCTGATAGACGCCACCGCGCCCGCCCAGCGGCGGCACGCCATCAATCAACTCGACCGGGGGCTCTCCGCCCGGATAGCGGCGCTGCGCGACGACGTGCTCGAACTCGAAGCGCTGGTGAGCTACGACATCGATTTCCCCGAAGAGGATGAAGGACCCATCCCGGCATCGCGGATCGACCAGGCTATCGACCGGGTGAAGAGCGCCATCCAGGCTCTGCTCGGCACGGCGGTGGAAGGCGAACGGCTGCGCGAAGGGGCGCTCTGCGTGATAGCCGGTGTGCCCAACGTCGGAAAGTCTTCGCTCTTCAACGCGCTGCTCGGGCGCGAACGGGCTATCGTGACCGAGATTGCCGGGACCACGCGTGATGCCATCGAGGCACCGGCCATCTGCGGCGGGTTTCCGTTCCGGCTGGTGGATACCGCCGGACTGCGCGAGGGCGGCGATCGCGTGGAGCGGCTGGGCATAGAGGTGAGCCGCCGGTATCTCGAAGCTGCCGACGTGGTGCTGTTCTGCATTGAGGCGGGCCGGGAGATGAGTGAAGAAGAGCGACGGTTTGTCGAGGGAGCGAAGGCGCCGGTGGTGGTGGTGAGGACCAAAGGGGATCTGGTAAAAGGAGCGGCAAAGGCAGGCAGCGAGGGAGTTACAGTCTCTGCCACAGGGGGACAGGGTCTGGCGGCGCTGCGGGAGGCGCTCGCACGCATGGCGTTCAGTACGCTCAGCGCCACGGGCGACCTGGCGCCGGTGCTGACCCGCGAGCGCCACCGTCGCGCGCTCACCCGGGCGCTCAAGGAGGTGGAGGGATTCCGCGGGGCGCGCCGCGAGCGGGTGGAGGGAGCGGTAGCCGCTACGTACCTCAGGGCTGCGGTCACGGAGCTGGAGGACGTGATCGGGTTGGTGACGCCTGAGGAGGTGCTGGACCGGGTGTTCGGGAGGTTCTGCGTAGGCAAGTAGCTCCCCGCCCCTTCCCATACGGCCGCCCCGGGCGTAGCCTATCCGTATGTATCAGGGAGGTCATATGAGGTACCTGTATTCGCTGCTGGCCGTGTCGGTGGCGGCTTGTGCGAGCGGGCCGGCACCCGAGCCGGTACCTGCTCCTGCACCTGCACTTGCACCGGCGCCCGTGGCGGCCGAGCCTGAGGTGCGGACCGTTACCGTGCGCGACCCTGAGCTTGAGCGGGAGGTGGCGAGGCTCAGGCTTCAGCTGATCGAGCGGGATGCGCAGATCGAGGGGCTTGAGCGCAGACTCGATGATGCGATCACCGAGGTGGTGCGGGCCATGGCGCGGATGCGCGCGCTCGCCACGCGGGCCGAAGCTGCGTCTGCCATGGCGGAGGCGGAGGTCTCGATCCAGCAACTGAGAAGCCGGACGGGTCGCGAGCGGCCGGCCGAGCTGGCACAGGCTGAGCGACTGCTTCAGTCCGGCACGGCGGAGTTCGACAAGGAGAACTACGGGGGCGCGGTCTACCTGGCCACCCAGGCCAAGGGCGCCGCATTACAGGGGACGCACCGATTGGCCGAGAGCGGTGCCGGCACGGGAAGCGGGGAGACGGTGTTCGCGGTTCCGGTGAACCTCGAAACCACCGCACGGGTGAACCTGCGGGCGGGGCCCGGCACCAACTTTCAGATAGTGAGTACCGTGAACCCCGGTACCCAGCTGATCGGTCAGGCGTTTCTCAACGAATGGCTCCGGGCGACCCTGGAAGACGGCCGCACGGTGTGGGTACACCAGGGATTTGTGAGGCGGGTAAGCCGCTAGACCTGGGTGATCCGGCCGGCTCCGGCAGCCGCAGTCACGCGGTTGCGGCCGGCCTCTTTTGACTGGTAGAGCGCCTGGTCGGCCACCCCCATGATGGATTCGGCGGTATCCCCGTGGGTGGGGAACTCCGCCAGGCCAATCGACACCGTAACCTTCACGTCCTTCCCGTTACCGACGGGCACGGCCGCCCCTGCCATCCGGGCACGGATCCGCTCGGCCACCATCGCAGCCTCGGGCGTTTTCGTTTCCGGCAGCACCACGGTGAACTCCTCGCCGCCATAGCGTGCCACCGTGTCCACGTCGCGCACCGTCTCGCGCAGCACTTTGGCGAGATACTTGAGCACCAGGTCGCCCGCGGCGTGCCCGTACGTGTCGTTGAAGTTCTTGAAGTGGTCCACGTCCAGCATCATCACTGCGAACTTCCGTTCGCTGCGCTTGCTCCGCTGCGTTTCGCGGTCGAGTTCGGACATGAGTCGCCGCCGGTTGGCCAGTCCGGTGAGTTCGTCTGTTACCGACAACCGCTCGAGTTCCTCGCGTCCTTCGCGCAGGCGGCGCACCATGTCGTTGAAGACTTCGGTGAGGTACGAGAGTTCACCGCCGCCGGCCACCGGTACGTGGACGTTCAAGTCGCCTCCGGCCACCTTGACCGCGGCCCGTTGCAACCTCACCAGCGGCCGCACGATCAGAAGCCCCAGGCCGTAAGCGAGCCCGCTCACCACCAGCAGCAGCACCGCCACCAGCATGGCCGTGTTGTTGCGCAACTGCGCTATCTCGGCAAAAGCCACGGAGCGCGGAATCTCCGCCACTGCGTACCAGTTGGTGCGCGGCATCGGTTCCGCCGCACCCACCACGGCAAAGCCGTCCGGCGTACGGTAGTGGGTCGGCGCGCCGTCCGCTTCCCTGAGTGCCGTGAGAATCTCACGCGGCAGTTCCATGAGTCCGTGGGCCCTGCCGGCTATGATCGTGCCGTCTTCATCAACTACAAATCCTTCGAGCACCTCGCTGATGTCGCTGAAGGAAAGCCGGCCGGCAAAGGCGCCCACGAAGCGGCCGGTGACCCCGGTGATCCCCACCGCAATGTCCATCGAGACCGGGGCAGATGGATCGGGCTTGAAAGGCTCGCCGTGTGCGGTGCCGGTGGTGCGTATCTGGTCCATCCACCGGTCGTCAAAGTGCAGCTCGCCCACTTCGGGGTTGCTGCTGGCCACCACGCGCTGCATGGGAGATACCACCAGCAGTTCCCGGTAGTCGGTGACGCGGTCCTTGACCGACGTCAGGTACTCGGTGAGCCGCGCCCGGTTCGGCCCCTGCGCGCGCTCCAGGTTCTCGCTCACTTCGTAGGAGCTGGCAAAGACCCGGATCTCGTAGAGCCGCTCCCTGAGCCAGTGGTCCATCTCCCGGGCGGTCTGCCGCGCGCTGCCGGTGAGCTGCTCATGGAGTTTGTCTTCTATGGCTCGGCTGTTCTGCCGGTAGGAAATCCACGCAGTGCCCAGGGCCGGGATGAGTGTGGCCAGCAGGGCAAAGGCAAAGATCGTGGCCCGCACGCTCTTCAATCCCACGACCTTGAGACTCTGGGCCATGGGCGCTTCCCAGCGCGCGATCAGGGATCCACGGGAACGTCGTTCTGCGTTGAGGTCCGTCACCTATCCAAGATGCGCACTGGTACGGCGGTTCGCCATTCCCGCGCGTGCGGCTGGCAGCTGCGCGCCGCGGTGCTACCTTTGGGGAGGCGTGACGCCGGAGGAAATCATGGTTGAACTATACGACAAGATCACAGGCGCCCCAGTGGGGAAGATCACCCGCGAGCAGTTGCAGTTCATGACGGATCAGCTCGAGGACGATACGCCGGATGTGAACGAGTACTACATGAACGCCGCCATGCTCGACATGATCGAGGAGGCCGGGGCCGCCCCGGAACTGATGACCGTGCTGAGGCAGGCGTTGGCGGGGCGGGATGACATGGTGCTCACTTCGTGAGCACCACCTTTCCCAGATTCGCCCTCCCATGCAAGTGCCGGTGCGCTTCCACCGCCCCGTCCCGGGTGAGCGGGAAGGTGCGGTCAACTATGGGGCGCCATGAACCGTTCAACACACCTGCATAGATGCGCTCCAACGCGGGGCGCAACACCTCCTCCTTGCGCTGGAGGTGCAGCAGGTGCACCCCGAACACGCCGGTGTTGGGGATTACCAGGTCCAGCGGATGGATGCGTGGGGTGCTGAGCCAGGCCAAGGCGGCTCTTATCCAGTTGCGGCGAATTCCCGGGAGCGCTTCGCTCAGCCCGTAGAACACGAGTCGGCCGAGCGGGGCGAGCAGCGCTCGGCACTGCTTCGTTGCGGCACCGCCCACTGGATCGAGCGCTATGTCCACGCCACGCTCGCCCGCTACGCGCTCCACTTCCGGCGCCCACTCCCCGCGGGAATCGAAGCAGAACGCCGCACCCAGCTCCTCAGTGACGTAACGCCGTTTTCGTTCGCTGCCCGCGGTGCCTATCACGCGCAGCCCCCGATGCACAGCGAGCTGCACCAGAGCGGTACCCACGCCGCCGCCGGCGCCCAGCACGAGCGCGGTCTCACCGGCACGTGCGTGGCCGGTTTCGAAGAGACAGATCCATGCGGTGAGAAACACTACGGGGATTGCCGCCGCCTGTACGTGGTCAAGCGACGGCGGGACCCGGAAGATCTGCCGCTCGGGCACGATCACGTCCTGCGCGTAGCCGCCATAGCGCAACAGGGCAACCGCGTGATCTCCGGGCGCCCAGCCTTCAACCGCGCCGCCCACGCGTTCGATTATTCCCGATACCTCGAATCCCGGGCTGAACGGTCTTGGCGGGACGGTACCGTAGAGACCGGTGCGCATGAGCAGGTCGGCAAAATTGACCCCCGCGGCGTGCACGGAGAGATGCACGTCGCGGGGCCCGAGCGGTGGCAGAGGTACGTCGCGCTCGGCGAGCGTCTCGGGGGCCCCGAGACGCTCGATGCGGATGGCGCGGGTGATTACGTCGTGCGCGGTCAGCGGCCGCCCGGCATCTGCATGGGCGTTTCGGTGATGGACGATCTGGCGTCGGTTCCGTGGCGCAGGAGCACCAGTTCGGCCTCGGGGCTCTTCATCTGCACCATCGCGAACGGCACCCCTGCGGCCACCCATACCTCGGCGTTCTCGCCGTCGGCCGGTTGGATCCGCACCGTGGAGAAGGTGCCGGCCGGTACCGTCAGCTGTTCACGGCCCACCACGCGGGCGCTCTCGCACTCCCTGAGCATATCTTCCGGCGAAGCGCCGCGGCGCTGCTGCGCCATCATGGCCATCATCTGGGGCGGGAGACGCATGGCGGGCTGGCCGGGCGCCTTGACCACGATCCCGGCCACGTCGCCGTCGGTGTAGGGCCAGTTGGGCACGAGCAACTGCATGACCATGGAACCCTGGGCCATGTCGATCTTCATCTCGAACCACTGGTGGTCCTTGCCGTTCACGGCTTCGGATCCCACAATGGCGAACCGCATCTGCGCAGGTTGCGGGCCCATGTCCTGCGCGGTGAGGCGGTACTCTGCCCACTGGCCCACGCGCACCGTACCCAGGCTGCGGCAGAGGTCGGGGAGGGACTGGGCGGAAGCGGTGAACGGGACGGCCAGGGCGAGTGCTGCGGCCTTGGCGAACAGGGTTCGCACGGGGAACCTCCAGGAGAGAGTCATGGTGAAACCGGAACCCCTGAAGAATGCGCCGCCGCGCCCGGGAATGCGAGACCCCTCAGCGGTGGTTATACCTTCAGGAGGGTTCACCGACATGGAGGGGAGATGCGCAGCTGGTACAAGGGAACATTGGTGATCGTTGCCGTGGCGCTGGCGGGCTGCGGAGGCCGTTCCGGAGGGGGTGCCGGTGGAGGAGTGTACGAGGACCCGGCGTTATACGGAGAGATGGGGCGCGCTTTTCTCGAGCAGAACGCGCAGCGCTCCGAGATAACGGTCACCGCGAGCGGGCTGCAGTACGAGGTGGTACGCCAGGGTACCGGGCCCCGTCCCGGCCCGCGTGACCGCGTCACCGTGCACTATCGCGGCGCGCTCACCGACGGACGGGTGTTCGACGCCACCACACCGGAGCGCGGGCCGATCACCTTCCCACTCGACCGCGTGATCGACGGCTGGACCGAAGGGATTCAGTTGATGCCGGTGGGGAGCATGTACCGGTTCTTCATTCCGAGCGAACTGGCCTACGGGCGTGAGGGGAGGCCGCCGGTGATACCGGGCAACGCGGTGCTGATATTCGAGGTGGAGCTGATAGAGATTCAGTGAGGGTAACCCTCGTTATCCACGGTACCTTCGCGGCAGACGGATCGTGGTGGCGGCTCGGGGCGGGCGGCGCGGGCACCTTTGCCGACCGGCTCGAAGCTGCGCTCGCCCAGCGCCACACGTCCGGGACGGTCTGGCGGCCGGCGCTCGAAGCCGGGATGAACTACGAGGATTTCAGTTGGACCGGGGCCAACCGCGACTCGGACCGCCGAGCGGGAGCGCGGAAACTGAGAGGCTCGCTGGCCGACCTCGCAAGCCGGCTTGACGCCACGCCTGAGCAACCGCTGACCGTGAACCTCGTGGCGCACTCGCACGGCGGGAATGTGGCGCTCGCCGCACTCGACAAACTTCCTGCCACCGTGCGCATCGGCCGAGTGGTGTTGCTCGGCACGCCGCTTATCGTCAGGCGTCCCGCGTTGCGGGTTTTCCGTTTGGTCCTTGCCTGGGCGCTGCTGGCACTGGTGTTCGTGCTCCCGCTGCTCTTGCTGGCCCGGCTCGTGGGGCTGGACGTGGGACGCGGCCTCCCGGTGGTGGGCGGGTTCAGCGTGCTGGAACTGATTCTCTTTGCGGTGGCGCTCACCGTGTTCTCCGGCCGGCTCTTGCAGATGTTCGCGGCGGCCGCGGACCGGCTCTGGCGGATCCTTTTTCTTCAGCTGCTGGGAGATCGCGCGGCGTACGGCCCCCGCCCTGCGCGTCTCACCCGAGTGCTGGGCGGAAAGCCCGTGGTGCTCTTCACCAGCCGTTACGACGAAGCGGATCTGTTGCTCAAGCTCGGGGCGGCACCGGAAAGCCTGTGGCTCGAGTGGGCGCGTGAGCACGAGGGGCGGGTGTGGCGCGCGGTAAAGCAGCTGGTGAGTCCCATCGTAGTGAGTTTTCTCCTGGTGGCGCTGGCGTACGTGCTCGAGTGCGTGGTGCTGGGGTTTGCGTGGTGGCGCGCGCTGTTCATGGATTACGACATGGCGCATCTGCCGAGCAGCAGGGCGTACGCCGCGGGGGGGATACTGCACCGGGAGGATGTGAGTGCCGACCTCAACGCGGCCGAACGGGTGCGCGATGCGTCGGCGACGATGGCGAGACCCGTATTGGAGGCGGAGACCCGCGCGTCAGGAGGCGACGGACTGGACCGGCACGCGGTGGCGCTCAGGGAAACGATTGCCGAAGTGCTGAATTACACCAAACGGCAGGTGATCCTGCGGCACAGTCTCTATTACAAGAGCCCCGAGGTGGTGGAGCGGGTGGCGGAGTTACTCGGCGACTGATACGGTGCTCTCACAACGTATCCGCGCACTTTTGCGTATGGTGTATGGTATCGTGAAGCGCAACTCACCCGTCATCTGGAGGAACACCGCCCGGCCGCACACCGGGTGACTGGAGGCTGATCGAGTGAGATGGACCATCGTTCCGGTTGTGTTCGCGCCGTTCTTCCTGGCGTGCGGCGAGCCGGAATCAGAAGCGGGCCTGAGGCTCGCTCCCGTCAGTATCCGCGACCTCGATGTCGCGGTCCACGCAGCCGGCGTGATCGAGCCGGTCACCACTGTAGAGGTGAAATCCCAGGCCTCGGGCGAGATCGTCGAGGTGCTGGTTGAAGAAGGCGAGCGTGTCCACGAGGGTCAGCTGCTGGTTCGTGTGGATCCCCGTATTCCATCCAACGCCGTAGTGCAGGCCGAAGCGGACTCGATGGTGGCGCGCGCGGAGCTGGACAACGCCCAGGCGCAGCTCGCGCGGGCCGAGCAACTGCACGAAACCGAAGCCATCACACAGCTGGAATACGAACAGGCGCGGCTCGCGCGGGCCAGCGCGTATGCGGCGCTGGTGCGCGCGCGTCGCGCGCTGGAAGACGCCAAGATCGCGTTTGAGGACACCGAAGTTCGCGCTCCAAGCGAGGGTATCATCCTCGGACGGCACGTGGAAGTCGGTACGGTGATCGCTTCGGCGAGCCGCGACGTGAGCGGCGGATCGGTGCTGCTCCGCATGGCGCGGCTCGATACCGTGCAGGTGCGGGCCCTGGTGGACGAGACCGACATCGGCATGATCCGTCCGGGCATGGCCGTCACCATCACGGTGGCGGCGTATCCTCAGCAACCGTTCACGGGCGGCGTGCTGAGGATAGGTGCGGAGGGGGTGGTGGAGCAGAACGTCACGATGTTTCCGGTGCTCATTCGCATAGCCAATCCCGAACGGCTGCTCCGTCCCGGCATGAACGCCGAGGTGGAGGTGCACGTGGGGAGCGCGACGGACGCGATCGTGGTGCCCAACCAGGCTCTGCGCGCGCCCGATGACGCGGACATGGGAGCGACGCTGCTGGGCCTCGCGTCGGTGGTGGTGAATAGCGAGGAGGGAGACCACGTGGTGTTCACCCTCAACAACGGCGAGCCGCGCGCGGTCCCGGTACGCACCGGGCTCACCGATTTCGATTTCACCGTCATACTGAGCGGTCTCTCGGCGGGTGATACGGTCGTCATTCTTCCCACCACCGGGCTGTTGCAGGATCAGGAACGGCGCGAGAACTGGATCCGCCGGCGCGTGGGCGGACCGCTGCCGGGGAGCAACTGACGCGTGGGTCTTCTGGAGATTGTACGCGTTGCACTGGCGTCAATCCGCGCCACGCGGCTGCGCGCTTTTCTGACCGCACTCGGCATCGTGATCGGGGTGGCGGCGGTGATCACGATGGTGGGGCTGGGGTCGGGCGCGCGCGCCGCGGTGGAGGAGCAACTGGACGCGCTGGGTACGGATCGCCTGATGATCCAGCCGGGGCAGTCGTTCCTGCGCGGTGTGGCCACGGGTGACCGGGCGGCGCTCACGGCGGACGACGCGCTCGCACTGGAGCGTGATGCGCCGAGCCTGAGGCGCGTGGCGCCGGTGCTCGGCAACCGGCTGCAGGTGAAGCTCGGCAACGCCAATGTGAACGTTGACGTCACCGCAACCAGTGCCGTGTACGCCGAGATGGAGCGGTTCCGGCTGGCGCACGGCCGGTTCTTCACGGATGGGGAAGACCGTCAGCGCCAGCGGGTGGCGGTGCTGGGCCACGAGATCCCCGACGAGCTGGGCGTACAAAACGACGACAGGGCCGGGCTCATCGGGCGCCAGATCATGGTGCGGGGGATTCCGTTCGAGATCGTGGGGATACTGGAACCGCTCAACCGCGGCGGCCGCGACGATCCGGACGAGATGGTGTTCATCCCGTTCCGGACCGGGCAGTTCCGCATCTTCGGCACCGACCGCCTGCGCAGCATCAGCGTGCAACTCGATGATCCCTATCGGATGCAGGCGGCGCTGCTCGACGTCGAGGCGGTGCTCAGGCGCGAGCATCGGCTGAGGCCGGGCGATCCCAACGATTTCCGGATCCGCGACCGGTCGCAGTTCCTGGCGGCGCGCGCGGAGGCGAGCGCCACGATGACCTGGCTGCTGGCGGGGATCGCGGCGGTGAGTCTGCTGGTTGGCGGGATAGGGATCATGAACATCATGCTGGTTTCGGTGACGGAGCGCACGCGTGAAATAGGGGTGCGCAAGGCGCTCGGGGCCACGCGGCGCAACGTGCTGTTCCAGTTTCTGCTGGAGGCCCTCACGCTGTGCATGATCGGCGGGGCGGTTGGGATCGTGGTGGGGATCGGTGCGGCCAACGCGTTCGCGCGGATGAACGGCTGGCCGGCCACGGTGCCGATCGAGGCCATTCTGCTGGCGGTGGTGTTCAGTGTGGCGGTGGGGTTGTTCTTTGGCGTCTGGCCCGCACGGCGGGCGGCGAGGCTCGATCCGATCGAGGCGTTGAGGTACGAGTAATGTGTCTTTAAACGGCCCGGCGAGTGACGCAAGCTGATCGGATGGAGTTCGAGACGGCTGGTTAGTGCGACCAACTGAGGGGGATACGGACAGGTATCACCGCCACGCTCCCCTCATTCCCCCCGCGCCGCTATACTTCACTCCCCTCATGCCCAGCCTCCGCGACTCCCTCGCCGCCGTCCTGTCGGATCGCTACCGGATCGAGCGTGAACTCGGGCAGGGCGGCATGGCCATCGTGTTCCTGGTCCACGACCTCCGCCACGACCGCCCGGTGGCGCTCAAGATCCTGCGTCCCGAGCTGGCCTCGGAGATCGGGCCCGACCGGTTCCTCCGCGAGATCAGGCTCGCCGCGCGTCTCACGCATCCGCACATCCTGCCACTGCACGACTCAGGCAAGGCAGGCGACTTTCTCTTCTATGTCATGCCGTACGTGGACGGCGAGTCGCTGCGCGACCGCATGAACCGCGATGGCAAGCTGCCACTCGGCGATTCGGTGGAAATCGCCCGCCAGGTCGCTTCGGCGCTGGATCACGCACACCGCCAGGGCGTTATCCATCGCGACATCAAGCCCGAGAACATTCTGCTCCAGTCGGGCGTCGCCATGGTGGCGGACTTCGGGATCGGCAAGGCGTTGAGCGAGGCGGCGGATGAGCAGACGCTCACCCGCACGGGCACTGCGATCGGTACGCCGGCATACATGAGTCCCGAGCAGGCCATGGGCGAGGCCAACCTGGACGGCCGGAGCGACGTGTACAGTCTTGCCTGTGTGGTGTTCGAGATGC
>CAZTIV010000044.1:17093-23141 GCA_964613905.1 uncultured Gemmatimonadaceae bacterium | reverse complement strand
ACCCAGCGGCGTGCGGATTCGCTGGCGGCCATCGAGCGCGAGGTTGCGCGGGTGCGTGACATCGTGGCCCAGCGCGTTCACTTCGATTTCGACCGGTCGGCTATCCGGCCTGGTGACGCGGCCGTTCTGGACCGCAAGCTGGCGGTGCTTCAGGCCAACCCGTCGCTGCGTATCCGGATCATCGGTCACTGCGACGAGCGCGGCTCTGACGAGTACAACCTGGCGCTCGGCAACCGTCGTGCTTCGGCCGCCCGTCAATACCTGATGCAGCGGGGTATCTCGGGTGACCGTATCGAGACCGAATCGCGGGGGAAGCGTGAGCCGCTGGTGCGGGCCAGCAACGAGGAAGCGTGGGCCCAGAACCGGCGGGCCGAGTTCGTGATCACCGCCGGAGGTGACCGGCTCCAGGCTCCGGCCGGGATGTGATCCGGGTAACTCCGGTACTGGCGGCGGCCATCGTCCTGAGCGGCTGTGCGCTCAAGGGCGATGTCCGCCGTGTAGAAGAACAGGTTCTCGCCCTCAAGGCTGAGACGGCCCGCGCGGATTCCGCGCGGGCCGTTGAGCTGGCACGGGTGATAGAGCTGCTCTCGGGAGTGCAGGACACACTCGGCGCGCAGCAGCTCCGGCTGGTATCGTTTCAGGCGGACGTCCGTGCGGATATAACCGAGGTTCAGCGCCAGCTGGTGCAGGTACAGGAGCTGACCGGTCAGAGCCAGCAGCGTCTCAGCGAGATGCGCGCCCAGCTGGAGCAGCGGTCGCGCCTGCCCCAACCGGCGCCGGGACCGGCGGATACCATGGCGCCGGTTGTCGAGGAGGGCCCCGGCCCCGAGCAACTCTACGATATCTCTCTTCAGCAGTTCCGGCGTGGCAGCCTGGTGACCGCGCGGGCCGGATTCCAGCGATTTCTGGCCGATTTCCCCCGGCACGACCGGGTGCCGGACGCGCTCTTCTTCCTGGGAGAGACGTGGGCCGCAACGGAAGCCGATTCGGCGGTTGCGGTGTATGAGAGGGTGGTTCGAGACCACCCCAACTCGCCGCGCGCTCCGTCGGCCCTGTACCGGCTCGGCCTGATGGCCGAACAGCGGGGCGACTCCGCCGCCGCCCGGGTTTACTACAACCGCGTAGTGAGTGGATATCCTCGATCGGAAGAAGCAGCGCTGGCAAGAGACAAGCTGCGAGGGGAATGACCAACCGCGGCGAGATGCCGTTTCTGGATCACCTGGAAGAGTTGCGCTGGCGGATACTCTGGTCGCTGCTCGCGCTCGTGCTGGGTACGGTTGCCGGGTTTCTCATCGTTCAATACTTCGATGTTCTGACACTGCTCAAGCGGCCCATAGCGCCGTACCTCGCCGACGGTCGGTTGTTCATCACGCGCCCCACCGACGCGTTCATGCTCACCATCAAGCTGGCGTTCATCGTGGGGCTCATCCTGGCCGCGCCTGTCATAGGCTGGCAGCTCTGGAGGTTCCTCTCCCCCGCGCTGTACGATCGGGAGAAGCGTCTGGTTCTGCCGGCGCTTTCGGCCGGCCTGGTTCTGTTTCTGAGCGGCGTGTTCATAGCCTATACGTGGGTGCTGCCGGCGGCGCTCAGGATCCTGTTCAGTTTCCAGCGTGACGACCTGGAACCGATCATCACGGCTGCGGCGTACCTTACGTTCGCGTTGCAGGTGATTCTGGCGTTCGGCGCGATGTTCGAGGTGCCGTTGGTTATCGTGATGCTCGCGGCTCTCGGCATCGTGGATCCCGCCTTCTTTCGCAAGCATCGTCCCATCGCGCTGGTGGTGGGCGCAGTGGTATCGGCCTTTCTCACCCCCCCGGATGCGGTTTCGCTGTTCATGCTGCTGATCCCGCTGGTGTTCCTCTACGAGGGAGGTATCCTGGTGGCAAGCCTGGTGTGGCGCAAACGCCGGGCGCGTACCATCGGGGCCGCGGCGGCCGTGTTGCTGCTGCTTGCAATACCGGGAGCGGCAGAAGCGCAGCAGCCGAGGCTGGGCGTGCCGGCGGTGGATGAGGCTCAGTCGGGTGACACCACGGGAGCCGGGCGGGCGGGCCAGGCGCTCGATACGGCCACAGCGCGGCGCCTGGGCCTTCCCACGGCGCCTTCCCGCCGTCTACCCGATCCGGATTCCGTGATGGCCGCTCTGCTCAACCTGCCGGGATACCGGGTAATACGCTACGCCGCCGACAGCATCGTGCTCCACGCCGACACGCAGGCGGTTGAGCTGGTTGGACGGGCACTGGTGGAGCAGGAGGGCGCAACTCTGGAGGCCGACACCGTACAGTTCCGGCAGGCCGCCTGCCGCCTCAACGCGCAGGGAGCCCCGTCGCTGTTCGACCGCAACACCGTACTCGTGGGAGAGGCCATGCGCTACGATACTTGCGAGCGGCGGGGGTTCGTGGACGGCGCGCTCACTAACTTCAGCCAATCCGGCGTGGAATGGTTTCTGAGGGGCGGACTTGCAGTGGACTCCGCGTCGGTCAGGATGTACGCCTCCCGAAGCGCAATCACCAGCGACGACCTGCCCAACCCCACATACCACTTCTCGGCGGGCGAGATCAAGTGGGTGAGCAACACCTTCCTGGTGGCGCGGCCCGCCGTGCTGTACGTGCGCGACGTTCCCGTCATGTGGCTGCCGTTCGTATTCCAGGACATGCGCACCGGCCGCAGGAGCGGAATACTGATCCCGAGGTTCGGAATCAACGACATAGTGCGTCCCAACCGGGGGTACCGTCGTCACATCACCAACTTCGGCTACTACGTGGTGCTCAACGAGTACATGGACGCGCGTGCGTCGCTCGACTGGTTTGCCGAGACGTCGGTGTCGGTGAACGGACAGCTCCGATACCGGTGGCTCGACCGGTTCGTGACCGGTGCGTTGTCGGTGAGCCGGATCTTCGAGGACGGCGGCGCGCGTTCCCTGAGGCTCCAGTGGGGACACCAGCAGAGTTTCGACATGCGTACGCGGCTCAATGCGAGTGTGGACTATGCCAGCAGCGCGCGGGTGATGGAGCGCAATGCGGTCGATCCATTTCTGGTCACGGCCACGCTGGGAAGCTCGGTCAACTTCTCCAAGCAGTTCGACTGGGGATCGCTTGACATGGGCGGTAACCGCAGGCAGGAACTCACCAGCGGATCGGTGACGCAGACGGTTCCCACAATCAGGCTTACGCCCAGACCCATAGACATCGCCCACAACGTCACGTGGTCGCCGTCCGTATCGTTTACCACCACGCGGGCATTCAACCAGCGCGGACCCATCCTGCCAGGCCTGCCCGTGCCGGGCGATACGCTGCTCCCGCCTGACACGCTGCGACTCCAGAACCGGTCCACCGACTTCAGATTCGCGACGCCCCTCAGGGTGGGGCGGTGGAACTGGTCCAACGACTTCACGATCCGGGATCAGGTGGCCGAGCAGCGCTCAACCGTGCGGGTGCCTGACCCCGGGAATCCGGCCGACACGCTGATACGCTACTACGGGATCGATTTCTCGACCGGAGTGGACTGGAACACGTCAATCAACCTGCCGTCGCTGTTTCCCGGAACCTGGAAACTCCAGCCGTCGGTGGGTGTGTTGAACACCACATCGGGACCGTTCATGATCCGGAACCGGAACACCGCCGGGTCGTTCGTTACGCAGGGGAAGCGACTCACCTTCGGGGCTTCGATCAGCCCAACCTTCTTCGGGTTCTTCCCCGGCGTCGGGCCGATCGAGCGGATACGCCACGCGGTCTCGCCCCGGGCGCAGTGGGGCTACGCCCCGGCGGCAAACATTCCGGAGGCGTACGCGCGGGCCATGGACCCCACGAGACTCAACCCGGTGCTGCGGAGCCCCGTGCAGAACCGTCTCTCGGTAGGCCTGGCGCAGAACATCGAGGGAAAGCTGCGCGCCCCGCCCGGCGACACGGCGCGGGCAGGCGACATGGCACCGCAAGGGCGGAAGGTGAAGCTGCTCAACATTCAGACGTCGTCGATCACCTATGACTTCGAGCAGGCCAAGGAGCCGGGCCGAACCGGTTGGCAGACGAGCACCATCTCGAATCAGGTAACCAGCGACCTGCTTCCCGGCTTCACGCTTGGGGTCACGCACGATCTCTGGGAGGGAGCCGTGGGAACGGACACCGCGCGATTCAGCCCGTTCATGTCCCGGGTCTCCGCACGGTTCTCCCTCAGCCAGTCCACGTTCAGCGACATATTCGCGCTCATCGTGGGTCGTGAGGTGAGGCCGGGAGCCGCGGGTGATCCTATTCGCGAGCTTGCCGGAGACACCTTGGGCGCCGACGACGTCCTACCGCGGCCTCCGGGTACGGAATCCAGGGATATCCTGTCGCCCGCGCGCAGGCCCGGAATGAGACGGCCGCTCACGCTGTCGGTGACCTATGATGACCAGCGCAGCCGGCCGGTGGCGGGGCAGGTTGAGCAGGCGGGATTCGGATCGGCGGTAACCAATCAGACGCTGGGCCTGGCGCTGGTGTTCGATCCCACAGAGCACTGGTCGGTAAGCTGGAATACCCAGTACAACATGACCAGCAACGAGTTCGGCCAGCATGCGCTGAGGCTCGAGCGGGATCTCAGGCGCTGGCGGGCCTCGTTCCAGTTCCTCAAGGCGCCAAACGGGAACTTCTCTTTCAGCTTCTTCATAACGCTGATGGACCAACCGGAGATCAGGTTCAACTACGATCAGAGGACGGTGCAGAGACCGTGAAGCGGTGAGCGGTGTCCGCAATAGTGGACACACAGATTAAGGTTCAACTTGGTAACTCATTGATTAGCAAGCATATACATCAATCGCCCCGCATGGCACACCTCCTGCTTTTTCAGATCCCTGAAAGACCAGCAACAGGGAGACAAATATGGGTCCCGCAACCGCCCCTCGGCTCACGCTTTTTCTTCTCGTCTTCGCCGCCTGCGATCGAGTCGTAGCTCCGGTCATCGACGGTCCGACGAATCTCACGTACGAGCTGGATCCGAGCGGAGACCCGGACAGTCCCGCCGGCGTACTGCTCCGTTGGGATCCTGTGATATCGGGGAATCTGTCTCACTACAACGTGTACTCCCGGCCGGGGCCGGGGGGGAGTTACGACCGGCGTGGTTCCACCACGTCGATCACGTTCCATGACGTGGGGATTCCGGACCTCGACTATTACGTCACCGCAGTGACGGTAAGCGGTGAGGAGAGCGCCGCGAGCAACGTGGTGCGCATTGACGAGCGACTGCGGCTCTCGCGCCCCGCGTTCCTTGAGACTACATCGCTGAACACGGCCATCCACCTGGCGTGGGACGACACCCCGTTCACTTCGGAGCCGGCGGGGTTCAGGCAGTATCGCGTGTACAGCGCCAGCTATTCGCTGGACGCCAACCTCTGCGGCGAGCACTGGTTCCTGGAAGGCACAACCGTGGCTCCCCGGTTCCTGGCCGCCGCGCTCACCAACGGCGTGCCCCGCTGTTTTGCCGTCTCGGCCGAAAGCATCGAGGGGTGGGAAAGCCTGTGGTCACCGGTCCACCACGACACGCCCCGATACGATGCGCGGAATGTGCTGATGTGGGCGCACGCGGTTGATCCGTCCCGCAGCGGATTCCGGTTCCAGTTTCCCGAGGGCGGCATGGGGGTGATCACGTCGGGCGACCGCACCGACATCGATTTCTGGCTGTACCGCGATCCGCTCGACGGCGCCTTCTTCATGGTGCCCGAACGGGCCGGCACTGAGGTGGCACTTTACGGCAATGAACCGATCGCCGATCTCACCTCAATCGACGTGGCCCCCACGTCGGGCTACGACCGCTCCGCCATCCAGGCGCTCCCCATGTGGGGTTACGTATTCCGGATGACGACCGGCGACGGGTTCTACCGCTTCGGCGGCCTGCGCGTAACTCACGTGGGTACTGAATACATGATATTCGATTGGAGTTATCAGACGGATCCGGGGAATCCGGAACTCCTGCGATTACGGTGAGCGGTGAGCAGTGAGCGGTGAGCGGTAAAGGTGGTGACGGTCCCGGTGCTTCCCGGAAGCATCGAAGACACTGATGTAGACACCGCTCACCGCTCAC
>CAZTIV010000044.1:14381-16993 GCA_964613905.1 uncultured Gemmatimonadaceae bacterium | reverse complement strand
CAGGCGCAGACCGCCGTACTTGCCCTGCTGGTGCACGATGCCCGGAACCTCTGGCGCAGCGCGCACGCGGCCGCGGCCATGTCGCTCGAGAGCGTGCGCGGAACCCCCGAGCCGTTCGACGCACGGATCCACGAGGCCCGACCGCATCAGGGGCAACTCGCCTCCGCCGCCCTGCTGCGTGACCTGCTGGCCGACAGCCAGATCCGCGAGTCGCATCGCGACAATGACCCCCGGGTGCAGGACCCGTACAGTCTCCGCTGTACCCCGCAGATACTGGGGCCCGTGCACGATGCCGTGGAGTTTGCGGCACGCATCGTGGAAACAGAACTCAATGCCTCCACCGATAATCCACTGGTATTCGAAGACGACATCCTCTCCGGTGGCAACTTCCACGGCCAGCCGGTAGCCATGGCGCTGGACATCCTCACGATTGCGCTGGCCACGCTCGCCAACATCTCCGAACGCCGGATCGAACGCATGGTGAACCCGGATCTCTCGTACGGTCTGCCTCCGTTTCTCGCGGAGCAACCGGGGCTCGAATCGGGATACATGATGGTTCAGGTGACGGCCGCGGCACTCGCGGCCGAAACGCGCGTGCTGGCCACACCGGCAAGCGTCCAGACAATTCCCACGGACGCCAACCAGGAAGATGTGGTACCGATGGGCATGGCGGCGGCGTTCAAGGCACGCCGCGCGCTGGCCAACGCCCGTCGCGTTGTGGCGGCGGAGCTGCTGTGCGGCGCCCGGGGGCTCGAATTTCTGGCACCCCTCAGGCCCGGCAGGGGAGTGGACCGTGTGTACCGGCGGGTGCGCGAGGTCGTGCCGCGCCGTGCCGCGGAACAGCCCCCGGCCCCCGATCTGGAGGCGCTCGCCAACCTGCTTTCGCGGGAGGCGCTGGCATGACCGCCAATGTGATACGCGCGCCACGAGGCGGCACAATCTCCTGCCGCGGATGGATCCAGGAAGCCGCCCTCCGCATGCTGATGAACAATCTCGACCCGGAGGTCGCCGAACGGCCGCAGGATCTCGTGGTATACGGCGGCACCGGCCGGGCGGCGCGCAGCTGGGCGGCGTTCGAGGCAATCGTACGATCGCTCAGAACGCTGGAGAACGACCAGACACTGCTGGTTCAGTCGGGAAAGCCGGTGGGTGTGTTCCGTACCCACGAAGATGCCCCGCGAGTGCTGATAGCCAACTCGAATCTGGTGGGCCGTTGGGCCAACTGGGAGGCATTCCGCGATCTCGAGCGGCAGGGGCTCATCATGTACGGCCAGATGACCGCCGGCAGCTGGATCTACATCGGCACGCAGGGAATCCTGCAGGGCACCTACGAAACGTTCGGCGCTCTTGCGCAAAAGCATTTCGGCGGGACGCTCGCGGGACGTATCGTGGTAACCGGAGGGTTGGGAGGGATGGGTGGCGCGCAGCCGCTGGCCGCCGCGATGAACGGTGCGGCGTTCATCGGCATTGAGGTGGATCCCTCACGAATCCAGAGGCGGCTCGAGACCCGTTATCTCGACCACATGACCGAGTCGCTGGACGAGGCGTGGCGCACGGTGACGGATGCGGCAAACGGGAAACGCGCCCTCTCCGTGGGGCTGCTCGGCAACTGCGCGGAGATCCTGCCGGAGATGGTGCGCCGCGGCATGGTGCCGCACGCGCTCACCGACCAGACGTCGGCGCACGACCCGTTGAGCGGATATATCCCGGCCGGGTTGTCGGTGGAAGAAGCTGCGGAGTTGAGAGGCAGATCGCCCGATGAGTATCTCGAACGTTCCCGCGACTCCATCGCCGAGCATGTGCGCGCGATGCTTGCCCTCAAGCGGCAGGGTGCGGTGACCTTCGACTACGGCAACAACATCCGCACCGAAGCGCTGGATCACGGGGTGAAGGACGCGTTCGAAATCCCCGGTTTCGTGCCGGAGTACGTGCGCCCGCTCTTCTGCGAAGGCCGGGGACCGTTCCGCTGGGTGGCGCTGTCGGGAGATCCGAAGGACCTGGCACGCACGGATGATCTCGTGCTCGAACTCTTTGGCGACAACGAGCATCTGACACGCTGGATCCGCATGGCGCGCGAACAGGTGGCCTTCCAGGGGCTGCCGGCCCGGATCTGCTGGTTGGGCCAGGGCGAACGCGCCCGGTTCGGTCTGGCGCTCAACGAACTCGTGCGGAAGGGCGAGATCTCTGCACCGATAGTCATCGGCCGCGATCATCTGGACACGGGTTCGGTGGCCTCGCCGTTCCGCGAAACGGAGGGGATGCGGGACGGGTCGGACGCCATTGCGGACTGGCCCATACTGAATGCCCTGCTGAACACTGCGAGCGGCGCCTCGTGGGTCTCGTTTCATCACGGGGGCGGGGTCGGCATGGGCAACTCGTTGCACGCGGGACAGGTGATAGTGGCCGACGGTACACCCGGCGCTGCGAAACGCCTCGAACGAGTGCTCACGAACGATCCGGGGATTGGTGTAGTGCGGCATGCGGACGCGGGTTATCCCGAAGCGATTGCCACGGCGGAGGAACACGGCCTCGTGATCCCCATGCGCGAGACAACGGATTGAGCACGCTGCTCGTTGGGGCGCATCAGGTTGTTACCTGCCGCGGTCCCGCAC
>CAZTIV010000044.1:0-14281 GCA_964613905.1 uncultured Gemmatimonadaceae bacterium | reverse complement strand
ATACTGTCGTCGGTGGCGGACCTGAGGGGCCGAAGCACGGATGATCTGGTTGAACTCACACGCGGGCGTCTCAACCATCTTCTGGCCAACGGAACCACCACGGTTGAAGTGAAGTCCGGGTACGGCCTCGACACGGACCATGAACTAAGGCAGCTCGAAATAGTGGGCCGTCTGGCGGGCGGGGCGCCGCAGCTCGTGGCCACCTTCCTCGGCGCGCACGAGGTGCCGGCCGATTACCGGCCTAAGCGGGAGGAGTACCTGCGGCTCGTGATTGACGAGATGCTCCCACGGGTGAAAGAACAGGGGATCGCGCGGTTCTGCGACGTGTTCTGCGAGCAGGGCGTGTTTTCGGCAGACGAGTCTCGTCGCGTTCTGGAAGCAGGCAAACGCCACGGCCTGATCCCCAAGGTGCACGCCGATGAACTGTCCGATGCCGGTGGTGCGGAGGTGGCCGCTATGGTGGGAGCCGCCAGCGCGGATCATCTGGCGGAGATTTCGGATGAGGGCATAGCGGCGCTTTCCCGCGTGGGCGGTACGGTTGCCGTGCTGCTTCCCGGCACGATGCTCTTCCTGGGTAAAACGAGCCGCGCGCCGGCCCGTTCACTGATCGATGCCGGTGTGCCCGTGGCACTCGCCACGGACTTCAATCCCGGAAGCTCGCCGGGCATGAGCCTTCCCCTCATGGCCATGCTTGGCGTATCCCGGCTTCACATGCTGCCGGCCGAGGTGGTCATTGCCATCACAGTGAACGCGGCGGCGGCCATTGGAGAGGCGCACACGCGGGGCCAGATAGCGCCGGGGTTCAGATCTGACCTGGTTCTGGCCGCCATACGTGATTGGCGGGAGCTTCCATACTGGTATGGAGCCAATCTCGTTCGTGAAGTATGGGTGGGTGGCACGCCTTGTCACCCTTGGAGGGGGCCTCTAGATTGCCTCAGCTAGCCACGGAATCGTTCACGCCAGAGCTCGGCCGAGGTATGCCCTGAACATCGACAAATTCAAGGACAAAGCTCGCAAGCTGGAGGACAAGGGCCAGGTTGCCAAGGCAATAGAGGTCTACGTCCAGATCGTGAACGGGCTCGACGGCACCCCGGAGCTGGTTCGCGAACTCGCGTTGTTCAACAAGCTCGGCGATCTCTTTCTGAGAGAGAAGAGGGTTGCCGAAGCGGTCGATATGTACGAGCGCGCGGTCGACAAGTATACCGAGCAGGGATTCCCCAACAACGCGATTGCGCTCTGCAACAAGATCCTCAGGAACGCACCTTCGAAGGTGCACATCTATCTCAAGCTTGCCAAGCTGATGGTGGACCGCGGGTTCGTGGCCGAGGCCAAGCAGAACCTGCTGGAATACGCGCAGCGGATGCAGGCCGCCGGGAAGACGGACGAAGCGTTCCGGGCGCTGAAGGAGTTCGCCGACCTTTCGCCGGACAGTGAGGAGATCCGGTTGTTGCTGGCTCAGCAGCTCAAGGCCGCGGCACGCACGGATGAAGCACGCGACCAGCTGGCCAAGCTGTACGCCGAGGTGGAGCTGACCGGAGACCAGCGGAAGTCGCGGACTACGCTGAACAACATCAGGGCCATCGACCCGGACTTCGATCCTGAGAAGACGCCCAAGCCCAAGGTTGCTCTAAGGAAGCAGAAGACCAGCGACCTGGTCTTCCTGAATCCGTGGGAAGAGGAGGAGGGGGAAACCGCCGTTGAGGAGCCGGAAACCGGGGCGCCCGCTCCGGAGCCGGAACCTCTGCAGATCGAATCGACGTCGCTGGTGGAGGAAGAGGTGCAAGAGGCCGAGCCACCGGCGCTCGAAATCGAGTCCACCAGTCTGGTTGAGGAGGAAGTGGCAGCGGAACCGCCCGCGCTCGAAATCGAACCCACGTCGCTCGGGGTGGAGCCAACTTCGCTCTTCGGAGAGATAGAAGAGATAGAAGAGATAGAAGAGATAGAGGAGATGGAGGAGGCAGAGGAGGCAAAGGAGGTGGAGGAAGAGCCGACCGCACCGGAGCCGGTGGCGGAGCTCGAAGTGGAAGAACTGGAGCTCGAGGAGCTGGAGATAGAGGAGGCGGCTCACGAGCCGGAGGCGGTTGCGGACCTGCCGCTGCTCGAGCCGGAAGCGGCGGAAGAGGAAGATGAAGCGGTGCTGGACGTGCCCGAGCTGGATCTCGAGGGAGAGCCGGCGGAAGCCGTTCCGGAGCGCGCGTCTCAGGTGGAGCTGCCCGAGCTCGAGATAGTTGAGGAGCCGGAGCCGGAACCGGAGCCGGAACCGGCGGTAGCCGCGGCTCCGGATCTTCCCACGCTCGAAGCTCAGGTAGCGCAGGATCCGTCGGACCCCACCCATCACGCTCGGCTGGGCGAAGCGCTGGTGGAACAGGGACAGCGGGAGCGGGGGCTCGAGGAACTGCATCAGGCGCTCACGCTGTACGAGGAGCGCGAGGAATGGGCCCGGGCCGTGGGGATGAATGAAGAGATCCTGCGAATCAATCCCAACAGCGTGCGTCACCATCAGAAGCGGGTGGAGTTCTCGTATCGCGGCGGCGACAAGGGGCGGTTGGTGGAGGCGTATCTGGGACTCGCGGATTCGCTGTTCCGCGATGGAACCATGGACCGGGCCCGAGCGGTCTATCAGCGCGTCCTGGAGCACGATTCCGACAACGAGCGCGCGCTCACGGCGCTGAGCACGCTGGTGCCCGAAGAGGTCGCACCGGAGCCGGCGGGTGCCGCGGCGCCGGTTGCCGCTTCCGACGGCGACTTCGTGGACCTGGGCGCTCTGATCCTGGAGGAAGACACGCCGGTCAAGGACACCCGGATGCGGATCCAGGACGAGGAGCCCACCGGTGACGAAGACCGTGACTTCGCCGAGATGCTGTCTCAGTTCAAGCGGGGCATCGAGGCCAACATCGGTGAAGACGATTGGCAGGCGCATTACGACCTCGGTGTGGCCTTCAAGGAGATGGGGCTGCTTGACGAGGCCATCGCCGAGTTCCAGAAGGCGCTGCGTTCGTCCTCAGGCAAGCTGAAGACGGCGGAGGCGCTGGGCGGATGCTTCTTCGAGAAGGGACAATACTCGGTGGCGGCCACGGTGATGCGGCGCGCCGTGGAATCTGACGCGGGTGGCGACCAGGCCCGGATCGGTTTGCTCTACTGGCTGGGTCGGTGCGAGGAAGAACAGGGACATCGCGCCGAGGCGCTCACGTATTACCAGCGAGTGTTCTCCCTGGACATCCGGTTCCAGGACGTGAGCGAGCGGGTGAAGCAGCTCAGCAAGGCCGGGGCCTGATCCGTGTCGTTCCAGCTTGCCCCCGTGACGCTGGCGGGGATCCAGCGGCCGGTGCGCGCGGAACTGGATCAAGTGGGGAACGAACTCGAGCGCATCGTCACCGCCGACTTCCCCGCCATAGGTGACGTAACCGGCCATCTGCTGCGGCTCAAGGGCAAGCTCTTCCGCCCCACGCTGCTGCTCCTCTCCGCCCGGGCCACGGACACCCTCACTGACCGGAAAGTGACGCTGGCCGCCACTGTGGAGTTGATCCACGTGGCCACGCTGGTGCACGACGATTCGGTGGATCATTCGGTGCTGCGCCGCGGCCAGCCCACGGTGAACGCCATGTTCAGTCATCAGGTGGCGGTGATCATGGGAGATTATCTGTACTCCCGCGCCATCATCGAACTGGTCCGACTCGGCGATCTCGAGCCGTTGCGCGTACTGAGCCGGGTGACCAACGAGATGACTGTGGGCGAGATGCGCGAACTGGAAGCCCACGATGTGCTGGACTACACCGAAGAGCAGTACGACGCGCTGATCAACGCCAAGACGGCGTCGCTCATCTCGGGCGCGTGCGAGGTGGGAGCGGTCGAGGCGGACTCAGCCGCGCGGCGCGCCCTGTCCGACTACGGTCATTACCTGGGCATGGCGTTCCAGGTAACCGACGACCTGCTGGACTACACGGAAACCGAATCGGTAACCGGCAAACCCAGCGGACTGGATCTCCGGGAACACAAGATCACGCTGCCGCTCATCCTGGCACTGCCGCAGATGACCGGCAGGGAACGCACCTTGGTGGAACGGCTGATGGCAGATCCGTTGCCGTCGGAGGGGCTGATCGGTGAAGTGATGGGTATTGTGGGCGAGCGGGGCGGGATAGAAGGGGCGCGGGCGCGCGCAAACGACTACGCCCGGCGGGCCGAGGCGGAACTTGCCGCCATTTCCCCGGGCGAAGCGCGCGACGCTCTGGACGATTGCATCACATACGCCGTCGAGCGGCGGAGGTAGCGGCATGCCCATCGGGCCGCGCAAACTCGGTTTCTATGTATCGGTGCTTGCGACAGGCTTCGTGCTGGGCGGGCTTCTTTCTTCCCTGCTCAAGCGTTTCCTGCCCGACGGTCCCGCCAAGGAGTTCTTCACCTGGACCGTGACTCCTTCTGCCGGCCCGCTCCACATGGATCTGCTGATTCTTCAGTTCACTGCAGGCCCGGTGGGGCTGCAGGTATCGCTGCTGGCCGTCGTCGGTGTGGTGATTGCGTACCTGGTAGCCAGAACGTTGTTCTGACGCCTCACTGACTCAGCTTCTTCGGCTCCCCGTCACCCCTTGGCGTCGAGTCGAGCTGACGTGACGTGGGCGTCGTGGTGTCGTCGTCTCCCAATTCCACGTTCTGCTGCACGTCCTTCAGACTCTTCTTGAACTCGCGGATCCCCTTGCCCATTGCCGCCCCCATCTCCGGCAGCCGCTTGGCGCCGAACACCAGCAGCACGATCAGCAGGATCAGCAGGACTTCCCACATACCCAGATTGCCGAACATCGGAACCTCCTAGAACCCCAGCGGACTCGGCATTGGCGCCCTGCGCTCCGCTTCGCGCTGGGCCCGCTCGATATCCGCACGGCGGTCGTCTATCCTTGCCCGCTCACGCAATGAGGTAAGCACGAGCTGGAGCCTTTCCTGGCGCGCCTGATACCAACCCTGCAGCCTCAGTTCATCCAGTTGGGCCACGAACTGGGCACTGTCGGCCGGAACCCTCCGTACCGGCCTGACCAGATACGATGCCACATCGGTGTGTACCGGACCGCCGGTCTCGCCAATACCCAGCCCGAATGCGAGCCCCACCGCGTCCAGCGCGTCCACCAGAACGCCGGGCGGATTCACCCGGGCAAACGGCCCCGCAGTGATCGCGCTGAGCCCCCGGCGCCGGCCCGCCTGTTCGAGTGTGCTCCCCTGTGCCACTTCCTGGGCAATCGTCCGGGCGGTCTCTCGCGTCATCTCGAGCTGCCGCGCGCGCACCGCGGCCTGCCGTACCTGCTCGCGTACCTCGGCCAGCGGCGGAATCCCGGCCGCGCGCAGGCTGTCGAGCCGGAATACATAGTACGCGAAATCCGTCTCGACCACCGGGGAGGTCTGGCCCGGTTCAGCCGGCCCGAACGCCCAGATGCCGGCGTCACCCACAATGTCTTCACCGATGGGCAGCCTCCCGCCACGCGGCAGCGGCTGTGCGGCTTGAATCGGGATTCCGAGCCGCTCGGCCACACGGTCGAGCGCCCGCGGGTCGTCCTGCTCGGCGCCATGCAGATCCAGAATGTCCGCCTGGGCCTCCACCTCATCCAGATGGTCGCCCGAGAGTTCGATGGGGATCAGGATATGCCGCGCATGGAACGCCGTCTCACGCCGGGATTCCAGCCGGATGATGTGGTAGCCGAACGGGCTGAGTACCGGTTCCGAGAGTTGACCCGGTCTCAGGGCAAGGGCGCCGCGCTCGAACTCCGGTACGAACTGCCCGAGTCCCGCTTCGCCCAGATCGCCGCCCTCCACGCCGGAGACGACGTCGGCCGATTCCCGACGGGCCACGTCACCAAAGTCCGCGCCCGCCAGAATCTCCTGCCGGATCTCACCGGCTCGTGCGAGTGCCGCAGCACTGTCGGCCGCGCTCAACCGCCGGGAGATGGAGACGTAGCTCATGAACGCCGTGGCCGGCTGCTCGAAATCGTGCCGGTTGCGGTCGTAGTACGCCTGGATCTCGACATCCGTGAGCTGGATCGTGTTCTCCGGTGCCACCAGATGGGGATTCATGGCCAGCACGACGGCCGTAACCGAGTCGTGCCGGTCGCGGTACGTGCGCCACAACCGGGCGTCGGAGACGAAAACATCCGAGGTGATCTGGTCGAACAGCTTGGTGCGCGGGATCTCCAGCCGGTACCGTTCCTCGAGGGCGTAGAGCATCCCGGGATCAACACCCGAGGCCAGGAACCGCTGGTACTTCTCGATGTCGAACTGGCCGTCGGTCTGGAACTGCGGGTGGTCGACGAGCTCCGGCGGCGGTCTGGAAAGAGCCCACTCGCGGATCTCCTGGTCTGTTACCCTGATCCCGCGACGCCGGAACTCTCCCTGGAGCAGCGCCTCGTCCACCAGCCTCTGGAGCACGCGGTCTTCCAGCGCCCGCTGTTCTTCGAGACTCATGGGAGCCGAACCCAGTTGCTCGCGCACCGCGGCCTGTTCCTCGCGCAACGCCTGGTAATAGGTGTTGACGTCTATGCGCGTGCCGTTCACCCGGGCGATCGCGTCGGTAGCGGTGCCCCGACCCTGGCCCGTAGCGTCCATGCCTACTTCAAAGACCATCCAGCCGACGAAGGCCACTGCCACCACGAGCATGATCCATTTCGCCAGCCGGCGCATTGTCCGCATCATCATACGGCTTGAATCCCTGCCTCGATAAGGGTCTCCCGTGAGCGGCTAAGTCTAAGTCCCACAACGGGGAATCTCAAGGCGTGGGGCCGCCCCGACCGGTTGACAGGGTTCCCCGCCGTTCACTATGTTCGACCACCGCCCATGGCCTACCAACCAGAGATCGAGAAGCTCGAACGGCGTTACGAAGACGACGCCTCCAAATGGTTTGCCCAGCTGGCCGAGGCTTATCGCAAGAACGGTCGCCTGGACGACGCCCTGCACCTGCTCAACCTGCACCTGGAAGATCGTCCCACCTACGTCAGCGCGTTGATCGTGCTCGGGCGCTGTCACATGGACAAGAACAGTCTGGACGATGCCAGGGGTGCGTTCGAGCGGGTGGTGGGGATAGATCCGCAGAACATCATCGCGCTCAAGGCGCTGGCTGAGGTGGCAGAGCGCAGCGGAGACGCCGGGCTTGCCGAACAGTGGCTCACCCAGCTGGTGGAGTCCGACCCGTCGAACGACGACGCGGTGGCCGCACTCGCACGGGTGCGCACTGAAGGTGTTGCGGCGCCGGTGGTGGAGCCTCCTCAAGCGGCAGAGCCGGAGCCATTGCCTGCTGAGGAGATCTCGCTCGAACGTTCCGAAGAAACGATCGAACTCACCCCCACGGAGCCGTCGGCTCCGGATATGCCGTCGGTGCTGCGGAAATCCATCCCGGTGCGGCTCGACCAGATTGATGAACCGGTGCGCGAGGTGGAGGTAGAAGGTGCACCGGTAGAGTCGTCGGCGGAAGAAGACCCGATGGTGGTGGAGCCCACCGCCTTCGAACAGGTAGAGGTGACGCACGAGCAGGTCGAGCGGGTCGAGATTGCGTCCACCGGCTTCGAGGTTGCCGATCAGGTGGAGCCGTTGGTGGAACTCGAGAGCACTGAAGTGACGTTCGATGCGGTGGCTGACGAGACGGGAGCGGCGGAGGGGTTGTCGGCGTTCGATGAGTCGCTGGCCTGGGGCACGGGGGAACGGCAGTCGCGGGAGGTGACGGCGGAGGACGTGGCGCGGGCCGAGGCGGAGCATGAAGAGGGGCTCGTGATACCGGTGCCTCCGGATTACGTAGAGGAACAGAACCCCGAGGTCACCCAGCCGCTCGAACCCCTTCAGGTTCCGGATGAGGATCAGGGGGAAGAGGAGACGAGGGAACGGGATTCGCTCGAAGGGTTGCCGGTCATCTATCCGGACGACGAGCAAATTGAGGAAGAGGGAGATGTCACGGGAGGTGAGCCCGAGCCGGTAGTCACCGAGACGATGGCGGAGTTGTACGTCGAGCAGGGTCTTGTGGCTGAGGCCATTGACGTGTACCGGCAGCTGGTATCCGAGCGGCCCGGCGACCAGCGGCTGGAGGCGCGTCTCCATGAGCTGGAGAGGGGGGACAAGACGAAGCTCCAGGGTACGCGCCACCGGTTCTCGGCGGTTGTGACCGGAGGAGTGTCGGTGAGGGGGTTGCTCGAGCAGATCCTCTCGCAGCGTCCCGGAGGGTCAAGTGGAGAGGGTGCGGTGCTGGATCCCACCATGCCGGCGCCGGCACCGGAAGGGGTGTCCCCCAACCGGGATACGCCGCTCGATACGGCTTTCACGGAAGACATGTCGCTGGACCAGGCAGGGAAGCCTACGGGCCCTGCGTCGGACGAGGTGACCCTGGCTTCGGTGTTCGGCGAGGAACCTGCGGCGCGTCCCAACAAGCCCACTCAGCCCAGGACGGCGCCGCCGGCCAGCAGTGCGACGGGCTTCTCGTTCGACGAGTTCTTTGGCGGCGAGCCCAGAGAATCACAGCCGGCCGTAACCGAGCGCCGGTCTACCACGGAGCTGGATCCGGAGGCCGACGCGGAGTTCCGCAGCTGGCTCAAAGGCCTGAAGAACTGAGTGCGGATCGCGGTTCTCAACGGTCCCAATCTGAACCTTCAGGGCCGGCGCGAGCCGGAGCTGTACGGGCATACGACGCTGGCCGAAATCGAGCACGCGGTAGCGCGACGCGGTACGGAACTGGGCGTTACGGTCGCCTGGCATCAGACGAACCATGAAGGGGATCTGGTGGAGTTGGTGCAGGGGCTGCCGGGCTCGGCAAACGGCGCTCTGATCAACGCGGGCGCCTTTACTCACACATCGCTTGCCCTGCGCGACGCATTGCTCGCGGTGCGCGTGCCGTTTGTGGAAATACACCTCACCAACATTCAGGCGCGTGAACCCGAACGGCGGCAGTCCGTCATGGCCGATCTTGCCGTGGGGATCGTGGCGGGGTTCGGTCCCGACAGCTATCTGCTGGGACTCGATGCGCTGGTGGGCTACCTGAAGCAGAGTGGCGCCGGACCTGCGTGAGTCCCGCCGGGCCGCCCTTCGCGGGCTGCTCGAGCGGGAAAGTCTGGACGGGCTCGTCATGGCCCATCTCCCCAACATCCGGTACCTGACCGGTTTCACCGGCAGCTCGGCCGTCGCGTGTCTCACTCGGCGGGACGTGGTGCTGGTAACCGATTTCCGGTACCGGACGCAGGTGGAAGCGGAAGTGGACGGCGCGGTGCGGGTGGAAGTAGCGTCGAGCGATACGTGGGAGCGGTTGTTCAAGGCGCTGGGAACGCTGAGCGGGGTCAAACGGGTGGGGGTGGAATCCGATTCGGTGACGGTACACGCTGCCGAACGGCTGCACGAACTGAAATCGGGGATCACACTCGATCCGGTGCGCGGGTTGGTGGAACGGTTGCGCGCGGTGAAGCATCCCACAGAGGTAGAAGCGATACGGGCGGCTGCGGCATTGTCGGCGGAGGCGTTCGAAGATGCGCTGAACACGGTGCGGCCCGGGGTGACGGAGCTGGAAGTGGCGGCCGCTCTGGAGTTGGCGCTCCGCAGGCGCGGGAGCGAGTGGCACCCGTTTGCCACGATTGTGGCATCGGGTCCGCGCTCCGCCCTGCCGCACGCGCAGACCAGCCGGCGCGAGATAGCCGCGGGCGACCTGTTGCTGGTGGACTTCGGCGCGCAGCTGGACGGCTACTGCGCGGACATCACGCGCACGGTGGTGGTGGGTTCAGGAGCAAGCGAGCGGCAGCGAATGATGTATGAACTGGTAGAGGATGCGCAGCGCGCCGCCATTCGGGGGATCAGGCCCGGGATGACCGGCAGGGATGCCGACCGTATCGCCCGGCAGGTGATCGAGACGCGCGGGTTCGGGGATGCGTTCGGGCATTCGCTGGGCCACGGGTTGGGGCTCGAGGTGCATGAGGCGCCGCGGGTAAGCAAGGCAAACGAGGAGCCGCTGCCGCTCGGTTGCGTAATTACGGTTGAACCCGGGGTTTATCTGCCTGGGGTTGGGGGCGTTCGACTGGAAGACGACGTTTATCTGGGTGAGTCTGGATTGGAGTTGTTGTCCGATAACCGCGTGGAGCTTCGGGAGTTATGACCCATGCAGTCATGCCGGTCGACGGGAGTCCAGTGGTCCCGCCGCGCGCTGTGGTTCGCTCATCGCACCAGGTCGGGGTCGATTGGCTCGGCACCGCTCACCAACGCGCGCTCTGGGACCCACTGGACTCCCGTCGACCGGTCCGGCGCACCGCGCACCGCTGGCCGCTCACACCGATTGACGATTCCCTGTCCGCCAGTGTCTATTAGAAGCCTATGATAAACCTGAAATTTCTGGAAGAATTGCTTGATCTGCTGAACCGGTCGGATGCGCAGAGCATAGAGATCCGGAAGTGGACAACGACGATCCGGATTTCGAAGAGCGGGCATTTTGGCGGGTCCGGCGGGCCGGTCACTTACCAGGTAGCGGCGCCGCCGTCCAATCCCGCGCCGGCCGTGGCGGCGGGCGGTAATGTAGCGGGTGCGGCGGGCCCTGCAGGAGCGGCACCAGCGGCAGAGGGCGGCGGCAGGGCCGCGGAGAAGCTCCTCGAGATCAAGTCCCCCATGGTTGGGACGTTCTATGCCCAGCCCGAGCCGGGGGCGGATCCGTATGTTCGCGTGGGCAGCCGGATCACGCCCGGGCAAACGCTCTGCATCATCGAGGCAATGAAGATCATGAATCCGTTGGACTCCGAGGTGGCGGGCGTCATCCGCGAGGTTCTCGCGGACGACACCCATCCGGTGGAGTTCGGTCAGGTCCTTTTCCGGGTGGATCCAAATGGCTGAAGCGACGACTCGGCAGGCGCCGCAGTTCAGTTTCAAGGCGGCTATCACTGAGATGGTAAAGCGTGGCGGTTCCGATCTGCACCTCAAGGTCGGCCGGCCGCCAACGATACGCGTGGCGGGAGACCTGATTCAGCTCGACCAGCAGGCGCTCAAGCCGGAAGAGCTGAAGGCGCTGGCCGAACAGATCATGACGCCGCGCCAGGTGAAAGAGTTTGCCGACCACAAGGAAGCCGACTTTGCCATAGGCGTGCCCGGTGTGGGGCGGTTCCGGACCAACGTGTTCCAGCAGCGCGGCACGCTGGCATTCGTGTTCCGGGCCATTCCGTACGAACTTCAGAGCATCGAGCAGCTCAAGCTCCCCAAGGTACTGGAGACGCTGGCGCTCAAGCCCCGCGGTCTGATTCTGGTCACCGGTGTGACGGGCTCGGGCAAGTCCACCGCGCTGGCGGCGATGATCCATCACATCAACCAGAACCGCGCGTGCAACATCATCACCATCGAAGACCCGATCGAGTTCCTGCACCGCGACGCGAAATCCAACCTTTCGCAGCGGGAGGTGGGGACGGACACGCTCTCCTTCGAGTCCGCCCTGCGACACGTGCTCAGGCAGGACCCGGACGTGGTCCTGATCGGCGAGATCCGCGACAAGATCACGCTGGATACGGCCATGAAGGCGGCGGATACGGGACACCTGGTGTTCTCCACGCTGCACACCACGGATGCCACGCAGACCATCAACCGGGTGATCTCGTTCTTTCCGCCGCACGAGCACGACGCGGTGAGGAATCTTCTGTCCACCGCGCTGGAAGGAGTGGTGTCGCTCCGTCTTGTGCCCACCAAGGATGGGCGCGGCCGGGTACCGGCCTGCGAGGTGCTGGTCAACACGGCCGCGGTGCGCGACAACATCCGTGATTCCGAGAAGGCGCTGAACATCCCGGATCTCATCAAGGAAGGCACGATCCAGTACGGGATGCAGTCGTTCGATCAGTCGCTCATGAACTGGTACAGAAGCGGCACGATCAGCTACGAGAGCGCGCTCTTCTACTCCACCAACCCGAGCGAGTTCGCGCTCCGCGTGAGCGGTATCGAGGGAACGTCTGACCGGACGTTTGCGGAGGGAGAGGGAGGAGGGAGCGATGTGCTGCCCGAGGGGTTTACTCCGTAGGCGCATAGCCCCGTGTTCAGGAAAGTCCTCATCGCCAACCGCGGCGAGATTGCGCTGCGCGTCATCCGTGCCTGCCGGGAGCTCGGCATCGAGACGGTGGCCGTGTACAGCGAGGCCGACCGTGAATCCCTGCACGTGCGGTTTGCCGACGACGACGTGTGTATAGGGCCGGCGCCGAGCCGGCTTTCCTATCTCAAGATTCCCGCCATCATAGCCGCGGCCGAGATCACCGGCGCGGATGCGATTCACCCCGGATACGGATTCCTGGCCGAGAGCGCAGCGTTTGCCGAGACGTGCGCGGCATCGAACGTCACCTTCATCGGGCCCACGGCGGAACAGATCCGGTTGATGGGCGACAAGGCGGCGGCACGGAAGCTGGCACAGGAGTTGAAGATCCCGGTGGTGCCGGGGTCCAGGGGCGCAATAGAGGATGTGGACAAGGCGCTGACCATAGCCGAAGAGATCGGTTTCCCGGTGATCATCAAGGCGGCGGCGGGAGGGGGTGGCAAGGGGATGCGTGTCGCGAGAGACCGCGAGGCGTTCGCGCAGTCGTTCCAGCTTGCGCGTAACGAAGCGCTGGCGGCGTTCGGCAGCGCGGAAGTGTACGTGGAGAAGTATCTCACGCGCCCGCGGCATGTGGAGATACAGGTCCTGGGCGACACGCACGGCAAGGTGATGCACATGGGCGAGCGTGACTGCTCGATCCAGCGGCGGCATCAGAAGCTGATCGAGGAGGCGCCCAGTCCCGCGCTCACTCCGGAGCTCAGAAAACGGATGGGAGACGCTGCGGTGCTGGCGGCGTCGCACATAGGGTATGTGGGTGCGGGTACGATCGAGTTCCTCCTGGACGAAGACGGCAGGTTCTACTTCATGGAGATGAACACGCGGATTCAGGTGGAACATCCCGTGACGGAAATGGTGACGAGCTTCGATATCGTGAAGGAACAGATCAGGGTGGCGGCGGGTGAGAAGCTTTCACTTACGCTCAAGGGTGACCGGCTGCGCGGTCATGCCATCGAGTGCCGGGTGAACGCGGAAGATCCGTACCGCAACTTTCAGCCGTCGCCGGGATTGATCACCGCGTTCCATCCTCCGGGAGGGCCTGGTGTCAGGGTGGACACGCACATCTATGCCGGATACACGGTCCCGCCGTATTACGACTCGCTGCTGGCCAAGGTGATCGTGCACGGCAACTCGCGGTCCGAGGCGCTGGCGCGGATGAGCCAGGCGCTCGATTCGTTCATCGTCGAGGGCGTTACCACCACCATTCCGTTTCTGCGGCGCGTGATCCAGCATCCGGACTTCGTGACCGGCGACGTGGACACCAAGTTCCTCGAGCGTTACCCGGACCTGATGGTGGCGCCGGAATGAACATCCCGGAATGAAAATCAACGTCTTCTTCACACCGCTCGGCGTCACTGCGGCGGACGTTGCCGGCAAGCCGGTGGTCGTGATAGACGTGCTTCGTGCCACCACCACTATTGTGGCGGCGCTCGCGGCTGGGGCAAAGTCGGTGGTGCCGGCGGGAGCGGTGGACGAGGCCATCCGGATAGCGCAGAACCTGGAGAAGAGCGAGGTGCTGCTCCTGGGGGAGCGGCGGTTCGAGCGGGTGGAAGGGTTTGCGCTCGGCAACTCGCCGTGCGAGATGGTGCCGGAGGTTGTGGCCGGCAAGACTCTCGTCATGTCAACCACGAACGGAACACCGGCGCTCACCGCCGCTGAAGACGGATCGCCGGTGATCGTGGCCGCCGCCACCAACTTCTCGGCGGCGGCGGAAACGGCGCGGGTGGCGTTCGAGGAGCGCGGCGAGCTGGCCATTCTCTGCGCCGGCCGCGACAAGATGTTCGCACTGGAAGACGCTTATGCGGCCGGCCGGTTTGTGCAGGGGGTGATGCCGCCCGGTGGCAGGCGGCAGGTGCAGCTCAACGACGCGGCCCTCGCGTCGCTCGAGATTGTGCGGCGTTACGGTGACAAGTGGAAACGCGCCGTACAGGCGAGCAGTGCCGCCAGGGATCTGGCCAGGCGCGGGTTCAGGAAGGATGTGGCGGCTGCTACGGAAGTTGACAAGTATCAGATCGTGCCGATTTACAGTGGACGGCATGTGAGGGTTTCGAAGAGCGCGTAAGCCGTGCACGGTGAGCGGTCACGCTGCTCGCCATGCCGGGCCGAGTGCTCCCTGCGGGCGCAGCGGCCCGACGGACTCGACGCAACGCCGGTTGCTGATCGCCATGCCGGGCCGAGTACTCCCTGCGGGCGCAGCGGCCCGACGGACTCGACGCAACGCCGGTTGCTGATCGC
>CAZTIV010000043.1:0-23846 GCA_964613905.1 uncultured Gemmatimonadaceae bacterium | reverse complement strand
CTCGCGCAGCGCCGCCGCGAACGCCGGCGCCAGATAATGTCCGCCGAACGACACGAGACCGAGCGTAACCCACGCTACCAGCACGATGGCGCCCCGCCCCACCCACATCCACAGTGCCGACGCCGCCGCCACCACGAGTGCGAGCCCCGCGAGCAGCCGCGCCGCCGGGATCCTGACACCGGTCATGATGGCGTCGTACGGTACGTTGTGCACGCCCGCCACGTATTCCGCCGGCTCCAGCCGGTAACCCCAGAAGAGCGTCAACGCGAACACGGCGAGCAGCGCGCCCAGATGCACGCGGGCAAGGTCGGCCACGCTCATGCGCCGTTCCCGCCAGCGCACCGCGCCCACGGCGGTGTACAGGAGACCGATGACCACCAGCATGACACCCGACAGCACGGCCGCGTAGCGGTGCAGCGCGCGCTGCCACGGCAGCTCGTACAGGTAGTACGACGCGTCGCGGCCGAGGACGGGATCGGTGAGACCCGTGGGCTCGGCGGTCTCGAGCAGCACGCGCGGCAGCCACCAGCCTGCGCCGCCGCGGCTCATGAACCAGGCAAGACCAAGGCCCAGCACAACGACACCCGCGAGCAGATATCTGCGGGGGACGGTCTCGACTATCTCGAGGTTGGCCACGCGGCGCGGCACGAGCACGGAGCCGATGGCGCGGTAGACGAGATAGAGGTTGCCGGTACACCAGAACGCGGCGCCGACGAAGGCGATGGCTGCGAGCAGGAAGGAGAGTTCGCGGATCGCGCGGTGAGCGTCGGCGGCGCCGAGCGATTCGGCCCACCAGAGGTCCACCATTGTGACGGCTAGCCACCGGCCGAGGAGGAGTGCCGCGATGGTCCCACCCAGGGCCCACCAGACGGAACGCCGGCGGAACGGCATGATCCTAGGCGGCTATCCCGCGCTCCGCGAGCCAGCGGGTCACTTCGTCGCGGTACGCCTTGAGCGCCGCTTCGGAAGTGGCCTCGAACCGCATCACCAGCACGGGCTGGGTGTTGGAGGCGCGCAGGAGCCCCCATCCGTCAGCGAACGAGATGCGGACGCCGTCCAGGGTGAGAACCTCGTAGCGTTCACCGAAGTGCCGCGCCGCTTCCTCGACGATTGCGAACTTTCGCTCGTCCGGACAATCCACCCGGATCTCCGGCGTGGCGTGGGTGAGCGGGAGATCGGCGAGAAGGCGCGAAAGCGGGCCTCCCTCCCGCGCGACATACGCGAGCAGCCGGGCGGCGGCGAACATCGCGTCGTCGAAACCGTAGTAGTCGCCGCCAAAGAAGATGTGGCCGCTCATCTCGCCGGCGAGCGGCGCCTTTTTCTCTTTCATTTTCGACTTGATGAGAGAGTGCCCGGTCTTCCAGATCACCGGTTCGAGCCCCGCGGCGGCCAGCGCGTCGCGCAGCACGTTCGAACACTTCACGTCGAAGATGACGGCGTGCCCCTTCCCCATCCGATGTACGAGGTCGCGACCGAAGAGCACCAGCAACTGGTCGCCAAAGATGACGGTGCCGTCCTCGTCCACCGCGCCGATCCGGTCGCCGTCGCCGTCGAATGCAATGCCCAACTCGGCGCCGGTGCGCCGCACGGCGGCCTGAAGATCCTTGAGGTTCTCGGGCACGGTGGGATCCGGATGATGATTGGGAAAGGTGCCGTCGGATTCGCAGAAGAGCGGCGTCACCTCGGCGCCGAGCCGGGTGAGCACCGATTCCGCCACGAGGCTCGACACGCCGTTGCCGCAGTCCACCACCACCTTGACGGGCCGGGTGAGCGGGCCGTTCCGCTCGACGATTGCGTCGGCGTAACGGCTGAGGAGGCTCGAATCCGCCGAGAGCGACCCGTCGCCCTGATCGAGCCGGTTCTCGACGATCATCCGGCGCAACTCCTGGATGTCGTCGCCGTGGATTGTCGTTCCCGCGGCCAGCATCTTGAACCCGTTGAACTCGGGCGGATTGTGCGAGCCGGTAACCTGGATGCCGCCATCCACCTTGAGCACGTGGGTGGCAAGGTAGAGGGCGGGGGTGGGACACATCCCTACGTCCATTGCCGTGCCGCCTGAACGCGCAATGCCGTCCCGCACCGCGCGCGCGAGCAGCTCTCCCGACGGGCGATTGTCCCGCCCCACCGCTATCGTGGGCGCCTTGTTCACGCGCTGCCGAGTCATCGTAGCCACGGCTCGGCCGACCGCGTGCGCCAGCTCCGGTGTAAGCTGATCGCCCACCGTGCCGCGGATATCGTACTGGCGGAATATGACTTCGGGGATCATCGAGCCGGCCAGGTCATCGCTCAACCATCATCACGGCAGGCCTGAGCGAGTCGCCGCCTTCACGGGCAAGATCGATGGCGCGGTTGGGCCATACCCCAAACAGCAGCAGCAGCACGGCGGCAACGCCCACCACCGCGCGGGCACCCGCCGGCAGCGCAAAGGCGGTACCCTCCACCGCTTCCTGCCGCCCTTCCTTCATGTACATGGCCATGATTACCGGGAGGTAATAGCCGGCGGAGACCACGCTCGCCACCACCAGAACCACGACCAGCGCCGGCTGGCCGGCTTCCAGCGCGGCGGCCACGATCAACCACTTGCCGATGAACCCCGCGGTGCCCGGGAACCCGAGCAGCGACAGCATGAACACCGCCATCGCAAACGCGAGCCACGGTCGCCGCTGGGCCAGGCCCGCCATGTCGTCTATCAGCACGTCGCGTTCGCCGTCGCGTCCCGCCCACGCGAGCAGGCCGAACGCACCCACGGTCATGAGCGTGTACACCAGCGCGTAGAAGAGGAACGCACCGGCGCCCGCCGCCGAGCCCGCGGTCACGGCCACCAGCAGATATCCCGCGTGGCTGATCGAGCTGTACGCCAGCATCCGCTTGAGCCGCCGCTGCGACAGGGCAACCAGATTCCCCGCCACCATGGTGATCACGGCGAGCCACCAGACGGCGCCCTGCCACATGTCGGCGGCGTCGCCGCCCAGGGCGTAGACCATGAGCCGCACGAACGCGGCGAACCCCGCGGCCTTTACAGCGGCCGCCATGTACGCGGTGACCGGGGTTGGCGCGCCGTCGTAGACGTCGGGCGCCCACATGTGGAACGGCACGGCGGCAACCTTGAACGCGAACCCCACGAGCAGCAGGGCAACGCCGGCGTAGAGCATCAGGCTTCCGCCGATGGCGGGATCACCCACCTGCACGCCGATCACGGCGAGGTTGGTGCTGCCCGTGGCCCCCCAGGTGAGCGCTATCCCGTAGAGCAGGAACCCGGACGCGAACGCGCCGAGCAGGAAGTACTTGAGGGCGGCTTCCGCGGCGAATCCGCTTGTCCGTTTGATCCCCGCCAGCACGTACACGGCCACCGACATGAGTTCGAGCGCCAGGAACAGGACGAGCAGGTCTGCCGCGCCGCCCATGAGCATCATCCCCACAGTGGCGAACATCAGCAGGACGTAGTACTCGGGGACCCGGATCCGCTCCCGGCCCAGGTAGCCGAACGAGAGCAGTACCGTGGCGATGGCGCCGATCAGGAACACCGTCGACGAGGCATAGCGGAATGGATCGAGTGCCACCATGTGCGGCGGCCCGAGCGACTCAGCCCCTTGAGCCCAGAGCCACCAGAGTGCCAGCAGCGAGGAGACGAAACCCGCGAGCGCCACGTATCCCGCAAGCCGCTGGTCTTCTTCACGGCTGTGACGCCACGACACGATCAGCATGGCGATCAACGTCCAGACCGCGAGCACGATTTCAGGCAGGAGTGCGAGACTCATCCCGCCCGTACCGGACAGGTCTATCACGCGGGTCACTCCGCCACCTCCGGCTCGGGCTCGATGGGCATTGCCGCCTGGCGCACGTGCATCACGAACGCGGCCGCCGAGCGCTCGGTGCGTTCGAGGATCGGCTTGGGGTACACGCCTATCCACACGATGCAGATGAGGAGCGGCGCCAGCACCATCAGCTCTCGGCGCGAGAGGTCGATCAGTTTCTCGTTCTCAGGGTGCGTGACACGGTGGTACAGCACGCGCTGGATGGCCCAGAGCATATACGCCGCGGCAAAGATGACGCCGGTGGTGGCTATCGCCGCCGCCCATGGATGCGTGCGGAAGGCGCCGAGCAGCACCAGGAACTCTCCTATGAAGCCGTTGGTGCCGGGGAGCCCAATGGAGGACAGCGCCACCACGGTGAGCACCACCGCGAATACCGGCACCACCCGCGCGATCCCGCCGAACGACGCAATCTCCCGGCTGTGGCGCCGTTCGTAGAGCATCCCCGCAAGGAAGAACAGGGCGCCGGTGGAGATGCCGTGGCTGATCATCACGACGATGGCGCCCTGCACGCTCTGGAGCGTCACCGCCCAGATGCCGAGCATCACGAACCCCAGGTGGCTCACCGACGAATACGCTATCAGCTTCTTGAAGTCCGGCTGCACCAGGGCCACCAGAGCGCCGTAGACGATACCCACCACGGCGAGCGTGAGGACGATTGCCGTGACGGTCGAATCCAGCGCCACCGTGGGGAAGAACGGCACGGCAAACCTGAGGAATCCGTAGGTGCCCATCTTGAGGAGGATGCCCGCCAGCACCACGGATCCGGCGGTGGGAGCTTCCACGTGCGCGTCCGGGAGCCAGGTGTGGAACGGGAACATCGGCACCTTGACCGCGAACGCCAGGAAGAACGCGCCGAACAGCCAGAAGGCGTACGGTTCCGCCACCCTGATGTTGGCCATCAGGTGGTCGTAGTTGAACGAATAAACGCCGGTCTCGCCGCCCACCATGACGTAGAGCATCACGATGGCCACCAGCATGAGCAGCGATCCGGCAAAGGTGTAGATGAAGAATTTGATGGTCGCGTAGAGCCGTCTGGGCCCGCCCCAGATCCCGATGATGAAGTACATCGGGATGAGCATGATCTCCCAGAAGACGTAGAACAGGAACATGTCCAGCGCCACGAACACGCCCAGCATGCCGGTAGTGAGGGCCAGGAGAAGCGCGTAGAACGGACGCTCGCGGCTGGTGATGTAGGTCCAGCTGCCGAGTACCGCGAGCGGCATCGTGAGCGTGGTGAGCAGCACCATGAAGAGCGAGATGCCGTCGAGCCCCAGACGGTACTCGATCCCGAGCGCCGGGATCCAGCTCCGGATCACGGTGAACTGCATTCCCCACGCGGTGGAGTCGAAGCTCCACCAGAGCCCGGCGGAGACCACGAACTCGAGCACGGCGGCCCAGAGGGCGACCTGTTTCACCCAGCCGGACGGCACGAGCATGATGGCCAGCGCCGCGATGAGCGGGATGATGAGCAGGGCGTCGAGCACCCAGTACTGGTAGCCGATGCCGGAGAGAAAAGCGCTCATCCGCCGACCATCGCCCGCAACAGCACGGCGACCCCCACCACGAAGAAGAAGACGTACCAGCTCACCTGACCGCTGTGCACCCAGCTGCCAATGGCGCCCACGACGCGAGCGAACCGGGCCGACCCGTTCACCGCGGCACCGTCGATCACGCCCGCGTCGACGGTCCGCCAGAGGACGCGGTCCGAGAACCAGACCAGCGGCCGCACAAAGAGCGCGTCGTAGATCTCGTCCACGTAGTACTTCCTGAGGAGCACCTTGCCAAAACCGGTTGCTTCCGGCGCTTCCGACGCGGGCTTGAGCGACTCTGGCCTCAGGAACTTCCACGCCGCCGTGATACCCAGCGCCGCAATGAGCGTGGCGAAGCCCAGGAGCGCCCACTCGGTGGCGTTCGAGAGATGTGTTTCAGGGACGTACGCGGCGCCGTGCTGTGTCACGGGATCGAGCCAGCCGGAGAGCCAGCCGTAGGCCGGCAACACATGCGGCAGGTTGAGCAGCCCGGCAAACACACTGCCTATGACGAGCACCACCAACGGTCCGGTCATGACCCACGGCGCCTCGTGCAGGCTCTTCTGCTCGGCCTCGCCGGTGCGGTTGGGGCCGTGGAAGGTGTAGAGCATCATCCGGGTCATGTAGAACGCAGTAAGGAGCGCCGTCACCACACCCACCACCCAGAGCACGTAGAAGAACGGATGATCGTGGCCGCGCGCGAACGCGTGAGCCAGGATCTCGTCCTTGGAGAAGAATCCGGAGAAACCGGGCACTCCGGCTATGGCGAGCGTGGCGAGCCACATGAGGCCAGCGGTCCACGGCATCCAGTGTTTGAGCCCACCCATGTTCCGCATGTCCTGCGGATCGTCGTGTTTGTGGGTGGCGTGATAAGCGTGATGCATGGCGTGGATCACGCTTCCGGCACCAAGGAAGAGCAAGGCCTTGAAGAAGGCGTGTGTGACCAGATGGAACACCCCGGCCGAGTATGCGCCTACGCCCACCCCCACGAACATGTATCCCAGCTGGGAAACCGTGGAGTACGCCAGCACCTTTTTGATGTCCCACTGCTTGAGCGCAATCGACGCAGCCCAGAGCGCGGTGAGCGCGCCGATCCCGGCCACCACTGCGCTCGCCACCGGCGCCATGGCAAAGAGGATGTTGGCCCTCGCCACGAGATACACGCCCGCAGTCACCATGGTGGCGGCGTGGATCAGGGCGGAGACCGGCGTGGGGCCGGCCATGGCGTCCGGCAGCCAGGTGTAGAGCGGGATCTGCGCCGATTTCCCGGCGCACCCGAGGAAGAGGAACAACGCGATGAGCGTCACCGTGGTGCCGCCCACGGTGAGCGCCGCCGGCGCCTCGGCGAAGACCTCGGTGAACGCCAGAGTGCCGGTGGAAGTGAAGATCAGGAACATCGCGATCAGGAACCCGAAGTCCCCGATCCGGTTCATGATGAACGCCTTCTTCCCGGCGTCGGCGTTTGCCTTCTCGGAATACCAGTAGCCGATCAGCAGGTAAGAACAGAGCCCCACCCCTTCCCACCCCACGAACATCACCGGGAAGTTGGCGCCCAGTACCAGCACCAGCATGAAGAAGACGAACAGGTTGAGATACGAGAAGTAACGCGCGTAGCCCTGGTCGGCGTGCATGTACCCGATGCTGAACACGTGGATCAGCGCGCCGATTCCCGTGATCACGAGCAGCATCACGGCCGAGAGCTGGTCCACCTGGAAGGCAAGGTCCACCTGGAGGTCGCCCACCGGCATCCATGACCAGTATGTCAGGATGAACGGCGCCTCGTCCGGCGCCTGTGCGAGACCCCTCACCACCGCGAGCGCCACCAGGAAGGCGAGTGCCACCGAGCCCACCCCTATGATGCTCACCGCGCGCTTGGCATCCGGTCTCACGAAACTCAGCAGACCGTTCGCCAGGAATCCGGCGAACGGCAGCATCACCACGAGCCAGATCCAGCCTATCGATGCAGGCATCTCAGCCGCGCAAGAGGTTGATGTCCTGGAGATCCACCGTCTGCCGGTGGCGGAAGATTGCCATGATGATCGCGAGCCCCACGGCCGCTTCCGCCGCCGCCACCGCCATGACGAAGAACACCATCACCTGGCCTTCCGGCCCGAGCTGCTGAGCCAGCGCCACCAGTGTGAGATTCACCGCGTTCAGCATGATCTCCACGCACATGAAGATCACGATGATGTTGCGGCGCAACAGCACGCCCGCCACGCCCAGAGTGAACAGGATGGCGGAAACCGCGAGCGCGTGCCCGAGGAGCATCAGAGCTTCCTCTTGGCGAGCACGACGGCGCCCATTATGGCGGCGAGCAGCAGCAGCCCGGTGATCTGGAGGGGAACCAGATAATCCCTGAACAACGGCTCGGCCACGACATGTACGGCCCCCATCTCCTCGGTGAGCCGCGCCATCTCCCCTTCGCCCATCCGCAGCCGCTCATCCGGCAGGATGTTACGCAACACCAGCAGCGGCCCCACCACCAGCGCGCCCAGCACGAGCGCCACGATCCGGCCGGGCCACCCCTTCATGTCTCCCGGGCCGTCGCGCCCCAGGTTGAGCAGCATGATCACGAACAGGAACAACACCATGATGGCGCCGGCATAGGCGATCACCTGCACCACCGCCACGAACTGCGCGTCCAGCAGCACGAACAGACCGGCCAGAGAGAACAGCGTAATAACAAGCCAGAGCGCGCTCGCTACCGGGCTCCGCCGCGTTATGCAGAGGAACGCAGAGAGAATGGCCACCCCGGAGAAGAGCCAGAAGATCCCTTCGACGAGCACGCCCTATTCTCCCCGCGGATCCGCCGGATCCCACAGCGTGGAAACCGGATGGGTCTGGGCGCAGAGCCTCTCCAGGTCATACACGAAGCGGTCGCGCGAGTATTCCGAGTTCTCGTAGTGCACGCCCACGTGGATCGCCTCTTCCGGGCAGACTTCCTGGCAGTATCCGCAGAAGACGCAGCGGAATTCGTCGATCTCGTAGATCAGCGGGTAGCGGTGTCCCTGCTCGTCCTCGCCCGGCACCAGCTTGATGCAGTTGGCGGGACAGATCTGCGGGCACAGCCCGCAGGCTACGCACTTGGCGCGGCCCTGCTCATCGGTGAGCATGCGGTGCGTTCCGCGCCACCTGGGCGAGAGCGACCAGTCGGCCGAGGATTTCTCTTCCGGATACTGCATCGTGACCTTGGGCCGGAAGATGTGGCTGAAGGTGAGCGCCATCCCCTTGAGCGTTGCCTTGAAGTAGCTCACCCCCTCCGGCCGATGGACGGTCTTTACCGTGATTGCCATCAGCGCACCCCTTCCGCGCTTTGCGCGGCACCCGCTACTATGGTTCCCCGGTCGTAGATCGCGAAGAACCCGACCATGAACACCAGGTTCACCGCGAACAGGATCAGCGCGTACTTCCAGTCCATGGTCATGCCCGCCGCCTCCAGCGCCAGTACCACCGCGCCGACGATCGCTATGTATCCGAGCGCCACCGGGAAGAGCACTTTCCAACCGAGCTGCATCAGCTGGTCGAACCGGAACCTGGGCAAAGTCCACCGCACCCAGATGTAGAGGCCCACGAAGATCATGGTCTTGACCACGAACGACACATGCGTGGCGAGCGTCACCAGCACCGACGGCTCACCCTGGTCCCACGAAGTGAACGGAATGTCCCATCCGCCAAAGAACAGCGTGGCGATCAGTGCGGACATCGTGATGATGCTGGTATACTCGGCTATGAAGAACATCGAGAACTTCATGGAGCTGTATTCAGTGTGGTAGCCGGTAACCAGCTCCGCCTCAGCCTCCGGCAGGTCGAACGGCAGCCGGTTGGTCTCGGCGAACGCCGACACCAGGAACAGACCGTAGGCCACCGTGAGCGGGAAGACAAACCAGAGGGAATCCTGCTGCGTGGCGATTATCTCGGACAGCGTCACGTTGCCGGCCACGATCAGAATCGCGATGACCGACAAGCCGAGCGCTATCTCATAGCTCACCATCTGCGCGCTCGCGCGCATGCTCCCGAGGAACGCGTATTTGCTGTTGGACGCCCAACCTGCGAGCACGATCCCGTACACCGCCATGCTGGTGGTGGCAAGGATGAAGAGGAAGCCGACGGGCAGATCGGCGATCACCATGGGCACCACGCCGTCGTGCGTCACCTGTCCGATGATCGGCAGGGTGAAATCGAACGAAAGCGGGAGCGGTGCGGCAAACGGAATCACCGCGAACGCGAGCATCGCGGGGATGAACGACAGCGCCGGCGCCAGCATGAAGAGCGTGCGGTTCGCCTGAGCCGGGAGCGTTTCTTCCTTGGCGATGTTCTTGATGCCGTCCGCCACAGACTGGAGCAGCCCGAAGGGTCCCACCCGGTTGGGGCCGCGGCGGTCCTGGATGAACGCCGAAAGTCGGCGTTCGAGCCAGATCACCATCATCACGCCTATGTTGATGGCCGTGAAGACAGAGAGGATCTTGACTACGGCCAGAAGCAGAAAGCCCTTGAGTTCAGGCGTCACGCTACGGCGCCCTCCCGTGCCGCTGCCGCTACTGCGCCCCTGAAGCCGAGCTGCTCGTAAGAGAGCCCGGCAAACGCCGCTTCATTCTCCGCCATCAGGGCAAAGGCCTCTTCGGTAGAGACGGGCGCATCACCCAGGCCTGTCTCTGCCAACAACTCACCCAGCACCCACCACGCCGGCCTTGCCATACTCGGCCCCGATCTGGCCTGGAAGTACCGCTGTACCCTGCCGTCCCGGTTCACGAAGGTGCCGTCTTCCTCCGCCACGTTGGTAACGGGGAAAACAACGTCGGCCCGGCGCGCGGCATCCGGCAGTGTGGTGCCCAGGTAGATCACGTGGGGCACCTTTGCCAGCACGTCGGCGCCTGCACCCTCCAGCCGCTCATCGAGCACGATCAGCAGTGCAGCATCGCTCAGGCGCTTCACCGTGTCGTCAAACTCTTCCCGGTATCCCAGCGCCCGGGCGCCCGCCGCGTTGGGAGCGCGCTCGGTCCGGAGCGCCAGATCCTTCACTCCGGGGAGCGGGCGGTCCTGACCGGCGGCACGGTGCACGCGGAAGGCTCCCTCGAACCGCGCGCCCGCCACACGCTTTGCCAGATACAGCGCTTCCGCGGACACACCGGGAGACGCAAGCACCACCACACGCCCTCCCACGCCGCGCAGCAGTTCGCCCGCGCGGGTGAGCGCATGATCCCAGTCCGTAGCGGCAGGCTCGCCGTCACGCGCCACCAGTGGCGCCTCGATCCGGTCGCCGCGGTTCATCCACCGGTATTCCAGCCGCCCGTGGTCGCACATGAAGTAACGGTTCACTTCCAGGTTGGACCGCGGCCTTGAGCGTACCACCACGTTCTGCCTGGTCTCGAGCGCGATGTTGCACCCCTGCGAGCAGCCGGTGCAGATGCCGGCCGTCTTGTCCAGCTCCCAGGCGCGCGCCTTGTGAAGGAAGTCCTTCGAGATGAGCGACCCCACCGGACAGAGATCCACCACGTTCCCCGCCCATGGGTGGTCGAGCTGCCGCTCCGGATGTACGCCTATGAAGGCGCGATCGCCCCGTTCGCTCACGTTGAGCACGTCGTCCTGCGCTACGTGGTCCATGAACCGCACACACCGGGTGCAGAGGATACAGCGATTCGGCACGTAGAGCACGTCGCCGCCAAAGTCTTCCACCGGGGCGAATCGCTTGGGGTAGGTTGGCGTATACCGGGTGCGTGCCCGGCCTTCGCGGAATACGTAGTCCTGAAGTTCGCACTCCCCCGCCTGATCGCAGATGGGGCAGTCGAGCGGATGATTGATCAACAGGAACTCGAGCACGCTCTTGCGCGCTTCCGTAGCCTGTTTGGTGTAGATGCGGACCACCTGACCTTCAGCCACGGTCGTGGCGCACGCTATCTGGAGCTTGGGCGCCTTTTCCACTTCAACCAGGCACATGCGGCACACGCCCGCCACCGGGAGACCGGGGTGATAGCAATAATGCGGGATCAGTACTCCCGCCTGCTTGGCCGCCTCGAGGATGGTGGTACCGGCTGGTACCGTGACCGGGACGTCGTCGATCGTCAGGTTGACCAGTTGTTCAGCCATATCCTCACGCCTGCGCCATCGCGGGTCGCTTGCCCGCGATGTACGCCTCGAATTCGTTCCGGAACTTCTTGATACCGCTCACCACCGGAGCGGCGCACGAGTCGCTCAGCACGCAGATCGTCTTGCCGGTCATCTGTTCGGCCAGGTCGAGCAGGAGATCCAGGTCCTTCATCTCCCCTTTGCCGCCAAGGATTCGCTCGAGGATGCGTACGGTCCACGCCGTCCCCTCCCGGCACTGAGTACACTGGGCGCACGACTCGTGGGCGTAGAACCTTGCCAGCCGCATGATCTGATAGACCATGTCGGCGCTGTCATCGAACACGATCACCCCGCCCGAGCCGAGCATGGTGCCGGTCGCCACACACCCCTCGTAGTCGAGCAGTGTGGCTTCCGTCTCTTCCCGGTTGAGTATGGGAACGGACGATCCGCCGGGGATACACGCCTTGAGCGTACGGCCGTCCGGCATTCCCCCGCACATGTCGTAGAGAAGATCCTTGAGCGGGAACCCCATGGTTACTTCGTAGTTGCCGGGTCGCTTCACGTGGCCGCAGACGCTGAACAGCTTGGTGCCGGTGCTCTTGGGATTGCCCAGAGTGAGGCCCTTGTACCACGCCGCGCCGCGATTGATGATGTGCGGCACCACCGCCAGGGTCTCCACATTGTTGATCGTGGTGGGAAGACCGAACAGGCCCGCCTGCGCGGGGAACGGCGGCTTGATCCTGGGGTTGCCGCGCTTCCCCTCAATCGAGTTCATCAGCGCCGTTTCTTCACCGCAGATGTACGCACCCGCCCCGCGGTGCAGATACATGTCAATCCGTTTCCCCGACCCCATGGCGTTGGCCCCGAGCACGCCTTCCCGGTACGCCTCGGCCAGCGCGGCTTCCATGATGCGGTACGGATCGGTGAACTCGCCCCGTATGTAGATGTATCCCACCTCGGCCTGGATGGCGTGCTGGGCAATCGCGCACCCCTCAATGAGCGCGTGCGGCGTCCAGCGCATGATCTCGCGGTCCTTGAACGTGCCGGGCTCGGATTCGTCCGCGTTGCAGCAGAAGTAGTGCGGCCGCGCCTTCTCCTTCGGCATGAACGACCACTTGAGCCCGGTGGGGAACCCCGCACCGCCCCTCCCCCTGAGCCCGGACTCCTTCACTATCTCCGTGACCTCGCCCGGCTGCATGCCGAGCGACTGTTTCAGCGCCTTGTAGCCGCCGCGCTTCACCCAGCCCTGATACGAGCGCGCCTCGGCGTCCCCGAAGTACTCGGAGAGAACGACCGTCTCCCTTGCGTGAGGCTTGTGCGGATAGCCCATCAGTCGTATCTCCGCAGCAACTCCGGCACCTTCTCCGGCGTCACGTTCTCGATGAAGTCCTCGTCGATCAGTACCGGCGTAGCGAAACCGCAGGCGCCGAGACACTCCACCTCGATCACCGTGAACCGCCCGTCGGGTGAGGTGGCGCCCAGCTCGCCACACTTCGTGTGCTCGAGAAAGGCGTCGACCACTTTCTCCGCCCCGCAGAGGTTGCACGGCGTGGTGGTGCACACCTGTATGAAGTGCCGCCCCACCGGGTGCTGGTGGTACATCGTGTAGAAGGTGACCACACCCTTCACGTATGCGGCGGTGAGTCCCAGCACTTCCGCCACCTCGGCCATTGCCTTGTCCGGGATCCAGCCGTGCGTCTCCTGCACTATCCAGAGCGCCGGCAACAGGGCAGCACGCTTCGTGGGATAGCGCTTGAGGATCTCGTCCAGCCGGGCCTTGCGGTTACCGGTGAAGACGGGTTCGTAGGTGGCGGTCGTTTCCTGCATTATCGGTCCACCTCACCCATGACGATGTCCACACTGGCATTGATGGCAATCAGGTCTGACAGCATGGATCCCTCCGCCATCTTCGGCAACGACGCGAGATTGATGAACGCCGGCGGCCGGATCCGCCAGCGCACCGGCTTGGCGGTGCCGTCGGATACCAGATAGTTGCCCAGCTCGCCCTTGGGACCCTCGATGGGGAAGTAGGCCTCGCCTATCGGCGCCTTCACCCCTTCCATCACCTGCTTGAAGTGGAAGATCATCGCTTCCATGTCGTTCATGGCCGCCTTCTTGGGCGGGAGAATGACGCGCGGGTCCTCCACGTTGAGGGGCCCGTCGGGGAGGCGGTCGAGCGCCTGCTCGAGTATCCGGATGGACTGGTACAGCTCCTCGAAGCGCAGAAGGTAACGATCATACACGTCGCCGTGTTCGCCGATCGGTACCTCGAAGTCGTAGGTCTCGTAACCCAGATAGGGGCGGTCCTTGCGTACGTCGTAAGGGACACCGCTCGCGCGGAGCATGGGGCCTGCGAGCGAAAAGCTCACCGCCTCTTCCGCCGTGAGTACGCCTATTCCCTGCGTGCGGCCCGCCCAGATGGCGTTCCGCGTGAGGGCGCGATCAACTTCGGCCAGTGTTTTCGGGAACGTCTTGCAGAAATCCCGGAGGCCGTCAGTGAATCCCTCCGGGACGTCCGCCATCATCCCGCCCACACGCGTCACACTCGTGGTGAGACGGGCACCGGTCCAGGCTTCCTGCAGGTTGTAGATCCGCTCGCGCTCCTGAAAACACCACAGGAACGGCGTGAACGCGCCGATATCGATCGAAGTGGTGCCCAGCCACACGAGGTGCGAAATGATCCGGCTCATCTCGCAGGCTATCACGCGCAGCACCCGGCACCGCTCCGTGATCTCGATCCCCATGAGCTTCTCGGCCGCCAGCGCAAAACCCACGTTGTTGGACATGGGCGCCAGGTAATCCGTGCGGTCGGTAAGCGGGATGATCTGGTTGTAGTGCCGGTACTCGCCCAGCTTCTCGAAGCCGGAGTGGAGATAGCCAACGTGCGGGATGACCCGGATGACGACCTCACCGTCCAGCTCCACCACCAGCCTGAGCACTCCGTGCGTGGCCGGGTGCTGCGGACCGATGTTGATGAGCATGTGCTCGCCGCCCATATCCGCCTCGTCGCCGATATCCACCGTGACGTCGCGGCTCGGGGCCACACCAAGCGGGAACCTTGCCGGACCCCCGGCGGCGTCCAAGCCGCTCGTGCCCAGCTCGAGCTCGATGGTGCGCTTCTCAGCCACCAGACTCACCCTCCCGCCACTCCGGCTCGCGGAGCTTCCCCCGTTCGCCGCGCGCCAGCCGCTCGCGCATGTCGAGCGGCAGCTCGGTGGACGCCTCCGCGATGTTCAGCTCGGCCAGGGAGTAATGGGCTTCGGGGTTGGCATTCAGCGACTGCCGTACCTGCTCGGATCGTGAGAACCGGCCGCGCAGCGGGAAATCCTTCCGCAAGGGATACCCCTCGGCGTAGGTCTCCCACATCAGGATCCGGCGGAGGTCCGGATGCCCGCGGAAGGTCACGCCGAACATGTCGTACACCTCGCGTTCGAGCCAGTCGGCACCGCGCCAGAGCGGCACCACGGAGTCAACCTCCAGCGGCTCATCCTTCCTGAGGGCGGCCTTGACTCTGAGCCCCACGCTACGCGGAATCGAGAACAGCTCATACACCACTTCAAGCGGCAGCTCGAGGTCGCGATATTCCACGGCTGTCACGTCGGCCAGGTAGTTGTATTCCTGGCCCGGGGTGTCCCTGAGCCATGACAGGACCTCGCGCACCCGCGCCGCGTCCACGTAAACGATCGTGTCGCCGCATGAGACCAGCGCCTGCCCGATAGCGGAGCCGAACTGGCCGCGGAGCGCTTCGGCCGACGGGTTCACGCCGAGCGGGTCTGGTGAATGGAGTTGCCGAACGGCTCGGACAGCTCGTCAACGCTGTCCGGCGGAAGCCTCATGCCTCGCTCGTCGAGCAGCTGCTCTTCCCGGAGCGAACGGTCGGCAATCGTTTCTCCCTTGATCTTCTTCTGGAGCAGCAGGATGCCGTAGAGCAGCCCTTCAGGCCGGGGGGGACAGCCCGGGACGTACACGTCAACCGGGACCACGGTGTCTATCCCCTGCACCATCGCGTAGTTGTCGAAGATCCCGCCGCTCGAGGCGCAGGCGCCCATGGATATCACCCACTTGGGCTGGGGCATCTGGTCGTAGATCCGGCGGATCACGGGTGCCAGCTTGAACGGCAGGCGGCCGGCGCAGATGAGTACGTCGGCCTGACGCGGGGAGAAGCTCATCCGCTCCATCCCGAACCGGGCCAGGTCAAAACGGCTTGCGGCGGTGGCCATGAACTCTATGGCGCAGCACGCCGTGCCGAACGGCATGGGCCAGAGGCTGTTGGCCCGGGCCCAGTTGACCAGGAAATCGAGCCGGGTGGTTACCCAATTGGGGGAGACCTGAGTTACGACTCCCATTCGAGCGCTCCCCTCTTCCAGGCGTAAACGTGTCCGATTTCGAGCACCACTATGAAGATCAGCACGGCCACGAAGGCTGTTGTCCCCACCTGCCGCAGCGCCACGCCCCACGGGATAAGGAAGATCATCTCGATGTCGAAGATGATGAACAGCATCGCGATGAGATAGAACTTGACGCTGAACCGTTCCCTCGTGCTGCCGAGCGGCGGCATCCCGGACTCGTATGGGGTGTCCTTGACCGCTGTGGGCCGGCGGCGCAACAGCAGGTGCGACGCCACCAGCATGCCGATGGCGTTGACTATGACGAACCCTGTAAGCAGAACGAGGGGGATATACTCGCGGATCATGGCCCCGGTGAACTAGTGAAAAATTTCACTTGCTCGGAACTCTTCAACATAGCCACCGTCGTGACAGAGTGTCAATCTGGCGAGGCAGCCACTATCTTGAGTGGTCCCGTTACCAGCCCCGTCACCAATCGAGCGTCCTGATGTCAATAAAGTCCGACCGCTGGATCCGCCGCATGAGCACCGAGCACGGCATGATCGAGCCTTTCGAGGAATCACAGGTGCGAGAAGGCGCCGTCAGCTTCGGGCTCTCGTCCTACGGGTACGACATGCGGGTGGCTCGCGAGTTCCGGATCTTCACCAACGTGCACTCCACGGTGGTGGACCCCAAGTCGTTCGATGCCAGGTCGTTCGTGGAGTCCGAAGGGGACGTCTGCATCGTGCCGCCCAACTCGTTCGCGCTGGCGCGGTCGGTCGAGTACTTCCGCATTCCGCGCAACGTGCTCACCATCTGCGTGGGGAAGAGCACGTATGCCCGCTGCGGGATCATCACCAACGTGACGCCGTTCGAGCCGGAGTGGGAGGGGTTCGTGACCCTGGAGATCTCCAACACCACGCCGCTGCCGGCCCGGATATACGCCAACGAAGGGATCGCTCAGGTACTGTTCTTCGAGGCCGATGAAGACGACGTCTGCGCGGTATCCTACGCGGACAAGCGCGGGAAGTACCAGGGCCAGCAGGGGGTGACCCTGCCCAGACTGTAGGGACCAGGATGGCAATAGTCCGCTGCCAGAAGCATAACATTCCGTACAACGACGCGAACCCTCGCGGTTGCCCGGCGTGCTATCAGGATGAGCAGGGCGGCGGCGACGCCGCGGTCATGCGGGAACTGGCCCGGGCATCGCGCGCCATCTCGCAGCCGGATCCGGTTACGGCAGAGCCTTCCCTTCCCAACTGGGCTCCGGTCACTCAGCCACCTCGACTGCCCACCCCGGAACCGGGCGCGGTCGAAAAGCTCCGGGAATGGATAAAGCAACACCGGGGCACCGCGATCTCCGGCACCGCGTTTCTGATCGTGGCAATCATGGCCTACTCCCTGTTGCGGCCGAGTTTCATCGAGGGGATCGACCCACCGGTACCGGCGGAGGCGGCCCTGCCGCTGCCGGTGCAACCCAACGTGCCGGTGGAGGGGATGTTCGCCATGCTGGGCGTACAGCCGCCGGGTGTGAGTCCTCTGGGCCCCCGATGGGCGCGTTACCGCTACGGCAGCGCCACGATTGACGCGATGAACGCCGTGGTCTGGGGCATAACACTTGACGAGCCGGATCGGGCGTGGAGCGGGCTCAGGGTTGGAGTTCACGAGACGCCGATTCGCGGTGCGCTCACGCTGCTGGGTCCCGTACGTGAGCCCACGACAGAAGAACCGCCGAGTCCGTTCCCGATGGGCCGCTGGATGGTGTATCGTAGCGCCCATGAACGGCCTGCCCGCACGCTCAGGGCGGAGGTGCGTCCTCCCAACGGCTGCTATGACGTGGAAGTGACGCTGTCGCCACGGATATTCGGGACGGTGAGAAAAAGCGAGTTCCAGTACGCCGCGGTGGCGCGCCGGGGCGGCAACCCCGAGTGGGTGGCGACGCGGATAAGAGTCGTAAGCCGGGCGATGGCGGGACCGGACGGGCCGGCTGCGGCCTGTTAGTCTATCCCCGCCTCCCGCTGCAACCACCGTATATACGCCGTGATCTTCCGCGCTTCTTCATCGGTCACGTGCGGCTGCGGCGGCATGTCTCCGAACCGGAAATGATGCCCCCGCACACCAAACCGCACGGCCCGCATGAACGCCTCGTCGGCGTGATGGGCGGGCTCGTATATCCGGTGAACCAGCGGAGGGGCCACGTCGGAGCCCGATGCGCGCGGCCCGTGGCACTGTTCACAGGAACGATCGAACAGGGTCTCGCCTTCCAGATGTTCCTCCGGCGTGGGTGTGGCGACCATGCGCGGCCACGAGGCGCGGTCATCGCCGCAGGCGGCAACGGCAAGGAACAGGATCGTCCCGGTGATTCCACGAAGCATCCCGCAGAATAACGCCCGCCGGCGTTCGGTGATATAGTTTCTGTCTCTCATCCGGTTTCGAGGAGGTGCCGAATGAAACGTAAAGGATTGAGTCTGGTCGTGTGTACCGCTCTGCTTACGGGATGCGGCCGGCCCGACGCGGCGGACGATGCGGTGATCGCGGTGGAAGGCGTGGGCTTCGCGACTCCGGAATCGGTGCTGCACGATCCGCAGGCGGACCTGTACATCGTCTCCAACATCAACGGCAGCCCGCTGGGCCAGGACGGCAACGGGTTCATCTCCCGGCTCTCACCCTCCGGCGACGTTCTGGAACTCAAGTGGATCGACGGAACCGCGGAAGGTGTGACGCTGCACGCGCCCAAGGGGATGGGCATCGCCGGCGATACGCTCTTCGTGGCCGACATCAATCATGTGCGACTCTTCCACCGGGTAAGCGGCGCGCCGCTGGGCGAACGGGCGGTACCCGGCGCCACGTTTCTGAACGACATAGCCGTGGGGCCGGACGGTACGGTCTATGTAACGGACACCGGACTGCGCGCGGGTCCCGACGGATTCCGGGACTCCGGCACCGACGCGCTCTACCGGTTCGATGACGACCGCGCCGTCGCTATCGCAACCGGGGCCGGTCTGGGCCGTCCCAACGGAATAGTGGTGGCGCCGGACGGAGTGATCGTGGTGACGTTCGGCTCAGGCACCGTCTACCGGATCGATCCCGCCACCGGACAGCGCACCAACATGCCGATTCCGGATCAGGGACAACTCGACGGAGTGATCCGGTTGTCGGACGGCACGCTGCTCATTTCCAGCTGGGCGGCGCAGGCAATTTATCGACTGTCGCCCGAGGGGCGTTACGAAGTGCTCGTCGAAAACGTCCCCGCCCCCGCGGACATAGGATACGACCGCGGCCGGCGCCGGGTGCTCATCCCGCTGTTCATGGACGACAAGGTCCTGATTCATCCCATCTGATGAGCAAGGCGACCGCGGGCGGCGAGATCCGCGTGCGTCCGCTCACCTCGCGGGCCGAGTTCGAGGCGTGCGTGGCGCTCCAGCGGCTCACCTGGGGGGACGACAGTGACGACGTCGTCCCCCCTTCCCTGTTGATGGTGGCCGGCAAGGTGGGTGGGCTGGCCGCCGGCGCTTTCCAGGGCGACCGCATGCTCGGGTTTGTCTTTGGAATCAGCGGCGTGCGTGACGGCCGGCTCGCGCACTGGTCGCACATGCTGGCCGTGGTGCCCGAGGCACGCGACCGCGGCGTGGGCCGCCAGCTCAAGGAATACCAGCGCGACGCACTCAGGGAGTTGGGCGTCTCGGTGATGTACTGGACGTTCGATCCGCTGGTCGCGCGCAACGCGCATTTCAACATTACGCGGCTGGGGGTGCGCGTGGTGGAGTACGTCAGTGAGATGTACGGATCGCCGAACCCCAGAAGCCCCACTACAAGCGTGATCGGGAGTGACCGGCTGGTTGTGGAGTGGGAGGTCGGCGGTACGGCGGTACGGCGGTACGGCAGTACCCGGGAAGCTGCCCGGATCTCCATCCCCGCAGACATCTTCGAGCTGCGTGACTCCGATCCCGATGCCGCGCGCGCCGCACGCGCGCGGACGCGCGAGGAGTTCGAGCGGTATCTGGGCCTGGGATATCGTGTGACGGGTTTCGAAGGAACACCGGGCACCGATGGTCACTACCTCCTCGCTCCGGTGGATGATGCCTGAGCCGGTACGGGCGGCGCTTCGCGAGATCCGGCTCCCGCTCAAGGAGCCGTTCGCCATATCATCCGGCGTTACCACGGAGCGGCGGATCCTGCTCCTGGAACTGCACGATGCCGAAGGCCCAATTGCGTGGAGCGAGTGCGTGGCCGGCGAGCGGCCCAACTACTCGGCCGAGACGATCGACACCGCACGGCTTGCGCTCCGCGAGTGGCTCCTTCCCGCCGTACTCGGCCGCAGGTTCGCAACAGCGCGTGACTTGTTTCCGGCGCTCGAGAGCGTCTGCCGCGGGCACCCGATGGCCAAGGCCGCAATCGAGATGGCCGCATGGGCGCTCGAAGCCGAACGGAAGCAGATGTCGCTCGCGTCCCTGCTTGGCGGTACGCGCTCGGCGGTTCCGGTCGGCATATCGCTGGGATTGCAGGATTCGCCGGAGCAACTGGCCGACAAGGCGGACGCGGCGTGCCGGCAAGGGTACCGGCGGGTGAAGCTCAAGATCGCGCCCGGGCGGGACGTGGCGTTCGTGCAGGCGGTGCGGGAGCGCGTGGGACCGGAAGCTGCTCTCTCCGTGGATGCCAACGCCGCGTATACCATGGACGATATGCAGACCCTGCGCGCACTTGATCAGTTCAACCTCGTGATGATCGAGCAGCCGTTTGCCACAACCGATATCAGACGACACGCGCTGCTTCAGGCGCAACTGGCAACGCCCATCTGTCTTGACGAATCGATCGTGGAGGTGGCCCACGTGGAAGACATGCTGGCGCTTGGCAGCGGCCGGATCGTCAACATCAAGCCCGGTAGAGTGGGTGGATTCTCCACGGCACTCGCCATTCACGACCTTTGCGCGGCGAACAGCGTACCCGTATGGTGCGGCGGTATGCTGGAGAGCGGTATAGGCAGAGCGCACAACGTGGCGTTGGCGTCGCTCCCCAACTTCACGCTGCCGAGCGACCTGAGCCCCAGCGCGCGCTACTGGGAGCGGGACATCGTAACGCCGGAATGGACCATGACCGCGGACGGGATGGTGACTGTGCCGCTGGAAAAACCGGGGCTCGGTGTTACCGTGGACATCGATCGCGTGGACGATCTCACAGTGGCCCGGGAGGAGTTGGCGTCGTGACGCGTGTCGAAGACCTGGTTCCGACGCCGCTCCGCGAGCGGCTCGTGGCGCTGCGCCACACCCTGCACCGGAATCCGGAGCTGGCGTTCCGGGAGCACGACACCGCGGCGGCACTGGAAGCGGCGCTGCAACCCCTTACCGGCATTACGGTAACTCGTGTAGCGGGCACCGGAGTGATCGCGCGCATCACCGGCACCGATCGTGACGCACCAGTGGTGGCCGTGCGAGGCGACATGGATGCCCTGCCCATTCAGGAGGCCACCGGCGCGCCGTTCGCGTCCACGCGAGACGGTGTGATGCATGCCTGCGGGCACGACGTGCATGCCACCTGGGCGGTGGGCGCGGCGCACCTGCTCCACGCTCAGCCGGCGCGCGGCGATGTGCTCATCGTCCTCCAGCCGGCGGAAGAGGTGGGTAAGGGAGCGATGGCGTTGCTCGAGGCCGGAGCGCTGGATGGCGTGTCGGCCATATTCGGGGCGCACGTGGACCTGCGGTTCTCGCTGGGTCAGGTGGTGGCGGATACGGGACCGCTCGCGGGTTCGACCGACGAGTTCACGATCGAGCTTCGCGGGCAGGGAGCGCATGCGGCACGCCCGCACGAGGCTCGCGACCCGATCGTGGCGGCGGCGCACGTGATCACCGCTTTGCAGTCCATTGTGGCAAGAAGAATTGCGCCCGGCGAGCCGGCGGTGGTGACGGTGGGAATGATCCAGGCGGGAACGGCGCCGAACGTGATCCCGGAAACTGCAACCCTCAGGGGCACGCTGCGCGCGGTGCGCCCCGAAACCCGCACCCGGCTCAAGGAAGCCCTGCAGGCGATTGTACACTCGGCCGCAGAAGCGCAGGGAGTGACGGCCAACATCACGATAGAGCCAGGAACCCCGCCCATCGTCAATCCGCCGGAGCCCATTGCCTGGGCGCGGGAGGCGGTCACCTCGCTGCTCGGGGCGGACGCGCTCGTCTCCCTTCCCGTCCCCAACCTGGGCGGCGAGGACTTCGCCTTCTATTTGGAAGGGATGCCGGGGTGTTTCCTGCGGATAGGCGCGCGGGCGCCGGAGGGCACGCCGGTGCCCGCGCACACTCCGTATTTCCTGCCGGATGACCGCGCGATCTTCGTGGGAGCTGCGGTGTTGGCGGAGACGGCACGGCGGGCAAGCCGCGCCATCTCCGGCTGATCGAGCTTCAGGGCACCAGTACGGATGTGATCACGTGGATCACACCGTTCGACGCCGGCACATCCGCCGTGAGCAGATAGGTACCGTTGATCGTGACCCCCTGATCGGTCATGGCAACCGTGAGCGGCTTGCCCTGAACCGTTTCCAGTTGTGTCTTCTCCCTGAGCTCGCGGGCGCTGATCCTTCCCGGCACCACGTGATACAACAGCACACTCTGGAGCGCGTCGCGGTCCTGAAGCAGCCCTTCCACCGTCCCTTCGGGGAGCATGGCAAAGGCGCCGTCGGTGGGTGCGAATACCGTAAACGGTCCGTCGCCTTCCAGAGTGGACTTGAGCCCGGCAGCCTCTACGGCGCGCAGCAGCGTCGAGAACTGTCCGGCAACCACGGCCACTTCAACGATGTTGCTCCGGGGTGGCGCGCCCTGAGCGCGGTCGGTAGCGACCTGGGACCGCGGCTCGCTGCCGCACGCCGCCACCACGGTCAGGAGCGCCAGCCCAGTCAAGCTGTATCGAAGATCACGCATTACATCCTCCGAAAGCGGTTATGCGCTAACGGTAGGATGCCATCCTGTTACGGGTGATGAGAGAAGAGTGAACCTGTCTTACTCACATCTTCATCTTCATGGCAGGTTATCGCAGATCCACCACCTCGGCCCGCCATGTGAGGGGATCGCCGGTGAATCCGCGCCGAGTGCTCACCAGCTCGAGGCGCACGGGGCGCACGCGGATCAGCAGGTAGTCGTCACCGCGGTTCTCGTCATCGTAGAACGCGGTCCATTCCGGTTTCCACCACCGCGCCTTGACGGCGGGGTCGTCCACTATCTCCGCGTACCCCACGAAGGTCACGTATCCGGGGTCGTCCGCATCGAAATACAGCAGCGTCACCCGCGAATCCCGGCGAATCTGCTCTACCTTGCGGCTCCGGGCGTTGGTGGCGAGCCAGATCGTGAAATCGTCTTCGGGCGGGAACGGATCCATGATTCGCGCCGCGGGATGGCCGTCATCGTCGGTGGTGATCAGCGCTGCATATCGCGCCGCGCCGGTCATCTCGCGCGCGGTGGCCAGGATCGCCGTGCGGCGCTCCTCCGGTTCTCCAGCCTGCGCCGCCAAGGGCAGCGCCGTGAAGACACCGGCTGTCGACAATACGGCCAGCAATTGAATGAGCCGGATCATGGGTTGTCTTCGCATAGTCATGGCAACATAATCCCGGGTATGTTACGAAACCATGTTGCACCTGCGGCCGCTCTCGCAGCCATGATGGCGCTGGCGTGCGGCGGGGCCGAGCGCGAGGAAGAAACGACACCCGCGCAGGATTTCCTTGCCAACCTTGCCCTGCACTGCGGCAACGCCTATCCCGGCGGCCTCACGCTGGAACCGCCCGGAGATCCCATGCTTCAGGGAGACGAGCTGCTGGTAGTGCATTTCCGTTCCTGCGCCGACCGGGAACTCAAGGTGCCGTTCCACATAGAGAAGGAACCCGGCGTGTGGGACCGTTCACGCACCTGGATCTTCACCCACACGGACGACGGCCGGCTGGAGCTGAGACATGACCACCGGCGTGAAGACGGCAGCGAGGACGACGTGACGTGGTATGGCGGATTCACCGAGACGTCCGGCACCGCCACTCGGCAGGAGTTCGTCTATCGCGACCGCGTATACGAGGACGGTTCCACACGGGGGTGGCGGATCGTGATCGAGCCCAACGTGCGGTACACCTACGGCACGATCCGTAACGG
>CAZTIV010000042.1:0-25263 GCA_964613905.1 uncultured Gemmatimonadaceae bacterium | reverse complement strand
GAAAGCCCGCCGAGTCTTCTCAGATGCAGCGCAAGCGGCTTGGTGCGCCTGACGTCGGCGGCAAACTGCACCTCATCCAGCGCCGTGGTCAGCGCGGCCAGACGAGGTGACGCGTTTGCCCGAAAACCGAGCCGCGCCTCGTCGCCCCGGATCAGGACCGTTTCCAGGCCCATCCGGGCGCCGAGCGCGCGGAGTTCGGCCACGAGCAGGAGGCGCTCGGCGTCGGCTGGCAACGGACCGAACCGATCACGCAGCTCGTCGCGTAGCACCGCAATCTCGCCAGGTTCCCTCGCGCGCGCCAGCCGGCGGTACAGGTCGAGCTTGAGGCCTTCATCGGGTACGTACTCGTCCGGCAGACGTGCCGCCCCGTCAACCGTAACCTCGGGAGGACTGACCGCCCGGTCGGCTCCCGCGAGACCGCGCACGGCTTCGTCCAGCCACCTGAGGTACACCTCCAGGCCAACGGCGTGCGCATGACCCGACTGCTCTGCTCCCAGAAGGTTACCCGCTCCCCGGAGTTCCAAATCGCGCAGCGCTATCCGGTAGCCTGAACCGAGCGCCGTATGATGCTCCAGAATCTTGAGGCGCGCTTCCGCCTCCGGGTCAACTACCTCCGGCACCAGCAGATAACAATAGGCCCGCCGGTGACCACGCCCCACCCGCCCACGCAACTGATACAACTGCGCCACGCCGAACTGATCCGCCCGATGCACGATCATCGTGTTCGCATTAGGTACATCCAGTCCCGACTCCACAATCATGGTGGAAACCAGCACATCGACCTCACCTGCCACGAACCCGCGCATGACCTCCTCCAACGCCCGTTCGCGCATCTGGCCGTGCGCCACCGCGATTCGCGCCCGGGGCGTGAGCGCCGCGATGCGCGCAGCGATCGTGGCAATGGTCTCAATGCGGTTGTGAACCACATATACCTGTCCACCGCGATCGAGTTCCCGTGCGATGGCTTCCTCCAGCAACGCGTCGTCCCAGGGCTCCACGAACGTGAGAACCGGAGACCTGTCCCGTGGCGGCGTCTCGATGAGCGTCAGGTCCCTGAGTCCGGCAAACGTCTGGTGCAGCGTGCGCGGGATCGGTGTGGCGGTCAGCGTCAACACATCGACTTCCAGCCTGAGTTCCTTGAGCCGGTCCTTGTGCTTCACTCCGAAACGGTGCTCTTCGTCCACGATCACGAGACCCAATTCGCGAAAGCGAACGTCGGATGACAGCACCCGATGCGTCCCGATCACGACGTCCACCTTCCCTTCGTTCAGATCGCGCACCACCTGCACCTGCTCCCTCGCCGTCCGGAATCGTGAGAGAACCTCGATCCGCACGGGGAAATCAGCCATACGCTCGCTGAACACCCGGCCGTGCTGCTCGGCGAGAATAGTGGTGGGCACCAGCACCGCCACCTGCTTCCCTCCCTGCACCGCCTTGAACGCCGCGCGTACGGCAATTTCCGTCTTGCCGTAACCCACGTCCCCCACGATCAGCCGGTCCATGGGAACCGGGCGCTCCATGTCACGCTTGACATCGGTCGTGGCCGTGCGCTGGTCCGGGGTATCCTCGTACAGGAAAGACGATTCCAGTTCCCGCTGCCAACGGGTGTCCGGGGGAAACCCATACCCGGGCGCAACCGTACGCCGCGCATAAAGGTCGAGCAATTCGGCCGCCATCGCGTGGATGGCCCGCTGCGTCTTCTCACGCTGCCTGGTCCATCGTGCGCCACCCAGCCGGTCGAGCCGGGGCGGGGCGGCCGACCCGCCCCCTTCATCCGGCGCCGCGTAACGGTCGATCTGGTCGATCCGGTACAACGGCACGTTCAGGCGGTCCCCTCCTTCGTACTCCACCACCGCCACCTCAAAGGCCCCCACTTCCACTGCGATCTGCTCGACACCCCGATAGATCCCGATGCCGTGCTCCATGTGGACCACGTAATCGCCCGGCGCCAGCGAGGCCGAAGCCGTGGTTGCCTGCCGGTAGCGCCGCGCTCTCCTGATACGCCGCGCGCGCCGGAATATCTCGTGGTCAGTAAGAATGGTGAGACCGGGGAGTACGAATCCGCCCTGCAGCGCTCCCAGAGCAAGTGTCAGCCCGGGCGGAAGCCGCGGCACCGGTCCCTCGCCAATGGACACCAGTTCTTCCAGTCGCTCGAGCTGCCCCTCGTTGTCGCAGAGAATGAGGGTGGGACCGGCGGCTATGACGCTCCTGAGTCGCTTGAGATCGCGGTCGATCGGCTCGGGCGCGAAGATCCTGAGATCGTGGTCGGCCGTACCTTCCGTGAGAATCAACCGCGGGAACCGATCCCAGCGGACCGACCAATCGCCGGGATCGAGCAGCAATACGTGACGCCCCGGCACGTCTTCACCGCGCCGCCGCGCCACTTCCACAAGGTGTTCCGCCTCACCCCAGGCGCGCTGGATCTCTTCCGGTCTCACGCCCTGCGCCGCCACGATGAGTGTGTCCGGCGGGAGGAGATCAAGCAGGTTGTCGGACAAGGGCGGTACGTCTGCCGCCTCAACCTCTCCCGCCTTCACCGGCAGGGCAACGACACGATCTATTTCGACCGTCGATCGCTGAGTATCGAGATCGAACTGCCGCAGCGCGGCGACCACGTCTCCGGACCATTCGATGCGGGCAGGCGAGTCCATCCCGAAGCCATACACATCGATCAATCCGCCGCGGACCGCGAACTGCGCGACGTCCGTAACCACCGGGCGACGCTCATAGCCCAGGCGTGAGAGACGGGACACAACATCGCTCAATCCGACAGACTGACCCGCCGCTACATCGAGCCGGGCTGCGGCCAATGCCGCCGGCATGCGCGTGCGCTCGGCCGTGGCCCGCAGCGTGGTGACTATCAGCCGGGCCCTGCCGCTCAACAGAGCCTCGAGCGTCTCCACCCGCTCACCCGCCAGCTCGTAGTGCGGTTCCTCCTCGCCCAACGCCTCGCGCTGTGGATACAGACGGACGGCATCACCCGCGAGGACCCGCAAATCCGCCACCCAACGCTCGGCATCTCCCGGCGACGGAGCTACTACCAGCGCCGCACGGTGGGGCGTGTCTCGAGCCAATGCCGCCACCAGCACCGCACCGGCAGATCCCGGCACCCCGGTGACCGTCAGCTCCCTACCTCTCCCGGGAAGACGTCCGGTAAGCCCGCGGTAGGAAGCGAGCGCTCTGAATGCCGAAAGCACTCCCGGAAGCATCATGTTTCCCTCATGCCTCCGGTTGACGCGGCCACGGCGAACTCGGCGGCCAGCACCGCCAGTGCCGCCACCAGCAGCCACGAAGCAAGTTCCACCCGGCCGGCCCCGCGAAACACTTCGCGGTGAATCACGGGCCCCTCCGCCAGCAGCACATCCGGACCGAGACCGGCCACCAGTGTCGCGCGGTCCACAGGGTCGAGCAGCGTCTCCCGGCGGTCGTGGTTCACCTCAAGGGCCGCGAGTGTGTCTCCCCCGGGACCGGACAGGAAATACACCCCCGGTTCCCGAGGGGTCACGAGACGCCGATCACCCGGTACCGGAACCGCTACCTGCAGACCGAGCATCGCCACCGCGCCTTCAGGCGCCGTCATCAAATCGCCGGGTGCCGACTCGAGCCGCCTTACCTCGCCCGTCGCCACACCATTGAGCAGACGATCGATGAACGGAACGAATCCAGCCGATACCGGAAGATCCGTCCATCCTTCCTCGAGCCGGCTGCCGACCAGCACAACGTCTCCAGACCGCACTATCCACGGCTCGCCCCCCACGCGCGCCAGCACCACGCCGTCGCCGCTCAGGCGATGGCGACGAAAGACGCGAGATCCCTCCGCCGACTCGCCGCTTGCGACCCACTCGCCATTCACCGCCGCCCCAAACCGCCACGGTACTCCGCGCGCCGATAGGGCACGGTTCAAGTCTCCAACGCGGGCGGCCTCGGCCGGCGGAATCACAACGTGCGGACCCGAGTGCAATTCGTCCCGTATCGCAACGTCTGCTCCCTCGCCCAGACGCCCGCCCATCCGCAGTACGTGAACCGCATCCGCCACGAAACGGCCGGCGCCGTCACCAACAGTTACCCCGGCAGGAGAACCGGCGTGCAGCGCCACGTGCCGCACATCATCCCCTCTCAACTCATCGGGCGCCAACCTTACCGCTGCGCGAAACCAGCCCGAACGGGGCAACGACGCCGCCAAAGCCACCTGCTCACCCGCGCTCGCCAGTGAGCGGGCTACCGTCCTGCCGTCGATTTCGAGTGTTACCTCGACCGGCCCACCACCACCACCCAATGCGGCACCCACGATGCCTCCCGGAGACCACGATCCGGGTTGCACCCACGCGGAGTCCACGCCCAGGTTGTCCGGCATCGGCGGTGGCGCCCACACAAGCACCGGCGCGACAGTCACCTCTCCTGTTGATACAGCGGACCGCTGCGCATCGCTGAAGACCACAACCTCCCCCAACCGCGGATCGTCGGCGACCAACCGTGCCGCCGCGCGAATCGCATCGCCAAGATCGAGTCGTACCGGTTCGGGAAGGATCTGATCCAGCATCGCCGAGCCGGCACCAGGGCTGACGGTCCGCGGCACACCGTCCGCCGGGACCAGCCAGACCCGATCGTGCGCGGTGACGCGGTCCATCACCAGCCGGGCTTCGAGAATCAGCGTATCGAGCAGTCTCCGACCATCGACCACAACACCGGACGAGAGAGAGTTGTCCACCACGATCGCGAGCGCGGCGGGCTCATGGCCGGACCCTCCCGCCACGGCTCGCGTGACGGGCCGCGCGGCGGCCAGCACCAGCAGGACAATGACCGCAGTCCGCAAAATGAGAAGCAGGAGGTGACGCAATCGCATTCGCCGGCTGTGACGTTGATGAGCTTCGGCCAGGTACCTCACAGCGGGAAACGGCACGGTGGGCGGAGTCCGGCGCGCCAACAGATGAAGCAGGGCCGGGAGCGCCACCGCTGCGAGCCCGAGGAGCGCGAGCGGCTGGAGGAATCCCATCAGCGGGACCTTTGCCTGCGATCCAGAACGCGACGCAGCGCCGGACCGAACGCGGTATCCGTGGTGATGTGCGCGTACGAAATCCCGGCACGGCCGAGTTCCGCGCTCCATGACTTGACGGCCCGACGTACTGTGCCGTGGTACGCAGCCCGGAACTCACGCGGACGTATGACCACCCCTACGCCGGTCTCCGGATCCTCAAAACGTGCCTCAGGCGGTCCTTCAAGTTCCCATTCCGCGGGATCCATGATGTGAAGCACCATGACTTCATGTCCGCGATGCCTCAGGAATCGGAGGGCACGGAGCGCAAGCGGCGGGTCAAAGAGCAGGTCGGACACGAACACCACCATGCCGCGCCGCCTGAGCAGATCCGTCACCCTGACCAGCGCAGGCTCGGCGGCGGTACCGCCACCCGGAGCCAGTGACGTGAGAGCGGCAAACATCGCCCACCGCTGCTGCGCGCGCGCGCGCGCCGGCAGCACCACTCGTACCTGCTCATCGAAGGCCACGAGTCCGGTTGCATCCCGCTGCCTCAGCAGCATCAGCCCGATCGCGGCAGCAAGACGCCGGGCGTAATCCAGCTTGGTCAGTCGCCGTTCCGCCCCGCGCCAGTCCATGGACTTGCTCACATCGAGCAGAATCATGGCGCGCAGGTTCGTCTCGGCCTCGTACTGCTTGACCGTCAGTCGATCCGCGCGTGCCAGCACCCGCCAGTCCACATACCGCAGTTCGTCGCCGGCCTGATATGGGCGATGCTCGGCAAACTCCACCGAAAAGCCGCGAAACGGAGACCGGTGCATCCCGGCCAGAAAGCCCTCGACTACACCTGCCGTGGTGAGTTCAAGATCCCCGAGCTCAGCCACCTCATGCGGAGCCAGCAGGTCGATCCTGGATCTCCCGGAAGTCAGATACCCGGGCACAGTGTCCTCTCAAGGGGACGTCCAGCGGCTGTCAGACGACCTGTTGCAGGCACGTAAATCATTATTGTATATATATTTATCGCGCAGTAACCGGGTGGCATGGAGCCTGCTTTAACGAATGATTGGACAGCTGGGCGCAGAGAGCGTTCCGGCACGGGTAAGAGAGGAAGATATGTTCGTTCACCTGTTTGGCGTCCTGCTCGCAAGCCCGGCGGTGTTGCCATCCGGTTCCGCGGAGTACGAGCGCACGCGGTACGTGTCGCCATACATCGAAGTCTGGACCCACCGGGATGACGTGTTCCGCCGCGGTGATCGGGTGCGGGTGCAGTTCCGCACCGATCTGGATGCGTACGTGACGGTATTCCGCGTGGATACGGACGGTCGCGTGCGTGTGCTTTTTCCGCTCGATCCCTGGGACGACAACTTTGCGCGGGGCGGCCGCCGCTACGAGATAGAGACTCGAAGTGGGAACTACACCTTCCGCATCGATGATTACCCCGGCCGCGGCTATGTGTTCGCCGTTGCCAGCGCCGATCCGTTCAACTATTCGCGGTTCGCGATGGGTGACCACTGGGACTACCGTGCCATCTCCAATGCCGGACGGATAACGGGTGACCCGTACGTCGCGTTCGCAGAACTCATCGAAGGCATCGTACCCCCGCACTACAGGGCTTACTCGTACGATGTGACACCGTATTACGTCGAACAGCGGTACGAATATCCTCGTTTCCTGTGCTACGACTGTCATGCCTATGCGGCGTACCCTTACTGGAATCCGTATCGGCATTCGTGCTTCAAGTTCCGGGTCGTGATATATGACGATCCTTACTATTATCCTGCGCGGACCCATGTCGGAACCCGGGTGGTCTACCAACGGCCGGTCGTGATCGTGCCCAGGTACGTGTTCAAGGACCGGAGCCCCGGTCAACCCGCGGTAGTTACGGTGCGTGAGCGGCCGGTGGACGCGTCCGGTCGGCGCCGGATCGAACCCGGTGTAACGGCGCGCGATATCGGCGGAGTCGGAAGGGTGGCGGCGCCGACCGGGCGGGAGCCGTCGGCGCCTGCGGGCAGGTTGGCCGAGCCTCGCAGCGTCACCGGCGCCGTACCACAACAGCAGACGCCGCGGGCCCAGCCTGAGGCGCGTGAGCCCCAGCGCGAGGTTCGTCCTCAGCTCGAGCGCAGGGACCCAAGGCGGGCACCGGAGCCTGAAGAGCGGCGCCCTGAAGTACGACCGCAACCTCAGCCGCGTGCGCAACCTCAGCCGAGGACGGAGCCCAGTCCTCCGGCGAGACAGCAGCCAAGGCCGGAGCCCAGGGCAACGCCGCAACGAGAAACGCCGCCGAGTTCCCGGGCTCAACCGGCCCCGCGCAGACAGGAGCCGGATCGCCCCTCGGAACCGCGGTCGAGGGACCGACCGCAGGGCTGAGAACTCTGATTATCTTGCAGGAAAAGGGGGGAGCATCCGGCCCCCCTTTTCTTTACCACACCACAAGAGGAGCAGAACTGGTGAGACATCTCTGGATCGTTATCGCAGTGGGGGTCTGGCCGCTGCATCTTGCCGCCCAACAAAGCACCGCGGTGCCCGCCGTGGACGCCATCACCACTGAAGTCATCCAGCACCGTATCAACACGCTCGCGCATGACTCCATGGCAGGCAGAGACACTCCAAGTCCAGAACTCGAGCAGGCGGCATCCTGGATCGCTTCCGAGTTCGCCGGTTTCGGCCTGGTACCGGGCGGAGACGACGGTTCGTACATCCAGCGCTACGAGATCCGGCAGACACTGCTCGACGTGGAACGGTCGGAGGTAGTCGTTTCGGGTGGCCCCGCATGGCGGTTCGGAACCGACGTCGTGCACGCCGGAGGCGCGCGTTCGCTCGACGGAACCCGGCGTCCCGTAACCGTTCTGTCCGGACAGGTGGTCGCTCCCGATGCCGGAAGCCTTGGTCTGGCGGGCCGGGCGGTGGTGGTTCACCTGCCCACCACACCGGACGGCCGACTCGCGCCCCCGAGCCAGCAGATCCTCCAGCGCATCGTGGGCGAAAACCCGGCGTTCATCGTGATGGTGGCAGAGGTATCGGAGGCAATCTGGGATCGCTATGTCACCCAGCAGCAGCGCGTGGCATCCTCGCTTCCATGGCGTACAGGCACCGCTCCGCCAATTCTCCTGGTACGGCCCGCGACCGCTCGGGGGCTCCTGGAAGGTGCCGGTGACGTCTGGCTCACGGCAACCATACGCGAGGAAATCGCGGATGCAGCGCGAGCGCCAAACGTGGTGGGTATTCTGCCGGGCAGCGACCCCGTGCTGCGACACGAATACGTGGTCTTCAGCGCCCACATGGACCACGTGGGCGTGGCCGGCCGGGGCACGGGCTGCACGGCGATCGGCGCGGACTCGATCTGTAACGGCGCCGACGATAACGCCTCCGGGACCGCGGTGGTGATGACCCTCGCGGAAGCCATGTCCCTGCACAACCCGAGGCCGCGACGCTCCATCATCTTTCTGCTGGTGAGTGGAGAGGAAAAGGGACTCTGGGGGAGCGACTACTTTGCCGGTCACCCGCCTGTGCTTCAGAGTCAACTGGTGGCCAACATCAACGCGGACATGGTGGGTCGGAACTGGACCGACACGATCGTGGTGATCGGCAAGGAACACTCCGACATGGGCGCCACACTCGAGCGGGTAAGCGCGCGGCATCCCGAACTCAATATGGAGCCCATCGACGACCTTTGGCCGCAGCAGCGGTTCTTCTTCCGCTCGGATCACTACAACTTTGCACGGCGGGGTGTGCCGGCTCTGTTCTTCTTCAGTGGAGTTCACGAAGACTATCACCGGCCCGGCGACCAGCCTGAGAAGATCGACGCCGAGAAGACCTCGCGCGTGGCGAGGCTGATTTTCCACGTGGCGCTCGAGATAGCCAATGCGGACGAGAAGCCGCGATGGAATCCCGAGAGCTACCAGCAGATAGTGGAGGTCGGGCGCTAGGACCCGAACCAGCGTTCCAGGCGTTCCGACTCGAACCGGCGCTTGCCTTCCAGGAACTCCGCAGATGAGTCCTTGAGCTCAACACGCGGCACCGGCGTGGCAAAGAAGTCGCCCTCCACCAGTGTTGCCTGGCCGCCACCCAGTTCAACGAAGCAGTATCCCCTGCCGTCGAATGGCGGAGGCGGCGCATCCCCCCTTATCTCCGCGAAGATAGCGGCGGCCACGCGCGCGCCGTGCGCCTCGGCAAACAGGCCCGCTTTGGGAAGCGGCATTTTGTTGGCAAGCGGGATGTGCACCACATCGCCTATGGCAAAGACGCCCGGGTGCGCCGTGGCAAGCGTGCCAGGATCCACGGTTATCCATCCGCCTTCGCCGCCGAGCCCGCTTTCGGTCACAACCTTCGGCACTCGATGGGGCGGAACCCCTATCAGGAGGTCGAACTCAAGTGTGCCGTCGTCGAACATCAGACGCCCCTGCTCAACCTGCTTCACGTTCTTCTTCACATGCCAGGCTATACCCTTCCGCTCGAGTTCCTCCGCCATGCGGGCATGTCCGGGCGGCCCGGCATTGGGAAGCAACTGCGGTTGCATGGTGGTGAACGTGAGGCTCACACGGTCCTTGAGTCCGCGGGTGCGGAAGGTGTCTTCCAGCAACATGACGGCCTCGTAAGGAGCGGGCGGACACTTGTAGGGAAGACCTGCAATGCTGAGCAGAATCCGGCCCTCCGGGAACCGGGCGACCGCCTCAGCCAATTTCTCTGTCGAAGATGCGTTGTAAAGGTCGTGCCCGTGTTCGGTGAGCCCCGGTATCAGATCGGGCCGGGATTCGGCCCCCAACGCGATCACCATGTAATCCCCGTCGTGGGAACCCGCATCCGTCTCCACGCGCCGGGCCGGGGCATCTATTGCGGTGATTTCAGCCCTGACCACCTTGATGTCTTTCTGCTCGAGCGCATCGAGACGACGCCTGCCGGATTCCGGAGTCTCGGCTCCGATCATGATCCAGAGCTTGCGGAGTCCCATGAAGAACGTCTCGCGCCGATCGATCAACACAATTTCGTGTTCGGGGCCGAGGCGGTTGCGGAGCGCCGTGGCGGTGGCGATGCCGCCGAATCCGCCGCCCAGGATGACCGTACGGGCCGTCATGGCGCCACCACCCGCATCAACTGCCCGCACAGCCACGCGGCGTAGGTCCCCACAGCATAGCCCAGCACCGCAAGCAGGACTCCCACAGGCGCCAGGCTGGGATGGAACGCGGAAGCCACGACCGGTGCCGAGGCCGCGCCACCCACGTTTGCCTGACTCCCCACCGCGAGATAGAAGGTGGGGGCCTTGATCAATCGCCCGACGATCAGCAGCAGGATCGCATGGAATCCGAGCCAGACGGCCCCCAATGCAAACAGCCCCGGCCGCTGAACGACGGCGGTGATGTCCATCGACATTCCGATCGTAGCGATCAGCACATAAAGCATGGCAGAGCCCAGCGTTGATGCGCCGACCCCCTCGAGTTCGCGGGCCCGAGTGAACGACAGGATGAGTCCTGCCGTGGTGGCGAATACCACGAGCCAGAAGAAGGTGCTGGCAAGGCTCAGCCGCTGCACCAGTTCGCCCTGCCGTCCCAGCCACGCGGCCAGGGGATCGGAGAGGAGGTGCGACAGTCCCATCAGCCCGAACCCTATTGCCGAAAGGATCATCAGATCGGGAAGCGTGGGGATGCGCGCATGCCGCTCCCGGAACGCCGTCACCCGCTGCTTCAGGTCTTCTATGGCTGACGTGTCCGCACCCAGACGACGGTCGATCCCCTCGGCCCGCCCTGACAGGAACAGCAGGACCGCGAGCCACACGCTCGCCACGAGTATGTCCACCGCCACCATGGCCGAGAATACCTGATCGCTCACCTCGAATACTTCCTTCATCGCGGCCTGATTGGCGCCGCCGCCGATCCAGCTTCCCGCCACGGTGGTGAGACCACGCCATACCGCGTCGGGCCCGGCTCCGCCCACGGTTTCGGGGCTGATCACCGAGAAGAGCAGCACCGCAAGCGGCCCGCCCACCACGATTCCGAAAGTGCCGGTCAGGAACATGATCAGCGCCTTGGGCCCGAGCCTGAGAATGCCTCGCAGATCGATACTGAGCGTGAGCAGGATGAGCGTGGCCGGCAGCAGGTAGCGCGAGGCGACGAAGTAGAGGCGAGAACGCTCCGGATCGATCAGTCCCAACGTGGTATACAATGACGGCACGAAGTAACAAAGCAGGAGGGCCGGCACGAACCGGTAGAACCGGCGCCACGCGGGGTGTGGATGACCGGCCGTGTAGAACACCGCTCCGAGCGTAAGCGCAAGCAGGCCGAAGATGACCGCATCGTTGGTTATCATAGGGGCTGAAAGTGCCGGTGGCGGACATTCGCCGTCAAGCAGGCGGTTATATTTGCGCCATGCGCCAGCGCTTTATCCGCAACTTCTGTATTGTTGCCCATATCGACCACGGCAAGTCCACGCTTGCCGACCGGCTCATCGAGGCCACGGCCACGCTCGAGAAGCGCCGGATGCGCGAACAGGTCCTTGACACCATGGACCTGGAACGCGAGCGCGGCATCACCATCAAGCTGAACGCCGTCCGGATGCTTTATCGGGCGGTCGATGGGAACGACTACGAGTTGAACCTCATCGATACGCCCGGCCACGTGGACTTCACTTACGAGGTGTCCCGTTCGCTCGCAGCGTGCGAGGGCGCGGTGCTCGTGGTTGACGCAAGCCAGGGAGTTCAGGCGCAGACCGTCAGTAATCTCTTCCTGGCCCTCGATGCCGGTCTCGAGGTCATCCCGGTGCTCAACAAGATCGACCTCCCGGCCGCCGAACCGGAGCGCCGGGCAAAGGAGATTCACGACCTGATCGGCACTCCTCCGGACGAAATCATCCAGGTATCGGCCAAAGAAGGTACCGGAACGGACCGCCTGCTCGAGGAGATCGTACGGCGCGTTCCCGCACCGGCCGGTGACCCCGACGCCCCCCTGAGAGCGCTGATCTTCGATTCGTACTACGATCGCTACCGGGGAGCGATTCCCAGCATCCGTGTGGTAGACGGCACGCTCCGCCCGAAGATGCAGATCGCCTTCGCCTCGCATCCTGCCGACGTGTACGAGGTGGCCGAACTGGGGTATCTGAGGCTGGGCCAGCACCCCACCGGAGAACTGGAGGCGGGCGAAGTTGGTTACGTGGTGGCCAACGTACGCGCGGTGGACGAGACCCGGGCCGGCGACACCGTTATCGACGCCGAACATCCCGCCACCAAACCGTTGCCCGGATATCGCGAAATCAAACCCATGGTCTTCGCCGGGCTCTACCCCACCGACGCCAACCAGTACGAGGAATTGCGCGATGCGCTCGCCAAGCTCAAGCTGAACGATGCATCCCTGCACTACGAGCCGGAAACATCGGTGGCGCTGGGATTCGGTTTCCGGTGCGGGTTTCTGGGCCTGCTGCATATGGACATCGTGCGCGAGCGACTGGAGCGCGAATTCAATCTTGATCTGATCAGCACCGTACCCAACGTGGAGTACCACGTCTACGGCAGCGACGGAGTAATGGACGTCATCGAGAACCCCACGAAGTTGCCGCACGGTTCGGGTATCGAGCGGATCGAGGAGCCCTACGTGAAGGCCCGCATCACTGCCCCCGCGGACTACATAGGCGCCATCATGAAGCTGGGTCAGGAACGACGAGGCGAATACCAGGGCATGCATTACCTGGATCCCACGCGCGTGCAGTTCGATTTCGCGTTCCCGCTGGCCGAAATAATTCTGGATTTCTACGACCGCCTGAAGACGATCACCCGCGGCTACGCGGCCATGGACTACGAGCTTGGAGAGTATCGTCCCAACTCGCTGGTCAAGCTGGACATGCTGATCAATGGCGAAGCCGTGGACGCGTTCAGTGTGATAATTCACCGCGACAAGGCCTACGAGTGGGGCAAGAAGATCGCGGAGAAACTGAAGGAAATGATTCCACGGCAATTGTTCGAGGTAGTGATCCAGGCGGCCGTGGGCACCAAGGTCATTGCACGTGAAACCGTACGGCCGCTCCGCAAGAACGTGACGGCCAAGTGTTACGGCGGCGATGTCACCCGCAAACGCAAGCTCCTCGAGAAACAGCGTGAGGGAAAGAAACGGATGAAGCAGGTGGGCACGGTCGAGATTCCTCAGGAAGCCTTTCTGGCGGTACTCCAGGTCGAATGAGTCCGGAGCCCATGCGCCTGATAGCAGGTGTCGATCTTGGAGGCACCAGTATCGTGGTGGGTACCGTGCCCGAGGACGGCAGCACCGTCTACGGACTCGAATGCCGGCGCACCCCGGTGGACGGCGGGCCGGATGCCGTGATCGACGAGATCTCCGCGATGGTCAGATCGTCGCTCGCCACCACCCGGAAGAATCTCTCAGACCGCGGCCCGCTCGATGTAGCCGGAGTGGGCATAGGTGCGCCCGGTCCGCTGGACACCGCACGGGGAATTGTGCGGCTCAGCCCCAACCTGGGCTGGTACGACGTCCCGCTCATGGAGCGGGTGTCGGCAGCCACCGGACTTCCCGCAACCCTGGAGAACGACGCCAATTGCGCCACGCTGGGCGAGTGGTGGCGAGGGGCCGCGCAGGGTACGCGCTGGCTGGTGGGTGTTACGATCGGCACCGGCGTGGGGGGCGGCATCGTCTTCGACGGAAGAATCTTCCACGGCGCGTCTGACGTGGCCGGTGAACTCGGCCATACGACCATCGACCTCACCGGTCGGCGCTGCAAGTGTGGCAACTACGGGTGCCTCGAGGCTTATGCCTCGGGACCGGCCATCGCCGCCCGGGCAATCGAGGCTGTGGAGGCCGGCTTCACATCCAGACTCGCGGAACTCGGCGGCGGCAACCTGAACGGCATCACGGCGGAAACCGTGTACGGCGCCGCAGCGGACGGCGATGAACTCGCCCTCGAAGTAGTCCGCGATACCGCCAAGTTCCTGGGCGCCGGCATCGCCAACCTGGTGAACTTGCTGAATCCCGAGATGGTGGTGGTTCAGGGAGGAGTGACTCTGGCCGGCGACCGCCTGTTCGTGCCGTTGCGCGCCGAGGTCAAACGCCGCGCCTTCAGACCGGCGGTGGACGCATGCCGCATTGTGCCCGGTACTCTCACCGGAACGGCGGGTGTCTATGGCGCGGTTGCCGCGTTCAAGACGGCAACGTGGGGAAGCGTGTGAAGCGTCTGGGCGTGATCGGCTCCATGGTGTGGGACACCATTTACGGCCGAAGCACCTGGGATGAACCCATCGAGGAATGGGGCGGCATCGCCTACGCGCTCTCAGGCCTGGAAGCAGCCCTGCCGGCTACCTGGGAACTCGTACCGCTCATCAAGGTGGGGCGCGACTTCGCTCCCGAAGCCAATCGCTTTCTCGCCCAACTCACGAGACGGTCGGCAGCAGCACGGTTCATTGAAGTCCCGGAACCCAACAACCGGGTAACACTGCGCTACGAGTCGCAGGAACGCCGGGTTGAGCAACTGACCGGAGGAGTGCCCGGCTGGAGCTGGCCGGAACTGGGGCCGTTGGTACGCGACCTGGACGCCATCTATGTGAACCTCATATCCGGGATGGAGCTGGACCTCGGGACCGCGCGCCACCTTCGTCACGGATTTGCGGGACCCATTTACGCCGATCTGCACTCGTTGCTCCTCGGGGTGGGTCAGCACGGACGACGCGTACCACGGCAACTCCCTGAAGCCGGAGAATGGTTTGCCTGCTTCGATGTGGTGCAGGTAAACGAGGCCGAACTCGCGCTGATCGACGGAGACCCCATGGCCATTGCCGCACAGGCTCTGACCAGCGGTGTGCGGCTCATGGTGGTGACGCTGGGAGAACGCGGCGCAGCCTACTTCACCACGCGTCCCTTCAGATTTGGCAGACGCCGGCCGACAGAGTCGGCCGGCCCGGTGGAGACCGCCCGTATACCGCTTCCGGAAACGTTCGAAGGCGATACGACCGGCTGCGGTGACGTCTTCGGAGCTACCTTCGTGGCGCACCTCCTGCGAAGCGACGACGTCACCGAGGCCATCCGTTCAGCGAACGCCGCAGCGGCGAGAAACGTGACGCATCGCGGAGCGACCAACCTGCATTACCACCTTCGCGGAGAGATCGCGCCCCGATGACCCGGGTCATCCCCGTTCCGCAGCAATTCGACGACCGGACGTTCGACACTTTCGCTGCCGCCTTTTCCACTCCCGCGGAGGGCGCACGGCTGCTCTTCGATGCCCACGCGGTCAGTTGGGCATCCCCGTACGGCCTGTTGGGACTTCTGACCGCGGGCCAGACGGTCGTGGAAGGGGGCGGAGAGCAGCCACTTCTCACGCTGCCCAACGATCGGGACGTTGCACACTATTGGGCCCGGACCGGCTTCGTGCGGCATGCGGCCGAGGTCTTCGAGATCCACGGTCGCGCTCCGAAGGTTGCGGCCCGGGGCGAATCGGATGTATTGCTCGAGGTAACCCCGGTACGGGGTGCCGACGACGTTCACGACGTGGTCAACCACATACAGGAGCGATCGGCTGCGATTCTCAAGGGCGAGCTGAAGCTGGAGGCGCAGGCCACCATGGGATTCGGTATGGCGCTTTCGGAGGCATGTCAGAATATTGTAGAGCACGCTGGGGTGGGCGGCTGGGTGGCGGTACAGACATACACCTGGCGGAGGAAACTGGGACGCCGCGTCGTACAGATCGCCGTGGCTGATGCCGGCATCGGTTTCCGCCGGTCGCTCGAAGCCACGCAGGCCCGGAAGTACGGTGATCGCTGGGGCGACGCCGCCGCACTGGAAGCGGCCCTCGTCCATAACGTAAGCCGGTTCCGGGATCCCGGCCGCGGACAGGGACTGGCCGGAATCAAACGATATCTGTACCGATGGAACGGAAAGCTGAGCGTCCGGAGCGGTACCGCCCGATTCGCTCAGGTCCCGGAGTGGGATGACGACGTCCCGCTCGCCGATCAACTGCCATTCTTTCCCGGGAGTCAGGTCCTGATGATCGTGCCGGCGGAAACCGAGTGAACCGAGCCTGGATTGACCTGAAGGACATCCTCCGCCAGACCGTCTCCTCGGTGTACGGCGATCTCGTGACCCGGCGTACCGGTCAGGCCGTCAGGGGCGGCATAGAGCAAATGCTGGCGGACTGGGACGGGGACCAGGTGGTCGCCATCGACTTCCGAACCGTCCGATGCATGGACTTCTCCTGCGCCGATGAAATCGTCGGCAAGCTCCTCCTCGAGCATGGAAGTGCCCGCACGTTCGTTCTGGTCGGCATAGACGAGGCCCACCGCTACGCCCTGGAACCGGTCCTCGAACGGCACGGCCTGGCAGTTGTGGCGCAGGACAGAACCGGCGGACTCGATGTACTCGGGCCACTATCCGAAGCGGCCAGACAGGTCTTCTCGGTGGTGATTGCCCGGGGGTCCACGGCACCTGATGCCGTGGCAGCCGCGCTCGACGTGCCACTCGACGCCGCTCGGGGATATCTCGAGGAACTGCGTGAACGCCGGCTGGTCGCCGCCGGTTCGGAGGGATACGAACCGCTCCGATGCGCATGAAGAGAAGAAAAAATCCCGCCGGGCCGTCCACGACTGCCGTCCACGGAATCCCACAAGTCAAAACGGAACGCTCTCCGGTCGCTTCGCCGATCTACCAGAGCAGCACCTTTATCAGCGAAGTGGGTTCGACAGATGAAGTCCTCTACACCCGCTACGGCAACAACCCCAATCAGGTGGAACTGGGCGCCAGACTGGCGGCCCTGGAAGGGGCGGAAGCGGCCATCTTCACGGCAAGCGGCATGGGAGCGACGGCGCTGGCCCATCTTGCCATCCTGAGCCCCGGAGACCACCTGGTCTCCGGGGAGGCCATTTACGGCGGCACACGCAGGCTGTTCGACCAGGAGTTGAAGCGATTCGGCATCGACGTGGACTACGTGGATCCCGCCAACCCCCGGGGGTGGAAGGCCCGGCTCAAGCGAACGACGCGCGCGATCTTCGTGGAGACACCCGCCAATCCCACCCTCAGGGTTATCGACCTCGAACCGCTGGCCAGACTGTGCCACACCGAAGGGATAGCCCTCGTCGTTGATTCGACTTTCGCCACTCCGGTAAACCTCCGGCCTCTGGAGCACGGCGCCGACGTCGTGATCCACTCGGCTACCAAGTATCTCAACGGGCACTCCGACGTCATTGCGGGTGCGGTGGTGGGAACCGAGTCGCTGGTGGAGGAAGTGCGACGACTGATGCAGTTGTGGGGACAGGCGCTTGATCCCCACGCGGCGTGGCTGGTCGAGCGAGGCATGAAGACGCTTGCCGTACGCATGGAACGACATAACGCCAACGCCGCCGGGTTGGCAGAGTGGGCGGCCGCCCAACGGACCGTAGCAGCAGTACACTATCCCGGTCTGTCAGACCACCCGGACCATGCCATAGCAGCACAGATGCTCGATGGATTCGGGGGCATGGTAGGCCTGGAACTCAAGGGCGGCGCTCAGGCGGCGGAGCGCGCTTTGCGCCGACTCCGCCTGGCCCGGCACGCGCCCAGCCTCGGCGGCGTCGAGACTCTCGTGTCGGAGCCACGGCTTACCTCGCATGCCGCGCTGACATCCGAACAGCGCGAGCGGATGGGGATCCCGGACGGGTTCATCAGGGTAAGCGTTGGCATAGAGGATCTGGACGACATAATTGCGGACTTCACGCGGGCACTGGCACGGTGATCCGGTTCACGAACGTTTCCAAGGCGTACGGCAAGGACACCCTGGCTCTGCGGGATGTGTCGTTCCACATAGCCAGGGGGGAGTTCGTCTTCCTGACCGGTCACTCCGGGGCCGGCAAGTCGACCGTGCTCCGCATGGTATACGTTCAGGACCTGCCCACCGAGGGTGAAGTGCGTGTCTCGGGACACTCCACCCACGAGGCTTCGAGCCGGGACATACCGCGACTTCGCCGCAGACTCGGCATCGTATTCCAGGATTTCCGTCTGCTCGAAGATCGCACGGCCGAAGAGAATGTGGCGTTCGCGCTTGAAGTGACCGGGACCCGGCGAGGGGTCATCGGACCCAAGGTCATCCGCGTGCTGACGCAGGTGGGCCTGGCAGCGAAGGCACACAAGTATCCTCATGAACTCTCCGGGGGTGAGCAGCAGCGGGTGGCAATAGCCCGGGCCCTGGTGAACGACCCCTTCGTGCTGCTGGCAGACGAGCCCACCGGCAACCTCGATGAGCGGGCCACCCGCGGTGTCTTCCAGTTGCTGCGGGAGATCAACGCCAACGGGACGGCGGTAGTGATGGCCACTCACGACCTCGATCTTGTGAGACAGGCCGCCTACCGAACGATCGAGCTGCAGGACGGGGCGCTGGTATACGACTCTCAGGTCGACGAGCCGGCGGCCGGAGGGACACTCCAGTGAGACTTGCTTTCCGCGAGGCGTTCCTCGCCTTCCGGCGATCGCCGCTCCTGTCGGCCCTGTCGGTCACCACGATTGCGTTCGCGCTCTTTGTGCTCGGACTTGTGGGGCTCGTTGCCATCAATCTGCAGGCGGCGCTCGACCGGGTGGAAGAACGGGTCGAGGTCGTGATGTATCTGCGGCGCGGGACTCCCGTGGAAGTAGTGACCGTGGCGCAGGGCGACATAATGACCTTCCCTGAAGTGGAGTCGGTTGTTCACGTCACGGAGGAGGAAGCGCTGGCCCGCGCCCGCCGGGAGCTCACTGAGTTCCGGGGCGTATTCGACGACCTGGAACAGAATCCCCTGCCCGCCTCGCTCGAAATCCGGCTCAGGCCGGGGTTCCGTGACAGCGAGCATGTGCTGGATGTAGCCGATCGGGTTCGCGGATTCTGGTTCGTGGAAGACGTACGCTTCGGCCAGGAATGGGTTGCCAAGCTTGACCGACTGCGCGACATAGCTTCCGCGGTCGGGCTGCTCATAGGAGCAGCGTTTGCCGTTGCATCCGTGATCATCATCGGCACCACCATCCGTCTCGCTGTGCTCCAGCGGAGCCGCGAGATCGCGATCATGCGGCTGGTGGGCGCAACCGACGGTTTCATTCGCCTGCCGTTCCTCCTGGAGGGAATCGTCAAGGGAGCTCTGGGCGGCATGGTCGCGATGGGACTCAACTTCGCGGCCTTTGTCGTGATTCGACGCGTTTTCGAGGGCGTGTTCTTCACTCCACCCCAGATTCTGCTCATGGTAGCCGTGGGTACGGCGCTGGGATTCGTCGGGAGCGCAACGAGCGTGGGAAGACACCTGCGCAAGGTCTGATGCTCAGCTTCAGGCACGTCCACCTCACCAGCCTCGCGGTGCTTCTGGCCGGCACGGCGCCGCCTTCGTACGCGCAGATACCGGTAGACCGCCAGATCCGCGAGAATCAGGCACGCCTCGATTCGATCCGCAGGGAACGGAACGAGCTGCAGACCGAAAGAGAACGGCTGCGCGGACGCGTGCGCACCCTGGCCGACGAGCTCGGCAACCTGGAGCGTCAGAGAAACGCCACCGGCAGGCTGGTGAACGAAATGGACCGCCAGACGGCCGCACTCAGCGCCCGCCTGGATACGATCACCCTGGACCTGCTCATCGCCGAAGATGCCCTGGCGGAGAAACGCGCGGTCCGCGAGCGGCGGATCGTGGAGATATACAAGCGGGGGCCGCTGTGGGACTTCCAGGTACTGCTCGCCGCGGAGAGCTTCGGCGATTTGCTGGCCCGGTACAAGTACCTCTACCTGGTGAGCCGGCAGGATCAGACGCTCGTCACCGAGGTTGAACAACTCCGCAACCGGATCGCGCGCGAACGAAGGGACCTGGCTGCGGTGCGCGCCGAACTCGAGCGCAACCGGCAGGCCCGTGGTGAAGAATTCGAGCGTTTCGTGCGGCTCGAACGGGAGCGCCAGCTCAGTCTTCAGCAGGCCCGCCGGACGGAGGCCCGCACGGCCCAGCGGCTCACCGCGCTCGAAGCCGACGAGCAACGACTCAACGATCTGCTGAACGACCTCGAACGCAGGCGCAGGGAGGCGATAGCCGCCGGCCGCGCCCCCGTGATCGACGCCACCATAACCAGCTCCAGCATGGGCCGGCTCCAATGGCCCGCCGACGGTCCGGTGCTCTATCGGTTCGGTCGTGCTCCCGGTCCCGGAAACACCGTGATCCGTTACGACGGCCTGGGAATACGGGCCCCGGTGGGGACGCCGGTGCGCGCAGTTGCGGACGGATACGTATCGATAGCGGCGTCGTTCGGGACGTACGGCCTGAGCGTGATCCTGGATCACGGAGGCGGGTTCTACACGCTTTACCTCTACCTGTCACAGCTCAACGTGGCGGCCGGTACGAGAGTGCAGGCGGGCGCCACCGTGGGACTCTCAGGCGGTCAGGCGAGTGACCACGGACCGCACGTGGAGTTCCAGATCAGGCAGACGCAGGGAGGCGCGTCGATACCGCTCGACCCCATGAACTGGCTCGCCCCGAGGCGATGAACCATTCGCTGAGAGTCCGGCGCACCGAGCGGGTTCGCATGGTCCGTCGTCACCTCGCCGCCCGTGGTATCCGTGACCGCCGCGTCCTTGCAGCCATGGCATGGGTGCCGCGCGAGCGCTTCGTAGAACCATCACAGTCTGTTGAGGCCTACGCCGACCGGCCACTCCCCATTGGTGACTGCCAGACCATCTCACAGCCGTACATCGTGGCTCTGACGATCGAGGCCGCGCGACCAGGGAGGCGAGACCGCGTGCTGGAGGTCGGTACGGGCACCGGATACCAGACCGCCGTACTGGCCAGGCTCGCCGGGCACGTATGGAGCATCGAACGCATAACGCGCCTCGCCGAGCTCGCCGAACAACGGCTTCACGGACTGGGCATCCGCAACGTCACGATCATCGTGGGAGACGGAGCGGCGGGATACCCCCCTGCGGCGCCGTTCGACGCGATTGTGGTGGCCGCGGCCGCGCCGGAACCGCCCCGTCCCCTCCTGGATCAACTGGCCGATCGTGGCCGGCTGGTGATCCCCGTGGGGTCGCTTGACCTGCAGGATCTCATGGTAATCGAGCGCGCCGGCGACCGGTTCGAGGAACGGCATGCCGGAGCCTGCCGATTCGTACCGCTCATCTCGCCGCAGGCTTTCGAGACTCCCGATTGACCCGTCGCATGTGTTAGCTTTGACCGAATCATGACAGCTACTGCAACCAGGTCTCTGGCGCCAGGCCTTGTGCCGAAACACGACGTATACCGCAACCTGCCGCCGGCAGGCCTTTACGAGGCGGCCATCAGCCAGGGTGAAGGACGCGTAGCCGCGGGCGGCGCATTCGCCGCCGTCACAAAGCCTCACACCGGCCGCTCCCCCAACGACAAGTTCCTGGTTCGCGAACCGGGTTCCGAGCGGGACATATGGTGGGGCAAGGTGAACCAGCCCATGGAGCCCGCCCACTGGGAAGTGCTGCACCACGACGTACTGGAATACCTGGGCGGACGTGACCTTTACGTGCAGGACCTCTTCGCGGGCGCCGACCCGGCCTACCGTGTTCCCGTTCGTTTCGTAACCGAGCGGGCGTGGCAGGCCCTGTTCGTTTCCAACATGTTCATCCGGCCGGAGGCCGTGGATCTTGAACGGTTCGCTCCGCGATTCACGGTGCTGCACGCACCCGAAATGCAGGCCGATCCCGCAAGGCATGGGACGAAGAGTGGAACCTTCATTGTCATCAATTTCGCGGAGCGCACCATTTTGATAGGCGGTACGCGCTACGCCGGTGAGATGAAGAAATCCATCTTCAGCATTCTCAACTACCTGTTCCCCCGGCAGGGTATCCTGTCGATGCACTGCTCCGCCAACGTCGGAGCACGGGGTGACGTCGCTCTGTTCTTCGGGCTGTCGGGCACAGGCAAGACCACGCTTTCTGCCGATCCCACCCGCGGCCTCATCGGTGACGATGAACACGGATGGAGCGAAAACGGCGTGTTCAATTTCGAGGGCGGGTGCTACGCCAAGGTGATCCGTCTCTCCCGCGAGGGAGAACCGGAGATCTGGGCCACAACCCGCATGTTCGGTACCATCCTCGAGAACGTCGTGCTCGACGAACGCACTCGCGAAGTGGACCTCGACAACGACGAGATCACCGAGAACACACGGGCTTCATACCCGATCCACTACATACCCAATCATGTGGCCAGCGGTAGATCCGGCCATCCCACGAACGTCGTGTTCCTGACCGCGGACGCGTTCGGCGTGCTTCCGCCCATCTCGCGCCTCAGCGCGGACCAGGCCATGTACCACTTCCTTGCCGGTTACACGGCCAAGGTGGCGGGCACGGAACGGGGCGTGACCGAGCCGCAGGCCACGTTCAGTGCGTGCTTCGGTGCCCCCTTCCTCCCGCTGCACCCGGGCGAGTACGCCACCATGCTCGGTGAACGCATTGCGCGGCACAACGTGCGATGCTGGCTGCTTAACACCGGATGGACCGGAGGGCCGTTCGGAGAGGGACACCGCATGCGCCTCGACCACACGCGGGCGCTGGTGAGTGCGGCACTGAGCGGGCAGCTCGATGACGTCCCCAAACGTATCGACCCTGTCTTCGGAGTGAAGGTGCCCATTTCGTGCCCGGACGTCCCGGCCGAGGTCCTCGATCCACGCGGCACCTGGAAGGAGCCGGCCCGTTACGACGAACAGGCGGCCAGGATTGCCGGGATGTTCCGCGAGAACTTCGCGCAGTTCGCCGACCACGTGAGCGAATCCGTGCGGAACGCCGGACCCACGGCGTAAGGTGGATCATGGCGGTCCGCGACGGCTTCGAGGTTGTTCGCGATCCGCTATGGAATAACATCGGGGTAGACGGAGAGGCGCTGGCCGTGCTCGACAGCGAGCCGTTCCAGCGCCTCCGTTACATCCGGCAACTGGGACACGCGTTCCTGGTATATCCGGGCGCCACACACACCCGCTTCGAACACGCCCTGGGAACGTATCACCTGGCCCGCAGAGCACTGGGATTGCTCCGCGAGCGAGGCGTCCTGGAATCCACGGCGCCGGAGGAAGAAAGACTCGTCAGGCTGGCCGCGTTGCTCCACGACATAGGCCACTATCCGTTCTCGCATGCGCTGGAGGAAGCCGGCCTGCCATCGCATGAAGACCTGGCGGCCGAACATTTTCGGCATCCGGAGCTGGCCGACGTTCTGTCTCGCACCGGCATCGCAGATATCGCGTCCCGGCTGATGGCATTGGTCACCGGGCGCAGCAAGAGCCCCCTGCAGGGACTCATCTCCGGAGCGCTCGACCTCGACAAGATCGAGTACCTTACGCGCGATGCCCGTATGTGCGGGGTCCCGTACGGCACCGTTGACGTCGATCGGCTCATGCACTCGCTGACGCTCGTGAATCGTGGATCCCGCTCACGCATCGGACTGAACGAAAAGGGCCTGAGCGCACTCGAATCCCTGCTGTTTGCCAAGTACCAGATGTACCGGAACGTCTACTGGCACCACGCCGTGAGGAGTGCAACGGCCATGTTCAAGCGACTCGTGCGGTCGGCAATCGAACGCAACCAGATCACCCCGGACTGGATCGCACGGACCACTGATGAAGGACTGATGGAGAAGCTTCGCCGCCTGCCCGAAACGCCGTTGGCGGGCCGACTCCGCCACCGCCGGCTTTACAAGCGTGTGCTCGACATTCCGGCCGGGGAACTGCCCGCGGGCGCCGGAAGCTGGGTGGCTTCTGACCCCACGCTCACTGCGGAAGTGGAAGACCGTCTTGCGGACGAGCTTGGCCTGGCCCGTGGCGACGTGCTGCTCGACTTTCCGGTCAAGCCCGCGATGCTGACGGGTGACGTGCCGGTGGTGAACCGCGAAGGAGAGGTGGTATCGCCGCAGCTCGGGATCCGGCAGGTTGCCGACGACCTGCATACGGCCGCCCGACGGCTCCGCCTGTTCGCGGGTACCGCGGTCAGCCTGAACCGCAACGCCGTGTGCGAGTTGGTCGAGCAGAATGAAGGTGAAGTGCGCGCCGCCCTGGGGGCCGCGCGCTCTCTGGTAGCGACCTGAACGCCTCTCCCGCCTACGTTATACCTCGGCTACCGCTGCGGTGGGACGGCTGTCACGACCGGCTTCGACACTGTCCACCCGGACGGTGATGGCGGTGATGTTGTCGAGTCCGCCCCTGCGGTTGGCTTCCGCGACCAACTCATCTACCAGCTTGTGAGGATCGTCGGTGGAAAGCAGAATCGCGTGCAGTTCCGAGTCTTCTATCATGCCGGTCAATCCATCGGACGCCAGCACGAAGAGATCCGCCGGCTTGAGTGAACCCACATACGTGTCCGGAGCCACCTCTTCGTTGGCTCCCACACACCGGGTGATAACGTTGCTGTAGGGGTGCGTCCGCGCTTCCTCGGGAGACAGGTAGCCGGCGTCCACCTGCTCCTGAACATAGGAATGATCCTTGGTGAGTTGCGTCAGGCGGCGATCGCGCAGCAGGTACGCCCGACTGTCGCCCACCTGACCCACCAGATACCTGGCTCCCCGCAGTACCAGGGTGGTAGCGGTGGTTCCCATGCCGCGTTTGTCGTGCTCGCTGAGCGTGCGCTGAAAGATTGCGGCGTTGGCTTCACGGATGGACACCCGCATTCGCTCCGCGGCATCCTCCTCGCTCAGATCTGTCAGGTCCCCGAGGCGTTCCGCGATGATCCGCACTGCCATTTCGCTCGCCACTTCACCGGCGGCGTGACCACCCATCCCGTCTGCCACGATGAAAAGCGCCCTGTCCGGTACCATGAGGTAATTGTCTTCGTTGCCGGAGCGGACGATTCCGACGTCGGTGCGGCCGGCGCAAGTAAAACGAACCCGGGGTCGCACCCTAGCCGCCCGCCTGGGCGTCGCGCGGCAGCTTGATCGCCTGGATCAGTTTGGTCGAGCCTCCCTTATCTGCTCCACCCTCGTCAACGGGCTCGAAGAAGGCCCGTACCTCACCGAACCTCAGCAGCGCACCGGGAGCAAGCGGAGTGTCCCCCTCCAGACGTTCTCCATCCACGAACGTGCCATTGGTGGAATCCAGGTCTATCAGAATCCAGATACCCTCACGTCGCTGCAACTTGGCATGAGTGGTAGACACCGAGTCATCAGGCAGCATCACATCGTTGTAATCTGCCCTCCCGATGTTTACCACCGGCACCTTCACCGGTATACGCTGGCCCTTGAGCGCACCGCTCCGGATCACCAGATGAGCCAGTGCGCCTGCGCCGCTCTGGCGCACAGCCGGTGGCTCGGGGGCAGGGGGAGGGACCGCGGCGGGCGGAGGTGCGGGTGGGGCCGCCGCCGGTGGTGGCGGTGGAGCTGCCGGAGCCGGAGCAACCGGCAT
>CAZTIV010000041.1:13675-26167 GCA_964613905.1 uncultured Gemmatimonadaceae bacterium | reverse complement strand
GACGCCTACATCCTGATCCACGACAAGAAGATCTCGGCCATGAAGGATCTGCTGCCGGTGCTGGAGAAGGTTGCTCAGACCGGCAAGCCGTTGCTCATCATCGCCGAGGACGTTGAGGGCGAGGCGCTGGCTACTCTGGTGGTCAACAAGCTGCGCGGCACGCTCAAGGTCTGTGGCGTGAAGGCGCCGGGCTTTGGTGACCGCCGCAAGGCCATGCTGGAAGACATTTCCAAGCTTACCGGCGGCAAGGTGATCAGCGAGGAAGTCGGCTTCAAGCTTGAGAACGCCGTACTGGGCGATCTGGGCCGCGCCAAGCGGATAGTGATCGACAAGGATAACACCACGATCGTGGACGGCGCCGGCAAGGATTCGGACATCCAGGGTCGTATCACGGAGATCAAGGCCGCCATCGAGAAGAGCACCTCCGATTACGACAAGGAGAAGCTCCAGGAGCGGCTGGCCAAGTTGGCCGGCGGTGTTGCCGTGATCAACGTAGGTGCCGCCACCGAGACCGAGATGAAGGAGAAGAAGGCTCGGGTGGAGGACGCGCTGCACGCCACCCGCGCCGCGGTCGAGGAAGGTATCGTGCCGGGCGGCGGTGTGGCCCTGCTCAGGGCGCAGGCCGCGCTGAACAAGCTCAAGGTCGGCGATGACGACGAGCAGGTAGGCGTCAACATCGTACGCCGCGCGCTGGAAGAGCCCATCCGGATCATTGTGGAGAACGCCGGAGTAGAGGGTTCGATAGTGGTTGAGAAGGTCCGGGCATCAAAGGAGCCGGCGTTCGGCTACAACGCCCAGACCGACGAGTACGAAGACCTGGTGGCGGCCGGCGTGATTGACCCCACCAAGGTAACCCGCACCGCGCTGCAGAATGCGGCGTCGGTTGCGAGCCTCCTGCTCACCACCGAGTGTGTGGTGGTCGAGAGGAAGGATGAGGAGAAGGCCCCGCCGATGCCCGGCGGCGGCGGCATGGGCGGGATGTACTAGGCCGTACGGCTCTCAGCACACCGCCGGATAGATTGAAGCGCCCCGGGGAAGTCTCCCCGGGGCGCTTTGTTCATGGATTGACCTGGACGCTCCGGTTGCCCTCGACCGAGAGCGTTACGAATCCGGATACCGCCCCGGAGACTACGGTGGTTCCCTCACTCAGTTTCCTGATGGCGACTCCGCCCCCGGCCACCGTGGTGGGTGAGTAATACAGGCCCACTGGAATCTGGACCGTCACAGTGCCACCGCGTTCGGAGAGCGTGACGAGTTCTGCCACTGCCGGCGCCCCGCTGGTCACGGTTACCGTGAGTGGCCCCGAGCCTGCGCGTACGTTCTGTACTTCAGACAGGTACTGCAGGTTGCTCTGGGGTACGCCCACCTGCGCGTAGAAGGCCACGCTGTCAGCACCGGAACTCAGGCTCATGCTCGAGGGAACGTTGTACAGGCCGACGGCTGACTGCACCACGTTCAGCGGCGCGGAACCGTCCGTGAAGCCATTGGCTCGGGCCGTAACGGTAACGGTGCCCGTCTGTCCTTCCACGCCCTGAACGTGATAGTAGAAATACTGGTTGCCGTTCGCGACGAACACCACGATCGAGTCCGTACCGGCCGTGTTCGCGTCAGGCGAAACCACTGCCACGGAAGGCGCACTGCTCTTGATCACCACGCTGGTTCCGCCGTGGTTCACAGCTCCCAGGAAGCCATAGACGCTCTTCTGAAGTCCGCTCCCGACCGTCCATTCGTACATGGTGATGGTCGGAGTACTCACGGTCACGGTCTTGTTGTAGTACGTCATCTGCGTGAAACCCGGAATGGAACCCGTGATCGTGGTGGTCCCGGAAGTCAACGGTTCGAACGCCGCACCACCGGTCGCCACGGACGTGGGCGAACGCGAAGCCCCAACCGGAATCGTCACGGTTACCTCGTCCCCCGTGAAGTCGGTCGTCACCAGCCGTCCCACACCGGGCGTCGAATGCGTAAGGGTGAGCGTAAGGGCCTCACCACCACGCCGTACCTGTTGTTCCTCGACTACGTACGTGTAGCCAGGTAACGTGTATCCCAGGTATCCGTAGACTGCGCTCGGGTTCGAGAACGTCGTCGTAGTCGCCGGTATCCCCAGCAGATCGAACACCGGCGGCCGGATCGTAGCGGCGGATGTGCCGGTGTTGAACCCGGGCGCCTCGTAGGTCAACTCCAGGGTAACCACTCCGGTATCCGCCACACCCTCAACCGCCTGGAGCACGAAATCGAAGTACGTCTGGCCGTCAGCCACGAACCGTACCAACGAGTCGCTTCCAACCGTACCGGTGTTCGGCGCGATCAGCAGCATCGACGGATCCGGGCTCCTGATCACCACGTTCACGCCGCCGTGGTTGGAGGCTCCCAGATACCCATAGGCGCTGCGCTGCAGGCCCGCTCCGGTTGTCCAGGCATACGTAGTGAATCCGGGCGCGCTCACCGTGATGTTCTTGTTGTAATACGTCATCTGGGTGTAGCCCGGAATCGTACCCGTGATTGTTGTACTGCCCGAAGCGAGCGGCTGGAACGCCGCGCCACCGGCCGCCACCGAGGTGGGTGAGCGCGAGGCCCCCACGGGAATCGTGACGGTCACCTCATCCCCGGACAGATCTGTCGTGACCAGTTCTCCCACACCAGTCTGGGAGTTGGTCAGCGTCAGGGTAAGCGGCTCGCCACCGCGCCGCACCTGCTGCTCCTCGATTACGTACGTGTAGCCGGGCAGGGTATATCCGATGTACGCATAGACTGCGCTCTGGCCGGAAAGGGTAGTGGTGTTCGCCGGTATCCCCAGCAGATCGAACACCGGCGGCCGGATCGTAGCGGCGGATGTGCCGGTGTTGAACCCGGGCGCCTCGTAGGTCAACTCCAGGGTAACCACTCCGGTATCCGCCACACCCTCAACCGCCTGGAGCACGAAATCGAAGTACGTCTGGCCGTCAGCCACGAACCGTACCAACGAGTCGCTTCCAACCGTACCGGTGTTCGGCGCGATCAGCAGCATCGACGGATCCGGGCTCCTGATCACCACGTTCACGCCGCCGTGGTTGGAGGCTCCCAGATACCCATAGGCGCTGCGCTGCAGGCCCGCTCCGGTTGTCCAGGCATACGTAGTGAATCCGGGCGCGCTCACCGTGATGTTCTTGTTGTAATACGTCATCTGGGTGTAGCCCGGAATCGTACCCGTGATTGTTGTACTGCCCGAAGCGAGCGGCTGGAACGCCGCGCCACCGGCCGCCACCGAGGTGGGTGAGCGCGAGGCCCCCACGGGAATCGTGACGGTCACCTCATCCCCGGACAGATCTGTCGTGACCAGTTCTCCCACACCAGTCTGGGAGTTGGTCAGCGTCAGGGTAAGCGGCTCGCCACCGCGCCGCACCTGCTGTTCCTCGACCACGTACGTATACCCGGGCAGGGTATATCCGATGTACGCGTAGACTGCGCTCTGGGCCGAAAGCGTGGTGGTGCTCGCCGGTATGCCCAGCAGATCGAAGACCGGCGGCCGGATCGTAGCGGCGGAACTACCATCCGCGAAACCGGTTGCCTGATACGTCACCTGCAGGGATACCACGCCGGTGTCGGCCACACCTTCCACCGCCTGGAGCCAGAAGTCAAAGTAGTTCTGGCCATTAGCAACGAACCGCACGATGGAATCGCTTCCCACCGTGCCTGCGTTCGGTGCGATCAGCAGCATCGAGGGATCCGCGCTCTTGATCACCACGTTCACGCCACCGTGGTTGGCGATACCCAGGTAGGCGTAGGCACCTCGTTGCAACCCTGCTCCCGTCGTCCACGAGTACGTGGTGAATCCGGGCGGCGGATTGACGGTGATATAGACCGAATCCGGGTCAATGGCTCCCGCTTCAGCCACCACCCAGGTATTACACGGCGTCGTCGACTCGCCGCCATACGAAATGAGCGAGGTGGTGCTCACGAGTCCTGCCGGAATCGTGACCGGCGATACGGCGACGGCACAGTCGGTGTTACGGGAAGTCATGTTGACCATGATCCCGCCCGCCGGTGCCGCTACCTGCACCCCACCGCTCTCCAGACGGATCCGTACCGAGTCGGACAACGTCTCGGAAATGGTGAGACTCGACTGCACGATGTTCAGATTCGCGCGTGATGTTGCCACGGTCTGTGCGATTCCGAAGTCCACCGTGGACGCCGTGATCGTTGCGGACCCCAGGTCAACGCCGGAGAGGAATGCATTGACCGCCTGTTGTCCTTCCAGGATCGTGACTGAGGGTGTCTGCACCGCCACGGCCAGCGGATTGTCGCTGACGAGTGACACTGTCACACCGCCGGGCGGCGCCGGCGTGGATATCTGCAAGGGCAGTGAAGCGCTCCCGCCGTACGGCACGTTCAGCGTAAGCGGCGCGCTCAACACCTGCACGGTCACGAGCACCGGCAGGGCGCCGTCCGCGTACCCTTCGGCCGTTGCGCGCACCGTGGTGGATCCTGCCGAGAGCCCGTACAACCAGAGACTGCCCGCAGTGTCACCCTCCGTGATCGACAGCTCCGACACGCCAAGGCCCACCACCAGTTCGTTATCCACTGAGAGATTCACCAGCACCCCACCCTCCGGCGGCGGTGCGGTCAGTGTCACGTTCATGACGACACTGTCAGTCAGTCGGATGCGGTTGGCACCCTCGAGCGCCAGCAGAACGCTCGGGTTCGGGAAGAGAGCTGTAGCGTTGAAGACCGCCGGTGTCAGTCCCTGGACCGACGCGGTTGCGGTCTGTCCGATCGCGTTGGTGCCGAGTGTCCAGGTGGCCTCAGCACGGCCCTGGGCGTTCGTGAGACCGCTCGACAGAGTTACGGACCCGTACAGCGTGGCCCACACGACTTCCACGCTTGCGACGGCGTTACCCGCCTCGTCACGCACCTCGACCACCAGCGGCTCGGCGAGCATGGTTCCCGCCTCGGCCGATTGCCCCGAGCCGCTCACCGCGACGATCGTGTCGGCCGGTCCAACGGTTCCGGTGGCGGAGAAGTCAACCGGTGTGAGACCGGCAAGGCTCGCCTGCAGAGTGTTCGTACCCGGGCTGCCGAGAATCCAGGCACCCACCGTTGCCACGCCCGCCTCGTCAGTGGCCGGTTCCGCTTCCTCGACCGTGCCGCCACCGCTGATCACCGAGAATGTGACTGTTACGCCGACAACCGGCATGCCCGCCGTGTCGGTGACCAACACTGCCGGCGGAAGAGGGACGGCTGTACCGGCGAGCGTGGTCTGCCCGTTGCCCGCCGCGATGGTCATCGTTGTGGCACCACCGGGACCCGTGGCCAGGGCAACGAACTGTACGGGCGTGAGACCGCTGACCGTAACGGTCAGGTGGTTGATCCCCACGGTCGATCCGAGCGTCCAGCCTTGCACGGCGGCGTATCCGTCGGCGTCGGTAAGGGGGGTGGCGCCGGTGACATTGCCCGCGCCCTGTGTGACTGCGAACGCGACGCTGAGGTCCGGTACGGGGTTGCCATCCCAGTCCAGAACTCGCACGCGCGGAGCCACCGCCACCTCAGTGCCCACAAGAGCGGTCTGCTCGTTGCCCTCGATTATCTGGATCTCTGCCGGTCCCGTGGCCTGGGACGTGGCGGTAAACGTGCCGGTGACACCCGGGAGGCGCGCCGTAGTTGCGTGGACGGTCTGCGTGCCGGCGAGATTGCCGAGGGTCCATATGGTGCGGGCACGCCCGTCTTCATCTGTGAGCACTGAATCGGCATCAACCGACCCACCGCCCGAAGCGACTGTGAAGCGCACCCAGACACCGGCTACCGGAAGTCCGTCACTTGCACTTACGAGGGCAACCAGCGGTTCCGGTAGGGCGTTCGTGGCAGGTCCCGTCTGACCCGAGCCCGAATCCGCTACGAGAGTGGCCGGCGGCAACAGGAAGCCCAGTTCCATGGTGTCGGCCTGGCCGGTGAGCAGTTCAGCCACAACCAGTGTGGTTCCACGGCCGAGTCCCACCACGCGGCCCTGTGCCCTGCTCGTAACCCGGAGCATGGTCGAGTCCAGGGAGCGCCAGGCTATGGGAGTGTTGGCAATCGGGGCCTGAGAGCTGTCCATCGCCATGGCCTGAAGTACGAGAGTGTCACCGGCAAAGGCTGTTGTGTCGGGTGACGTTATCGCTACGCCCCAGGCGTCGGCGCCGATCCCGGTGTACGTGAGAGTCATCTCCACAGACGGGGGCGCACCGCTGGTGGCGGGGGTCACGTCGACCGGTCCGGCCCGGAACGCTGTGTCGCCCGAGGAAGTGATCAGCGCGAGTGTCAGGGAGAAAGTCTCGTCGGGCTGGTTCAGCACAACACTCAGCGACAGGTCCACCGAGTCGGTGCCAGCCGGCAGTGTCAAAGTGGTGTCGAGTGCTAACTCGCCACCGGGATTACGCGTCAGCAGCACCCGCATCCGCTCAACGGGTACTATGGCTGCGCTGCTGCTGGCGAATTGGGGAACAAGGGCGAAGTAGCCCGGTATTGGCCGAACCGGACCGGTCTGGTCGGCACAGCCTATCACGAAAAGAGCCGCCACGCTGGTGGCGGCTAGAGCAACACGCACAACGTTCCGGCGGTGCAAGCTCAAGGCCTCGAAAGGGCAGGACTGATGGGGAAACTCGCGGGGAACATGGTGTCAGTCAAGGGGGGGTATGGCTCGTGTGATGCCCATCACACCGGGAACAGCGACGCCAGAACGCGGTATTCTATCTTGGGGTGCCTTCACTTAACTTGGATACAAGATGAATACAGGCATGAAACGAATCTTCATACTTGGAGTCGTGGGGCTGAGCCTTGGGGCGTTTGCTCTCGCCGACCGGCTCGAAGGGCAACGGCAACCGCAGCCGACTCTTGAAGGAACCTGGCGAACGGACACGCCGGACGGTCCTCAGACCATAATCATCCGGCCTGACTCCTCGGCCAGCTTCGGGGATGAGACCGTACGCTGGCGCGTGGTGGGCGACTCGATCTGGATTGCCATTGGAGGTGAATGGGAGGTCTATCAGTTCCGGTTTCAGGGTCGACGCCTCACGATATCGGGCGGAGACCTGGAAGAGCCCATTCTGCTCGAGCGTACCGGCAACCACACGCCAAGGCCGGATGGGGTGGAGATACCACCGGCGCCGCCGGACCACAAACGAGCCCACTCATCCCGTGACTGATGCCGGCGCGGTCGCCGATCCGCAGTTGGCGGAACTTGCGGCCGCGCTCGCGCCTGAACCGCTCAATCTGGACCTGATCGACCCGATGATCGGCTCGCTTGGTATCCGGGCCGCTCCAATTCTGCTTGAGGCGCTGGCGGAATCCGGATCCTCCAAGAGCCGCTACAGACTTCTGGTTCGCATTCAGGGGTTGGGTGACGGGGTGGGGATGCTGGCCGCAGAGCGGCTTGGCGATGACCGCTGGTTCGTCCAGCGCAATATGCTAGCACTTCTGGCTCAGCTTTCGTCCCTTCCGCCGGGCTTCAACCCCGAGCCCCATCTGCACCACGCTGACGCGCGGGTACGCAGGGAGGCGTTACGGGTTGCGTTGCGGATGGAAGATATCCGTGAGCGTTCCATGGCTCTCGGGATGAGGGACTCGGACGATCATGCAGTGCGGTTGGCGCTCACAGCTGCGCAGCGCGGTTGCCCGGAGTCGTTGCTTCCGCTGGTGGCAGAACTGGCACTGAAGGGCGGTAACACCGACCAGCGCGTGACCGCCATCGGTGTGCTGGCAGGTTCGGGCAATCCGGCGGCAATCGACACCCTCCTCGTGCTTACTCAGCCTCGCCGGACCCTGTTCGGCCGACGGTCACCTCGAAAGACACCCGAGTATTTGGCAGCCCTGACAGGATTGCGGGCGTTCGTTAACGATGAGCGCGTGCTGGAAGTCCTGGATCGAGCCCGCCGGTCTCACGACCCACAGGTGCTGGAAGCGGTTGGAGGGACGGCGCAAGCCTGAGTACTACCGGGGATGTCGTACCGAGTTCGCGTATACCTGCTTGAGGAACGCGCGCAGCTCGTCGGTCAGCTTTTCCTGACGTCTTGGCATCACCCGTTCGACAACACCCACGAATCCATCGAGGTTCATCACACCCTCTTCACCCCAGGAAAACGGCTCCACATACTTGGGCGAACGCACGCCCCCAAACCAGCTCGCTCCGATGCCCATCACCGCGCCGGTCGGCAGGAGCGTTCCGATGGCGGTCTTGGCATGATCACCTATGAGGCTTCCGAGGAGCTGACGTTCGGTCTCGATCCGCGTGCCCGCGATGTCGAGCCGGACGTTGCCGTAGGTGTTCTTGAGGTTGGAGGTGACCGTACCGGCGCCAAGGTTGGCCCAGCGGCCTATCACCGAATGCCCCACGAACCCGTCATGAGCCTTGTTGCCGTACCCCAGAAACACGGCATGTGAGAGTTCGCCGCGTATCTTGCAGCGTGGACCCACAGCACACCAGCCGATCTCGCCTCCCAGTACCTCGGTGTCCGGCCCGATATACAGAGGACCTGCCAAGCGCGTGCCGCCCTTCACGTACACGCCCGGTGCCAGGACCACGGCGCCGTGTCTGAGATCGAACGTTACCCCGGGCTCTACCGCAGCCTGCATCACCACCACCTCATGTGCCTCGCCGATCACAAATGACCCGTCGGGCACGGGATCTGACTGCTCCTGGATGAAGTCGGTTGCGTCGGCGTGGAGGAGATGTTCGAGCGCCGTGATAAGGTCAAAGGCACCTCGCAGGAGGAGGCCGTGTATCTCTGCCGATTCGCCCCAGGCGTCAGGTCCTTCCCACGTGGAACCGGCGGGCACCCACCAACCAACCGGAACATCGTCATTGACCAGCGTGAGTGGAGCATTGCCGAACTCAACCGGCTCACCGGATGGGGCGAATTCTGACCGGCCAATCAGGGCTGGCCCGTTTACGGGCTTCAGCGTCGTTACCTGCGCGGCGCCCGGCTCCGTGAAACCGTGGAGGTGCAGCGGGCCGAATACCGCCTGCGTCTCGCCGTCGGCAATGGCTTCCCATCGTTCCCGGATGAGCCAGGCGCCTGCACGGAGTTCGGCCACGGGACGGGCGTCCTGAAACGGGGACCACTCAGGAGCTACTGCCGGATCGAGGAGATAAAGGTCCGTCATGGGGATGGGGTTCGCAGCCGCTCCGGCAACGCCGCGAGCAGGTCCTTGAGGTTGGAAGAGCGGGCGGCCGTAGTGACCAGGGTAACTCCGTTCGCACGAACCACAACGAGATCGCTGACCCCGTCGAGCACTATGGATCCGTCGTCAGCCCAGGCAACAGAGTTCGTCGTGTCCCGAACATGGGCATCCCCCGCCAGCATGTTGCCCGCGCCGTCTGTCTTCCGTACCCGGCGAAGAGCGGCCCATGTGCCCACATCGTCCCACGGGAACTCCCCGGTGACCACGGCAACACGGTTGCTCCGCTCGTAGTGCGATACATCCACGGCAATGGGTGTCACTGCGGAAAAGAATCGTTCCACGTCATTATGGGCAAGAAGCTCCAGATGAGGTGCCATCTCCGGAGAGTGCGCGAGTGTCTCTGCCTGAAATCTTGCCACCGTCCACGCGAACATCCCGCTGTTCCAGAGCGCCCCGCATTCGATCAGCTGTTCGGCGGTGCCACGGTCCGGCTTCTCCGTGAAGCGACGGACCGAGCGGGCGGTGGCGTCCAAGGCGTCGCCGGGCTCGATGTATCCATAGCCGGTATCCGGTCGCGAAGGCACGACACCCACGGTGACCAGCCTGTCATGGCGTTCGGCGGCCTCCAGGGCGTGCGCAGCGGAACGTCTGAAGGCCTCGTCGTCTCCCACCCACCAATCTGCGTGGAGCGAAAGGATCGACGCTTGAGGATCTCGTGCGCCAACGTGCGCGGTGGCCCAGGCCAGGGCCGGGCCGGTGGATGCGGCGCGCGGCTCGGCCAATACCTGTTCCGGTTCGAGCCACGACAACGCCTGTCTGGTGGGTTCTGCGAGGGCGTGCCCGGTGACAACCACAATGCGCGATCGGTCAATCAACCCCTCGAGCCTCCGTACCGCCTGAACCAGGAGCGGATCATCGGTGGCCAGGGGTAGCAGCTGCTTGGGACGGACGGGAGTGGAAAGGGGCCAGAACCGCGTGCCGGCGCCTCCCGCGAGCACGACGGCCCAACGAGCCATGCTAGAGGAGTCCGGCGATCGCCGAGCGATGGCGGGCAAGCTCGTAGAGCAGGCCGCCTATGTTGGTGTCCGGCTTGACGAAGATTGCAAGGAGCGCTTCCGGCGCCACGGAGGAAACAACCGTCATGCCACCCGCATGCTCCATTACAGCGACGGTGAACTCCCCCCTGCTCGCTGCATTCCCGAGTCGGGTACAGGCCCCGACCACGGAGGGAACCAGGGCCGCAAGGCCATCGGCGTCGAGTCCGTTCCTGACCTGGGCATCTATGGGGAGGCCGTCCCGCCCCAGGATTATGACTGCGTCCACCCCCGGGCGTTCTGACAACGTACGCACCACGTCGCGAATCGTCGGCATGGCGGCCAAGCTACCGGCGCCTCGGAGCTAAGTCAAGCAAGGCCCGGGAGGTTGACCGCCCCTTCGGGCCCGGCTAATCTTCTGCCATCTGCCATGAGTGCTATCTCCTTGAAGCGTATTTCGTTGGGCGGTCTGGCCGTCCTGCTGTCGGTATCCTTCCCGGCTTGTGGCGAACTCACCCTTGGCCCTCCGAATTTTGAGAACCAAGTGGACACCCTGCTGCTGCACGCCATCCGCGGCACGGACATTCAGGAGCCCAGCGGAGTGGATGTGGCCCAGTCCCAGAGGGTCCTGGTTGACCGTTCCTGGTTCGACTTTGCGGTGGATGTGGAAGAGGGTGGCGTGGCCCGCGTGTATACGGCCGGTGCGCTGGGGCTCCCTCCGGAGTCGGGTATCCTGGTGTCCAATCAGGCCTTCGACCAGATACACACTGCTCCACTCGACGGATACCGCAACGACACGGTCGTAACGGTGATCCCGGGGTCGGTCTTCGTGATACGTTCGCGGACGTCGTTGATCGGGTGCATAGGATTCGTCGGACTGCCAAGGTACGGGAAGTTCCGCGTGCTGGATGTCGATCCGGACGCCCGAACCGTGCAGTTCGAGACGTTGGTGAATCTGAACTGCGGCTACCGCGATCTGGAGCCGGGCCTGCCCGCACGCTGATCCGTGATAGACATCCGCCTGGTTCGCGAGTCGCCTGAGCGCGTCAGGGCGGCGCTCGCGCGCCGGAGCACCCAATTCGATACGCTGCTGGACCTGGCTGTGAAGGAGGACGCTGCCCGCCGTAATGCCCTGACGCGGGTGGAGGCTCTCAAGGCCGATCGGAACGCCAGGTCAGAAGAGGTAGCCCGCCGGAAGCGCGCCGGAGAAGAGACGGGCTCCCTGCTCAGGGATCTCAAGGCACTCGGCGATCGGATCGATGAGGAGGCCCCACCGCTCAAGGAGATCGAGCGGCGTCTGGATGACATCCTCCTGCAACTCCCCAACCTGCCGATGGCGGAGATCCCCGATGGAGATGCGGGGAACAATCGCGATGTGCGGAGCTGGGGCGAGCGGCGCGAGGAGAAGGGACTCAAGCCTCACTGGGAGATTGGTGAAGCTCTCGGCATACTTGATCTGCCGCGAGGGGCCAAGGTGGCAGGGAGCGGGTTCCCGCTTCTCATGGGGCGTGGAGCGCGGCTCTCGCGTGCGCTCGCCAACTTCATGCTCGACCTGCATACCAGCGAGCACGGGTATCGCGAGGCGGCGCCGCCGTACATGGTTAACGAGGCGAGCGCGAGGGGCACCGGTCAGTTGCCGGACAAGGAAGCGACGATGTACGTGGTGGAGAGAGACAATCTCTACCTTATCCCCACCGCCGAAGTACCCGTTACCAACATCCATCGCGACGAAGTGCTCAAGGCGGCCGATCTGCCACTTGGTTATGTGGCGTGGACCCCGTGCTTCCGGAGGGAAGCAGGAGCCCACGGAAGGGACACCCGAGGGCTCATCAGGGTACATCAGTTCGACAAGGTTGAACTGGTGCGTTTCTGTTCCCCGGACGCCTCGCCGGGCGAACTGGATCTGCTCGTTAAGCACGCGGAAACGGTGCTCCAGCGTCTCGGCCTTGCGTACCGGGTGGTGGAACTTTCAGCCGGAGACCTGGGGTTTGCCGCCGCGCGGACGTATGATCTCGAGGTCTGGGCTCCGGGTGTGGGAGCGTGGCTCGAAGTATCCAGTGCCAGTACGTTCACGGATTTTCAGGCACGTCGCGCCAATATCCGCTACAAACCTGCGCCCGACAGAAAACCGGAGTTCGTGCACACACTCAATGCATCCGGTGTTGCATTCCCTCGTACCATCATCGCTTTGCTTGAGGCATTTCAGGAGAAGGACGGCACCGTGAGGATCCCGGAAGCGTTGGCGCCATACATGGGCGTCGATCGCCTGGAGCCGGGTGTCGGCTAGGGGTTTCCGCCGGGTTCGCCGGGCCGGGCCGGAGATTGT
>CAZTIV010000041.1:0-13575 GCA_964613905.1 uncultured Gemmatimonadaceae bacterium | reverse complement strand
CCCGGGTACGCGAGTACGCGCGCGAGCTGGAGCGAACGAACCCGCCCATTCCCATCGAAGGGTTGGGTCACGTCCACTTCGGGAAGCTGCCCGGCAGCGGCAGGATCACCGGGCTCGCGGTTTTTCAGCTGGCTTTGCTGCTGACCGTGATTGCCGTGGGCCTCTGGGCGTACCGTACGGCGGTGCATCGCGATCGAGACCGGTTGTGGGTGGCGATGGCGCGTGAATCGGCGCATCAGCTGGGCACGCCTCTCATGAGTGCCGGCGCCTGGATTGAACGGCTGGCGGAAGGTCAGAGCCCACCGGCGGAAGTAGCCGAGCATCTCCGCGCCGATCTCGACCGGCTGGAGCGCGTGGTCAAGCGCTTCGAGCGTATCGGTCGGCCGGCTCGACGGGATGACGTGGCGCTTGGAGCGCTGGTCGAACGTGTCGCCTCGTACTTCCGTCCCCGTCTGCCACAGCGCGCCAACATCATCACGCTTGCGGTCAGCGCGCCGGGCGCGGGACCGATGGTCACCGGGGATCCGGTGCTGCTCGAATGGGCGGTGGAGGCTCTGGTGCGCAATTCGGTGGATGCCCTGAGCGGTCGGGGTGGTCGGATAACGATCACCGTAGCACCCGGCGACGATCGTGCGAGCGTGTCCGTATCGGACGATGGTCCGGGCATACCTCCGGAAATCCGCGCTACCGTCTTCGAACCGGGTGTAACGACCAAGACCGGAGGGTGGGGCATCGGTCTGGCGCTTACGCGCCGGATCGTGGAGGACGTCCACGAGGGACGGCTGCGGTTGTCCGACGTGGTCGAGGGAGCGGAGTTTGTGATTGACCTGCCGGCGGGATGATGGAGACCATGTCCCTGCAGCTGAATCCCGCACAGCGCGAGGCCGTAGAACTCACCGGCAGTCCGCTGCTGGTGCTGGCCGGCGCGGGATCCGGCAAGACGCGGGTGCTTACCGCACGTCTCGCGCATCTGATCACGACGCACGGGCTGGCGCCATATCGGGTTCTGGCCGTCACGTTCACCAACCGTGCGGCCCACGAGATGCGCAATCGGGTGGCGGCGCTGCTGGGCCGCGAACCCCGGGGGCTCTGGATAGGGACGTTCCACTCGCTGGCTGCGCGGCTCCTGAGGCGCGAGGGCCACCTGCTGGGGTTCACGCCCCAGTTCACCATCTACGATGAAGACGACCGGCTGGCACTGATCAAGCGGCTGCTCGAACGCCGCAACTATCCGCCCAAGGCGCATCCACCGCGTCTCATCCAATCCATCATTTCGGGCGCCAAGAACCGGCTCGAAGGGCCTGAGGCGCTGCAGGAGGCGGGCGACCGCATGAGCCGGATCGCGGCCGAGGTCTATGCGGATCTCACGGTGACGCTCGCCCGGGCAAACGCCATGGATTTCGACGATCTGCTGCTCCATCCGCTTACGCTGTTCAGGGAACACGCGGATCGTCTGGGTTTCTACCAGGACCGATTCCAGGCCATCCTGGTGGATGAGTTTCAGGATACCAACCGGGCACAGTATCTGTTCGTGAAGCAGCTGGCCGAAAGGCACCAGGGCATCTGCGCCGTAGGCGATGACGATCAATCCATCTATGGTTGGCGTGGAGCGGACGTCCGTAACATGCTGGACTTCCAGCAGGATTTCCCCGATGCCCGGCTCGTCAGACTGGAAGAGAACTATCGGTCCACTCAGGTGATCCTGGACGCCGCAAATGCGTTGATTGCGGAGAACACTGCCCGGTTGGGCAAGACACTCTTCACGAGTCGCACGGGCGGGGAGCCGGTGGTGCTGGTGGCGACCGCCGACGAACGCGACGAGGCCGAGTGGGTGGCGCGGGAACTCACGGCCCGGTCGGAGGCAGATCATTACTCCTGGCGTGACATGGCCGTACTGTATCGCACCAACGCGCAGTCACGGGCCCTTGAAGAAGTCTTCAGGAGGCAGGGACTTCCATACCGTCTCGTGGGAGCCGTGAGTTTCTATGACCGTCGTGAAGTAAAGGATCTGATCGCGTATATGAGGCTCGTCGTCAACCCGTCGGACGACGATGCTTTCTTGCGGGCGGTACAAGTGCCGAAGAGGGGGCTGGGACAGAGCAGTCTGGAGATCCTGATCGCTGCCGCGGCCAAGTGGAACAAGCCGTTGTTCGAAACGGCCGGCGCAGCCGACCGCGTGCAGGGCCTGAGGCCTCAGGCGAAGACCGGATTTCAGGAGTTCACGCGGCTCATAGAGAACCTGCGCCTGCATCTGGCGGATACGACACCGGCCGCGGTGCTCGAGCGGATAGTCGAGGCCGTACAGTACGACGTACACCTTGCGGAAGAAGGTCCCGAAGGGATGGAGCGGCTGGAGAACGTACGCGAGCTGATCGCCGCGGCCGCGGAATGGTCGGAAGAGGCGGACGAAGACGATCCATCCAGCCCGGTGGAACGGTTTCTTGCCACCGCGGCGCTTACGACCTCTGCTGAAACCCAGGGGGGTGACCCCGAGGGGGTGACGCTGATGACGGTGCATACGGCCAAGGGACTTGAGTGGCCGGTAGTAGTGGTGGCGGGGCTGGAGGACGGCCTGTTTCCGCTCAGCAGATCTCTGGAGACGCCTGAGGGGCTGGAAGAGGAGCGGCGGTTGTCGTACGTGGCGATCACGCGAGCGCGCGATCGATTGTACCTTCTCTGGGCCCGCGCCCGGCGGCGTGGCGGACAAATCATGCCGGGGATGCCGTCCCGGTTCCTGGGCGCGTTGCCGTCGGGGCTGGTACAGGAGCGTAGATCGAGCAGTGCGTTCGGACTGGCGAGTGCGGGGCGGGGAGGCAAGTCCATGTGGTTCGGCGGTCCGCCCAAACTCTACTCGGGAGAGATCAAGCGGACTGAACCTGAGGAACCGGAACAGGCCTCGCAGGATTCTCCGCGTTACGTGAAGGGAGAGAGGGTGCGGCACAGGCGGTTCGGGGGCGGCACGATTCGCGGACTGAACGGGAAGGGCAGAGATCTCAAGGTGGTGGTAGAGTTCGACGATGAAGAGGTGGGCCTGAAGCAACTCATAGTGGCATACGCCGGGCTCGAACGGGACTGGGAGAGCGCATGAGCCGGGTGACCGGGGCAGACGTTCGGCGCATAGCGGAACTCGCCGCGCTCAGGGTGGACGAGAGCCAGATCGGGTTGGTGACACGGCAGCTGGATCGCATTCTGGAATACGTATCTCAGTTGGAAACGTCGCTTGAGGCCACAGAGAACGCCGGGTTGCGGCTTGAGCCGCTTCCTGACTCCACGCACGTTCAGCCGCTCCGCGACGACGCGGTCCGTCCCTCCTCTGCGGCCATCCGTCCCGCAGACTTTGCCCCCCACTTCAAGGACAGTCTTTTCCTCGTGCCCCGGCTTCCCGCTCTGGATCGAGACGAAGAATGAGTGGATTCGACCCGGGCGCACGCACGGCGCAGATTGTGGATGGTATTACCGGCGCGGAAGCGAAAGGCATGAACTCGGTGCTCGCCTTCGATCCGGCGGTGGTGCGGGCGCAGGCGGAGGCGTGGGCGGGGAGAGACGAACAGGGACCGTTGCACGGTGTAGCGCTGGGGATCAAGGACAATATCTGTACGCTCGAATACCCTACCACCTGCGCATCGAAGATCCTGGACGGTTATCGGTCGCCCTATGAAGCCACCGCGGTTTCGAGACTCAAATCCGCTGGTGCGATCATCGCGTGCAAGACCAATCTCGACGAGTTCGCCATGGGCTCCTCAACGGAGCACTCGGCCTATGGTCGGACACAGCATCCGGACGATCCGGGAAGGGTGCCGGGTGGTTCGAGCGGAGGATCGGTGGCGCTGGTGGCAAGCGGGGCAGTGGAGGCGGCTTTGGGGTCGGAAACCGGTGGCTCGGTGCGCCAGCCGGCCGCGTTCTGCGGTGTGGTAGGAATCAAACCGAGCTACGGGCGGGTGAGCCGCTACGGCCTGGTCGCGTTCGGCAGCTCGCTGGATCAGATAGGCGTTGCGGCGCGCTCGGTGAAGGGTGCAGCCGCGGTGCTCCACGTGATCTCCGGTCGGGATCCGAACGAAGCCACCTGTGCGGACCTCCCGCCAATGCCTCTCCCGGAAGAGCTCAATGACCTGAGTGGCCTTACCATCGGTGTTCCCCGCGAGTATTTCCCCGACGACCTGGATCCAGGCATCAAGGCGGCGTGCGACCGCGCCATAGCGCGCATGCGCGACGCGGGCGCCGGTATCAAACAGGTGTCGCTGCCCTCCACCTCGCTGGCCATTCCGGCGTACTACGTGATAGCGCCGGCGGAAGCGAGCGCCAACCTCGCGCGCTACGACGGCGTGCGCTACGGCTCGCGCGTGAGCGTGGATGGAGATGTGCAGGCCATGTACCGGGCCACGCGCGGAACCGGGTTCGGCGCGGAGGTGCGGCGCCGCATCCTGGTGGGCACATATGTGCTGTCGGCCGGTTATTACGAGGCGTATTACGGCAAGGCAGTGAGGGCCCGCGAGATGATCGGGCGGGATTTTGCGCGCGCGTTCGAGGAGGTGGATCTGTTGTTTGCTCCCACCACCCCCACTACGGCATTCAGGGCCGGGGAGAGGCTGGACGATCCCGTGTCCATGTACCTGGCCGACGCATTCGTGTGTCCCACTAACCTGGCCGGAATAGCGGCGGTATCGATACCTGTGGGGCGGTCGGAAGGACTGCCGGTGGGCGCGCAATTCATCGCGCGCGCGTTCGACGAGCCCCGGATGCTGTCGGTAGCACAGGTGCTGGAGGGGTTGGTGGACCGGAATGCAGAAGTGCGAGCATCGAGCGTGCGTTGATGAGATGAGTTGTGGGAGAGTCGAGGGCTGAAGCCCTCGCCCTTCAGGGCTCGACTTCCTCGACGACCCGGTATGCGCTCGCATCCGGCTTGAGCGGCCGGAACAACCAGAGCGGACGCCTCAACCCTCCGGGTCCCGGGCCCGGCCGCGTCATGGCCAGCCATTCCCGGTAGATCTCGAAGGACTTCGCGGTATCCACCACCACGTCGCCGTATTGATCGCCGGGCTCGGACGGTGAGAGCCGTACCAGCTGATGCCAGCAGTGCATCCCGGATATGGGATCCGGCTGCGTGGGGAAAGTCAGGTTCTGGTGCACGCCTGCGTCGGTCCACCATACCCGTTCCGAGTCCGGGTCGTCACTCTTGAACGGCTTCACTCCATCCAGTTGTCTCAACCGCCAGGTCGTTCCTTCGTGTTTCAATTCGGCCAGCGATGACGACCACCGATCCGTGCCGAATCCGCGGTTCAGGCGCCAGCGGCCCATGTGATGCGAGGCGGCCACCACTCCCGGCTTGATCCCCTCGGTGATCCAGGCCCGGATCACGAAGTGCCCGATCCGAGTCATCACGCGCACGAGGTCGCCTTCGGCAACACCCACGCGGTCGGCGTCTTCCGGGTGAATCCAGAGTGGGTGCCGGTGGCTCAGCTCGTTCAGCCACTTGGCGTTGTTGGAACGGGTGTGGATGAGCGTGGGGAGGCGGAAGGTGGGGAGCAGGATGTATGTACCCTGTGCGGCCTCGGCCTCGGCCACGTGGCTCGGGATGACGCCTGGCAGCGCGTGCTCGGGCCAGCCCCACTCAACCATCGTCTGCGAGTACACCTCGAGTTTGCGGGATGGCGTGAGGAATCCGGTTCTCACCACGCCGTCCAGGTCCACCCCCACGGCGTCCGGAGGACCGATCAGCGGCAACGGTGTACCCGGCTTGTGCTCCACCCTAGCAAGACCGGTCTCCGGCTCGACGTGCGCGCCGGCGATGAGTTCCGGAGGAATCGGTTGTTCATGGACCGCGTACTCTCTGGTTGAGATCTCGACCACACCGTACTTCCGCATATAGTCGAGCGGGGTCAGGCTTTCTGCCGCGGCCTTCTCAGGGAGTCCGGGTACGTTGTTCTCGAACAGGTAACGGTAATATTCGTTGATCGTGATCTTCTCGCCCGGTCGGTACGGTGACTCGTACCACTGGCGTACGCCGAGCGATCCGTCAGGGTCCACGCGCCACGACAGCTCGATCCAGAACTCGTCCTCTTCCCAGACCTCGCCGGGGTTGGCCTCGTACGTAAAGGCGACCGGACGGCCGAGTTTCTCCATCGCAACACGGCGCACGGGTTGGCGAAACCCCAGCCATTTTCCGGCGTGCGTTTCATACGAGTGCGTGTCGTGACGCTCGGGGCCCAGTCCCATGGGGAGCACGTAGTCGGCAAACCACGCTGTTTCTGACCAGGTTGGGGAGAGGGCCGCGTGCAGCCCCACCTTGCTCTCGTCGCTCAGTGCTTCGATCCAGGAGAATCCGTCCGGGTTGGTCCATACCGGGTTGTAGACGCGCGTGAAATAGACGCTCAGCCGCTGCCGGCTCTCTTTCAGGAAGTAGGGGAGCAGGATGCTCATCTCGTGATGGGCGAGCGGGTATTCGGGCGGCCAGAGCAGTGGGTTCCACATCTTCTGCGGCGGCGGTGCCAGCGGCGGTTTGGGCACGAACTTGTCCCACCAGTTGGGGGATGTACCGCCCTCGGTGCCAACGCTCCCGGTCAGTATGTTCAGGAAGAACAGGCAACGAGAGACCTGCCATCCACCCAGGTGCGCGGAAGACGCCGCGCGCCAGTTGTGCGAAGCGAACGCGGAACCGGCCTTCCCGATCTCAAGGGCCACTTCCACGATTTTTGCGGCCGAGATGCCGCTTGCCGCTTCGGCGCGCTCGGGGGTGAACGATGAGTAGTGCGCGGTGAGCCGTGCAATGAAGTTGTCGAACGTAATCTCGTCCTGAGGGTGCAACGCCCGCAGGTATTCCCGCCAGTTGGTCCAGCGTTCCAGAAAAACGCGGTCGTAGAGCTTCTCTCTGAGAATCACGTGCGCCATGGCCAGGAGAATCGTGGTCTCGCTCCCGGGTTGGGTGGGCATCCAGTAGTCGGCGCGCGCCGCGGTGTTGGAGAGCCGCGGGTCCATCACGGCGAGCTTCGCGCCGGAGAGTTTGCCTTCGACGATCCGCTGCGCGTGCGGATTGAAGTAATGGCCGCTCTCGAGATGGGCCGAGATCAGCAGGATGAACTTCGCGTTCGCGTAGTCCGGGGAAGGGCGGTCGTGGCCCATCCAGAGCGCGTAGCCCAACCGCGCGGCCGAGGAGCAGATGTTGGTATGCGAGTTGTGTCCGTCCACCCCCCAGGTGCGGAGCACGCGGTCGGCATAGCCGTCTTCTCCGGGCCGGCCCACGTGATAGACGATCTCGTTCCGGCGGTCGTTGTTCAGCGCTTCGCGGATCCTTGCCGCGATGTCGTCGAGCACCGTATCCCAGGACACTCGCTCCCAGCGCCCGCCGCCGCGCCGCCCCACTCGGCGTTGCGGGTAGAGAATACGTTCAGGGTCGCGGATCTGATTGAGCGTGGCGGGCCCCTTGGCGCAGTTCCGCCCACGTGAACCCGGGTGTAGGGGATTTCCTTCGATCTTCCGAATCTCGAGTGTGTCCCGATCGACGTACGCCAGCTGGCCGCAGGCGGATTCACAGTTGAAGCAGACCGTCGGGACCAGGATGTAGTTCCGCGGCACGCGTTCGGGCCAGGCTGCGGAATCATATTCGATCCAGTAGTCCCATCGGTCGGGCGGTGGGTACTGGGCCATACGGCCGTGACTCGGCGGCAGTCGTTCGGGGGGCATCAGCTCAATGGTACCGATTGGCCGGCTTTGACAAACCCGTGCTCATACGCGGCGAGCCCCACGAGCGCAGCCAGCGATGCGGCAAAGAGCATCCCGGAGTACGCGGTGATGAGGAACAGTGCTCCCAGTGCGGCAGGGGCCACCATCCCCAAAGCTACTCCGGTACGGAACCAACCGGCATAATGGCCGGAGAGCAAGTTCTTGAGCGCGAGTTGCGCCTGCCGGGTGCTTCGGGCTGCATGTCGCAGTTCCAGTATCGTGAAGATGGTCCACAACAGGGCGGAGCCTACCAGCGCCTTGGAGAACAGTGGGATCAACTCGGTGTCGTCAGAGAACAGGGCGGTGAGGCACAATGCGGCAGCGCCGGCCAGCAAGGCCTGTGCTACCAGTCCCCATCCCAGGAACGGGCTCTGCCAGAGGTCCCGTCCTTCAGCCTGGCCGAACAGCCAGCCGGTATACCCGGCGGTGAGCGCGGCAATCGGGATTGCGGGCCACGCCAGTAACTGGATCACCTCGGGGCGTGAAATCATTTCTGCCGCTAGCCACGCTGCCAGCAACGCCCCGAACGCCATGAGAAGCCATGCGCCGCGCACCAACCACGATCTGGTGTTGGGCCGGAGCAAGAGCATCCAGAACCGCTCCGGGCGTTTGAGGTCGGCAATGAGCAGGACCCCGGTTACGGCCGTAGCTGCCAGCGCTATCGCCGGAGCCATGAATCCGAGCAGCCTGTTGGGCGCGTGGCCGGCGAGCAAGGCGAGCGCCGCTACGAGCCCCGCGCCTGCGGCAATGGACTTGGTCCAGAGGTAGGCCGAGACCTTCCATCCCCACGGCATGGGGTGATCCACGTCGTAGGTGGTGCGGGCCTTTGCATTCGCTTCGGCCAGCCGTGGCTGGAGGGCGCCGTCCAGCAGGTTGTGCTCGGTCCAGAGGTATTCCTCCGGCTGACTCACCTGGGTGGGATCGAGTGCCGCCTCGTGCGCTCCCACGTAGAACACCTTTGGCTTGGTGTTCTGTTCTGGCGCCCGTACGTCGGTCTCGTTCCGCGCCACCACCTGCGCTATCTCGGACGTGGGGTCGTCCAGGTCACCGGAGATGATGGCGTGCGTGGGGCAGACGATCACACAGGCGGGTTCGAGTCCTATCTCCACCCGCGGCGCGCAGAAGTTGCACTTGGCGGCGGTCTGCGTGCGGGGGTCAAGGTAAAGCGCGTCGTACGGGCACGCCTGCATGCAGGCCTTGCAGCCTATGCAGACCGCGTTGTTGAAGTCCACTATCCCGTTGGTGCCGCTCCGGAACAGAGCGCCGGTGGGACAGATCGTGATACAGGGAGCGTGGTCGCAGTGGTTGCAGCGGAGCACCGAGAAGTAGCGCCGTGTGTCCGGAAAGGACCCGGTTTCGATGTATTTGACCCAGGTGCGAAACGTCCCGAGGGGGACGTCGTTCTCCATCTTGCAGGCGACCGTGCAGGCGTGGCAGCCGATACAGGCGCGATGGTCGATCGCGAAGCCGAGGCGGCTCATTGCGCCGCGCGGGCTTCCTCCACCCATGCTTGATGAGCGGGCGGCGGCATGTCGTAACGCACAAGAAACTGCCGGTAGTGTGCGCGGGCCAGCTCCTTATCACCCTGCGCGGCGGCAATACGTGCCAGCTCCATCAGCGCGTACGGTGCAAGTGGCGGACTCCGCAGTAGGGCGGCTGAGTTGGTTGGCCCCGACAACGGGAACCGCAGCAGCCTTACGGCTCGGGATGTATCCCCTGCGGCGAGCAGCCACTTTGCGGCTTCGATACGGGCGATGCCTCTCGCCAGCGGAGCCTCCTGCATGTGCAGCTCCGCCTCCTTACCGATAAGCGTGTCGGCCGCGATAACCGGCCGTCCCTGTGCCGCAAGTTCAAGGGCCCGGAGCGGGGCTGCCAGCTCACTGTCCCGGCTCAGCGCCTCGCGAGCTGTACCGATTCGTCCGACATCGCCGTCCACATACGCCGCAAAACCATCCAGCCAGGCCAGCACGTCGCTCTCACCCTCAACCGCCCTCGCTGCGACGGCTCGACGGCGGTCTGCCTCGGCGCGGGGCAGCATGCCAAGCCACCATCCGGCAAGAGCAAGTTCGTACGCCTCGAGTGCGGATTGACTACCCGGTGCGGCGGTGACGTACCGGTCAGCGGCTACCATGGAGGAGTCCCACGCGCCCCTGCCCGCCCAGAAGAACGGCAAGGTACGCAGGATAAGCCCTGCCTGACGACCGGATCCCACGAGCGCCAGCACGCGGCGATTGAGATCGATCTGGACCGCGTTGTAGCCGGAGTTGCTGAACCAGTGGTACGTGAACTCTGTGAGCGGCCCCCGGGACACGGCCATGCCCCTGGCCAGGCTGTCGAGCCGTGCTGGCTCCGGCTCGTAGGTGAGCCCGCCCAGTGACAATTCGGTGGTGACCTGCGTGAAGAAACGAAAATCCAGCCCGTACTCCAGCACAGGAGAGTACTCCAGCCGCGTCAAGGCAGCCCAGGTTGTCCGCACTCGCGCCGTGTCCAGCGCCGTGGCCGCCACCCAGTGCAGATGTTCCCAGGCGGGCAGGAAGGTGGGATTGAGTTCGATCACGCGCTCGAGAGCCGCGATCGCCTCCGCGGGGAGATGGCCATTGTAGCCGCCCCAGTGCACCAAATCGTCACCGTAGGCCATCCATCCGGGCCAGTACTCCGGAAACCGGTCGACCAGCACATCGGCGCGGCCCTCCGCCAACAGGCGGTCCCTCTCAGGGAAACCGGCGCGGCGGGCCCTCACGGTCTCAACGATGCGTTCATCCAACGGTAAAAAGATCCAGTTCCGCGTGTACTGGAGTCTGTAGTACGCCAGCCAGAACGTGGAGTCGGCATCAATGGCGCGGGCAAACGCTTCAGACGCCAACTCCCAGTCACTGCGCGCAATGGCCTGCTCTCCTTCAATGAACGCCCGGAGCGCCGGCAGGGAGCGTGTGGTTACCGCCGAGAGGCTGGGCGTGGGCGGTTCCCGGGTGCGCCACACCTGCCGGAGCAGGGCCCAGGTCGTGGAGTCGGTCAAGGCTTCCAGGTCTTCCGACTCGGTGGTGACCGTAGCGCGGGCAATCGACTGCTGCGCGTCCGCCGTGAACAGGCCCAGGTCCAAGCGTATGCCGTTGCTCACGCGCACGAGGGTTCCGTGTACAAAGCTGCTGGCACCCAGTGCCTGGGCGAGCGCCGCACCGTCATCGAGCGACATGGTCGCTTCCTGTGCCTTGGCCAATACCGACAGGGCGTCCACCATCCGGATGTCGCCCACTCCTTCGAGATTCGCGGTGAGCGTCACCACCAGATCTCGTCCCAGACGAGCCAGTGCCGTGTCCGCCGTGGTGGGGACGAACGGAACCACGGCCATTCTCTGGGCGGAGGCTATCACGTTCGGTTGCGAGCGGCCCAGTTGAGTGGTGAGCAGGAGGGCGCCCACAACGACCACCACGGCGGCCGCAGCGACACTCAGAAGCCGGCGCCGCCCGGGCACGGCCAGTGTCACCGCCGTGGTGGGGATCGTACCCTGGGTGGGTGTCGCAAACCGCTCGATCTCGGCCAGCAGTTCACCCGCCGTCTGGTAACGGTCGGCCGGTTTCTTTTCAAGGCAGCGCATCACCAGAGTTGCGATCGGGGGCGGCACTGCGGGGCGGCGCTGTGTCACCGGTTCGGGTGCCTGGGTGACGTGGGCTGCCAGCACCGCCTGCGGCAGACCCTCGAACGGAGGCGCGCCGGTGAGCATCTCATAGGCCAGGGCGCCCACCGCGTAGAGATCGGCACGGTGGTCGGTGTGCGGATCGGCGGCGGCTTGTTCCGGCGCCATGTAGGCGGGGGTGCCCAGAGCCACACCCACCGATGTGAGACTCGATTCGCCGGTGGCGGATGCGATGGCCTTGGCCACGCCGAAGTCGGTTACTACCGCGTGGGACCCGGTGAGCAGGATGTTGTCCGGCTTGATGTCTCGATGCACGATGCCGCGCTCATGGGCGTAGGCCAGCGCATCGGTAACGTCGCGGAGCAGCTTGGTGACCACCGAGACCGGCAGCTCTCCTTCGCGCTCGAGGCGGGCCCTGAGGGACTCTCCCTCGATGAACGGCATGGTGTACCAGAACAGATCGTCGGCCTGTCCCGCGTTCAGCAAGGGAACGACATGAGGGTGCTGGAGCGAGGCGGCGAGGCGGATCTCCCGGCGGAACCGCTCGGCGTTGACGCCCTGGGCCAGCTCGGGCGGCAGGATCTTCACCACGACCTGGCGGCCCAGCTGCGTCTCCTCGGCCAGGAAGACGCGGCTCATGCCGCCGCCGCCCAGTTCCTTCTCGATGCGGTAGGCGGACCCGAGGGCGGCTTCGAGGCGTTTGACGAAATCGTTCATGGCAGAGGCAAAGATAGGGGAACACCTCTGGACCGTCCAACCCGGCACGGCTAGCTTGGCTGCCATGAACGCTACGGCCGCCTGGGAGACCGTGATCGGGCTCGAGGTCCACGTCCAGCTCAAGACCCGGTCCAAGATGTTCTGCGCGTGCAGCACCAGCTTTGGTGACCCTCCCAACACCAACGTCTGTCCCGTTTGCCTGGGGCTTCCTGGGGCCCTGCCGGTGATCAACCGTGAGGCGGTGCGGCTGGGCGTGGTGGCGGCGCTCGCGCTCGACTGCGACGAAATTCACGACGAGAGCGTGTTTGCCCGCAAGAACTACTTCTACCCCGATCTCCCCAAGGGTTATCAGATCAGCCAGTTCGACAAACCGCTGGCCACGCGTGGGCATCTTGCGATTCAGTCGCCTGAGCGCGGGGCGCTCAAGGTGGGAATCACCCGGTTACACCTGGAAGAAGATGCGGGGAAATCGTTTCACGACCGCGTGCCGGGGATGACGGCGGTGGATTTCAACCGCAGTGGCGTGCCGCTGGCGGAGATCGTGAGCGAGCCGGACATGCGCTCGCCGGCCGAGGCGCGGGCGTATCTCGTCGCGCTCAAGCAGGTGTTGCAGTACGTGGAGGCGTCCGACTGCAACATGGAGGAGGGAAGCCTCAGAGTGGACGCCAATCTCTCGGTGCGGAGTCCGGGAGATCCGCTCGGCACCAAGCAGGAGGTCAAGAACATCAACTCGTTTGCCGCGGTGGAGAAGGCGTTGAGCCAGCTACGGGACCGGCAGATAGCGGCGCTGGAAGCGGGCGGTACGGTCGAACTCACCACCTTCAGCGCGGCCACGGGTGAGTTGAAGCCGATGCGGACCAAGGAGCAGAGTCACGATTACCGGTATTTCCCGGAGCCGGACCTGCCGCCGCTGGTGCTGTCGCGTGACGGCATAGCGATAGCGGCCCAGCGGGAGGGGCTGCCGGAGCTTCCGGCGGCCAAGGCGTCGCGGTTCGAGCAGAGTTATCAGTTGCCGGCGTATGACGCCGGCGTGCTTTCGGCCACGCGCGAGGTGGGGGACTACTTCGAGGCGGTGGTGAAGGCGGGGTCGGCGCCCAAACCCGCGGCCAACTGGGTGATGGGACCGGTGCTCCAGGACGCAAATGAGCACGGCGGCGCCCTGAGGGTTAAACCCGACCGCATCGCGAAGCTGATTGCGCTGGTGGAGCAGGGCACGGTGAGTCATCAGGCGGGCAAGAAGGTGCTCCCGGAGCTTGCGGGCGACAGTGGGGACCCGCTGGCGGTGGCCGAGCGGTTGGGGCTGGTGCAGGTGGGTGATGCGGATCAGGTGGCGGGATGGGTAGACGAGGTGCTGGGCAAGCACTCAGGGGAGGTCGAGCGGTACAGGGGTGGGGAAGCCAAGCTGATGGGGTTCTTTACGGGGCAGGTGATGAAGGCGAGCCGCGGCAAGGCGGATCCCAAGCGGGTGCAGGAGGTGTTGCGGGAGAGGTTGGGGTAGCGGTCGCGGG
>CAZTIV010000040.1:0-26394 GCA_964613905.1 uncultured Gemmatimonadaceae bacterium | reverse complement strand
GTGTCGGCGCCGTTCGCGTCGGCCCGCCCGGTGGAAGGCAGCCGCATACGGGCCGTTGAGGTGCCTGCCGGCGCGGCCGCGCCCGATGGAACGGGCTTCCTCGACGGTATTCAGCGATTCGCAGTGGAAGGGCATTTCGGTCTGGCACCGGTGGTGCGGGCATACGTTGCCGCAGCGGTCCTGATTCGCAACGCCAGACATCTGACTGTGGCTCTGCACGGGGAGCAGGAATTCATCGTGGCGCCGGTGGCTAGGCTCGGTCCGGAACAGTTGGCGGCCCTCGAGAGTTCCGGTCTCGCGGTTCGTGATTCGGGAAGCGAGGAGCGCCCGCACCCTCTGCTCGACCTTAATGCGGCCGCCGGGTGCGTCGAACGGCAACGCAATCTTCTGGAACGACAACTGGCCGTATCGTTTCTCCGGGAACACGGATCCGCCAGGCTGGTTGTCGATGGCGCCCTCGGTGCTCTCGTTGGGGAACCGGAAGCAACCCGGGCGGTTGGTCTTATCAAGAGCCACGAGACTCAGTTCCTCGAAGGTGAGAACCTTGCGGTGGCGCTTACTCTGCCGGCCGGGTCAAGGTCCACCGCTTTCGCTCGTACGCAGGGGAGGAAGCATCTGGTAACTACATGGTATCTGCGGCTTCGCCCCTGGGATGATCGTGACCTCACCTGGGGGCTGGTTCGTATGGAGGTAGCACCCGGGGAACGCGCGATCGAAGATGCAAACCTGCTGAGTGGCTGGATTCTGGCAGAACGTGCGCCGCTCGCGGCGCCTGATCCCAGATGGGACAGGTTGATCTATCCTGTTCGCGAAGTCGAGACGTATCTGAGGGCGAGAGCCGGAGCCTGGGCATGATCGAGCGAATTGAAGCCCGTCCAACAGGTCGGGTGATCGCGACCGAGGCCCTGCCGGCCGGAACGCACCAGTTTCATTTCTGGACCGCCATCGAGGCCGGGATTGGCATAGGGGCAATCGTTCGCGTGGATGGGCCGGGCCGAGTGGTGTACGCGGTTGTGGTGGACGGAAGGGGTTATTCCGATCTTGCGACGCCACTGCATGACGTGGTGGCTCAGGAAGGAGATCCGGCCGCTCCGCAACCACCCACCAGGCGCACCGAGATCCGGCTGTGGACGGCGGCCGTACTGAGGCATGACCCGGAAGAACCGCTGCAGCCGGTGCCGCTGGCCGACGTTCGCGTGGCTCAGCCCCACGATGTTGAAGTGGCTCTCCGCATGGACGGCTACTCGCGTGCCGAGCCGCCCAGAGGCATTCCGGTGGGACTCTACGCGGCCGGCGGCACGCGCGCGCCCGTACTGCTCGACGCGGATTTCCTGCTCGGGCCGGAGTCGGCGCATCTCAACATCAACGGCGTTTCCGGTCTGGCCACCAAGACCAGTGCGGTGCTGTTCCTGCTCAACGCGGTATTCAGGAGGTTCCCGGCATCCAAGGGACGGATCGCGGCTGTCTGCTTCAATGTGAAGGGGCCGGATCTCTGTTTCCTCGACCGTCCCGCCGAGCTGACGGAAGCGGACCGCGATCTGTACGAGGCGCTGGGTATCGAGCCCGAGCCATTCGGGCGGAGCTTCTACTACGCCCCGTACAAGCCGGACGGGGTCAATCTGAACACTCTCCGCACCCATCCCGACCTGGTGAGTTCGGTCAGACCACTGGTGTGGGGCCTGCACGAGGTGCTGGACTATCACGAAGTGCTGTTGAACCGGGACGACATCGACGCCAAGGCCGACGCGTTCATCGATTTCCTGGCCGACCGTGTGGTGGGCAAGGAGTTCACGGACGACTGGGGCGGTCATCACCGCGTGTCGAGCTTTGCCGAGCTGGAGCGGTTGTTCCGGTCCATCCTTGACGGACTTGAGGCTTCCGGGCGCGGCGAGATCTGGCGGACGCACCACGTGGCTACGATCCGCAAGGTCAGGAACCGCTTGCTCAACATATCCACGCGCTGCAAGGGTCTGGTAACCGACGACGGCAGTGCAAGCGATCTGCCGTTTGGCGAGTTCGAGGATCGGGGGGTCTATGTCGTGGATGTATCCGGCGTAGACCAGCTGGGACAGGATCTGGTATTCACCCGTCTTGTCTCCAGGCTTCGCGAGCACCTCGAACGCCGCGACCTCGGCGTGGAACATGTGATAGTGTTCGTGGATGAGCTGAACAAGTATGCTCCGGCGGACGGTCCGGACACATACGTACGCAAGATGCTGCTGGACATCTCCGAGCGGGGGAGGTATCTCGGACTGGTGCTCTTCGGCGCGCAGCAGTTTCGCTCCCAGGTGCACCGGCGGGTTGTGGGTAACGCCGGTACGACGCTGTACGGGCGCATGGATCCGGACGAGCTGGCCATGCCCGGCTACCAGACGCTCTCTCCGGCCACCAAGGCCAAGCTCGCAACACTGGCGAAAGGCGAACTGATGGTCAGGCATCCGCACTTCACCCAGCCGGTGTTTCTCAGGTTCCCGCGGCCCGCGGCGCTGGCGGGGCGTGAGGGTGTCGAACGATTCCCACCAGCCGCCGACCTGCCGTTTGCGGATGCCGTGGCGCGGCAACTGTCGTCCCTGGACCGGCGCATAGCGCCTGCTCCGGTCAAGGATCTGATTGCCGGCCGTCGGGAGGAAGACGTGAGGCGGGCGCTGCTTGCCACCCGGCGGGCGGAACCGGACGACCCATTCGCGTACTTCAGAGCCCACCTTGGCCGAGCAGTGCAGCGCACTGAGCCTCGGGCGGGTGGAGACGCCGTTCCCATCAAGCCTCTCGAGGATCCCTATGCCTGACATGCCCCGCGTGGCGGTGATGGCCCTGGCCATGGTTGCCGCCCCCGCCGAAGCTCAGGAGTACACGTTCCGGTACGCTCCGTCGATTCCGGTACGTACGCTGACCGAAATTCGCACCGAGATGATTCTGGTCGGCCTGCCGGCGGTTCCCGACGGAGCGCGTCTGGAACGCGAAGAGCGCGTCAGCGCCACGCAGAGCGCGGTTGCCGCCAACGGTGCCTGGTCTCTGACGCTCAGTGTCGATTCGGTGCGTGCCCGGGACCGGTTGGATGAGGGACCGTGGCGCGACGTCAGTGAGCGCGAGCGCGATGGATTGCGCGTCCGCGTTACGGTGAACGACAGATTCGGCGTCATGGGCATGGCTGCGCACGGACAGGACGCAGCCGATGCGCTGCGGTTTCTCGGAGCGGGCGTTCTGGGGCTCGGGTTCGCCTTTCCCGAAGCTCCGGTGGCGGTCGGTGGCAGTTTTCCGGTTGGAGGACGGCTGATCTTCCGGGCCGAACTGGGCCCCGAATTCGGACTGCCGGTTAGCGAACCCATGGCGGGAGACGTGGTGATGACGCTCGACAGCGTTTCCACCGTCACCGGCGACGAACTCGCGTTCCTGCGGTTCACCGGGGCGTTCGAGCCGCGTATGATCGCGAGCGATTCCGAGGGGGAGGCGCGCCAGTCCACGTTCACCGGAGCTTTTGCGGGCGTGCTGATCTGGTCTGCGGGTTGGAACGCGTTCGTAGCCGGCAATTCGCGCGTGCGCCTGGAAGGCAGGATTCGCGCGGAAACGCCCGCAGGGGTGGCTGATGCCACCATTACCTGGGACGCAACCTCAGCGCATCAGGTGCGCCCATAACGGCTCGCGAAGGCGGGACCCTGCGGTGAAGATCGCCCACCTCGCCGACCTGCACCTTGGTTTCCGCCAGTATGTCCGGCAGACCCCGGCCGGCATAAACCAGCGGGAGGCCGACGTTGCGCAGGCGTTCAGACGGGCCCTCGACGGGGTGGCCGCGGAACGTCCGGACATGGTCATCATTGCAGGAGATCTGTTCCACAGCGTACGGCCCACCAACGCGGCAATCCTGGACTCCTTCAATCAGTTCCGGCGACTGCGAGCGGCGCTTCCGGGTGTACCGGTCGTGATCGTGGCCGGCAATCACGATACGCCGCGCTCAGTCGAGACCGGAACCATCCTCAGATTGTTCGAGGCGATAGATGGAGTTCACGTCGTGGCGACGGGTACGCGCCGCCTGACCTTCCCGGACCTGGAGACGAGCGTGCTCTGTGTATCGCACGCGGGGTGGATTGTGTCTCCGCGACCCGCCCTCGATCCGGATGCCGAGTCGAAGTGGAACGTTCTGGTGATGCACGGCGAGGTGCCGGGTGTGTTTCCCGACACCGACCCGCTGCCCGAGTACGGCGGGGCCGTGCTGGATCTCAAGGCGATGCATTCTGAAGAGTGGTCGTACGTGGCGCTCGGACACTATCACGTGGCCACTGAGGTCCGCCAGAACGTCTGGTACTCCGGATCGCTTGAATACGTGAGCACGAATCCGTGGGGAGAGGCAACGACATCGGGAGCCGCCGATGCGGCGGGCGCCAAGGGCTGGCTTCTGGTGGAACTGGGCCGCAAGCCGAAGGTCAGGTTCCGGGCGGTTCCGCTGGCGCGCCGTGTCATCGACCTTCCCTGGATCTCCGCAGCCGGACGGACCGCGGACGAGATCATGTCGGACATCCTGGAGGTGGCGTCATCGGTTTCGGGGGGAATCGACGGCCAGATAGTTCGTCAGATAGTAGAGGACGTGCCCCGGCCCACGGCCCGGGATCTGGATCACGCGGCAATTCGCGAACTCAAGACACGCGCGCTCCACTACTACGTCGATCTGAGGAAGCCGGCGCCGTCCAGGCGGGTTGGTGTGGGCGGGTCGGGCCGTCGTCAGACGGTGGGAGAGATCATGTTGGAACACCTCGAGAACCGGGCACTTCCTCCCGATCTGCCGCGCGACCGCCTGGTAACGCTCGGCCGGAAGTACCTGGATGAGGTTGACCAGTCGATTGAGGAAGGCTGAGTGCAGCTCCATCGGCTGAGACTTCTGAATTTCCGGCAGCATGCCGACACGGACATCACGCTCGGTGCGGGGATCACCGCAATCATCGGTCCCAACGGAGCGGGGAAGACCACCCTGCTCGAGGCCATTGCCTGGGCGTTCTACGGTACGCCGGCCGTCCGCGGATCGCGGGACGGTATCAGATGGAACCGGGCGCCGGCTCGTTCGTCGGTCAGGGTAGACGTCGAGTTCACGCTCGGTGCGCACGGCTACCGGGTGACGCGTGGGCTGTATGATGCGCAGCTGTTTCAGGACGGCTCCGGGGATCCGGTGGCAGACAGCGCGCAGACGGTGACCAACTGGATTCAGCGCCTGCTCGGCATGTCGCGTGACGAGTTCTTCAACACCTATTTCACGGGACAGAAGGAACTGGCGGTCATGGCCGCCATGGGACCGACCGAACGGGGCCGCTTTCTGTCGCGCGTCATGGGGTACGAGAAACTCCGACTGGCACAGGATCGTCTGCGGGACGCGCGCTCCGGGTTGCGGGGCGAACTTGCGGGTCTGGAACAGACCATGGGGGATCCAGCGCAGTTCGAGCGGGAGCGGGCGGAGGCGATCGAACGACGAGACGTTGCAGCTTCGGCGGTGGCGTCGGCGGAAGCGGTACAGGCGGAGGCCGCGCGTGCGCTCGAGGGTGAAGGTCCCGCGTGGCAAAGCGTCCGGGAAAGGAAGGAGCGTGCCGCAAGGCTGGATGCCGACCTCCGGTTGGCGCGGCACGAAGTGGACGAGGCGCGGCGAACGTTTGAGCGACTCGACAAGGAGCTTGCCGAGGCGCTCGCCGCCCGAACGGAGCTGGAAGGTCTGAAGGGTCCGCTCAAGGAGTTGCCGCCACTCAGGGAGGAGCTGGAAAGGCTCGAACACGAAGCTCGTGGGGCGAGCCGCAGGCGTGAGTTGACCGGTCAGTTGCGTGAGGTACGCGCCCAGCATGAACGCGTGACGGCCCGCAGGGATGGACTGGTTGCCGCGGAGGCGGCCCTGAAGGAGGCCGAGGCATCCGCGCGGCAGGCGCGGGAGGAACTTGAGCGGCGGAAGGCGGCACACGAGAAACTGCACACCGAGTGGGTGCGCGCCCGGTCGGAGGCCGAGACCAAGCGGCAGAACCTCCGCGAGCAGTACAGGGATCTGAACGCTCATCGGGAACGGATAGTGGCTGCGGGAGCCGACGGTGCCTGCCCCACCTGCGCCCGGCCGCTGGGAGCCGAGTACGAGGGAGTACTGGCGACCCTTGCCCGTCAGTTGGAGGAGATTGAGGTAAACGGGACGTATTTCCGCCAGCGGTTCGAGCAGCTTTCCAGCGAGCCGGCCGATGTCGCGGACGCGCGGCGTGGCGTTGAGGAATCCACGGCGGCGGACGAGAAGGCGCATGAGGACCTGGCCGCCGCGCGCTCCCGGCTTGAGGAGGTGCGCGACGCAGTTCGGGAGTCAAGCCGACTGGTGGAGCGGATTGCGGTTATGGAGAAGGAGATTGCCGACTTGCCGGACCGTTATGATGCCGACCGTCATGACCAGGTACGTTCGCGTCTCAGAGAGCTCGATCCTCTGGTGGCGAGAGCCGCAGCGCTCACGGCCAGGGCGGAACGGGCCGTGGCGCTGGTTGGGGAGGCGGAGAAGGCTGAGCGCGAGTCGTCGGCAAGAGAGGCTCGTGCTGCGGAGCTTTCAGCTGCGCTGGCTGAACTCGAGTACCGGGAAGATCAGTTCGAGGAGATCAGGCAGCGTTATGAAGGGTTGGAGCGGACTGCGCGAGAGGCCGAGCGGTCGGTGCTCGAGCGGCGGGGCGATCTGAAGGGAGCGGAATCCGCGGTCGAGGCGGCGGAACGCCGGCTGGCGGACAGGGCCGAGCGAATGAGTCGCGCTCAGGTTGTCAAACTCGAGCTCAGGCTTCACGACGAACTGGATACGGCCTTCCACGATACCCGTACCGAGCTCAACGCGCAGCTCCGTCCTGAGCTTGCCGAAGCGGCATCGGCGTTTCTGAGCGACCTTACGGACGGTCGTTACCATGAGATCGATCTGGACGAGCAGTACCGGATCATGGTGTTGGAGGATGGGGCGGGGAAGCCGGTGATCTCGGGGGGTGAAGAGGACATCACGAACCTGGTCCTGCGGCTGGCGATCAGCCAGCTGGTGGCGGAGCGGGCGGGCCAGCCGTTGTCGTTGCTGGTTCTGGATGAGATCTTCGGCAGTCTGGATGAATCGAGGCGTGATCACGTGGTGGCGTTACTGCGCCGGATCGGGGACCGCTTCCCTCAGGTGATCCTGATAACGCACATTGAATCGGTGCGGGACAGCGTGGACCGCGTGCTGCGCGTGTCCCTCGACGCCGCACGGGGTGCGGCGGTCGTAACCGAAGACAGCGGAGGGCTCGATGAAGATGTGGCAGCCTGACCATCGCGTGGTCGGGCCGCTTCGCGCCACGGTGCAGGATACCCCGGAACTGAACCGGGTATTCTCCGAAGCGTTTACCGATCGCTACCGTCGGGACGGGATGGTTGGTGTGCGCGTGCCCCAGTTGAATCCGGCGGTATGGCGCTACGCGCTGGAAGATGCCGGGGATGGCGCCATGGTATGGCGGGATGAAGACGGAACTCTTCTGGCTTTCAACATGGTGCATCGTTCCGGCACGGAGGGGTGGATGGGCCCTCTGGCGGTCCGGCCGGACCGACAGGGATTGGGGCTCGGGCGGTCGATCGTTCAGTCCGGTATTGCCTGGCTCGAGGAACACGGAGCAGCCACAATAGGACTCGAGACGATGCCGCGCACGGTGGACAACATCGGGTTCTACGGTCGCCTGGGCTTCGTTCCCGGATTTCTCACCATCACAATGGTTGCCGAGGTGTCGTCTCGCAGGGCCCTGGGGCGGGAGATCGTCCTGAGCAGGCTGAAGGGGGCCGAACGCGACGATCTGCTCAGGCGGTGTCAGGAACGGCTTCAGCAGTCTGCGCCGGGGTACGATTTCACGAGGGAACACCAGTTGACCGCCGCACTCGACTTGGGCGACACGGTTGTGCTGGAACAGAAGGGAGTGGTGCGTGCGTTCGCGCTGTGGCACTCGGCGCCACTGGCGGAATCGCGGGCGGCAGACGAGGTGCGGGTACTGAAGCTGTTTGCCGACGGACCCGAGAGCTTCGGTTCGATCATCGGCGCGGTCGAAGGTGTGGCTGCCGGCCTCCGGGTGCGCCGTGTGGCCGTGCGCTGCCAGACGCGATACCAGGACGCGTATCGTGCCCTCGTTGGACGGAATTACGGGGTCAGATGGACCGATCTGAGAATGACTCTGGCGGATCGGTCGGAAGAAGTGGTGGAGCCGGGCGCCACGCTGTTCTCAAACTGGGAAATCTAGTTCTTCTCCTTCTGTTCCACGATTGCCCCAACCAGCAGCAGGAAGCCGGCTACCAGCGGCAGGTGTGCCCAGCCGCTCGGCAGGGCCCATACGAAAGCCACCACCACCCAGAGGGCCAGACTGAGGAATCCGCTCAGCGTCAGCAGGATCGATCTGGACATTTCACTGTTACCTCGCGTACGGGAAATGTTTGCTTGACGGGGGCCGGACGCAACATATATTCGCAAATCATCGGGGCGGAGAGTCCAATTATTGAGCCAACAGGCTCGGTGGCGAATCCGCTTGCGGTGGCCCATGTCATGCCCCGTCGTGGGAAGACAGACGCCACAGCTGGGGTTCGGGACGTTTCCTTATCGGGCTTCAATAATCCTCTCCGTCCCATTCTGTGCACGGGCCGTCGGCACGCAAGCGTGCCGGCGGCCTTGTGTTATCCCATGCGGGAAAATACCGTACAGCGTGGAGGCCGTACAACACCGGAGATACCGTGAGCCTGCCGCATCCCCTCCTTGACCCTGCCGATGCCGAGCGGCGTCGGCGTATTGCAGCGATCGCCGCCGTCCGTGAACAGGCCGCCGGCCGTTACGCCGAACTGGTCCGTCAGCAACTCGAGATGCTCGGCGAGGATCCTGACCGCGACGGCCTGATCAGAACGCCGCACCGCGTGGAACAGGCCATGAAATGGCTGACGCGTGGTTACGAGACCTGCGTTTCGGACGTGGTAAACGGCGCCGTGTTCGAGGGAAAACACGAAAGCATGATACTCGTGCGGGACATCGAGATCTATTCGATGTGCGAACATCATATGCTGCCATTCTACGGCCGGGCGCACGTTGCGTATCTCCCGGACGGCAAGATACTCGGGCTATCCAAGATTCCGCGCCTGGTTGACGTATTCGCGCGCAGGTTGCAGGTGCAGGAACGACTGACGGACGAGGTGGCCGATGCCGTGATGCGCGTACTGGAGCCGCAGGGAGCCGGCGTGGTGATCGAGGCGTTCCACCTGTGCATGATGATGCGCGGAGTGGAGAAGCAGAACTCGAAGACGCTCACCAGCGCGCTCCGGGGAGCGTTCCGTGACGACGCCAAGACCCGCGACGAATTTCTGCGCCTGGTGCACGGCGTGTCGCGGTGAGTCTCGAGGGCAGGATATCGGTTGTCACCGGCGCGAGTCGCGGCATAGGCCGCGCCGTAGCGGATGCCATGGAGGCAGAGGGGGCGCGCACCGTCAGACTGGCCCGCGGACTGAGCGACAACCCCGGACGGCAACGCAGCGATTACCGCTGTGACGTGACCGTTGACGAAGACGTTGCGCGGGTTGGCGCCCGGATCCTCGATGCGGTGGGTGTGCCGGACGTGGTGGTGAACAACGCCGGAGCGTTCCTCATCAAGCCGCTGGCGGATACGTCGGCGGCAGAGATGAGGGCGCAACTCGAGGCCAACGTGGTGGCCGTCTTTTCGGTAGTCCGGGCGTTTCTGCCCGCGATGATGTCACGCGGGAGCGGACACTTCATCACGGTGGGGAGCGTGGCCGATCACGTAGCATACCCCGGCAATGCGGCGTACGCGGCCAGCAAGTTCGGGGTCCGCGGGCTTCACGAGGCGATCGCGGCTGAGCTGAAAGGCACCGGCATCCGGGCGAGTCTCGTGTCTCCCGGTCCCACGGACACGGCCATCTGGGATCCGTTCGACCCGGATGGCAGCCCGGACCTCCCCGCACGGGGAGATATGCTGAGGCCGGAGGATGTGGCGGAGGCGGTGGTGTTTGCGGCTACCAGACGCGGGCGGGCCAATGTGGAATGGATGTGGCTGATGCCTGTGGCATGAGGGTGCAGGGAGGAAGAGAGTGTTCATAGAACTGACCGAGCACCTGCGCTGTCCCGAGGATCACGAGCAGACCGAACTCGTGCTGGCGACCGGTGAGATGTCCGACCGCGCGGTGCGTTGGGGTACCGTCGGATGTCCGCGATGCCAGCGCGAGTATCCAATCGAATCGGGAGTCGTGGCCTTCGCAGAGCCCCCTTCACCACCCGGCTCCGCATGGGAGATGCCCGAACCGGGCGTTCTGCCGGCGCTGCTCGACATGTCGGGACCGGGCGGATTCGTGGTACTGGTCGGATCGGCCGTGCAGGGACTCGACGCACTGGCCGCGGCAATCGAAGGGGTGCATTACGTAGCGGTGAATGCGCCCGGCGACTTCGCTCCCCATCCGCGGCTGAGCCGACTCACCGGTGAGGTCCTGCCGCTCAGGACCTCCATGGCCCGTGGGGTGGTAGTGGGGCGCGAATGGGCAGATGACTTCTGGCTCCGCGAGGCGGTGCGCGTCCTGCTCAGGGGCCGTCGCCTGGTCGTGCTGAGCGAACAGGCGGATCCCGAGGGCGTCAATCAGCTTGCCGCCGGCAAGGGTATGTGGGTCGGGGAGAAAGCCTGACTCAGTCCCGGTAAGCCGATTCGATCTGTTCGCCGTATTTCTCTTCAACCACCCGTCGTTTCACCTTGAGCGTGGGCGTAAGCTCTCCCTTATCCACCGAGAAATCCTCGTTCACCAGAACGAACTTCTTGGGTGTCTCGTAGCTGGCCAGGTCACGAAGGTTGAGCATCGCCTCGCGTTCTATCTTGGCGATTACGTCGGGGTGTTCGAGCAGCAGGTCCGGGTCCACCGAAAGGTTCCGTTCCGCCGCCCACTTGCGCAGGGCCTCCTGATCCGGGACGACCAGCAGTATGGGGAACCGGCGCTTGTCGCCAAGCATCACCGCGTTCAGGATGAACTTGTTGGTCTTGACCGCGTTCTCGATGGGCTGAGGCGCGATGTTCTTGCCGCCGGCGGTAACTATCAGGTCCTTCTTGCGGTCGGTGATCTTCAGGAATCCGTCGTCATCCAGTTCACCGATATCACCCGTGTGGAACCACCCGTCCTGATCGATCACCTCCCGGGTGGCATCAGGGTTGTTGTAGTAGCCCATCATGATGTTGGGGCCGCGGGCCAGGATCTCGCCGTCCCCGGCAATCTTCACTTCCACGCCGGGGATGGGCCGCCCCACGGTGCCGATCCGCAGGTCCTCCATCCGATTCACCGCAATGACGGGTGACGTCTCCGACAGACCGTAGCCTTCAAGAATCGGCAAACCAGCCGCGTAGAAGAACTTCGCGATCTCGGGAGACAGCGGCGCTCCACCGGACACGAAGAACCTGATACGACCTCCGGTCCGTTTTCTCAGCTTGCCGAATACGAGAACGTCGGCCATCCGCTTCCTGATTCCCAGTCCGGCCGATACCGGGTCGCCGGCAAGGGTGAGATCGGCCCAACGCTCGGCGTTGCCGCGCGCCCAGTGGAAGATGCGCCGTTTGAGCGCCCCCCCGCCCAAGGCGTTTTCGAGGACACGGGCGTAGATCTTCTCGTACAGCCGGGGCACCGCAAGCATTACGGTGGGCCGTACTTCCAGCATGTTCGCCGCGACGGCGTCGATGCTCTCCGCATAGTTGATGGTGACGCCGGCGTGGAACATCGTGTAATGCCCCGCCATCCGCTCGAATGAATGGGAGAGGGGCAGCAACGAGATGCAGGAATCATCCGGACCGATCGTCAGCACCTTGAGCGCCGCCACCACGTTCGACGTGAAATTCCCGTGCGACAGCATGACTCCCTTGGGGTCGCCCGTAGTCCCGGAGGTATAGATGAGCGTGGCGAGCTCCTCCGGCTCTATGGCAAGGGCCTCCCGCTGATAATCGGGGTATCTGCCCTCCGCCGCCGCACCCATCCGGAGTAGCGCCTTGAGTCCCAGAACATCGTCACCCTCGAGGCCCTCCTCAAACGTGATTATGTGTCGCAGGTCGGGCAGATCGTCCCGAACAGAGACAACCTTCTCGTACTGTTCCCGGTCGGCCACGAAGATCGCGGCGACACCCGAATCCCGCAGCACGTACGCCGCCTGGTTGGCGGGCAGCGTCGGGTATACCGGGACGTCGGCACAACGCGCCGTCAGGCACGCGTAGTCGGCTATGGCCCACTCGGGGCAGTTCTCGGCCAGGATCGCAACACGGTCAGCCGGCAACAGGCCCAGCTCGCGAAGCCCGAGCGCTGCGTGCTTGACCTTGCGGGCCAGTTCCTGATGCGTGATGTCGTGCCACGTTCCGTCGGACCTGTATCGGAGCGCCGCGCGCTTCGAGCTGAAGCGCTCGACCGCGCCAAAGAAGAGTTGAGTCAGAGTTTCGGGAGTATTCACGTCAAGTGTCCTCCCCATCCGGCGGTTCGACAACCGTAACCGTGATGGGATCGGTCCTCAATGTTTCGACACGGGCCTGCGCGCGGCCCGTTCCCGGGGCGGCCCCGGTCACCAGACCGGTCAGGGAGTCGATGGTGAATGCGGAAAAGGGCTCGGGCTCGAGAACATACCAGCGGACGGGCGCCTCGGGAACGGGCTGGCCACCTCTGTCCAGTGCCTGCGCGGTGAGCCTCACCGTGTCACCTACGGCTACGGTTGGCGCCGCGGGCCCCAGGAACTCTATGGCTATCACGTCGCTGAAGTCTCCGATGATCTGCGAGCACGCCACGACAGTGACCGCGACGAGTGCGAGGCGTCTCAGCGGTGCCCCTGACGCTCACCCACTTCGGTGAGTGCGCGTTCGGCGTGCGCAATCCAGCGCTGCGCATCGGGTCCGCGGGGTGGCTGGCCCAGAAACGCGCGCAGGTGATGCGCCGCAGCTTCGGTTTCGCCACGCTTCAGCAGCAGAAAGGCCAGTCCGTAGTGGGCACCCGCCAGCGTCTGATCAACTTCGAGCGCCTTTCGGTAGAAACGGATAGCCTCGTCGTGGCGACGGGTCTTGGTGAAAGCGATCGCCATGTTCTGCAATACACGCAGGTCAGTGGGGTGATCCCTGAGCGCGAGACGGTAGGAGGTCAGGGCGGCCTCGTAATCTCCCTGCCGCTCGAGCGCCAGCGCCTCGTTGAGATAATCGAGACGCTGCGGCTTGAGCTCCCCGTCGCGGCGACGTCCGAAGAGGCGCTTCCAGAAGCCCATCCTGTGCGTGAAGATACCGCCGCTTTAACGGCTTGGCAACGCGACGCTTACACGATACGTTCACCTTCATGGCCCGCACGCCTTCATCTCCCCGCGATGTAATGGAAGTCGACTGGACTTTCTTCGGCGAGCTGTGCCGCGCGCTGGCCCTGAGAATTACCACCCACTACGACCCGGAGATCGTTCTCGGCATAGCCAAGGCAGGTGTCATACCGGGTGTTGTGGTCGCTTCCATTCTGCAGCGCGATTTCGCTTCAATGGGTGTAACCAGGTCGGGCGCCGACGTCCGACCCACCCTGGTTACCGCGCCGCCGCCCAGTGTGCGCGGGCGCCGCGTGCTGATAGTGGATGAAACGTGCGATAGCGGCGATACGATGAAGCTGGCCCTGGCAGCCGTGCGCGAACACAGGCCCAAGTCGGTCAAGACTGCCGTCTCGTTCAGGACGGGACCGTACATGCCGGATTACTACGCCCTGGAAACCGAGAGCTTCATCATCCTGCCGTGGGACAGGGAGATCATACAGGATGGACAGCTGGTGATGCGACCGGATTACGCCGCGAAACTGGGGGAACTCTGACTCACTCCTTGAGGATCGTCAGGTAATCCCCGCCCGCGTTGACCCCGTCATAAACTTCCTGAAGCGTTTCGCCTGCCCCGGCCAGAAACCGGCAGCGACCATCGTTGGCCGACCGGCACTCGATTTCCATGACGGCAACTTCGGCGTGCGCCAGACGCCCAAGGAAACTCGCGAAGAGGCCCGTGGTGAAATGGCATGAAGGCGCCAACGAATTGTCGCCGGGTTCAGCCTCCGCCCAGTCACTGGTATCCATCGCCAGAGCGGCGCCCAGGCGCTCGGTGTGGAGCGTTCCCCATCCGAGTGCTTCGAAGAACGCGGACAGCACTTCGTCCATGGCTGATGCGTCCAGGTCGTCTGGAGACTCGATCTGGGCGTAACCGGGCAGCCAGCGCTGGAAGGCCTCAAAGACCTGCGCACCGGCGGCATAGCCGGCTTCCTGCATGGTGGTGGCACCCTGCTCGCCCAGATCCCGCTCAAGAGCATGGCGCAGGGCGTGCAACCCGCGACGTCCCACACCGAGTACCTGGTGGCCCAACAGGTTGGCCGTCATATCAGCGTCCTTTCCCTTCCTCCGCCAGTACCGCGATGGCGATCTCGGTCAATCGGTCGAGTTCTCCGGCTGAGGCTCTGCCCAGCGTCTCATCGCCGGTGATGCCGTGCCGCTTGGCTACCGCGTCCAGCAGGCGGCGCAGGAAAACCACCAGAGCCAGTCTTTCCTGATCCGCCCTGCGCCCCGACTCCGCCTGATCTGGCCGGCGGGCCGCCTGCTTCTCGAAGCGGTATGCACTCCTCAAGGCCTTGGCCGTAACGGCCCCCACCGCCTGCGTGAACCGGAGGTCTGACTCGGAGAACGATCCTCCGTCCCTGAACGTGCGCAGGAAGATCGCCCCTATGGCCACCCGCCGCCACGTTATCGGTACGACCGTTATCGAGCGAACCTTCCGGTCGGCCAGTGCACCCCTGATGTGCCGGAGATTGGGGTCCGCCTGCGCATCCGGGATGAAGACCGTCTCTCCCGACTGGAGGGCCCGTCTGAGTTCCGGATACCGGGTCAGGTCCACCACGTAGTTCCTGATGCCGGGGTTTTCGTAAGAGGCCACGAGACGCGCGGTGCCGCCGCCCCGTTCCGCCAGGAATATGGAGCACCTGTCCAGCCCGAACGTCTCCCCGAGCTTCTGAGTTATGGTCTGGAGGATGTCCACGAAGTTGAGCGTGCCGGAGATTTCCTGCAGGATCTCGACCAGAGCGAGCAGTTGGGTCCGCTCCCGCTCCAGGTCGCGCACGCGTCGCTCAAGATCGGCCACGTCCGGTGCCGGGGTGTCGGTTTCGGGGCTTGTCATGTAGAGGAAGTGTGGTGGCCTCGACGGAGCGGCGTCAAGTCGGTACAATCCAGAGACGGGAATCAGCAGACCAAATCCGGAGGTCAGCAATGGGCAAGCACGATGACGATCAGGACATCGATCGGGATGAAGATCTGGAGTCCTCGGACATCGCTGAGGACGAAGCGCGGGGTGGAGCGGGCGTTGGATTCGTTACGGGGTTGTTGCTCGGTGCCCTCATCGGTGCCGGCGTAGCCCTGCTGGTGGCGCCGGAGCGCGGTCAGGTCACCAGACGGCGGCTTCGCCGCAAGTTCCATCATATGACCGACGAGGCCAGGGACCAGGTGGGAGAATGGACCGGCGACGCCCGTAAGGAGCTGCGCCGCCAGCGCCGCAGGCTCAAGCGCACACTGCACAGGAGTTGAGCAGAGCGGCCATCCCGGCCGCTCCGCCACACCCCCCACCGTCCACGGGCCCCGCATGCTCGTCGTTCCCCTCATAGAACGCAAACGCGACGGCGGGGCCCTGTCGGCAGACGAATGGCGGGCCCTCATCGAGGCGTACGCCGCCGGGCGCGTTCCCGACTACCAGATTTCGGCCCTTCTCATGGCAGTGGTCCTGAAAGGGCTCGAATCTCACGAGCTTGCGGCTCTTACCGACGCCATGCTCCACTCGGGCGAGAAGCTGGACTTCAGGGCCTGGGACGTGCCTCGGGTAGACAAACATTCCACCGGTGGCGTAGGAGACAAGGTCTCGCTTGTGCTGGCGCCACTCGTCGCGAGCTGTGGTGTTGCGGTTCCCATGATGTCCGGCCGCGGACTGGGCCACACAGGCGGCACCCTGGACAAACTCGAGGCCATAGCAGGTTTCCGCACGCAGTTGTCGCTGGAAGAGGCCCGGAAGCAGGTCGAGCGTCTGGGCGTGGCCATGCTCGGGCAGTCGCCGGAGATCGCGCCGGCGGACCGCAAGCTGTATGCGTTGCGCGACGCCACCGGTACCGTAGAGTCGATCCCGCTCATCGCGGCGAGCATCATGTCCAAGAAGCTGGCTGAGGGGCTCACCGGGCTGGTGCTGGACGTGAAGTACGGGAGCGGCGCGTTCATGCCCATGCTGGATGACGGGCTTGCACTGGCCAATACCATGATCGGCCTGGGGGCGGAAAGGGGTTGCCCCACGGTAGCCCTGCTCACGGCAATGGACCGACCGCTCGGCCGGGCATGCGGCAATGCGCTCGAGACCGAGGAAGCCATCATGGCGCTCCGGAACGAAGGTCCACCGGATCTGATGGAGGTGACACTCGCGCTCGGTGTGGAGATGCTGATGGTGGCCGGCGTATCCGCGGACCGCACGGACGCTCGTGCAAGGCTCGATCAGGCGCTCTCATCGGGTGCGGCCCTGGAGAAGTGCCGGGCCCTGATCGAAGCGCAGGGCGGGAATCCCGCCGTACTGGATGACCCCGCGGTGCTGCCGCAGGCCGAGCATTGCGAGGTACATCTGTCGCAGAGGGAGGGGGTGGTCGTCCGGGTGGAACCGCGGGCTATAGGGCGGGCCATAGTGGCCTTGGGTGGCGGTCGCCGGACAATGGACGATGCAATCGATTATTCGGTTGGATTCGTGATCACCGCCAAGGCGGGAGACAGGGTCGCCCTCAACCAGCCGCTGGCTTCCATCTATGCCCGGGATGAAGCAGGTGTCGTGGTGGGCCGGCGTGCGTTGGAAGAGGCGATAGTGGTGGAAGACGAAATAACGGATCCTCCGCTGCCTCTCGTGTCGCACCGTGTTACGGCAGGCGGAGTGGAAGTGCTGTCCTGACCTACTTCCCGGGCGCCCCCGGGCCCCAGTCGGGCAGGTGGTCGTCGGCTTCGTCGGGTGAAGTCATCGCGTCCAGTTCGCGAACCTCTTCTTCAGCCTCCACCAGATCCGGGTCTTCCGCGGGGATACGCCCCGGTCGTGGGCGAAGCAGCCACACCAGTCCACCAACGAGGACGAGCAGCAGCAACCCGAGCCAACCGGCCGTACCCAAGGTGGATCAGGTGTCTGCGAGTTCGTCGATCGGTTCGCGGCCTCTCACCAGCACCAGGATGGCGGCCTGCGGCACCACCAGATAACGCTTTGACTCGAACGTGATCTCCACCGCGGCTTTTCGGAAGAAGAGCGCGAAGTCGCCCACGCGGGCCTGCATGGGGAGATACCGGGTCTCTGTACTGCCAATGCGCCACGGCTCGTCATCCAGAGAGGCCGGTTCGGAGACGGGCGTCCCGGGGCCGGTGGCCAGAACCCGGCCGCTCTGCACGGCCTGACGGTCAACCGCGGTGGGCGGCAGGTACAGGCCGACGTCGGTGCGTTCTTCGCCTTCTTCCGGGGCGATGAGGACGCGGTCGCCTACTACGATGAGTTGCTTGGGGGGTTCGGGCATCTCAGGGAAGTTATCAGGGAAAAGGGAAAAGGGAAAAGTACTGCGGTGATCACTGGACCGTTGAGGTGCCCACGTGACGGTGCAATGAAAGGGTGTACTTTTCCCTTTTCCCTGATTTCTACTCGCTCATCTCCCTCATCATCGCAAGCGGCGGCTTCCTGAGCGCATCTCTCCCCAGCAGACCGCCAACCACCGTTGTAAGCACTGCGGTACCGAGCCAGAAAACGGTCAACGGCAGCGCCGGCAGACGGAACGGCATCTGAAACATCCAGACTATCGCGCCATAGCCGGCAACCGCGGCGAGCAATACTCCGGCGAGTCCGCCCAGGATGCCGAGCGCGAAATACTCGGTGATGAGTATGCCGCGCACCTGCGACGCGCGCGCGCCCAGGGTCTTGAGCAGCACCGACTCGCGCAGGCGCTGGAAACGAGACGTGGCGATGGCCCCCACCAGCATCACCAGCCCAGCCGCGATGCTGAACATTGCCATGAACCTGATTGCCAGCGTCACCCGGCTGAGCACCGTATCGACGGTGCGCTGCAGCAGCGTCAGATCCACAGCCGAGACATTGGGAAACGCGCGAACCAGGTCGCGCTGAAAGAATCCGCGTGAACGGTCGTCTTCACCTCGAGTGAGCACAACGAAGGTCTGAGGGGCCCGGTCGAGCGGTCCGGGCTCGAACACGACAAAGAAGTTGGGCTCGAACCTCGCCCAGTTGACCCGACGCAGGCTGGCTATCTGCGTCTCGATGCGAACGCCTTGAATGTCCCATGTCACGCGATCTCCGACTGCAAGTCCCAGATCGTCGGCGATGTCCTGCTCCATGGAGATCCGGGGCAGTCCATCTGCCGCCGCGTCCCACCACCGGCCCGCCGTGATGACTTCCGATGTCACGACCGTATCCCGATAGGTATTCCGATACTCCCTCCTGAGCGCCCAGCGGTTCCGGCGCCAGCCGCCGGTGTCGGCCAGGAGCGAATCGACGGAGCGACCGTTGAGCGCCGCTATGCGGGCGGTGATGATGGGGGTGGTCTGCAGAACAGGAAGATCGTGTTCCTCGAGCAGGCTCACCACGCCGTCCCGCTGATCGGCCTGTACGTCGAACATCACGAGGTTGGGGCGGTTGGGACTCTGGTCGAGCGACAGCTGGTCCACGAGGTTTCGTTGCACGACGTAGAGTGTGCCCACCAGGAAAACCCCGAACCCCAGCGCCAGAGTGACCGCCACGGTCTGGTTGCGCGGGCGGAACAGGTTGGCAACGCCCTGCCGAACCACGTAGCGGGCGCGAGCGGGGAAGAACCGCCGGGTGGCGTAGGTGAGCAGCACCGCGGTGAGCCAGAGCACGGCCACGGTCACGGCTATCGCGAGCGCAAAGGCAAGCCCCATGTCGCGCCTGGGCGCCTGCCACACGCTCAGGCCCACGATGGACAGTCCGAGCGCGCCCAGCACCAGGAGTCGGGATGTCCACGCTGTTCTGCCGGGCTCGGTGTCACGGCGCAGCGTACGGAGCGGGGGGACGTTCCGTACCTGAAGCAGGGGTAAGAGCGCAAACAGCACCGCCACACCTATGCCGATGCCGAACCCGGTGGCCACCGCCGGCCAGCTGATGCTGGTGGTCACATCGAGCGGCAGGAAGTCGCCCAGGACCCGTGGCAGACTGGCCTGCACCGCAAGGCCCAGCACGGCACCGACGGCGGCACCAAGGGCGCCGAGCATCGCCGCCTGCACCAGGTAGAGGGTGAATACCGTGTTCTGACGGGCGCCGAGACAGCGGAGCAACGCCACCGAGTCCAGCCGCTCGCGCACGTACACATGAACGGCACTCGCAACCCCCACGCCGCCAAGCAGCAGCGCGGCAAGCCCCACGAGTCCCAGGAAGCGCGCCAGCCGGTCCAGCGCGGAACTCAGTTCGCGCTGCTGGTCGTCCGCGGTATCGAACCCCACCTGATGGCGCTGGAAGAGGGCCTGGTTACGGATGAGGAACCGCTCGAGTTCCACGGCGGCCGGGATTTCGAGATACGCCTGGTATCGGGCGAGACTTCCGTAACGGAGCAGTCCGGTGGCTTCGAGGTACTCGGCCGGTATGAAAACGCGCGGGCCGATGGCGGTCTGGATGCCAACATCGCCCGGCACGTTCGTCACCACGCCGGCTATCTCGAACGACGTCTCGCCCAGGCGGATCGTGTCACCGACCGATGCGTCGAGCTGGATGAGCACCGCGGGATCCACCAGCGCGCGGCGGCCGTCGCGGAATGTCAGCCACATCTCTTCCGGTTCGGTCCGGACGGCGCCGTAATAAGGATACGGCCCGGTGATGGCCCGTACCTGTACGAGCCGTGGCGGGCTCTGGCCTGTAGGCACGAACGCCATGGACGCGAAGGTGGTGACGTACGAGACGGACACGCCGGAAGCCTCGGCCGTGTCGAGCACCGCGCGGATCGAGTCCGGGAGCGGACGGCGGGAGGAGAGCGAGAGATCCGCGCCCAGTATCCCGCGCGCCTGGTCGCGCACCGATTGGTCCAGGTTGGCGCGGAAACCGTTTATTGCCACGAGTGCCGCCACGCCGAGCGAGATGGCCGCCATGTACACGGCAAGCCGCCGTCGGCCGCGGCTCTCGCGGCGCACCATGCGGAGAATGAAGTGCCAGTTCACTCAAGCCTGCTCATCTGCCACCACGGCGCCGCCGGCGAGCCGCACGATGCGGCGGGCTCGGCGCGCCAGCTCCGGATCGTGCGTCACCAGGACCATCGTGGTTTCCGCCTCGCGATTGAGCTCCACGAGGAGATCGATCACGCCTCGTCCCGTCTCCGCATCCAGGGAACCGGTGGGTTCGTCGGCGAACAGGATTCTGGGGCGCGTGGCGAACGCGCGCGCGAGCCCCACGCGCTGCTGCTCGCCGCCTGAGAGCTGGGCAGGATAGTGGTGCATGCGGTCGCCCAGTCCCACCCGTTCCAGCAGGTTGCGCGCGCGCTCTGCCGAGCCGCCGTTGACCCCGCCACGCAGCTCCAGCGGCACCAGCACGTTCTCGAGTGCCGTGAGCGTAGGCAGGAGCTGAAAGGTCTGGAATACGAATCCCACCTTCTCCGCGCGGAAGACGGCCCGCTCGTCTTCGGAGAGCGTGGCAAGGTCAACACCGTCCAGAATCACGGTGCCGCGGGTGGGCCGGTCGAGCCCCGCCAGCAGGCCCAGCAGCGTGGTCTTGCCGCTGCCCGACGGCCCCACCACCGCCACAAAGCCCTGCGGCTCAACGGTTAGATTGATATCCCGGAGCACGGTGAGCGGCCGTCCGCCGCTCTGATATGTCTGTTCGAGGTCTCTGGCTACGATCATCATGAAGCGAATAATAGCGGGAGCGATAACCGTATTGCTGGCGGTGGGGTGCGGCGCGCCGGAGCGGGCGGACGAGGGTCCGAACGGGGAGCGCCGCGGTGCAGATCCGGCCCCGGGCCGTGGGGCCGTTGAGCAGCCGGTCATCCTGTTCCTTGGCACGAGCCTCACCGCCGGTCTGGGCCTGGATCCTGAGGACGCATATCCCGCCCTCATCCAGCGCCGAATCGATTCGCTGGATCTTGGCTACCGGGTGGTCAACGCGGGGTTGAGCGGCGAGACCTCCGCCGGAGGGCTAGCGCGCCTCGACTGGCTGCTCGCTCAGCGTGTGGACGTGCTGGTGATTGAGCTGGGTGGCAACGATGCGTTGCGCGGGCAGGATCCCGGGGCGTTACGCCGGAATCTTCAGGAGATCATCGACCGTACGCGCGAGGCATACCCGGATGTGAGGATCGTGATCGCAGGGATGGAGGCGCCGCCCAATCTCGGGGAACGGTACGTCAGCGAGTTCAGGCAGGTATACCGCGACCTCGCCCGCGAGAACGGCGCGGCGCTGATCCCCTTCCTGCTCGAAGGAGTTGGCGGTGTGGCGGAACTGAATCAGGCGGACGGGATACATCCTACGGACCGCGGGCAGGAGATCATGGCGGAGAATGTGTGGAGGGTGCTGGAAGGAGCAGTGAGCGGTGAGCGGTGAGCAGTGAGCGGTGATGGCGATGACGTTCCCGACGGTCGGGAGCAGCATCGGAGGGGCCGATGGAGTCACTGCTCACTGCTCACTGCTCACGCCATGGTTCACACTGAGGAGAAGACAGCATGCTCATCGACTGCCACGTGCACATCAACAACTACAACGAGTCAATCGAACGCCCCACGTCGGAGGTTCTGGCGGAGCTGTACGACGTCATGGCGGCCAATGAGATTGTCCATGCGGTGATACTCACGTCGTACAAGGTGACACCCCAAAGGCCTCACGTGAACGAGGTGATCGGTCTGGTGAACGGCGATCCGCGGATAACGATAATCGAGGGACTCCGCTGGCGGGGCGCCGCCGACGACCGGACCGACCTTTTCGAGATGGAGAAAAGGATCCGCGATGGGTTGGTGAAGGGAATCAAGCTGTACCCGGGGTACGACCGGTACGCCATCAACGATCCGTCACTGGAGAGCGTGTTTCGCATAGCAGCCAAGTACGATGTGCCCGTGATGATTCACACCGGCGATACGTACAGCAAGCACGCCAAGGTCCGCCACGCACACCCGCTGCTGGTTGATGACGTCGCGGTGGATTACCCGGAAGTCAAGTTCGTGATGTGCCACCTGGGCAACCCCTGGTTCGACGACGCCGCCGAGGTGCTGTACAAGAACGACAACGTCTACGCCGATATCTCGGGGCTCACACTGGGAGATTTCACGGTGGACTTCGAGCGGCGGACGCTGGAACGCATGAAGTCCATGATCCACTACATGGGAGACCCATCAAAGCAGCTCATGTTCGGCAGCGACTGGCCGCTCGTGGGGATGCGGAGCTACGTGCGGTTCTTCGAGGGGCTCGACCTCACGGAAGAAGAGCGGGAGCACATCGCCTGGGAGACCGCGGCACGCCTCTACCGGATCGACATTGAGGCTGTGGGGAAGGAAAAGGGAAAAGGGAAAAGGGAAAAGTAGACCCGCTCCACGCAGTACCTTTCCCTTTTCCCTTTTCCCTGGCAGTTACTGCTTCGCCGCCCTCACCATCTCCCGCACCTCGTCCAGCAGGGCCGGCGCATCGAACACCACACCCTGCTTGATCGTCCATCGCACGCCTCCTCGGCGCACCATGCGGCCGTCCTCGAACACCTCCACGCCGGTGCCGTAGAGAACCTTGAGGTTGTGGAGCGGGTTGCCGTCCACCACGATCAGATCCGCATCGAATCCCGGCCGCACCACACCCGTGTTGGCGAGCCCCAGCGCACGGGCGCCGTTGGAGGTGGCGTTGCGAATCACCTCCAGCGGATGAAAGCCTGCTTCCTGATGGAGTTCCATCTCGCGGACCGTGGCGAACCCGAACAGGTGATAGATGAACCCGGCGTCGGAGCCCACGGTCACGTTCCCGCCCCGGCGCGAATACTCCACCACCCAGTCCATCCAGATCCGCATGTTGTCGCGCCACATGATCTCGTCGGCGGTGGTCCAGTCGAAGTGATATGAACCGTGCCGGTCGGGGTGAGGCTCGAAGAAGGCCAGCACGTTGGGCATGGCGTAGTCCTGGAACCACGGGAGATTCCGCGCGCGGGTAAGATCGCGGTTGGCCTCGTAGACGCCGAACGTCGGGTCCCAGGTCACGTTGTATTTGAGCATCGTGTCGAGCACGGCGGACAGCAGGTCGGGGTCGGCCTGCCGCCAGAGATCTCCCGCCCAGCGGAACCGGTCCAGTTCGTTGTCGTAGTTGTAGTACGCGGGGAAGTCCTGAACGCCACGTATGGCGGCGTCGGGGATGCCGTACCAGTGCTCGAGCGAGCGCACTCCCAGTTGGGCGGCCGCCACCGCATCGATCTCCTGAATCTTGAGGTCGGTCGCTACCGGGAGGTCCTGTGCCCGCGCCTCTTCCATCAGCGCCGCCCACACGTCGGGCCGGTTGATGAAGACCTTGAGCCCCTGCGCTCCGGCGCGTTTGAGCCGTCGTACCACCTCACGCGCCTCCGCGGGGGTGTTCGCGCCGGCGGTGGCGTAGGGGATTATCGTGGGCGCTATGAGCCGGTTCTCGGTCGAGCGTCTTGCGTGCGCCGCCATGGTATCGATCCCTGCGCCTGAGCCCGGGTCGCGAATCGTCGTTATGCCGTGTGCCAACCAGAGCTTGTACACGTAGTCGCGGGGCAGGGGCTCGCGATTGATCGAAAAGAAAGTGTGCGCGTGCAGGTCTATCAGCCCCGGCATCACGTACATCCCGGTGGCGTCGATCACGCGGTCTGCCTGTACCTCACGTCCCGGCTGATGCGACTGAATTCGCGCGATCCGCGAACCCTCGACCGTGATGTCGTACGGTCCCCGTGCGGGATTGCCTGTGCCGTCAATGACCAGCGCGTTCCGGATCACGAGGCGATCGTAGCGGGAGCCTGACTCGGGAGCCTGCGCGTGGGCGGCCGGTCCGGAAAGAGCGGTCAGAACCGACAGTGCGGTCAGGTTCCTCGCGAGATGGTGCATGACGGTGGCCTCGTGATTCGGGTCAGTTGTCGGGTCCGGGCAGCGCGCCGGATCGCTTCTGAACCAGCAGGCGCTCGGCAAAATCGAGCCGTTCTTCCACGTCCATCAGCCGGTGCTGTGTTTCCCCGAGCTGCTGGACCACGTCCTTGATCTGCGCCTGAATCGCCCGTGCTTCGGAAGCAGACAGCCCGTCGGTGTCGTCATCGTCATCCTTGTCCTTGTCGATGGGCCGTCCGGCGATGCGCGTGGCGATGCCGCGCATGAGCAGGGTAGTGCCCGAAACCAGGGCGGCCCCGCCGAAGATCATGCCGAAGATGATTACGAGTTTGAGGAGTTGTGGATCCATAGCGCGCTCTACGCCCGGCGAACCCTTCGGGTTTCAGGATGGTAGTATTATACGGATGATGTTACGCGCCTGCATCCTTGCTCTGTTCGCTGCCGCCGGGCCGCTCTCGGCACAGGTGGTGCCGGAGGTTTCCTGGTACCAGGGTCCCGCCCGCCAGGGAGGCGTGGCGTGGCTCGTGGTACAGGCGCCGGAGCCATTGGCAGCCGTAACCGGCCGGCTCGCGGGACAGCCCCTCCACTTCAGGCGCGTGGATGACAATCTCTGGGCGGCACTTGCCGCCGTCCCCGTGAACGCGCGGACAACCGTGACAGCGGAAGTAACGGCTGAATTCCGTGACGGTGCCACCAGCCGCCGGGAGGTGTCGCTTGCGGTGGTCCCGGGAGCATTCCGGGAAGAACGTCTTTCGGTGGATCCGGCATTCACCCGCCCGCCGGAAGGTGAACTCGCGATCCGGATCGCAAGGGAGCGTGAGCTGCAACGCGCGGTGATGGACGGCGCGCATGACACCCCCAGACTCTGGGAATACCCGTTTGTGCAGCCCCGCGAGAGCCGCATCACGAGCCCGTTCGGCGGGGCGCGCGTATTCAACCGCGTGGTACAGAGCCGGCACCTGGGAACGGATTTCGACGGGCAACCAGGCGATCCGGTGTACGCCGCCAACCGCGGGGTGGTGGCCCTTACGGGTGACTTCTACTACGCCGGCAACGCCATCTACGTGGACCACGGCAAGGGGCTTATCACCGGGTACTTCCACCTGAGCGAGATCCTGGTGCAGCAGGGCGATACAGTGACGCCGGGCCAGCTGATCGGGCGGGTGGGGAGTTCGGGCCGCGTCACCGGGCCGCATCTTCACTGGTCCGTGCTCTACGGGCGCGTCTCGGTGGATGGGATGAATCTGCTCGCGCTGCCGCCGTTCCCGGCGCCGCCGCCCGTGGCTGCGCCGGAATCGTCGCAGCCCTGATCGTTCCGTCCTTCCATCCGACGGAACTACCGTCTATCATTCCGGCGGTCGCAACCCATTCACATCACGCGGAGTCGCCGTGCGTCGGGTCCTGACGCTGTTCTCCACGTCGATCGGCAAGAAGGCGGTAATGGCGGTCACCGGGTTCATCCTGGTGGGCTTCATCGTCCTTCACGTTCACGGCAACCTCAAGATCTTCTACGGCGCGGAGAAGATGGACGCCTACAGCGCGTTCCTGCGCGAGGTGGGTGAGCCGGTCTTCGGTTACGGCGAGATCCTCTGGATAGTGAGGGGGGTGCTGCTGCTTTCGGTGTTGCTGCACATCTGGGCCGCCGTATCGCTCACCCGCATGTCCATGGCCGCCAGGCCGGTTTCGTATAAACAGGAACCGCATCTGGAGGCCAGCTACGCTTCGCGCACCATGCGGTGGGGCGGGGTGATCCTTGCGCTCTTCGTGGTCTATCACATCCTCCACATGACCACGGGAGACGCGCACCCCGCGTTCGTGCACGGCGAGGTGTTCAACAACTTCGTGATCGGGTTCTCGTCGTGGCCGGTGGTGGCGGTGTACACCTTGGCGGTGGGCGCGCTCAGCTTTCATCTGCACCACGGCATCTGGAGCGCGTTGCAGACCCTGGGAGCCAATCACCCGAAGTACAATCGCCTGCGGAAGACCGTCTCGGCGGCGCTCGCCGTGTTGGTCTTCTTGGGCTTCATGGCGGGGCCGGTTGCCGTGGTGACCGGTTTCGTGCGGTGACGGGAGAGACTCGCTGATGGAACTGCGTTCGAAGATCCCCGACGGGCCCATAGAGCAGAAATGGGACCGGCACCGCTTCGAGATGAAGCTCATCAACCCCGCCAACAAGCGGAAATACACGATCATCGTGGTGGGGACGGGGCTGGCCGGCGCGGCGGCCGCTGCCACGCTGGGCGAACTGGGCTACAACGTCCTCTGCTTCTGTTTTCAGGACAGCCCGCGCCGGGCCCACAGCATCGCGGCGCAGGGCGGGATCAACGCGG
>CAZTIV010000039.1:0-26419 GCA_964613905.1 uncultured Gemmatimonadaceae bacterium | reverse complement strand
CCAGGCGGCCAAGCGCTCCTGTGTTTCGACCGTCGGTAGCGGCTCCACCCATGGCGGCGCCGCCTGTACCTCCCGCCGCACCGGTTGAACCTGCGCGGCCCGCCCCCGCGCCAACTCCGCCCCCCGCGCCCCGGCAGCCTACGGTCCCCATTGCCGCGCCGACTGCGGCGGTTCCCGAGGCGCCAAAGAAGCCCATCAACCCGTTTCTGGCACAGGATCCTCGCCAGAAGGCACGCCGTCTGGCCCGGGCGCTGGTGTCGGACATGATCGTCTACCAACCCGACAAGCGGCGGCAGGCCCTGGCGAACGGGACGATCAAGGATGCGTTCGGAGAAGAGATCCAGAAGAGTTGGACAGAGTACGTGGAGCAGGTGGGCCATGAGATGGCTACCTCCACGGATTTCTGGAAGGAAGCGCTCAACGATATTCTGGCTGGTGGGCAGAGGATCTTCTAATCACCGGATGACCAGCGACATATGACGACAGCCATTATTGACCAGATGGAAGATCTGGACCGCCGATTACGCGAACTACGAGGTCATCTTTGACCTCGAGGCAAAGCGGGCCAGACAGGACGAACTCGAGCGCTCGATGGCCGCGCCCGGGTTCTGGGATCGTCACGCACAGGCCAGGGAGGTAGTGGACGCGGTCCGGCAACTCAAGCGCTGGACCGAACCCTTCGCCCAACTGGAAAGCCGCCTCAAGGACGCGCAGGAACTCGCCCAACTCATCGTTGAAGCACCAGACCCCGACCTGGCGCGCGATCTCGAATCGGAGGTCGGCAAGCTCACCGTGTTGCTGCAGGACATCGAACTCAGAAACATGCTGCAGGGACCGGACGATGCGCGGTCGGCTTTGCTGACCGTGCATCCGGGGGCCGGCGGAACCGAATCGCAGGATTGGGCTGAAATGCTGGTACGCATGTATACCCGCTGGGCGGAGCGGCATGACTACCGGGTATCCATCCTCGACCTGGTTCCCGGAGAAGAGGCCGGCATCAAGGCCGCCACGCTCGAGATAGTGGGCGAGTATGCCTTCGGCTATCTCAAGGCGGAGAAGGGGGTTCACCGGCTGGTAAGGATATCGCCGTTCGATGCGCAGGCCCGTCGCCACACATCGTTCGCTTCCGTGTTTGTCTACCCTCTGGTCGACGACACCATCGAAATCGAGATTCGCGACGACGATATCGAAATGGAGGTGTTCCGGGCCTCCGGCGCCGGGGGCCAGCACGTGAACAAGACGTCGTCTGCGGTACGGCTGCGTCACCTTCCCACAGGCATAGCGGTATCCTGTCAGCAGGAACGCAGCCAGCACAAGAATCGGCTGACCGCGATGAAGATGCTCAAGGCGGCGCTGTACCAGCTTGAACTCGAGGCACGCGAAAAGAAGAAGGCGGCGCTGGAAGCCACCAAGACCGACATCAGCTGGGGGAACCAGATCCGCTCCTATGTGTTCCAGCCGTACACCATGGTGAACGATCATCGAACCGAGCTCAAGGTGAGCGACGTGCAGCGGGTGATGAACGGCGACATTGACGAATTCATCGAACGCTACCTGAAACAGTACGGGAGCCGGGCGGCGTGAACGAACCGACACGTTCACACGTGGAACTCGCTCGGCGCGACAAGCTGACCCTGCTCAGAGAGCGGGGCACCGAGCCGTTTGCCTACAGGTACGAGCGCTCCCATACGACCCGGGAGGCTACCGAGGCGTTCAATCCCGAGGAGGAGGCGCCGGTAACAGTAGCCGGACGACTCACCTCACTGCGCGCGCACGGCAAGTCGACTTTCGCGCACATCGAGGACGCCTCCGGGCGGATACAGATCTATTTCCGCCGGGACGATCTGGGTGAAGACGGTTACGAGCTGGTGGGTCTGCTTGACCTGGGCGATTTCATTGGAGTTGAGGGACGCCTGTTTCGGACCCGTACCGGCGAAATCACGGTCCGGGTGGACAGGCTCATGCTGCTTTCCAAGGCGCTCCGGCCGCTGCCGCTGGGCAAGGCAGATGCGGAGGGAGCCCGTCACGGAGGTCTGGCGGATCCCGAAACGCGACACCGGCAGCGGTATGCGGATCTGGCGGTGCACCCTGAAGTACGCGAGGTGTTTCGCCTGCGAGCCGAAACCATCAGGTTCATCCGCAGCTTCCTGGACGATCGGGGGTTTCTCGAAGTGGAAACGCCCGTGCTTCAGCCGCTGTACGGTGGTGCAATGGCGCGCCCGTTCGTGACCCACCACAACGCGCTCGACCGGCAGCTGTATCTCAGGATCGCGGTCGAACTCTACCTGAAGCGATGCATCGTCGGTGGGATCGAGCGGGTATACGAGATTGGCAAGACGTTCCGTAACGAGGGAATAGACCGGCTGCACAATCCCGAGTTCACGATGCTGGAGCTCTACCAGGCGTACGCGGACTACACCGACATGATGGCGCTGACCGAAGAGATGATTGCCGGGGCGGTCCACGCCGTGTGCGGCACGAAATCCATGGAGCGATTCGGCAGCAAGGTGGACTTCACGCCACCCTGGCCCAGGGTGGCCTATCGGGAGCTTGTAAAGGAACATGCCGGGCTCGACCTCGCCACGGCCGATGACGAGGATTTGCGCGATGCATTGCGGCCCCACGGTATTGCCGATCTGGACTCGACTCCGCGCACGAAGCTGCTCGATCACGTCTTCGGCACCTTCGTTGAGCCGAAGCTTCAGAACCCCACGTTCGTGGTGGATTTCCCCATCGAAATCTCGCCACTGGCCAAGCCCAAACGGGGCGATCCCACCCTCGCCGAACGATTCGAGTTCTTCGTGCTGGGGCGCGAGCTGGCGAACGCGTTCAGCGAACTGAACGATCCGGACGACCAGCGCGCGCGGTTCGAGGCACAGCAGGGAGCACGGGCCGCCGGCGATCTCGAGGCCCAGCAACTCGATGAGGACTACCTGCGGGCTCTGGAATACGGCATGCCGCCCACGGGCGGCGTGGGAGTCGGCATCGACCGGCTGGTGATGGTGATGGCCGGACAGCCTTCAATCCGCGACGTCGTCCTCTTCCCGATGCTGAGGGCCGAGGGGTGACGAGACTCGAGATCTCCATCGCGGGCCGGTATCTCAGGAGCCGGAAATCGGTACGCATGGTCTCGCTCATCACGCTCATCGCAACGGGCGGGGTCACCGTCGGGGTCATGGCGCTGATCGTCGTACTGGGAGTGATGAACGGTCTCCAGAACGATCTCCGCGAGAAGATTCTGGTTGCGAGCCCGCACATCCGTCTGCTCACCTACGGCGAAGGTCTTAGACTGGACGACTGGCCCGAGATGAGGGAGCGCGTGCGGAGGGAACCTGACGTTCGGGCGGTAGCTCCCTTCGTGCTGACGCAGGGGCTCATTTCGGCCGGTCACGATTACAGCGAAGGTGTGGCGGTGCTGGGTATCGCGCGGGATACCGGAGCGGTTTCAGTCACGGCGCTGCCCCGGCATTTCGTGCGAGGGGATCTGGAGTTCCGGACCACGCGTGAGGGAATCGAAGGTGCGGTTGTACTGGGCCGTCGGCTGGCGGAACGGCTCTCCGCGTTTCCCGGAGCCAGAGTAACCATGATCTCCCCGGCCGGTAGCCGGTTCAACCCATCGCTTGGTGCGTTCGTACCACGCTACTGGGAGATGGAAGTCACCGGATACTTCGAGACCGGGATGTACGAGTATGACAATTCGTACGTGGTCATGCCGCTCGAGGTGGCGCAGGAGTTCGCGGGCCTCGACGATGCAGTCACCGGCCTGGAGATCCGCCTGGCCGATCCGTGGACGGCGCCGGCCAGGGCGCTCAAGCTGGAAGAAGAGCTGCGCTACCCTTACCGGGCGCTCGACTGGCAGAGTCAGAACGCATCGCTGTTCTCTGCGCTCAAACTCGAGAAGCTGGCCATGGGCGTGATACTGCTTCTCATTGTGGTGGTGGCGGCCTTCAACATCGTGAGCACGCTCACGATGGTGGTGACCGACAAGACCCGCGAGATCGGGATTCTGCGGGCAATGGGCCTGCCCGCCCGCTCGATCAGACGGGTGTTCATATTGCAGGGCGCCGTGATAGGAATGGTAGGCACCGCGCTGGGGACGGGACTCGGCATTCTCGTGGCGCACGTCGTTGACGGGAGCGGGCTCATACGGCTCGACCCGTCGGTATACTTCATAGACCGGCTCCCTGTGGCCGTGGACCCAATGGATGTAGCCTTGATAATCGGGGCCAGCATGGCAGTGGCGATCCTTGCCACCGTGCATCCGGCGGGTCGCGCAGCCCGGCTCGCTCCGGTGGAAGCGATCAGGCACGAATGACCGTCGTACTCGAAGCCATCGGCGTTCGCAAGGTGTATCAGGGGGGAGACGGTCAGCCGGTGGAGGTGCTGGAGGGGGTGGATCTTTCGGTGTCCGCCGGTGAAATGGTGGCTGTGGTGGGGGCCAGCGGTGCCGGCAAGAGCACGCTGCTCCATCTCCTGGGCGCCCTGGACCGTCCCACTGAGGGTACTGTGTCGTTGCGGGGTATAGCGTACGAATCGCTGGGAGATCGCGCGCTGGACGAGCTCAGGAACCGTGACATCGGGTTCGTCTTTCAGTTTCACCATCTGCTACGGGAGTTCACGGCTCTGGAAAACGTGATGATGCCGCTCAGAATAGCGAACCGGCCGCTGGCCGACGCCCGAGAACGCGCCGAGCAGGTGCTGGAGGCGGTGGGTCTTTCCCATCGTGCCACCCACCGGCCTGCGGCGTTGTCGGGCGGGGAACAGCAGCGGGTTGCGGTCGCCCGGGCGCTCGTCACCGATCCCCGCGTGGTGCTGGCGGATGAGCCCAGCGGGAACCTTGACCACACCAACAGCGCCCGGTTGCACACGCTACTGACGGAACTAGCCCGGCGATTCGAAACCGCGCTGGTCGTGGCCACCCACAACCGGAACCTGGCGGAGCGTGCGGACCGCGTGCTTCTCCTCGAGCACGGCCGGTTGCATCCCGCCACGCCGGCGAGTGCGATGTCTTGATGCAGTGCGACCAGTGCGGTGAACGGCCGGCAGCCATCCACCTGACACAGATCGTCAGCAACTCGGTGACGACCGTGCACCTCTGCGAGGTTTGCGCTGCCGAGAAGGGTGTCCAGACCGAGGCCGGTGCCGCCAAGCTTCCGCTGGCGGATTTCCTCGCAACGGTGGGCAAGGGCGCGGCGGGGGCTTTGCCGCCCGGGAAGGACGGAGGCGTATGCAGTTCCTGCGGGGGCACGCTTCAGGACTTCCGGGAAACCGGACGTCTGGGTTGCCCCGACTGCTACTCCACGTTCGAACCGCACCTGCGAACTCTGCTGAGACGGATTCACGGGTCGAGCCGGCACATGGGTTCTGCGTACGTCGAACCGCACGCCGAACCACTGGATCGTGAACGGATGCTCCGGGATCTGAGGGATAAGCTGCGACGGGCGGTGGAAGAAGAGAACTTCGAGCTGGCGGCTGAACTGCGCGACCGTATCAGGGGCATCGAGTGACCCTCGATCTGGATCTCCTCCCGGACGGAGGCGTCTCCTGGCTGGATGCGAGCGGCCCCGAGAGCCACATCGTACTGTCCACCCGCGTGCGGTTGGCCCGGAACCTCAAGGGAACGTCGTTCACCATCCGGGCCGGCGACCCGGAGCGCGAGTCCATAAAGGAACAGGTGGTGTCTGTGGGTGGGGAACTGCCCCAGATGGCCCACGCGGCGACGTTTCCGGTGGACCAGCTTGGCCGAATGGAGAGACAGCTGCTGCACGAGCGGCACCTGGTTTCCAAGGAACTGGCCGGGCTCGAGCGGGAGGGGGCGGTGCGACGTGGGGCCACTCTGCTCACCAACGGGTCCCTGGGCGTCATGATCAACGAGGAAGACCACCTGAGGCTTCAGACCCTGCAATCCGGCCTCGCCCTGGGGTCCGCATATGTCGAAATAGCACGTTTTGACAGGGACCTGGGCAGCCGTCTTGCGTTCGCGTTTCACCCCGAGTTTGGTTACCTTACCAGCTGTCCGACGAACGCCGGGACCGGTCTCCGGGCCTCGGTGCTGATCCATCTGCCGGGCCTCGTGCTCACCAAGGAAATAGCGAAGGTCCTGCAGGGGCTGGCCCAGGTCGGTCTCACGTTCCGCGGGCTGTACGGCGAGGGGAGCGAGGTGGTCGGCAACCTGTTCCAGCTGTCGAATCAGACCACGCTGGGCAAGTCGGAAGAAGAACTGCTGGACCACCTGGGCAAGATGGTTCGTCAGGTGATCGAGTACGAGGAGCAGGCCCGGCAGGTTCTGCAGCGGGATGCATCAACTGTGGTCGCCGACAAGATCTGGCGGGCATACGGGTCGCTGCGGTACGCCCGGACCATCTCGTTCGAAGAGACTATGAATCTGCTGAGCGGGGTAAGGCTCGGTGTGGGTCTGAACCTCATCACCGACCTGAGTGTATATACTTTGAACAAGTTGCTGGTGTTTACGCAGCCCGCGCATCTGGCACAGCGCGAGGGTCGGGTGCTGACCGACCCTGATCTTCCGGTGGTGCGGGCCACCTATGTGCGGCAGTTGCTGGAGGGCGACGCAGCACGTCCCCCCAGGGGGAAAGGTATATGAACGGCTATAACTTCACCGATCGCGTCAGGAAGGTGCTCCAGATGGCGCGCGAGGAAGCGGCGCGCCTGCACCACGAGTACGTGGGCACCGAACACATTCTCCTCGGCCTGATCCGGGAGGGGGAGGGTGTGGCCGCCGCCGTGCTCACCAACCTGAATGTTGACCTCGAGGAGATTCAGCAGAAGATCGAGGAGACGGTGAAGAAGGGCAAGGCGCCGGCGGCAGCCGGTCCACCCGACCTGCCGTACACCTCGCGTGCCAAGAAGGTGCTGGAACTCGCCATGAGCGAAGCACGCGAGCTGAATCATTCGTACGTGGGCACGGAACATCTTCTCCTGGGGCTCCTGCGCGAGGAGAAGGGCATAGCGGCCCAGGTTCTCACCGATGCGGGCGTCAATCTCGAGCAGGCCCGGGCGGAGACGCTGCGCCTCCTGGGAAGCGACATGCCGGCCACCCCCAAAGGTGGCGGTCAGGCACCCGCACAGCCCAGGTCGGAGAAGAAATCCAAGACACCTGCTCTGGATCACTTCTGCCGCGACCTCACCGCGCTCGCGGCCGACGGACAGCTCGACCCCACGATCGGCCGACAGAACGAGATCGAGCGGGTAATCGAGGTGCTCTCACGGCGCAAGAAGAACAACCCGGTGCTTATCGGCGAGGCGGGTGTGGGGAAGACCGCCATCGTGGAAGGGCTGGCGCAACTCATCGCGTCCGGCGAGTGCCCGGATTCGCTCAAGCACCATCGTGTGCTGGCGCTCGACATGGCTGCCGTTATCGCGGGCACCAAGTACCGCGGTCAGTTCGAGGAACGCCTCAAGGCCGTGATGAACGAGATAGCCCAGAACAAGAACATCGTTCTGTTCATCGACGAGCTCCATACGCTGGTGGGAGCCGGCGCGGCGGAAGGCGCCATAGACGCATCGAACATGCTCAAGCCCGCGCTCGCCCGCGGGGAGCTTCAGTGCGTGGGTGCATCAACGCTCAACGAGTACCGGAAATACATCGAGAAGGACGGAGCACTCGAGCGGCGCTTCCAGACGGTTATCGTCGATCCACCCACGGTGGAAGAGACGGTGGAGATCCTGAAAGGACTCCGGCAGCGCTACGAGGAGCACCACCGGGTGACTATCCCGGACACGGCGCTCGAGCAGGCGGCCCGGCTGTCGGAGCGGTACATCACCGACCGGTTCCTGCCGGACAAGGCAATCGACGTGATCGACGAGGCCTCGGCGCGCGCGCGTCTGGCCGCCCAGGTGCCGCCGGCCGAGGTGGCAGATCTCAAGGACCGGCTCGAAGGGATCAATCACGACAAGGAAGAAGCGGTCCGGAACCAGAACTTCGAGCAGGCGGCTGGATTGCGCGACGCCGAGCGCGAAGTGCAGGGTGAGATCCGGCGCCGGCAGGAACAGTGGGAAACGGAGCGCGAAAGCAGGCGGCCGGTGATTGGCGAGGAAGAAATCTCGTTCATCGTGTCCCGGTGGACGGGCATTCCGGTAACCCGACTGCAGGAAGCGGAAACGAAGCGGCTTCTCCGGATGGAGGACGAGCTGCACAAGTCGGTGGTTGGACAGGATCAGGCCATCGAGGCCATTTCGCGCGCCATACGGCGTTCGCGGGCCGGTCTGAAGGATCCGCGCCGGCCCATCGGCAGCTTCGTGTTCTCGGGCCCCACGGGAGTAGGCAAGACCGAGCTGGCCCGGGCGCTGGCCCGCTTCCTGTTTGCCGACGAGCAGGCGCTGATAAGAGTGGACATGTCGGAATACATGGAGAAGTTCAGCGTAAGCCGACTGATCGGGGCGCCCCCCGGATACGTGGGCTACGAAGACTCCGGCACTCTGACCAAGTCCGTGAGGCGCAAGCCGTACTCAGTGGTGCTGCTCGACGAGATCGAGAAAGCCCATCCGGATGTGTTCAACATTCTGCTCCAGGTGCTCGATGAGGGTCACCTCACGGATAACTACGGTCGCGTGATCGACTTCAAGAACACCGTGGTGATCATGACGTCCAACGTGGGAGCAAGAGACATTACCAAGGGCAAGGCTCTGGGGTTCGCCGAGCCCGATGCGCAGACCTCATTCGAGAAGATGGAAGAGAAGGTCAAGGACGAGATCAACAAGGTGTTCAACCCGGAGTTCCTGAACCGGCTGGACGACGTGATCGTGTTTCACCCGCTCGGGCGTGAACACATCGCCCAGATCGTTTCGATCGTGTTCGATCAGGTCCAGTCCCGGATATCGGATGAGGGACTGGTGCTGCGGCGCACGGACGCGGCCACCCAGTTCCTGGTCGACCACGGATACGACGAGAATTTCGGCGCGCGACCGCTCAAGCGGGCCATTCAGCGCTACGTGGAAGACCCGTTGTCGGACAAGATCCTGACCGGTGACATCGCGGCCGGGGACGAGGTCGAAGTGGACGTGAGTCCCGAAGGCGATCGACTGGTCTTCCGCGTGCTCACCGGCACGAAGGCGTAGTTGCAGAAGCAGTTCCTCCTGCTGGCGGCTTCCCTGGCCCTGGTCTCCCTCTCGCTCGAGGCCCAGGTTCCGGATCCAGCCACTTCGGTGATGGACAGCATCGTCGTGGTGGGAGCCAATCGTGTACCTGCAGACCAGATCATTACCCAGTCCGGTCTGGCCACCGGTCAGCCTTTGTCATACCGGGACGTGCAGAGGGCCGTCCAGGCCCTGTTCGCCACCGGGCAGTTCGACGACGTCCGCATCATGCAGGGCGAGATGGATGGACGTGCGGTGATGCGAATCGAGGTTGTGGAGCGGCCCTTGCTTACCGCGTGGAATGTCCGGGGGCCGGAGATCGTCCCGGAGCGAACGGTGCGGGGAAGGGTGGCTCTTCAGGCTGGAAGGCCGTACGACCCGGCAGCCGCGCAGCGCTCGCTCGCCGCCATCGATTCTCTCTACAAGCAACGAGGCTATTACCTGGCCGACGTGCGCATGCATGAGGATCCCGCCGCGGACGGAACCATGCGCGTCATGTTCGAGATCACCGAAGGGAGACGTGTGGCCGTGAGCCAGGTGATCGTCGAGGGCAACGAGGCCTTCACGGACGAGCAGGTCGTTTCCCGCCTGGCAACACGGCCTGAAGGTTTCTGGTGGTTCCGGAAGGGCGAATACGACGACGACGCGCTCGACGACGACGTGCGGTCCCGGTTGCCCGCGTTCTACGGCTCCCACGGCTTTATTGACTTCCAGGTCGTGGACGACACCCTCATCGTGCATGAGGAGTCCGGGAAGGGAACCCTTGTGCTGACGGTCAGCGAGGGGGAACAGTACGAAGTCGGTGACTTCGAGATAGTCGGTAACCGGCAGTTCTCGACCGAGCAGCTTGAAGCACTGTATCCCTTCGGCAGCCGGACAGCCGGATTCCTGGGGCTCGGCGGGCAGCGCCGAGGACAGCAGGTATTCGACGAAGCCCGATGGATCCAGGCGGCCGAACGTGTGCAGACTCTCTACAGCAACAACGGATACCTTTACGCTCAGGTCCAGCCGGTAATCGCCCGGCGCACCGGGAACGATGGACGGCACATGGTCGACCTCAGGTGGCAGATCCAGGAAGGCCAGCCCGCCGTAATCAACCGGGTCGATATCATCGGCAATACCGTTACCCATGAGAGCGTGATCCGCCGCGCCATCGTAATGGTCCCGGGAGACGTGTTCCGGCAGGAAGCGCTCATTCGCTCCTACCAGAACATCTCGAACCTGGGGTTCTTCGAGCAGCCGCTGCAAATTCCCAGAATAGAACCGGATGCTCAGGGCGACGTGGACGTCGTTTTCCAGGTCGATGAACGTCGCACCGGCAACGTCAACTTCGGTGCTTCGATGGGCCAGGGGGTTGGCGTGGGCGGATTCATCGGTCTGGACGAGCCGAACGTACTGGGCAGGGCCAAGCGCATCAGCCTGCAGTGGCAGTTCGGGCGCAACATAAGCGATTTCCGGCTCACCTATTCCGATCCTGCCATTCAGGGCAGGCTCATCTCGGGATCGGTGAGCGTTCACAGCTCCCGGCTCCGCTATACCATCGCGGACCTGGGTCGCATCAATTCACGGGGCGCAACGTTCCAGCTGGGCTTCCCCCTGAGGGGATCGCGATATTCGCGCGTATTCACCTCGTATACGGTCGAGCAGAGCACGCTGGACTCACCCGGCCGGCTTCAGTCCCGGTTCGCCTGCGCCAACTGCACGTTGTCGAGTGCAGGACTGAGCCTTCTGAGGGACACCAGGATCGAACTGCCCTTCCCGACGGGCGGCGCAATGCATGAGGTGAGGCTCCAACAGGGAGGCGGCATTCTGGGGGGAAGCGGAAACTTCCAGCGTGCGACGGTTGAGGGTCGGTGGTACGTGCCTCTGGCGCAGCTGGGAGGGGATGTGGCCACCGGAGGTCAGCCCCTCAAGGTGCTCGCAGGCTACACGGCCAAGGCAGGGTTCGTATGGGGTGATCCCGGACCCCACTTCCGTCAACTCTTCACGCTGGGCGGCACCCAGTTCGGTGTGCCGTTGCGCGGCTACGAAGAGTTCTCGGTAACGCCCCTGGGGTTCGACCCGTTTGCCACCGGTTCGCAGGCAAGCACGGTCGAGGCATTCGGCCAATCGTACTTCGCAATGACGGCTGAGGTAGGACTGCGCATCAGCCAGGCGCTCTACGTGAACGCTTTCCTCGATGCGGGCAACGTCTGGGCCAGGGCGGGCGAGTTCAACCCCACCAGACTCTACCGCGGTGTCGGGCTGGGCCTGAGCATTCTCTCGCCTCTCGGGCCGATCGGACTCGATTATGCCTTGGGTCTCGACCGTACCGATCTCGCAGGCAATCCCGATCCGGGGTGGAAGTTCCACTTCCGGCTGGGCAATATCTTCTAACCTTGACCGGATAACTCTACCATGACGCTCATTCGTGCTGTCCTTAAACTGGCTGCGGTCACGCTGATCACGGTGGCAACGGTCATTCCCACATCGCTGGCCGCTCAGGCCGCCCCCGCGCAGCCTCAGATCAGAATGGCCTGGGTAAACACGCAGGTCATCCTGCGCCAGATGCCGGGTTACGCCGCGGCGGAATCCACTCTCACCGCGGAGGTCGCCGGATACCGGACCGAGGTGCAACGGATGCAGGTCCAGCTGGACTCGATCGTCCGGGCTTACGACCAGCAGGAGGTCGTACTGACGCCCACCGCCCGCCAGCAGCGTCAGCAGGAGATCCGCCAGATGCAGCAGCGGCTGGAACAGCGTTTCGGCGAGCTGCAGCAGGTCGCGGCGGAGCGTGAACGGGAACTGGTCGAGCCGCTGGAGGAACGCGTGAAGGGCGTGATCGAGGGACTGCGGGCGGAACGCAACCTCGCATTCATCTTTGACGTGGCGGCACCGGGCAGCAGCATACTTGCCGCCGACCGGACACTGGATCTCACGGCCATCGTTCTCCAACGACTACAATCTCCGTAAGTATCGTGCCGACGCAGGACCGGATCACCGCCGGCCAACTCGCCGAGTTGGTCGGCGGTGAACTGCTTGGCGATCCGGGCGTCGAGGTATCGGGAGCCGCCGATCTCAGAGATGCCGGCCCCACTCAGGCGGCTTTCCTTGCTTCCTCCAGATACGTTTCCTACTTTCACGCCACCCAGGCCGGTGTGGTATTCGTTCCGGAGAGATACCGCACGGCTCCCGGTCCACGGACGCGGATCGTCGTAGCCGACCCGCGCAGGGCCATGGCACTGGCCCTCGATGCCCTCGCACCAGTAGCGCTGGAGTGGGGCATACACCCCACGGCGCGTGTGGCTGCCGGAGCACGGTGGGAGGGACGAGTGTGGATAGGGGCGCATGCCATCATCGGCGAGCGTGCGCGCCTCGGAGCGGAATGCCGGATCGAGCCGCATGCCACGGTGGGTTCTGGCGCCGTGCTGGGCAAAGGATGCACCGTCGCGGCACACGCGCACATAGGCGATGGCGTCGTGCTTGGGGCTCGGGTCAGGGTGAACGCCGGGGCGAGACTCGGCACACCGGGCTTTGCATTCATCAGCGATGGGGCCGGACACAAGCGTATCGCCCATCGCGGGTCCCTGACGGTGGGAGATGACGTCGAGATTGGCGCCAACAGCACGGTGGACCGCGGTTCGGTGGGTCGCACACAGATAGGGCAGGGTACGAAGATCGACAATCTGGTGCACGTCGCTCACAACACGCGGATCGGTGCACGGTGCCTGATCATGGCGCAGGTTGGAATTGCCGGCTCCACCGACATGGATGACGACGTGCAGATTGGCGGGCAGGCCGGTCTTGCCGGAAGAATGCACATAGGTCGTGGCGCCCGGATCGCGGCGCAGGCGGGCGTGATAGGAGACGTACCCGCCGGGGCCACCGTTTCGGGATACCCGGCGCGCGATCACCGGAGCGTCCTGCGGCAGGCGGCAGCGCTGGAGAGACTGGCACCGCTGACATCGAAGATTGAGAGCACAATGAGCGGTGAGCGGTGAGCGGTGGGATGTAAGACGTGAGACGTGGGGGGCGTGAGACGTGAGACGGACTCTGGCTGGACCGGCCGTTGTGAAGGGGCGTGGCTTGCATTCCAACGCGGCCGTCACCCTGCGGGCTATCCCTGCCGAGGCGGGAACGGGATTCGTGTTCCGCCGCACCGATCTGGCCGAAAAACCTGAGATTCCGGCGCGCTGGGAGAATGTGACCGACACCAACCGGCGCGTTGTCCTTACCGCTGGGGAGGCCACGGTCCATACCGTGGAGCATGTGCTGGCGGCGGCGGTGGGAGCGGGGCTGGATGATGCAGTATTCGAACTGACCGGCCCCGAACCTCCTGCCGGTGACGGCAGCGCCGCACTATTCCACGATGCCTTCGTCTCCGCCGGAATCAGGGAGTTGGCCGGCGACGCAAAGCTCCTGCGCCTGACGGCACCGTTCATGTTGACCGACGGCGGGGCACGCTACACGGTGGCTCCGGCGGATACGCTGAGGCTCACGGTCACCATCGAATGGCCTCATCCGCTGATCGGACGACAATCGGGTTGTTACGACGTAACACCTGAGGCGTTCGGCGCGGAGCTGTCGCGCGCCCGCACCTTCGGGTTCGTGTCGGAAAAGGAAGAACTTTCGCGAGCCGGGCTCGCAGCCGGAGTGACCAGCGATAACTGCATCGTACTCGGCGAGACCGCTGTGGAGAGCGGCGAGCTGCGCTGGCCCGACGAGTTTGTACGGCACAAGGCGCTCGACCTGCTGGGAGACCTTGCCCTGACCGGCGCAAGGCCAGGGGCGGAGGTAACCGCGTTCCGCCCGAGTCACACAGGCAATGTGGCCCTGGCCCGAGCGCTTGCGCGAGCGGCCACGCCGGGAGGCGCCCCGGTCATGGGCATCGAGCAGATTCTGGGCGTGATTCCGCACCGGTATCCGATGCTTCTGGTTGACCGAATCATAGAGATCCACGGGAGGGAACGGATCGTCGGGATCAAGAACGTGACGTTCAACGAGCCCTTCTTTCAGGGTCACTTCCCCGGTCACCCCATCATGCCGGGGGTGCTGATCGTCGAGGCGATGGCACAGGTGGGAGGCATGCTGCTCATGGGCACCGTGGACCACCCGGAAGACAAGATTGTCTACTTCATGGCCATCGACAACGTGAAGTTTCGCCGGCCGGTGGTGCCCGGAGATCAGTTGCGCTTCGAACTGGAGATGCTGCAGCTCAAGGGCCGGAACTGCAGAATGCGCGGTGTGGCCTGGGTGGACGGCCAGCCGACCGCCGAGGCGGAGATGCTGGCCCGCATAGTGGATCGATGACCGCACAAGTACATCCCACCGCGCTGGTGGATTCTCGCGCGGTGCTGGGACCCGATGTAGTGGTGGGACCGTACTCCATCATAGGTCCGGACGTGGTAATAGGTGAGAGCGCAGAACTCGCAGCCCACGTGATCGTGGAGCGCAATGCGAGCATAGGCCGGCGCTGTTATCTGGGCTACGGTTCCGTAGTGGGCGCGGCACCGCAGGACATCAAGTATCAGGACGAGCCGACCCGGGTGGAGATAGGAGACGAAACCCGATTGCGGGAGTACGTGACGGTGCATCGCGGGACCTCAGCCTCCGGTGTCACGCGGGTCGGCGACCGCTGCTTTCTCATGAGTTATGTCCACGTGGCGCACGACTGCGCACTGGGCAACGATGTTACAATAGCCAATGCCGTGCAGCTGGCGGGACACGTCACGATAGGAGATCACGTGACCATCGGGGGTCTCACTCCCATCCACCAGTTCGTCAGGATTGGGCGCTGGGCTTTCGTGGGAGGGGGATCGCGCGTGCCGCAGGACATCCCACCGTTTGCCCTGGCGGCTGATCATCCCCTCAGACTCTGCGGCATCAACCGTGTCGGGCTTGAGCGCGCAGGGTTCGACGATTACACGCGCAAGGCCCTGCAGCACGCTTTCCGCCTGCTGTTCAATTCACGGCTCACCCGCGCCGTCGCCGTCGCTCAGCTCGAAAGCGGACAGCAGCCGCCTGAGGTACACGAACTCATCGAATTCTTCGGCGCCTCGTCACGGGGCGTGCTGGTCGGCTGACCACGATGCGCCTGTTCCTGTCGGCCGGCGAACCGTCCGCTGACCGGCACGCCGCCACGCTGTACCCGTGCCTGCGGAACGCGTTCCCGGAAGCCGAAATCGAATCCTGTGGGGGACCGGCGCTGCGTGCGGCGGGAGCGCCGGTGGTTCATGACTACGGACGGCTTCAGCGTGTTGGCCTGGGCGGCGCGCTGGCCGGGATTCCATCGCATGTCAGCCTGTTCCGTCTGCTCAGACGGCAGTTCCGCGAAGGGCGTTACGACCTCGTAATCCTGCTCGACTATCCCGGATTCCACCTGAGAGTTGCCGGTGCAGCGCGGAAGGCCGGCGTACCAGTCCTCTACTACATCGCTCCGCAGCTGTGGGCCTGGGGCGGCTGGCGTGCCGCCCGGCTTCGCCGGACCGTGGACCGACTGGCTGTGGTGCTCCCCTTCGAGGAACAGTACTTCAGAAGCCTGGGCATTGCGGCTGAGTTTGTGGGACACCCGATCAGGGACGTCGCACCCCGGGTCACTCGGCAGGCGGCCCGTGCCGGCCTGGGCATCGACGACGACACGTCGGTGCTGGCCTTGTTCCCGGGCACGCGACCGGCTGAACGCGCCCGGCATGAGGAGCTGTTTGCCAGCGCAGCGCGCTACGTATCCCGGGCCGTGCCCGGGGTCAGGGTGCTGCTGGCCGACCGCTGGGGTGGACCTGGAAGCGCGCAGGCGCATTCGTCGGAGTCGGTCCTTGCGGCGGCCGACGTGGTCCTGTGCAAGGCGGGCACTACAACTCTCGAGGCGGCGCTCGCCGGCGTACCTGCGATCGCAGCATACCTTGCCCACCCCGTGACCTATGCCGTAGCCCGTCGGGTGGTAAAGGTCCCGTGGATGAGTCTTGCCAACCTGGTGGCGGGCCGGGAGGTGACGCCCGAACTGATTCAGGGCAGTGCGACCCCCGAACGATTGGCGGACGCCATCATTCCGCTCCTTGACCGCACCGGCCCGGCCGCACGGAGCCAGAGGGAAGGGTTGAGCGAAGTGCGGGAACGGCTGGGCGGCCCCGGAGCTTCGCAGCGGGTGGCCGCGCTCGCCAGGGAGCTGGTGGCGTGAAGTACCGCTTCCTGCCTCACCTCATGGGCGGCGCAGTGCGGTCTCTCGCCAGGACGTGGCAAATGGAGGACCGGGGCCGCGAGCGGGTCGACAGGATTCGCCTGGCCGGCGAACCGATTGTCTTCGTCCTCTGGCACCACAGCATCGTTCCACTCGCCTGGAGGCATCGCGGTGAGGGGGTGATGCTGCTGATCAGCCGGCATCACGACGGAGACCTGCTTGCCGGACTGGCGCCCGCCTGGGGATACCTGCTGGCACGCGGCTCGAGCACACGTTACGGTACGGAAGCCCTCAGGCGGCTGGTACGAACTGTTGAAAGCGGCGGTGACGTGGCGATGACTCCTGACGGCCCATTGGGACCCCCCAGGGTAGCCAAGCCGGGTGCGGTCGTCACTGCCCAGTGTACCGGAGCCCCGATCGTACCGGTAGGTGTATCGGTTGAGCGGGCATGGCACGTGGGCTCATGGGACCGCATGATGGTCCCGAAGCCGCTTTCGACGGTGCGGTTCAGTTATGGCGAGCCCTTCGCGGTACGCCGCGGGCGCGCCGCCCGGGTCCAGGCCACCCGGCAACTCACCGAACGGCTCTTGAGAACCGAGCAGGACGCACAGTGATCTGGCTCTGGCGATCCCGGTCGGCGGGGGCCAGGGCTCTGCGGGCGGTCCTCGCTCCGGCGTCGGCGGCCTTTGGAGTTGCGGCGGCCGTCCGAGCCACCGCCTACCGGCGGGGCTGGCGCGAGACCCGGCGGCTACCGATGCCGGCCGTAGCGGTCGGCAACCTCACTGCAGGAGGTACGGGCAAGACCCCCATCTCAGCGTGGATCGCCGACTGGTATGCCCGGCGGGGCGTGCGCCCGGCGGTGCTGCTCCGGGGATACGGAGGAGATGAAGGCGTCATCCATCGAAAGCTCGTTCCCGGCGCGGTGGTGGTGGAAGATCCGGACAGGGTGAGAGGAGCGCACCGGGCCGCCCAACTGGGCGCCCGGGTAGCCGTTCTGGACGACGCCTTTCAGAGGCTGGACGTGGCACGGGACGTGAATGTGGTTTTGATAAGCGCGGACGCCTGGGACGATGCCGTCCAGCTCCTGCCCTCCGGACCGTACCGTGAGGGGATCCGCGCACTGGAACGAGCGGACTTTGTGGCGGTGACCCGGAAGGCGGCGCCGGCTGAGGGAGCAATGAAGATCGCGGAAGGACTGTCGGAGGTTATGGGGCGTGATGTCGCGGGGGTGGCCGCACTGGGAATATCGGGTCTCCACGGCCTGATGACGGGTGTGCCGATTGGCCTGGAGCGGCTCTCGGGAGCGAGCGTGCTCGCGGCCTCGGGTATTGCCGATCCGGCGCCGTTCGTCGCGCAACTTGAGGGGCTGGGGGCCCGGGTAAGGCCTGCCCGGTTCCCGGATCATCACAGGTTCAGGGCCCGCGATGTGACGTGGCTCCTCGAAGCCGGCAACGAGGTTGATTACGTTGTGGTCACCGTGAAGGACGCGCTCAAGCTCGAACCGCTCTGGCCCGGCACCGCCCGGGAACCGCTGGTCGCGTCCCTGGACGTCTGCTGGGAGGCCGGCCGGCCACAGCTCGAGCGCCTGCTCCGCGCGTGTCTGCCAGATCCAAACACCACATGAGCACGACCATTCCGCCCGCCCCGTCCGCCAAGGCTCTGGTGGGACGCGACAAGGACATCCAGCTAAGCGACGACGATCCATTCGGGGCCATGATGGCCCGCTTCGATCATGCGGCTGAGCTGCTTGACCTGGATCCCGGCATCTACCAGGTACTGAGGGAGCCGGAGAAACAGATCATCGTATCGGTCCCGATTCAGCGCGACAACGGCCAGATAGAGGTATTCACCGGATACCGTGTGCTGCACAACACTTCGCGGGGTCCGGCCAAGGGAGGCATCAGGTTCGACGTCAACGTCACGCTGGACGAGGTCAAGGCACTGGCTGCGTGGATGACCTGGAAGTGCGCGGTTGTGAATATCCCGTTCGGAGGCGCCAAGGGCGGCGTCATTTGCGATCCCGGCGCGCTGTCCATCAACGAGCTTGAACGGCTGACGCGGCGCTACACGGCTTCGCTGATCGAGATTCTGGGGCCCGAATCCGACATCCCGGCACCGGACGTCAACACCAACGAGCGGGTGATGGCGTGGATCATGGACACCTATTCGATGCACAAGCGGCACGCGGTGACCGCAGTGGTTACCGGAAAACCGGTTGAGATGGGTGGCTCCCTGGGACGGCGGGAGGCTACGGGGCGCGGATGCATGATCGCCACCAAGGAGGCGCTCAGACATCTGGGGCTCCCTCTGCGCGGCACCAAGGCGGCGGTGCAGGGGTTCGGAAACGTGGGTTCAGTTGCGGCACATCTCCTCGAAATGGAGGGACTCACCGTCGTGGCGGTGAGTGACAAGTCGGGTGGGGTTTACAATGCCAACGGGATCAACGTGGACGATGCCATGAACTGGGCGCGGGAGCACCGATACCTCTCGGGCTACCCCGGTGGAGATCCCATAAGCAATGCAGACCTGCTGGAGCTTGAGGTGGACGTCCTGGTACCGGCGGCGCTCGAGGGAGTGATCAACCGCCGTAACGCCGACCGCATCAAGGCAAAGATCATCTGCGAGGGAGCGAACGGTCCCACGGGACCCGCCGCAGACCGGATTCTCGAAGACAAGGGGGTGTTCATCATTCCGGACATACTGGCCAATGCAGGCGGTGTGACGGTGAGCTATTTCGAGTGGGTTCAGGACCGGGGAGGATACTTCTGGGACGAGCCCACCGTTATTGAGCGCCTGTCGAGCATTATTCAGCGGTCGTTTGCCGGGGTGTTGTCGGTTTCGCAGAGATACAACGTCAACATGCGGACGGCAGCCTACATGCTGGCCATCGAGCGGGTGGCCGCGGTGCACAAGCTGCGCGGGCTGTATGCCTGATGGTGCTGAGGATCGTGGCTGTAGGCCGAGTGCGGGATGCGGCAATAAGGACCGTATGCGAAGAATATGCAAAGCGGTTTTCCCGGTATCTGCCGGTGGAGATTCGTGAGGTACCGGAGGCCAGGGGTCAGCAGGCTTCTCAGGTTCTCCGCCGCGAAGGGGAGCGGATAATCGGAGCGATTCCGCGCGGATCCCGCATGGTCGCTCTGACCCGGGCGGGGAAGACGCTGTCGAGTCGTGAGTTTGCCCGCCGCCTGGCTGATTGGCGGCGGGAGGCAAGGAACACTGTTCTGGTAATAGGTGGAGCATGGGGACTGGATCGAACCGTACTTGAGGCCAGCGAGCTCAAGCTCAGTCTGTCAGCCATGACCATGCCGCACGAGCTTGCGCGCGCCGTGCTGTTGGAACAACTGTATCGCGCATCTACGATTCTCCGGGGCCAACCCTACCACAAGGGCAACTGACCAGGTGACCGAGTGGTTCGAGCAGTGGTTCGGCGAGGAGTATCTCAGGCTTTACCCTCACCGTGACGATGCCGATGCCACGGCGCTGGTCGGGCTCATCGACAGCGAGGTACCACTCGCCGGAAGGAATGTACTGGATCTTGGTTGCGGGCCCGGCCGGCACGCCGGGCAGCTCGGGAAGCGCGGGGCGCTGGTTACCGGATTCGACCTTTCGCCCGCACTCCTTAACCGGGCTCAGCGTCGCTCGGACAGGCCCCTTCACCTGGTGCGTGGGGACATGCGGTTTCTGCCGTTCCGGCCGGACTCGTTCGACGTTGTGGTGAATCTGTTCACGAGCTTCGGATATTTCTCGGACGACCGGGAGCACCGCGACGTCATTGCGGCGAGCGGCAGGTTGCTGAAGCCCCGCGGGTCCTTTGTGCTCGACTACTTCAATGCCGAGCGGGTGCGGGCCGACCTGATTCCGCGAGAGGAGCTCACCACCGGAGCGCAGAAGGTCGTGATCGAGCGACGGATAACCGGAGATGATCGGTATGTGGTCAAGGAGATTCATCTCATGGGTGATGGCAGGAGCTTTGTCGAACGGGTCCGGCTCTTCGCGCCGGCGGAGCTGGAGGGACTGCTGCTGGAAGCCGGTCTTGAAGTCAAGCGAAAATTCGGCGACTACCATGGGGGCCCCCTGACAGACCGGTCAACGAGAGTAATTTTCGTGGCATCCCGATCATGACTCTGGAGCTGCTCCCCACACCAATACCGGCTTCCAACGGGATACCCCCGCGAACGGCAGCGGGTGGCGCACGCTCCCTGGAGATGCTGCGCCCCGCATTCATCGCGGAGGCGCCGGAAGCCGCCAACGGCCTGGAGCGCCTCCTGTCCGGGGAGGCGCTCTGCGTAACTACCGGCCAGCAACCCGGACTGCTCACCGGCCCGCTGTTCACTCCGTACAAGGCGCTGTCCGCAATTGCCCTCGCGCGAAGGTACGAAGCCGCCCTGGGGCGCTCGGTGGTGCCGGTGTTCTGGGTGGCCGGCGACGATCACGACTTTGCCGAAGCCAACCACACATACCTTCTCGATACGGCAAATGAGCCGGTCCGGCTGAGTCTGCGTGACCGTGCGTCGGATGCGCCGCTGACGCCGCTTTACCGCGAACCCGTGGGTGACGGGATTCGCGATCTCCTGGCAACCGTGGAATCGGCGACACCTCCATCAGAGTTTCGTGACGAGGTCCTGAACTGGATCGCGGGGGCATGGGAACCCCGGTACGACATGGCGACCGCGTTTGCGCGGGCCATGGCCGACCTGCTGGGGTCGCGGGGCCTCCTGGTCTTCCAGCCGTGGCATCCGGCGGCCAAGCGCGCCATGGCCCCGCTTCTCGTGCGCGCACTCGAACTCGCGGGAGAACTGGATGAAGCGCTGGCAAAGGGTCCATCCGGTCCGGTGACCGTTGGCGACGGCGCCACTACCGTGATGATCGAAGGGAGCATGGGCCGGGACCGGCTGGTACTCGATGGAGACTCGCTGGTAAGCCGGCGAACGCACGAGCGGTGTTGCGTGGACGACATCCGTGCAATCGCGGAAACAGATCCGGAGAAGCTTTCGCCCAACGTTCTGCTGAGGCCCGTGGTGGAGGCGGCGCTGCTTCCCACCGCCGCCTACGTTGCGGGGCCCGGGGAACTGGCATATCTGCCTCAATGTGGACCCATCTACCGGATGCTGGAGGTGACGCCACAGGCCGCTGTTCCAAGGTGGTCCGGCCTGGTAATCGAAGGTCGGGTCAGGAAGGTGCTGGACAAGTACGGGATTGCGCCGGGCGATCTGATGGGCCCTGAAGGACAGATCGAGGCACGCCTGGTTCGCGATGAGATGCCGCCGGAGGCCCGGGACGCACTGGCAGCCATTCGCACAACTCTGCGTGACGAGTACCAACGCCTGGAGACGGCCGCCACGGGTATTGACCCCACGCTCCGGAAGCCGGTGCAATCCGCGCTCAATGCCGCACTGGCGGGCACCGGCGATATCGAGAAGAGAATCGTATCGCACCTCAAGCAGGCGGATGAAGTACTGGTACAGCAGGTAGCCAAGGCGCGGCACAACCTGTATCCGCTGGGGAAACCTCAGGAGCGCGTGCTGAACCTGCTGCAATACCTCGTGAGGTACGGGCCGGCGTTCGTGGACCAGGTTCTGAACGCCGCGGAGGAGCACATGGCGGGTTTCGAGACGCCGAGTGCGACCGTCTGACGGACGGCTCGCGGCGCGCGTTGCCGCGGGGATCATGGTGGCACGCGTCCTCGGCTTCGTCCGGGAACGCGTGTTCGCGCACTATTTCGGGAACAGCGCCACGGCGGGGGCCTTCAGAGCGGCGCTCCGGATTCCCAACGTAATTCGCAACCTGCTGGGTGAGGGAACTCTCTCCGCGTCATTCATTCCCGTTTACGCAGGGATGATAGAACGGGGCGAGACCGAAAACGCTCGGCGTCTGGCAGGTACCATTGCCTCGCTGCTGGTGCTGCTGACGGGTATGGCGGCGGTGGCCGGTATTCTTCTGGCTCCTGTGATAACGTCCGCCGTGGCGCCGGGATTCAGCGGCCCCACGCGGGAACTCACCGTCACGCTGGTCAAAATCCTGTTCCCGATGTCGGGAATCATGATCCTTGCCGCGTGGTGCCTGGGCGTTCTCAATACTCACCGACGCTTCTTTCTCTCGTACTCGGCACCCGCGCTCTGGAACATCGCCCAGATAGGTACGCTGATCGCCCTGGGGAGCATGCTGGCCGGGGCGGATCTGGCAGTCGCGCTGGCGTTCGGTGCTGTTGGGGGCAGCGTGTTACAGCTTGCCGCTCAGCTCCCGTCTGCGCTCAGATTGGCGGGCAGGGTCTCGTGGAGCCTGAGTCTGGAGACACCGGGAGTCAGGCGAGTCATCCGTGCCTGGGCGCCGGTGGTGTTCGGGGCCGGGGTAGTGCAGATCTCCGGGATCATAGACACGCAGCTCGCGTCGCTGCTCGGACCGGATTCAGTAGCGGTGCTCGGCTATGCCCAGCTCATTGCGATCCTGCCGGTATCGCTGTTCGGGGTGAGTTTCGCGGCGGTGGCGCTGCCGGAACTCAGCCGCGATGCAGCGGCGGCCAACTCAGAAGCGGTCCGCGAGCGCCTGGCCCGCGGCGCCCGGCGGGTAACGTTCTTCATGCTGCCATCGGCCTTCGCGTTCGCAACGCTCGGCACACCCATCGTGGCCGTCCTCTTTCAGACCGGCCGGTTCACGGCAGACGATACCGCCGTCGTAGCCGGAGTCCTCGCCGCCTACGCCTTGGCGCTGTGGGCACAGGCCTCAGTCAAGTTGCTGGCGTCCGGCTTCTACGCGCTCGGCGACACCGGGACGCCGGTACGATTCGCGGCCGTCTCGGTCGTGCTGTCGGCCTCTTCCGGATATCTCCTGATGCAGCATTTCGGTCCCGCAGGGATTGCGCTTGGTGCCGCGATCGGCGCCTCCACGAACGTGGGATTGCTGCAGCGGAGTCTGGTGACGCGGGTTGGAGCCATAATGGGGACAAGGGAGAGGAGGTCACTTGTCGTTGCGGGGGCAGGGGCGGCGGTGGCGGCGGTGGCGGCTGGAATGGCGGCGGCAAAGCTCGGGGATCAGGCCGCGTGGGTTGTTGCGCTCACCGGACTCGCCATCTTCGGGGTAGTTTACGGTGTGATAACTTATGCACTGAAGCATCCGGAGATGCGGGCGTTGCTCTCGGCTGCCCGGATCCGATAGATCGGCCGGTGAGGTCATCCGGGCGCTCCACGCCGGCCCAGGACCAACCGTGAACCTTTCCCCCAACCTCGACCGCAAGACTGCGGCTCTGCCTGACGCTACCGGCGTGTATCTGTGGAAGGACGCCGCCGGGAAGGTGCTGTACGTGGGGAAGGCAGCACGTTTACGCCAGCGGGTGCGCAGCTATCTCCGGGACGATCACGCCAACAGCCCCAAACACAGGATTCTCCAGCGGCTGATCGCGGACGTGGACACGATCGTCACTCCCTCCGAATCGCAGGCGCTGCTGCTGGAAAACAACCTCATCAAGGAGCACGCCCCCCGGTTCAACATCCTGCTGCGCGACGACAAGAGTTATCCCCGGATCGCAGTGACGATGGGAGAACCGTTTCCCCGGGTGCTGGTGGTGCGACGGGTGGATATTCCGGGGGCGCGGTTCTTCGGACCCTACACGGACGTGGGGACGCTCAGAAGAAGCCTGCGCGTGATCCGCCGGATCTTCACGGTACGGTCGTGTCATTATGGGTTGCCGGACGACGCCCCGGACCGCCCCTGCCTGGACTACCACATTCATCGATGCCTGGCACCATGCGTGGGCTACCAGAGCCGCGAATCGTATCGCGCCATGATCGACGACGTGGTGGCGTTTCTCGAAGGGAGGACGGTGGAGGTACGGGGGCGGCTCAGGGAACGTATGGAAGCGGCCAGCAGAGATCTGGATTTCGAGCGCGCCGCCGAACTCAGGAACGCACTGCGATGGCTCGATCAGCTGGAAGAACCCTCCGCGGTGGAGCGAGTGGGCGGCGGTGACATGGATGCCGTAGGGTATGCCCGGGATGGCGACGACGCCGTGGGCGTGCTGGTGCGGGTACGCGACGGCAAGGTGATAGCTCAGGATCAGCGTTTCCTGCACAACCTGGCAGAGGAACCGGATGAAGCGGTGCTGGGAGCGTTTCTGGTACAGTCCTATCTGCCGGCCGAGAACCGGGCGCGGATGGCGGCGCTGCCATTCCCGCCAGCCGATTTTGACAACCTGATGGAGCTCGACCCGGACATCGACTGGCTCGTGCCGCAACGTGGATCACGCAGGCACCTCGTTGATCTGGCGGAACAGAACGCGCGGGCCGCGCTGGAGAACTTCAGGATCGAGGCGCTGGAGACCGAAGAACGGGTTGAGGATCCCGTCTACGCGCTGGGGAGAGATCTGGGGCTCACGGTGGTCCCGCGTTCGTTTGTCTGCATCGATATCTCCACCAATCAGGGGCGCGATACCGTGGGGAGCCTGGTCTGGTTCGAGGCGGGGCGGCCGAAGAAGGGGGAGTATCGGAAGTTCAGGATCAGGGGAGAAGAAGAGGGAAAAGGGAAAGGGGATAAGGGAAAAGTACTGCGGGATGATTATGCGGCTGTCAGGGAAGTGGTGACGCGGTATCTCGGGCGGCGGATTGACGAAGGGAAACCGCTGCCGGATCTCATGGTGGTGGATGGCGGGAAGGGTCAGCTGGGTGCGATGAGGCAGGCGGTTGAGGATACCGGCGTGAGCGGTGTGGCGCTTGCGAGCCTCGCAAAGCGGGAAGAAGAAGTGTTCGTGCCGGGGCGCAGAGATCCGATCCGGCTGCCCCGCAGCGCGCCGTCGCTCAAGCTGTTGCAGCGGGCCCGGGACGAGGCGCATCGCTTTGCGATCACCTACAGCCGGAAGCGGCGGGCCAAGCGCACGGTGACGTCGGAACTGCTGAACATTCCGGGAGTGGGCCCAACGAGGAGGCGCGTGCTGCTTGAGAAGTTCGGGAGTCTGGCGGGTGTGCGGCTGGCAAGTGTGAAGGAGATAGCGGCCGTGCCGGGGTTCTCCACGCGGCTGGCGGAGCGTGTTCTGGAGCATCTGCGCCGGTGACGCTCCCCTGGATGCTCGAGTGTTCGGCCTGTGGCGAGGGCCGCGAGCCGAGCGGGCTGCCAACCGTATGCGATTGCGGCGCGCCGTGGCTGGTTTCGTATGACCATCTTCCCGCGGTTGAACTGCGCCATGCGGTAGCGGCGCGCCCGGCCACGATGTGGCGATATCGCGAGTGGCTGCCGCTTGCGTCCGGTGAGGAACCGGTATCGTTGGGTGAGGGGATGACGCCACTCATTCCGCTTCCCCAAATCGGTGGCAGGTTGGGACTCGATATCTACGTCAAGGATGAATCGCAGAACCCTACGGGATCGTTCAAGGCGCGTGGGATGTCGGCGGCGGTGACGCGGGCCGCCGCAGCCGGGGCGGAGGGCTTCACGGTGCCCACCGCCGGAAACGCAGGAGTGGCACTTGCCGCCTATGCGGCGCGCGCCGGCAGGTCCGCACGAGTATTTGCGCCTCGCGATACTCCGCCTCGGCTGCTGGAACAGGCACGGGCGTTTGGCGCGACGGTGGAAGTCATTGACGGCCATATCGGTGACTGCGGCAAGGCGTCGCGGGCCTATGCCGCCGAATCCGGAGCGTTTGATGTGTCTACGCTCCGGGAACCGTACCGTATAGAAGGCAAGAAGACGCTCGGTCTGGAACTGGCCGAACAGTTCGGCTGGACACCGCCCAATTCGATCATCTATCCCACCGGTGGAGGTACAGGACTTATCGGCATGTGGAAGGCGTTCGATGAGCTGCGCGCGGCCGGTTGGATCGACGCCGGTGCGCGCACTCGGCTCTACAGCGTGCAGGCTGCCGGTTGCGCGCCCGTGGTGCGGGCGTTCGACCAGGGAAAGAAGGCGACGGAACCCTGGGAGAACCCGGTAACCGTGGCGAGCGGTCTCCGGGTTCCAGCTCCGCTCGGCGGACCGCTGGTATTGAGGGCGCTGAAGGACACGGGCGGAACGGCCGTAGCGGTGGAAGATGCCACGCTCACACGCTGGGCTGAGCGGCTCGCGGCGGAGCAGGGCATCGACTGTTCCCCCGAGGGAGGTGCGGCACTGGCGGCGCTCGAACTGCTGGCCGCGAACGGGCAGCTGCGGGAGGGAGAACGGGTGGTGGTTTTCAATACCGGTGCCGGG
>CAZTIV010000038.1:0-26537 GCA_964613905.1 uncultured Gemmatimonadaceae bacterium | reverse complement strand
ACCTCGATGGATCCAACTTCCTCTGACACGCCCCAGATCTCGGCCGGCCATAACGTCATGGCCCGGAGCGCGTCTTCCGGATCCAGACCGTGCGCCACCGCCAGCGCAGCATTGTACGGCAGGTTCCGGGCATTGGCTGCGTCACTCGTCGAGAACGCGAACTTGACACCCGCCCGTGCCAGCATCCCGGGCTGCGCGTATATGGCGTCGAATGGGGCTTCCCGCGGCGGACTGCTGGTGATCTGGCCCAGAATCAGGCCGACGCCCTTTGCCGCAAGCGTATCGGCCACCTTCCACGCGTCGCGGCCGCCGGTGATCACCACGCGGACGCCGAACTTCTCGCCCAGCGCGATGGCCGCAAGAATCTCCGCCGAACCATTGGCCTGGACTGCAAGCGGACGTTCACCCCGCATGACCGGAATCATGGCTTCGAGCTGCCGGTCTGGCCGCGCAGGCCCGACGCCGCGTGCCACCCGCTCCGAATGAACACGAGCCTGCTCCAGATATTCCTCCAGCTCGCGCACCTGACGCTCTCCCCGACGCCTGAACTCCTCATCCGACAGCTGCTGGCCACCACCGAAGCCGCCACCAAAACCGCCCCCGCCGGCCGGCGGTCGCTCGAGCAGCGGGAAGCTCACCACAACCGCGAGCTGGTGCCTCCGCGACATCTCGAGCGGTGTCCAACCGTCCAGATCGATCAGCGTGGAAGTACCTGCGATGCGCCCGCCTGACGGTGTACTCACCGCGGTCGTAACGCCGTTCACCCGGGTCACCGGAATCAGCTCCGAATGCGGATTCACGGCGATGTATGTGGACATGGCGGGATTGAAGTCGCCGATTTCGTTGATGTCCTGTCCCGCGGATATCTGACTGATCTCCGAGATGCCGAGGCGTGTTTCCGAGTCTATCAGTCCCGGGTATACGTAGCGACCTCGCGCATCGATCACCTGGGCATCGGCGGGGACCTGTATCCCTCGAGCCACCGACGCGATACGGCCGTCGCGGATCAGCACCGTGGCATTCTCGATGCGCGGGCCGGTGACGGGAACCACGGTGCCTCCCACAATGGCCACCGTCTGTGCCTCGAGACGCGGCGCAAGAAACAGCAGCGCGAACAGCGCAACGTTGAGCATTCTCACAGCGCACCTCCCTCATCAGCCCGGGTAACCGCGGGGCGCTCGACCTGATCACGCAGCCTCGGAGCCCGCTCGTAGTCGTAGTAGATCACACCGTCAATCAGGGTCCTCTCGACCCGTGCGCGCGGATCGAACGGATGATGGTTGAGAATCACGAGGTCAGCATCCTTGCCCACATCGATGCTGCCAAGGCGGTCACCCAGCCCCAGATCCATGGCGGCGTTGAGCGTTACCATGCGGAGCGCATCCTGCTCGGACACGCCGCCGTACTTCATGGCCTTGGCCGCCTCCTGAAGCATCCGGCGCACCCGCTCGCCGCTGTCCGAGTTGATGGAAACCCGCACTCCCCGTTCGTGCATGAGCGCCATGTTGTAAGGAATTGCGTCGTATGCCTCGAGTTTGAACGCCCAGTTGTCGGCGAAAGTGCTGGCGCCGGCGCCGTGCGCCGCAATCTCGTCGGCGATCTTGTAACCCTCCAGTATGTGCTGCAACGATGCAATCCTGAATCCGAGCGAGTCGGCAAGATGGAGCAGCATCAGGAATTCATCGGCACGATACCCGTGCGAATGCACGCGGATGCTGCCGTCCAGCACACCGGCCAGCGCCTCGAGGAAGAGGTCACGCCTGGGTTCCAGCGGCTCCTGTCCCCTGCGGGCCCGCCCCCGTTCCGCCTCGTACGCCGTCCACTCGGAGCGGTACGCCGACGCCTGCTGGAACGCCTCCGCGATCGAGAACTCGACCCCCATGCGGGTGTTGGGAAACCGCTGCGGCACCCCTGGTATATTGGGACGGTTGGAACGCTTGGGATTCTCTCCCAGAGCGAACTTGATCCCGCCCGGCGCATTCTCCACAAACAGCTGTTCCGGAAGCAGACCCCAGCGGAGCTTGATCACCGCGTTCTGCCCGCCAATGGAGTTGGCCGAACCGTGCAACACGTTGATGGTTGTGACACCTCCGGCGAGCGCGTTCCAGAACTGGATGTCGTCGTGCCGGATCTGGTCGGTCATGCGCACGTGGGGGGTCAGGTTTTCAGTACCCTCGTTCACTCCCCCTTCAATGCCCATGTGCGAATGGGAATCCACGATCCCGGGGATCACGTACCGGCCGGTGCCGTCTATCACTTCGGCATCGCGAGGTACCTGAACGTCCGGACCAACCGCCGCAATGCGTCCGTCGCGCACCACTATGGTGCCGCGCTCTATGGTGCCGCGCGTGGCGGTCATGATCGTGGCATTGGTAATGGCCACCAGCCGGCCACGCGGGATCGCTGCGGGCGGCGTGGGGAACCTCACTGGTTCCTCGGGCGCGGCTTCAGGTGCTGTTGCCTCCGGCGCTTCCCCGGCTTCCGCAGCCAGAGCACCACCACCACTAGCCCGCTCCGCGGCGGCCTGCCGCATCCGGCCCGCCATTTCACCCCGCTGGCCACCCATCGCGGCTACCCGCGCGCCCGCAGCCGCGGGCGCCGCCTGCGGCTCCACCACAAACCGTTCGCCGTCCACGAACACCGCTTCAACTCGCGTCGTATCGGTGAAAAGATCGCCCGTTGCCACCACGAGATTTGCGATCTTGCCGGCCTCGATCGATCCCAACCGGTTGTCCACTCCAAGGATGCGTGCGGGAGTCAGCGTCGTTGCCCTCACCGCCGCGTCGTGCGAAAGCCCGGCCTGCACTGCGCGGCGAACCGCTCCGCGGAACTCCCGCGCTGGCATCCGCCCTCCGGAGGCAAGCGCAATCGTTATTCCCGCCGAATCCAGCACCGCAGCGTTCCGGTCTATCAGACGCTGGAGCTGGCTGTCGGACGGCATCGGCTCGGGACGCGTCACCAGGAACGGTCGCCCGGTGAGCGAGTCCGGCGCGGCGTACGTGGCCGTGACGATCACGGGCTTCCTTTCGGCCACGAGCAAGTCCAGCGCCTGCCATGCTTCACCGGCACCGGACACCACGTAGTTGAGGTTGAATTCCCTTGCGAGTCCCACGGCCCGGCGGATGGCCCGCTGGCTCCGCGCATCGATCACTACCAGACCACGGTTGTTGAGATAGGGAATCAACACTTCCAGATCGGGCGATCGCACCGGCCGCGACATGCCACGCGGGTTCCGGGCGTAACGTTCGAGTTGTTGTTCGAGGTGCCGCGCATCCAGAAAGCTCTGACGCTGGTACGCCATCGCACCCATCAGCGTGGACGGATACCGCCCGCGCAGCGGCTCGAACCCCATGTGGAGCGCCACCGGCGAGGCGACTGCCATCTCGCTCGCGCTCTCACCACGCAGATTCACAAGTGCGCTCTGACCGCGAAACATGCCCGATGAAGGCGCAACAAGCGCCGTGGTCACACCCTGATCGCGCCATTCGGCAACGGTGCGATCACCGGGCCTGACCTCATCGAGCACCATGCGGTGCGGCTCCTGACCCTGCGGCCCTGCCGTATCCCTCTGCGCCGCCAGCAATGCTGCGGCAAATCCGCCACCGGCGGGTGCAGCGGTACGCTGTTGAGGCAGCGACACCGTTGACACCAGATCGATCATCCCCGGATAGACCGTCTTGCCCGAGAGATCGAGCACGCGGGCATCCGCGGGGACGGTAACGTTGGCACCCACCTGCGCGATGAGCCCGTCGCGGATCAGGATGGTGCCGCTCGGAATCACCGGCCCCGATACCTGAACGATTCTGGCATTGGTCAGCGCCCATGTGTCCTGCTGGGCATGCGCCGGAACCGCCGCCAGCACCCCCACCACCGGCAGGAGCAGTACGGAGAGAAGACGTCTGTTCATTGTCCGTCTCGCGAGATGAGGAAGGAGGAATCCAGGAACATCAAGGAAGGTACGCACAGGAGCCCAATCCCGTTGAACCCGCCGGCTCACCGCATACCGCTCACCGCTCACGCCTCACACGTTTCATCACCCAAACCCACAACCCCACCCCGATAACCGCTCCCGCAACCGCTCCCCCGGCCAACCAGAGCACATTGCCAACCAGCTCGAGATCGAGCCGCCCAGCCACCAGCGCGCCGATCCATGCTCCCAGAAACGCAACTGCCCACGCCGCAAGCGGCGTGAGCAGCCAACCGACCAGGCGACGCGGCCGGCGCGGTGATTCTTCTGTCACTGCCGGCTCAGGACCGCCGCGATCAGGGCGTGAACCACGAGACCGATAGTAAAGCCCAGAGCGGCAACCGCCGGATGGAACGGAGCGATGCCGGTAGCTGCGAGCACGGCAAAGGCCACCAGACCGAACCCGATGGTCTTGACCGCCCCGGCCACCGCGCCCGCCGCACCTTCACGCTGGCCGGTACGATAGACCACGCTACCGAGCCACGCGAGAAATGCGGATCCCATCCACCAGACGGGGATGTACCAGAACCCGCTGCCGCCGCCGATCTGATCCCAGGTCCAGTGATAGGTGCCAAGCGGTCTCAGGATGGCGGTATCGAGCACGGTGAATGCGAGTGCCCCGATCAACCCGAGACACGCCGCCCAGGCTATACCGTCCACGCTGCGAGGCCGCACCATTGCGGCGGGGGCGTAGGCAAACACGGCTGCCCCGGCCAGCAGCATCAGTGACTGTACCACGGTCTCCGTGATACCGCTGCTCATGCCCCGCGACACCATCGCGAATACCACAACACCCACCGTGGTGAACACGCCGAGTGCCGCTCCGCCGCCCACTATTGTGCGGACATCCCACCGGTCCGTCGCTGCCGGCTGTGCCGCTGAGGTCATCCCGCGCTCCTCGTTCAGGGAAGGTCGGGCTCCAAGTTAGCGGGAGCCCGAACCGGTTTCAACGCCCAAGTGCCCGGCGGCAAGCCGGAGACCGATCAGGGTGAGGTTGGGCTCCACCGCATCTATCTCCTTCGCCAGCGGCGCCACCTGCCGCGCCAGCCCTCCCGTGGCCACCACGTAAGGTACGCTGGTAGTCGGCCATTCGGCCTTGATCCGGCGTACGATCCCATCGGTCGCTTCAGTCGCGCCGAACAATACCCCCGCGCGGATGCACTCCTCGGTGCGCCGCCCTATGGTCCTGGCCGGCGGGACCAGTTCTGTGGCGGGGAGCTTGGCCGTGCGCCGAACAAGCTCGTCTCCCGCGGTACGCACGCCGGGCGCGATCACGCCGCCAATGAACCTTCCATCCGCGATGATGCAATCGAACGTTGTAGCCGTGCCGAAATCCACCACGATCGTATCACGCGCATAGAGCTTCACCGCAGCAAGTGTGTTGACTACGCGGTCCGCCCCCACCGTGAGCGGTTCGTCAACGTCGAGCTTTACAGGAAGGGGTGACGCCGGGCCCACTTCCACGGGATCTACCTCGCACGCCTGCCGCACACCCAGAAGCAGAGCGCCGGTAACCGCCGGAGCAACCGACGCCACCACCGCTCCCCTTATCCCGTTGGTAGACCGTCCGGCATGCTGAAACAGGGACGTCAGCAACGCTGCCCATTCGTCGGGCGTGCGCGACGGCGCGGTGGTTAGACGCCAGTGGGCAACCAGCTTGTCGCCTTCGAACACCCCAACGGTGATCTCCGTGTTGCCGATATCGATCGCGAGCAACATCACGCCGCCCTTACCGTACCCGTCAGCACCCGACGGGTACCGTTGCCTGTCTCCACCAGCAACGCGCCATCCGCATCTATGCCCAGAGCCGTGCCGTCAACCGGTTCAAGCAAACGCCGCCCAAAAAGCCAGTCATGACGCCGGTACGCCTCTCGCTCGGAATCCGAAAGCTCCGGCCTTGACGACAGCATGTGGAGCCTGGGCACGAGCCGCTCGAGCAGACCTACCCGAGTAACGTCCGGCACGTGGGCATCGAGCGTTGTTGCCGTGTCCGCGATCGCTTCCGGCAACGGTCCCCTCACGTTGACGCCTATGCCCACCGCCACCCACGCAGCGGGCACGGAACGACCCTCGCACAGGATCCCGGCCACCTTGCGGTCGGCCACAAGCACATCGTTGGGCCACTTGAGCCGACAGCCGGCTCCCAGATCCGCCAGTGCTTCCGCCATCGCTAGCCCCACACGCAGGGAGAGCAATCCCGTCTCCAACGGATGGGGGACCCGCACCAGATACCCGAGCCACACACCGATCCCCGGCGGACTGTGCCACGACCGTCCCTGCCGCCCTCGGCCACGGGTTTGCATGTCGGTCAGCACCAGTGTTCCCGCCGGGGCACCCTCGGCTGCCAGCTCATGCACGATGTCGAGCGTGCTGCCTACCTCCGGCAGACAAAGGAGCCCGGGCGTGCGCAGCCGCGCCGCCAGCTCCGCGGACGAGACGTTGTCGTAGTTCACTTGCCGAGGAAGACCCAGAACAAGGTGATTACCCCCACGGACCAGCAGTATGGAGCGAACCGGTGGAACGCCTGCCGCGCAAGAAGATGCACCAGAAACCGGATCGCGAACACCCCCGCGATCAGCGCCGCAACGAAACTGACGGCCAGCGCGACTGCGCCAACCTCGACCGCATCGGTAGAGATCGTACGCAGCTCGAGCACGCTCGCGCCCGCGATTGCCGGAATGGCCATGAGAAAGGAGAACTCCGCCGCGCGAACAGCATCCAGCTTGAGCCACATGCCGGCGATGATTGTTGACCCGGATCGTGAGATGCCGGGAAGAATGGCAAACGCCTGTGCCAATCCGATCGCGACGGCTCCGGCCGCGCCGGGTTCCCTGCGCTCTCCCCGCTTCATGGCCCACCTGCCGCTCCAGAGCAGAGTGCCCGTGACAAGCAGATTGATTCCAACGGCGGTGAGCGACTGGAACAACGCCTCGAAGGTGCTCTTGAACGCGACCCCGATTACGCCGGCAGGTATCGTGGCCAGCACCAGAAGCCCGATGGTGCGCCACGCGGGACGGTCGGCCCGGAACATTCCCGCGGTTATCTCAACCAGCCGCCGCCAGTAGACGATCACAACCGCGGCAAGCGTCGCGGCGTGAACGACAACTTCGACTGTGATACCGGGCGGAGAAATACCCAGCATGGCCTGTGCAATCACCAGATGACCCGAACTGGAAACCGGCAGGAATTCCGTAAGCCCTTGCACCACCCCCAGAATCAGTCCCTCCCACCATGTCATGCCCCAACCACCCGCGCGTAGAGATCCTCGTATCGCGGTACAATCAGATCCGCGGAGAAATCCGTAGCGCGTCGGACTGCCGCTTCCTGCATCTCCCTGTATCGTCTGCCATCGCTCAGCAGCTCCACCGCACGCCCCGCCATCGCTTCAACATTCCCCGCCGGCAACAACGCTCCGGTGACTCCGTCGAGCACCACCTCCGGCAGACCACCGACCGCGCTCGCCACTACCGGAACCCCGCAGGCCATCGCCTCCAGCGCCACCAATCCGAACGACTCCGATGCCGACGGCAACAGAAGCAGATCGGCACAACGCAGCAGATCAGCCACGGCGTCCAGCTTGCCCAGGAACGTGACGTGTTCTCGCACGCCCAGCCGCTCCACTTCCGCCTCGACGGCCGGTCGGTCGGGACCATCCCCCGCCAGCACCAGCACCGCCGGCATCGATTCCCGTACCTTCGCAAAGATGCGCACCACATCCGGCACGCGCTTCACCTCCCTGAAGTTGGATATGTGCATCAGTACTCGCGTGTCCGGCGGGGCGAACGCCGCGCGGCGTGACGGTTCCCGGGCCGGATGATACTCCGCAAGGTTCACGAAGTTGGGGATGACCTCTATGGCACAGCCCACACATCCGAACGCCTCGTACGTTTCCTCCTTGAGGAATTCCGACACCGCCGTCACCGCGTCCGAGCGTTCGATGGAAAACTTCGTGACGGTGAAGAACGATTTCTCCTGGCCCACCAGTGTGATGTCGGTGCCGTGCAGCGTGGTGATGACCTTGAGGTCGCGCTCCGAGGCCATCATCTGCTTGGCCATGTATGCGGCGGTGGCATGCGGTACCGCATAGTGCACGTGCAGCACGTCGAGCTTCTCGCGCTGCGCTACCTCGTGCTGCTTCACCGCCAGCGCCAGCGAGTACGGGAAGTATTCGAGCAGCGGATACGTGCCGCTCAGGTCGACCTCATGGAAATACACGTGTTCGGCGAAGTTGCGCAGCCTGAACGGTGAAGCGTAGGAGATTACATGGACCTCATGGCCTCGGCGCCCCAGCGCGAGGCCGAGTTCCGTGGCTACCGCCCCTGAACCGCCATATGTGGGATAGCAGGTGATGCCGATGCGCACAGACGTTCAGTCCTTTCGCCGCCCCCACCGTTCGGCGATCCGCCGCGCCAGCACGTCGGCGGGTTCGGTCGCATCCAGAAGGTAAACATCGTGAGCGGCCAGTTGATGGCGGAACCAGGTTTCCTGACGCCTGGCGTAGCGCCGTGTGGCCGCGTCGATCGTCTCGGTCAATTTCTGCTCCGCCAGCGAACCCTGAAGGTAACGCACTATGTCGCGATATCCCACCGCGTCGAGCCCCGGTGCGTCGGGCGCAGTTCCCGACGATAGCACCCGCCGTACCTCGTCCACCCAGCCGGCCGCAAGCATCGCGCGCGTGCGTGCCGCAATCCGCTCGTGCAGTACGGCGCGGGGTGCGGTGAGCCGTACGTACCACGGCGTGAGCACGCCCTCTATGCGCGCGTGCTCCTGCCACCATGAGAGCGGCCGCCCTGAAAGCAGCGCCACCTCCACCGCCCGGGCGGCACGCTGCCTTCCGCCTCCGCGGAATCCGGGATCGAGCCTTACCGCCCAGCCGGCCGGCCTCGGGTGCCGATCGATCCACGCCCGCAGCGTCTCCCGCCGCGCAGGGTCCATGGACGGCTCCCGGAACAATCCGTCCACCAGCGCGCGCACGTAGAGACCGGTGCCGCCCACGATGGCCGGCTGCCGCCCCGGATCGAGATTCACCAGCCACTCCGTGGCCTCGCGCGCGTACCGCCCCGCACTGTAACGTTCGCCCGGCTCCACCAGATCGAGCCCCAGATGCGGCACCCGATCGCGTGTCGCGCGATCGGGCTTGGCGGTACCGATGTCGAGACCGCGATAAACCTGCCGGGAATCCGCCGAGATGACGGTGATGGGCCAGTCTGCAGCGAGTGCCACGGCCACCGCCGTCTTGCCCACACCCGTGGGCCCCACGACTACCGGGACAACCCGCTTAGACACGCCCGAACCGCCGGTCCAGTTCGTGCTTGGGAAGCTGCACTATGGTGGGTCTGCCGTGCACGTCGTGCGGCGGCAGGGTACAGGCAAAGACCGCGTTGATGAGCCGGCGCATGGCCTCCGGCTCCAGCTTCTCTCCCGCCTTGACCGCCGCCCGGCACCCGTACGTGGCGGCAAATCGCTCCAGCCGGTTGTGCATACCGCCAAGCCTGCCGCGTGAAAGGTCCGCCACCATCTCCTCGAAACAACGCTGCGCATCGAAACCGGGACGCGGATTGGGCACCGCATGAATCACCACCGACCGACCACCAAACGGCTCTACCTCATATCCTATGGCCCGGAGTTGATCGGCATGTTCCTCCACCACCTCGAGCTCCCGCGCCTCGAGGTCGAGCGTGATCGGCATCAACAAACGCTGAGCGGCCGACGATTCTCCGGAAAGCTCCGCCATGGCCCGCTCGTACAGAACACGCTCATGCGCCGAATGCTGATCGATCACGGCAATCCCATCCGGGGTCTCGAGGAGGATGTACGTGTTGAACACCTGGACCGGATTGCCGATACGGGGATTGGAGGGTTCCGGATCGAAGAGGCCCGGCGGAGCTTCGAACTGCATCGCGGCGGGTGCCGTAACTGCCGCACCACCGGTCCCACCCCACGTCCCGCGGTAATGCGCTTCAGCGCCATGGTTTTCCCTGCCGCCGCTTCCAACCTCCACCGCCGACCCCAACCCCCGCAACGATTCCCGCACCGCTTCCTCGACCGAACGTTCAATGAAGAACCTGTCGCGGAACCGTACTTCGAGTTTGGCCGGATGCACGTTTACATCCACCTGATCCCCGGGGAGCAACAGTGCAAGGAAGAGCGACGGCCTGGCACCCGGAGCGATCGCGCCGCGGTACCCGGCTTCTGCGGCCCTGATCAGAAAAGGATCCCGGAACGGACGACCGTTGATGAACAGAAACGTCTTGCGACCCGCCGGCCGCGCATCGGCTGGTCGCTGCACGAAGCCCTCCACCCCGAGAGGACCGGCATCCCACCTCAGGGGAACCAGCTGATCAACGAGCTTGCGACCGAACAGGGCGGAGATCCGGTCAAGCGGGTCCGACACCGCCGGTGCGTCGAGCAACACCCGGCCGTCACTCAACACCTTGAACGTCACATCGAGACGCGACAATGCAAGCACAGTTACCGCTTCCACCGCGGCGCGGGTCTCTGCCCGTTGGGAGCGCAGAAACTTGCGCCGGGCCGGCGTATTGAAGAACAGACGGTCCACCTGAATCGTGGTGCCGGGCTGCCGGTTCGCCGGTTCCACCGTTTCGATCCTCCCGCCCTGCACAATCACCTTGGTTCCCCTGCCCACTGCACCACCAGACGGCGCGGTCTCCAACTGAAACCGGGAAACCGATGCAATGGCCGGGAGGGCTTCGCCCCGGAATCCGTAGGTACCCACTCCGATCAGATCTGCGGCCGAACGTATCTTGCTGGTGGCGTGACGAGAGAGCGCGAGGCGCGCGTCTTCTGCATCCATCCCGCCGCCGTCATCGGTGACCCGCACCCGCACACGGCCCCCTTCTTCCAGCTCCACCAACACCTCGCGCGCATCCGCATCGAGCGCGTTCTCGACCAGCTCCTTCACGACGGAAGCTGGACGCTCGACTACTTCGCCGGCGGCGATCTGGTCGGCAACGGACGGTGGGAGCACGGCTATGCGGCTCAAAGCCTCACCACCTCACCTCTCATGACCCATCCCTTCAAGTCACCTCGGGATACCAGCATCCACGGACCCTGTACGTTCTCGATCAGAACGCCGGCACCTCTGTGCAGCTCGCGCAGGCCGGGGGCGGTACCGTACGGCGCCTCCCTCATGGGTACGGCGGTCCCCACGACTACCGCTATCGGCAGCCGCTGTCGGTTCAATTCCGCCGCCACAAGAAACCCCAGAGCAAGTGCTGCCGCCAGCACTGCAACACCGAGACGTCTGCGGCCGGTGCCAACGACCAACCAACCCAGAAACCATGTTGCCAGCCCCACGAGCATCGCTTCTTCCGGAGTGATCGGGATCGTACCGGTTGCTCCTTCGATCACGGGATCCCGGGGAAGCAGATCCAGGGCCCGCCTGACATCGCCCCGACGGGGCTCCAGCCGCCTTGCCCGGAGCCAGGCCGCCCTGGCCCTTCCGTCTTCACCGGCCTGGTAGAATGCGTTACCGGCGTTATACCAGTGCGCGGCGAGTAGCGGCTCCCGGGAAGCCCGCCCAACAAAGCTGTCCGCGGCCTGCAGAAACGCCTGCGCCTCGTAAAGCCGTTCGGCCGACTGCGCCTGACCCTGAGAGACCGCAACCAGCAAGAGAAGCGGCGCGGCCATCCGGACACCGCGCCTGGCTTCGCGATGTGCCTCACCCCTGAGGGCCCCAAGCACCTCCTCTACCTCTTCCTCGAGTTCATCGGGATCGGCGCCCCCGTCGGGCCCGAACACAGCGTAGCGGACGCGCTCGCGGACGCGCACGGCGTGCTGAGCGAGTGACGTATCGACGCCCGCCGCGCGGAGCGCCTCCACCAGTGCCGCACCATCCCGGGACGCCTCATGAGCCACCAGGCTTCCCACCGCCTCCCGCAGTTCATGGTCCAGGCGTTCGAGTCGACCGTGCGTCAAAGCCCCGCTCTTGCGCGCCACCACTTTCCGCCTGCGACGCAGCAGAATCAGAACGAGAAGAATGGCCGGCGGCACGAGCGCGAGCACCACCCACAAGGTGGCCGGTACGGCGCGCATCACCGCCTTCGCCACGGGCAGCGAGGCCTCCGTCATCAGGGGCGGTGGTTGAGCCCGTGAGGGCAACGCCGTTCGACTCACCGGAGTCACCAGCTCGACCCCGCTCGCCGTGGCCGTTCGATAGGCGAATCTGACAGGATCGAAGTAAGCGTATCGTACGATGGGGATCCGATGTGTTCCCGGGTCATCCGCGGTCACAAGATACGAGAACCGCTTGGTTCCCCCCACCAGGCCTCCCTCGACCATCGTCTCGATGGCGACTTCACCGGGATAGACCCGCAGTCCGGCCGGCCAGTCAATATCCGGGGCGGGCCAGAGCACCACGTTGCCTGTACCGCTCAGGGTAACCGTCACACTCGCCGCCGTCCCCAGCGGGAGATCTCGCCGGGAAGCCCCAACGTGAACATCGATACCGCTCCCCGCGGCGCCTGTATACCCTGAGGGACGATTCGCTTCGGGCGCCGGGCGTACCGTAACGCTCAGGCTCTCGCTCTGTACCTCGTGGGTGAGCTCACGCGCGAGAAACGAGTAGCTCAGGGGAAGCGTATATGACACCGTAGCCCGGCCTACGCGCACCCTGCCGGCCGTGAGCGGAAACACGATCTGATGGGTCACATAAACGTCATACCATCGGTCTCCCATCCGACGGCTGGACACGATTCCCGCGGGCGTTACCTGACGGTACGACCAGGCCCCCTCTATCTCGGGCGGAAGCACCGTGGGCGGCTGCCGGAGCTGCGTCCGGATCTCGCGCGGGAACCAGGCCACCGTGAGCAGATCCAGTTGCCCGCCGTAGGTCACCTCAGTGGGAACGGCAACCGCATGCACCGCGACATCCCTGCCGGTGGGCGGAGGCAGGGTCTCAATAGCCTGCCGGATATGCGGTGCCAGATCCCCGGCCGTTCCTCTGCCGGCCTGGATCACGGTTACCGTAATCGGGGCCGACTCGGCACTGACCTCTCCGTGATGTACCAGCACGGGGCCCACCGTGGCGGTGCCCGCGCGCGTGGCGCTGAGCCTCAGAACCCGTGTCACCGAGCGAATCGGTACCTCACCATCCATCACGACCCGCGCTGCATCGCGCGTATTCTGGACTTCGAGCCCGCTCAGGGGCGGATCCACTATGCGGACCGGCGATTCGCCGCGCGCCTCCACTAAGATGGTGAGCGTTACCACGTCTCCCACGTAGGCTTCGGAAGGGTGGACCGAGACATTCACCACCGGCGCCTGCTGCAGGGCAAGAGTGAAGAGAAGCGTCCCGATCACCAATCGCGCTCCCCGCGCTCCATGCGCGCTTCGCCCATACGTCTCGTCATTGCCTGACGGGTCTGCCGTTCCTCGTTGGCGATCGTGGCCAGGATCTGCTCCACCTGCTCTCTGGTGAGCCGCCCGGGAGGCGCTCCAGAATCACGGGGAGGCGGCGTGCCCGGTGGAACGTCCGGATCTCCGCCATTCCCGTTGCCTTCACCGCCGCCCCCCGAGGGAGGAGGTGACGCCGCCAGCGCCAGCTCCAGATTCCATTTTGCATCCGCATGAGATGGATTGATCAATAACGCTTCACGGTAGCGTCGACGGGCGTCCGCCAGGTGGGCTTCCCGACTTGCGGAATCAGACGTCGCGAGCCGAAGGCTCAGGAGGCCCAGGTTGTACAGCGCACGGAATCTGAGATCCGGATCCAGTGACGCAGCCGCCCGTTCAAGCGCCGCGCGCGCTTCGTCATGCCTGCCCACGGCCAACGCCGCCGTTCCAGCGTTGAACCACGTCGTGTCACCGCCTATTGATGCTTCCGCCTGCTGCCGGTACAACGCGGCAGCGTGATCGAAGTTACGGGCCCGCCATGCATCGTCCGCCTGGTTGCGAGGCGTCTGGGCTGCGGCGGATCCCGCACCGACCAGCAGTACGAACCCAACCAGAGCGCCGGTACGGCGCGCCAGCCCCTGAGCCAGCAGGACCAGTGCGGCAGCCAGCAACGGTATCCACGCGCGCGGTGTGCGGCCGCGCAAACCGGCGGACTGCGGTGCGTGCCGGAGACCACGCAGCAGATCTCGCACCGCACCGGCCTGGTCGTCGAGTGCCGCCGCTACCAATGCACCCTGCGCGGCATCGGCCACCTCCGCCATGATATCGTCGCGTCGGCGCGTGAGAACTACCTGACCTTCCTGGTCCAGCTGGCGGTCAACTATCGACCCGTCCGGTCCCCGAAGAGGAATCGGCACACCTTCGCGCTCGCCCTGCCCCACGAGTATCAGGCGGATCCCGTCACGTTTGAGCAGATCGGCAGCCGCAAGCAGGTCAGGGAGCGAGTCGTGCGCTTCTCCATCCGTGAAGACCACCAGAACCCGCTCCGCAATCCCGCTGCCGGCCAGCAGCAGCTCCCGGCCCTGCCTCAGGGCCGCGCCCATCATGCTCCCGCCGATGCTCGCCATGTCGGGATGCAGACCATCCACCAGAAGTTGCAGCGCGCTGCCATCAACGGTGAGAGGCGAGAGAATGAAACTCCGGCCGGCGAAGGCGATCATTCCAATGCGGCTGCCTTGCAGGTCGTGTATCAGCCGATGCATTTCGCCCTGCATTCGCGCAAGCCGTGAGGGAACGACATCCTCAGCCAGCATCGAGCGCGAGATGTCCGCCACCAGCACAACATCCAGCGCCGCCGTCTCGGCCATCACGGTGGTGAAGCCGAACCGCGGACCGGCCAGCGCCACCATCGCAAGCAGACCGGCAATACCCACTGCCGGAGCGGCGTACCGACGCGCGGCGCGCGCGGCCCTTTCCAGATCAGGCGACCACCGCGCCGCGCGCGTGATGCGGGCCCGCCTGCCCCAAAGGGCCAGGCCCATGAAGGCGATGGCCACCACCGGTGCGGCCCAGAGCACGGGGATCGCATCGAACACGATCACGGTACGCGCACCACCACGGCCGCCGAAACCACCAACTCGAGCGCCAGAACCGCAAGTCCGATCAGAAGGGGAATACGATACGCTTCGTCGAACTGCGTGTACTGTGTCTCCCGTATCGGGGCCCGCTCGAGCCGGTCTACCTGTTCGAAGATCCGTTGCAGGGCTTCAGCGTCGGTGGCGCGGAAGTACCTGCCGCCGGTCATCTGCGCAATATCCCGCAACAACGGCTCGTCGATGCTTACCGGCATCAACTGGAAACGCAACTGCCCGCCGGGCCCCCGCCCTATGGGCATGCGGGCTTCACCTTCGGTCCCGACACCAACCGTGTAGATACGCACACCAAACTCCAGCGCCGCGAGGGCCGCGGTACGGGGGTCGACCTGCCCGCGATTGTTCTCACCATCGGTGAGCAACAACATCACCCGGCTCTCGCCTTCGGCCTGCCGCAGCCGGTTGGTCGCCGTGGCTATGGCGGTCCCGATCGCGGTGCCGTCGTCCAGTTCACCAACGCGCACGTCCAGGATGCTCTGCTCGAGTACCGCATGGTCCGTGGTGATCGGTACGCGGGTGATGGCCTCACCAGCGAACGTGACCAGGCCGATCGCGTCGTGCGGCCGGCCCCGGACGAACGATACGGCCCGTGTTCTTGCCACATCCAGCCTGTTGTTCGGAGTGAAATCCTCCGCCAGCATGCTGCTCGATACGTCTATCACTACCACGATCGCGATACCGTCACTGGTGACTTCGGTAGCGACCCGGCTGATCGACGGACCGGCCGCAGCCACGATCCAGGCCGCGAGCACCACGCTTCGCAGTGCCACCGGCAGGGATGCTACCCATGCGCGCACGCCTGCAACGTTCAGTTGCGCAACGTCGCTGTAATGAGCCGCCGTGCGCCGCTGGCGCGCCCGCCACCACCACCAGAGCGGCAACGCCAGGAGGAGGAGCAGCAGTATCGGCCGTGCGAAGTTCATAACGCCGCCATCATTTCCTTCGCGCGATACGGCAGGTCGAGCAGGTCGCCGGATCTGAGCGGAGCAAATCGCGCCCGATCCAGCTCCCGCAGCAGTTCGCCAAGATCTCTCAACGGCCAGTCCGGCTTGAGCCGCGCAAGCTCGGCCATGCATTCCTCGGTATCCAACGCCCGGCCCGCAGCGGGCACTTCCCCGGCAATGCGTTCACGCAACTGCTCGGCGAGAACCGCGGCAACCGCCCGCACCTCGCCGGCCGCCAGCCACTGATCCACGGGGACGGCCGGCTGCACATCTTCGGTCTCCGGATCCGGACGCGGCCCCACTCGTCTGCGCCACCAGACCCACAGCGCCAACAATATCAGAATCGACCCGACCAGAATGACCGGAGGTACGACGTTGACGGGCCTCCTGGGTATCGGGGGAGAGGACCAGCGGGGTTCGGCCGGGATGCCCGACGGAAGCACCGAAATCACATTCAGCGCAGCCGCGCCGCCCAGAATGATTTCGGTACGCCCGTCCGGGTAGATCAGTTCGGCGGACGGCATCTGCACTGAGTGGTTGCCGGGCGCGAATGGCGCCGCGACGTAGCGGATCCGGACCCGGCCCTCCAGGTGAGTGGCTTCAGGTGGGCCAAGGGGCTCCAGTATCGCGCTCCCTTCGAGCGGGGCGAGCCGCAATACCGCACCTGCGGGCACCGGAACGCTTCGCTCCAGCAGCACCGTGTCTCCGACTGTGGGATGCGTCGGCGTTGCCTGCCAGCCCGTTCCCTGAACAGCCAGCGTCAGTGAGAGTAACGTTGCGATCATCTGCTCATCCGCCGCGCGCGCCGGGCAAACGCCTCGCGCAACGCCTGCGCGTATGGGCGGTCGGTCCCCAGTGCCACGTGATCCACATCCGCCGTCCTGAGCCGGCGTTGACGCTGAAGCCTCTGAGACTCGGCCCCTATCCTCACCGCTACGCGGGCCCTTTCACTGGACGTGTCGACCAGTTTGCGCGCTCCTGTTTCAGCGTCTTCCAGTTCTATCCAGCCTGCGTCGGGCAGTTCCAGCTCACGAGCATCGTCTACGGTCACCGCCACGACTTCATGCCGCCGAGCGAGCTGCCTGAGCGGGATCTCCCAGTCCCTGGCGCGGAAGTCCGATACCACCACCACTATCGCTCTGTGCCTGAGAAGCTTCAGCGCGTAGTTGAGCGCTGAGGCCAGGTTGGTCCCGCGGCCGGAGGGCTCGAACGCGAGGAGATCCCTGATCACACGAAGTGCGTGCAGCCTTCCCTTGGCCGGCGGAATCACGTGTTCAACCGTATCGGTGAACAACAGCGCTCCCACACGGTCGTGATGGCGCGCTGCGGCCAGAGCCAGCACGGCGGCCACTTCCACCGCCACTTCCGCCTTGGTCCGGGGCGAGCCGAATCCCACGCTCCCGGAGCGGTCAACCACCAGGAGCAGCGTGAGCTCGCGTTCTTCCTCGAAAGTCTTTACGAAGGGAGAACCCATCCGGGCGGAAACGTTCCAGTCGATAGCGCGGAACTCGTCGCCCTGCTGGTAGGCGCGGACCTCGGCAAACTCGATGCCCTGACCGCGAAAGACCGAGCGGTACTCTCCGGAAAACAGCGTGGTTACGAGACGGCGGGCGCGCAGCTCGATCAGTTTGACCTGCCGCAGCACATCCGCTCCGACCGCGCGGACGGCCCGGCTCACGGAACGCTCACAGCCTCCAGTATCCTGCGGATGACGGCGTCGGCCGATATATCCTCCGCCTCCGCCTCGAAGGTGAGCAGCACCCGGTGCCGCAGCACATCCGGCGCCAGCGCCTTCACGTCTTCCGGCACCACGTAGGTCCGACCCCTGAGATAGGCATGCGCCCGCGCCGCCTGAGCGAGGTAGATGGACGCGCGCGGGCTCGCGCCGTACGCCACCAGAGGCTTGAGCTCAGACAATCCCACGCGCTGCGGTTCCCGCGTAGCGCGTACGACGTCGACGATGTAATCCACCACCTTCTGATCCATGTAGAGCTCCGCAATCGTCTCACGCACGGCCAGCAATTCGTCGGCATCTACCACCGGCGCTATCGGAATGGGCCGGTTGGCCGCCATGCGCCACAGGATCTCCTTCTCCTCATCGCGCGTGGGATAACCCACCTGGATCTTCAGCATGAAACGGTCGAGCTGTGCTTCCGGCAGAGGATAGGTCCCTTCGTGCTCGATGGGATTCTGAGTGGCCAGCACCAGGAACGGCTCCTCCAGCGGGTGCGCTTCACCACCGATGGTGACCTGCTTCTCCTGCATGGCTTCAAGGAGAGCCGCCTGCACCTTGGCCGGCGCCCGGTTCACTTCGTCCGCAAGAACGATGTTGGCGAAGAGCGGTCCGCGCTTTACGTGAAACGCGGCGGTCTTCTGGTCGAAGACCATCGTACCGATGATATCCGCCGGAAGCAGGTCCGGCGTGAACTGGATCCGTTTGAACGAGACCTTGATGGCCTCGGCCAGCGACCGTACGGCGAGCGTCTTGGCAAGGCCCGGCACACCTTCGAGCAGGATGTGTCCGCCGGTGAGCAACCCCACCAGCAGCCGCTCCACCATCGCATCCTGACCCACGACACGCCGCGATACCTCCTCGACTATGGCCGTCGTGATCGGCGCCTCTGCCATCCGTTGCACCCGCGATGTCATCGCTTGATCCGTTCTCCCCCGTCTTCCCACTTGAAGATCCAGGCCGCAAAGCGCGACGGCTCGATGGGATCGGCCGGAGACATGGCGCCCCACTCCTCGTCGCTGCCGGAACTGGGCGGCAGCGCGGCACGACCAGCGGCCTGCTCAGCCACACGCCTGGCCCGGGCTATCCAGGTGGCACAGTTGGCCGGTCGGAGATCCACCCAGCCACGCATCACCACTGCCTCGATTCCCCCATCCACCGGCGGCACTATGACAGTGGTGCCACGATAGACGCCGTCCGGCACGATGATCGGCAGCCCGACCGACACGATGAGCGAACGCAGGTCTGCTGCCTGACCCACCAGGTCGGCGGCCGCATGAGAGAGCTTCTCGGGCTTGTCCGCCCCCAACGCCCCGATCGACTTGTGCAACCTCGACAGTATGTACGCTTCGTAGAGATTCTTGGTGAGCCTTGGCGGACCCAGCATCTCAAACCCCACCGGACGCACCTGGTGCTTCGCCTCGAGCTCGCGGAGCCGCTCGATGGCATGATGTCTCAGGATGCCCGCCCGGTAAGTGGGACCCGCAGTGGCGGACTCGAGAGCCGCTACGACGTCCCGGCCGCTCGGCCGCCCTTCCAGTTCCATGACAACGTATTCCGCCACTTCCTCCGGAGTTATGAACTCCATCGAGCCGAGCGATGTCACAGTCTCGAACTCGTCCCGGGCAAACACGCCGTTCTCGCCCACGTTGATATACACCGACTCCACAACTTCGCCCGTATCCACCCAACCGCCGGCACCGTCGCCGAAGGCGTCCTCCAGCTTGATGGGCCTGGGACAATCAACCCGGGGAATCGGCGCTCCCTTGCGACGGATGGGACCGTAGCCGATCTCGCGCCAGCATATCGTTGACGTGGGCTTCACTTCATGCGTGGATGGCAGACCCGGTGTGCGCCCCATGAGGAAGAGAAGCAGTGACTGGGCTCCAGCCACCGCCGACTTGGTCAGCAGCGTGCGCGATGGCCGTTCCTCCGAATGCGTGTAGGGAATATTGAGACCCATTCCCCCCGTGCCGCTCGTTCCGATCTTCACGTAGGCTCTGGTCGGAAACTCGCGCATCGTCTCCGATGCTATCTGCACGTGGCGAATGAGCTGCGGCATGGTGAGCGTGAGCGCGTGGCGCTCCACCGCTTCCTGATCGGCCGCCCCCTTCTCCGACAGCACCAGCAGGTCGCGGGCGCTCTGGAACACGTCCTGATATGCGAACGCGGTTGCGGTGTTAATGCAGTCCACCACGGCATCGGGCCGGTACCGCTCGAACAAATGGTAGAAGAAACTGCGCTTCAGTATCTCCGGTGTCATGTCATCGAGCAGATCGTGCAGCACCCGACGACGCAGCGCGGGATCCGCCAGCATTGTCTGTCGCTCCATCTGCGCGGCCTCGGCCGGGAGGAACACGTTGCCCCATGCCGTGTCGACGATCGTATCGCCGCGATGCGGTTCCAGGGCCTCGCGCGCCGCTTCCACTTCCTGCTCGAACAGAGCCACAAGCACCAGGCGCACGGGCCGGGAAGTCAGAAGTCGCCTCGATACGGCGTGCCCCACGAGCCCGCTGCCGCCAAGAATCAGGATTGTCCGATTTGCCAGATCCATTTACCCTTTCCCCAACTCCCCGAGTTCGGACTTCGTGAGATATCGCCATTTTCCCGGCGCCAGCCGGCCCAACCGTATCGGCCCGTGCGACAACCGTGTGAGACGCTCGACCTTGAGTCCCAGCTTCTCGCAGAGACGGCGGACAATACGGTACCGACCTTCCGCGAGCACCAGTAGCATGTCGGTGGCGCCCCTGGGCCCGGCTCTCAGGCGGAACGACTTCAACGATACCGGACGACCGTCAATCACTACCGGTTGCGACAGGAGTCTCTTGATCTCGTTCATCGAGTGGCCGTGCACCATCACACGGTAGCTTCGTTCCGACTGGTATCGCGGGTGCGTCAGCCGGTTGGCCAGCTCACCGTCAGTGGTGAGCAACAGCAGACCACCCGTCATCACATCCAGCCGCCCCACGTACGTGAGTCCGGGGTGATCCGGCACCAGCGTGAACACCGTGGGCCGTCCCTCGGGATCGCGGCGCGACACCACGTATCCCAGAGGCTTGTTCAGCGCGATCCACACCGCGCGAGCCTGCTCTATCCGGCTGCCGTCAACCGTGATCGTGTCACGCTCCGGATCGGCGCTCATGCCCAGGTGAGCTCGCTTGCCGTTCACCCGCACCCGGCCCGCCTCGATGAGCGCTTCCGCCGTTCTTCGCGATGACACTCCAGCCCGGGCCAGCGCCCGCTGGAGCCGCATGACCGTCACGCCGCTCCCTGCTCCCCCGAGGCCCCGAAGGGAACCAACGGAGTCAGCGCCACCGAAAACTCCTCCAGCCGCGGCAGATCATCCAGCGAAGCAAGACCAAGCAGCTCAAGAAAGAGCGGTGTCGTACCGTACTGAAGCGGGCGCCCCATCCCCTCCCCCCTCCCAACAACATCTATAAGGCCTCGTTCCTGGAGCATCCGGAGGACGCCGTCCGACTGCACGCCTCTTATATCCTCGATCTCCGCCCGCCCAACGGGCTGCCGGTACGAGATGATCGCCAGCGTCTCCATGGCCGCCGCCGAAAGCTTGCGGGGGCGGTCCACTATCTGTGCTCTGGCAATGCTCTCGGCAAATTCGCGCCGCGTGAGTATCTGGTACCCGTCGGCCAGTTCCACCAACTCCACGCCGTGGCCGGCCTCGTCGTAACGCGTTTTAAGTTCAGCCAGCGCACCCCTGAACTCGTCGTCCGTAACGTCCGGATCGAGCCTCTTCAGTTCCGCCAGCGGCAGAGGCCGCGACGCCGAGAACAGCGCCGCTTCAAGCAGCCTGGTCAGCTGATGCACGTGCGATAGCCACCGTACCGAAAGGTTGTACCTGAACGACCATGAGACGACCAACCCGGGCAAACTCCAGTACCGCCAGCAGCATTGAGAGGATGTCCGCCACCGTTGGCTCCTCTCCCAGAAGGCTCACGAAGTCAAGCTGCTCTTCTTCCCTGAGCCGCGCCTCGAGCCGGCGGCTAGCCCCCTCCACGTCGAGGGGGCGTGGAACCACGCGGTGCAGGACCGGCTGCGGCAAGGCCGCAACCACCTGCTCTACCGCGTCAAGCAGGCCGGCAAGGTCAAGCAACAATGGGCGCGGCGGCAGATCCGGAGGGTCCGGCAGGAATCCTCGAGAGAATCGATCGGCCCGCTGTGCCGCCCTGTCGACCAGCCACTCCACCACCTCGCGGACCTGCTCGTATTCGAGCAGACGGCGCACAAGCTCCGCCCTGGGATCTTCCCAACCCTCTTCGTCAATTGGCCGCGGGAGCAGCATCTGAATCTTGATGCGCAGCAGCCGGGCGGCCATCTCCAGATAATCCGCCGCCTGGTTCAACCCCAACGAACCGATCGCGTCGACGAACTGGTCGGCGATTCGCGCTATGGGAATGTCCCGGATGTCGATTTCCTGCTCACGTATGAGATGGAGCAGCAGATCAAGCGGCCCGGAGTAACCATCCAATCGGACTATGAATGGCGGTTCTTCCCCTGCCGCCGCCGGAAGCGTCATGAACTCCTAGTCCCTTGACTACACGTGAGTTGCGGTCTAGCTTGCCAGCCTCGTACGAAACGTCCAAGCAGGGAGCTTTGGTGCCGAATATTCGTTCCGCAAAGAAGCGGATGCGTCAATCGCGAAAGAACGCCGCTGCCAACCGCGCTCAGCGGTCGGCCCTCCGTACCGCCATTCGCAAGGTGCGCTCAGCGCCCGATTCCGCGGAGGCAGCCGCCGCGCTCAAGAAGGCCGAGCAGCTGCTCGATCGCGCCGCCCGCAAGGGCCTGGTGCATCGCAACGCTGCAGCCCGCCAGAAGGCCCGCCTGACCAGGGCAACCCGCTCGAAATCATAGCGACGCCAGCTCAGCACCGCATCGTTCGCAGTACCATTCGGTGGGCAGGTTCATCGTCCCGCACTCCTGGCATTTGAGTGTGCGTTGATTCACCACGCTCGGCTTCGATTCCACCACCGGCTGCTTCTCCACCTCGACCTGGCTCTCCTGAACCCGTGCGGCAGTTGCCTTGCCCCCCCCGCCCCGCTTGCCCCCTGTCGCCTTCTCGCCAGCGGTCACCGATTTGAGAAACGCGAGTTCATCACCAAACGCATCCGTCTGGGGCTTGCCTCCGGCTCTTGAAGCCGGCTCGGAGGGCGGCGGCGGGACCTCCAATTCGGGTTCGTCGTCCGGCTCCGGAGGGGGTGAATCGAGCGACTGCAGCACGCGATCGAGTTCCTCGATCTCCTCCTCCGCATCAGCAAGGCTCTCGCGAACGGTCACCAGCGTTTCCAGGATCTCGGACTTGAGATCCCGCCACTCTGCCTCTGTGTACTCGCCAACCGCGTGCCGCAGCTCGGCTTCCGCCAGCCGCTCACTGGATTCCTTCTCCTGCCTGCGCAAGCCGTCGCGCGTTGCCTTGTGCGTCTTGAGCGCTGCCTTGAGGTCCGACCGATAAGTACCGAGCTCGCGCACCACGTCGGCCAGGCGACTTTCGTAGTCCGTCCTGACGCGCGTGTGCACCTCTTCGCTGGTCTTGTCCGCGGCCATGGCGAGACGCTGGAGCCACTGCTCGATCTTCCTGCGCTCCTCCAGCAACTGCTGAATGGCAACCGCCGACGTGTCGCCGCGCTTAACCATTTGCCGGGCCACCCGGTCGTATTTCCATATCCTTGTAAGATAAGGAGATCGGGCTATCCGCGCGACCCTTATTGCTCAGGCCCGGGCCTCCGGTAAACCCAGGCACCGCCCACCAGCGTTCCCACTACCCGGCCGGTAAGCTCGCGGCCGGCAAACGGCGTATTCCGACTCTTCGAAAAGAATGCATCCGGCTGGACCACCCACCGCTCCGCCGGATCGAAGATTACCACGTCCGCTGCGCGTCCCACCGCGAGCGAACCGCCCGGAAGACCGAACACTTTTGCCGGTATCGTGCTCATGCGAGCTAGGAGTTGGGGCAGCGTAAGCACCTCGCCCGCCACTAATTCCGTTATTCCCAGCGCCAGCGCCGTTTCGAGCCCGATGATGCCGAACGGTGCATCGTCGAACTCACGTTCCTTGGCGTCGTAATGGTGGGGCGCGTGGTCGGTTGCAATGACGTCTATCGTTCCGTCCCTGAGCCCGCGCCGGATGGCCTCCACATCTTCCGGCTCGCGCAGCGGCGGATTCATCTTGGCCTGCGTGTTATAACCCAGGCAGGACTCGTGCGTGAGCGTAAAGTGATGCGGGCAAGCCTCCGCCGTGACGTGCGCGCCAGCATCCTTGGCCCGCCGGATGATTTCCACGGAGCCGCGCGTGGACATGTGACACAGATGGACATGCCCTCGGGTGAGTCCGGCCAGCAGGACATCGCGCGCCACCATTACTTCCTCTGCGGCGGCGGGTATCCCCTTGAGACCCAGCCGGGAGGAAATCACACCCTCGTGCATCACACCGCCCGCCGCCAGAGTGGGATCCTCGCAGTGATTGGCCACCGGGATGCCGAACGTCTGCGCGTACTCGAGCGCCGTACGCATTAGATGCGCCGACGCCACGGGCCGGCCGTCGTCGCTCACTGCTACCGCTCCCGCGCCAACCATCTCGCCGAACTCGGCGAGCTGCTGACCCTTCGATCCCAGCGACACCGCACCTATGGGATACACCCTTGCCGCCCGCGCCGCGGCCGCCTGCTTCACGATGAAGCCCACGGCGGCCTGATTGTCCGTTACGGGATCGGTATTGGGCATGGGGCAGATTGCGGTGAATCCGCCCGCGGCCGCCGCGCGTGCCCCGGTGGCCACGGTCTCACGGTCTTCCTGGCCCGGTTCGCGCAGATGCACGTGCAGGTCCACCAGCCCGGGTGCCACCACCAACCCCTTCACGTCCATCACTTCCGCGCCGTCGGGCTCACCCACGCCGCGGCCGACTCCTGCGACAAGCCCATCCTGGATCAGCACGTCGGCCACCTCGTCCAGGTTGCGCGACGGGTCTATCACCCTCCCACCGCGGAGCAGCAACGGCTTCATTCGGCTCCCTCCTTTGCTCCACCGGCCGCCACCGCCAGCTCCGGGCGTCCTCCGGCCAGCAGGTACAGCACCGCCATCCGCACCGCCACGCCGTTCGTCACCTGATGCAGGATCACGCTGTGGGGTCCGTCGGCCACGCGTGAATCGATCTCTACACCCCGGTTCATGGGCCCCGGATGCAGAATCAGCAGTTCACGCGGTGCCCGTTCCAGCCGTTCGACCGAAACCCCGAACACCCGGTTGTATTCCCTCACCGACGGGATGAACCCCGCCTCCATCCGCTCGAGCTGGAGCCTCAGCACGTTGAGCACGTCGGCCCACTCGATGGCTTCCTCGATCCGGCGGAACACCCGAACCCCGAACTCCTCTATGCCGAGCGGGAGCAGCGAATGCGGACCGCACACCGCCACCTCGGCGCCCAGTTTCTTCAATCCCCAGATGTTGCTGCGCGCCACGCGGCTGTGCAGGATGTCTCCGCAGATGCAGACCTTCACGCCCTCGATCCTCCCCACCTTGTCGCGGATCGTAAGGAGATCCAGCAGCGCCTGCGTGGGATGCTCGTGCTTGCCGTCGCCGGCATTGATCACGTTGGAGTTGATCCGTTCGGCCAGAAACTTCGGCGCGCCGGAACTGGGATGCCGGATCACCACCATGTCGATCCGCATCGCTTCGAGGTTACGCGCCGTGTCCACCAGGTTCTCGCCCTTCTGCACCGCGGAGCCCTGCGCCGCGATGTTCACCGTGTCGGCCGAAAGCCGTTTCTCCGCGAATTCGAATGACGTGCGCGTGCGGGTGGATGATTCGAAGAAGAGGTTGACGATGGTCTTGCCACGAAGGGCCGGGACCTTCTTGATGGCGCGTTCGCTCACCGCCTTGAACGGTTCGGCGGTATCAAGAATGAGTGTCAGTTGTTCAGCCGAAAGGTGTTCCAGACCGAGGAGATCCTTGCCCAAGGTCGGGACGCTCACTCGCCGGCTCCGCGCACGAACTCCACGGCATCGCGGCCGTCAAGCTCGGTGATGAATACGTCCACCCGGTCGCCCGGGCCGGAAGGCACGCGCTCCCCCACTACATCAGCCTGGATGGGCAGCTCCCGGCCGCCACGGTCTATGAGCACAGCGAGCCCTATGCGGGCGGGGCGGCCAAAGTCGGCCAGCTCATCTAGTGCGGCCCTGATGGTACGGCCGGTATACAGCACATCGTCAACGATCACCACTATGCGGCCGTCGATGTCTTCCGGCAGCCGAGTCTCTCCAATCACGGGTCGCGGACCGATGGTCTCCAGGTCGTCGCGATAGAGCGTGATGTCGAGCGCGCCCAGCGGGAGCTCAACGGAGTGCTGCTCCGCTATGATCCGGCCCATACGCTCGGCCAGCTCCACGCCACGGCGCTGAATACCTACCAGCAGCAACCGGTCGGTTCCACCGGCCAGGGAAACAATCTCTTGTGCCATACGGTGAAGTGCCCGCGAAATGGCGGGGGCGTCGAGCAGGGCGGTACGCTCGCCCGGAGAGGTCATCGGGGAGGCAAACTAGCCGGGCGGCGGGCGCGGGTCAACGCACTGGCCTCCCTTAACCCCAACTCGTATTATGGAATTGAACCTCACCCCCGGGTGACCCGTGGCCGATTCCACGGACCGCCTCCGGGCGGCCCTCGCAGACCGTTACCACATTGAACGCCAACTCGGCGCCGGCGGGATGGCTACGGTCTATCTGGCCCAGGATCGCAAGATCCCACGCCAGGTTGCCATCAAGGTGCTTCGTCCGGAACTGGCCCAGGCGCTGGGGCCCGAGCGATTCTTGCGCGAGATCGCGCTCACCGCCCAGCTGGATCATCCCAATATCCTCAGTCTGCACGACTCCGGCGAAGCCGAGG
>CAZTIV010000037.1:7596-27974 GCA_964613905.1 uncultured Gemmatimonadaceae bacterium | reverse complement strand
GGATCCCCAAGATAGAAATGCCTGAGCGGCGCAAGATCGTCGCTCAGGTCGTACACCAGCGGAATCCCCGTGGGGATGTTGAGCCCCACGATCTCTTCATCTGATATCCGGTCCAGGTACTTGACCAACGCGCGCAGGCTGTTTCCGTGCGCCGCTATGAGCACCCGCGCCCCGGACCGCACCATTGGAGCGATCTCCTCTTCCCATACCGGCATGAATCTCTGCACTGTGTCCTTGAGTGACTCGCTGAGCGGAAGCTCCGACGGATTCAGTGCGGCGTACCGACGATCATGCCCTGCGTGCCGGGGGTCATCTGGTGTCAGGGGGGGCGGCGGCACGTCATAGCTCCGTCGCCAGAGCTTCACCTGCTCCTCTCCGTGTTTGGCGGCGGTCTCCGCCTTGTCCAACCCCTGCAGCGCCCCGTAATGCCGCTCGTTCAGTCGCCATCTCCGGTGCACCGGGAGCCACATGAGGTCCATCTCTTCCATTACAATCCACAAGGTCTTGATGGCCCGCTTGAGCACTGACGTGTAAGCCACGTCGAAAGTGTATCCCTCGCTGAGCAGGGTGCGGCCCGCCTCGGTCGCTTCGGCTGTTCCACGCTCCGACAGCCCAACGTCGGTCCAGCCGGTGAATCGGTTCTCCCTGTTCCAGGTGCTCTCGCCGTGGCGGAGCAGAACCAGTTGGGGCATTGAGTGACCCTCGTCAGGTTGTCAGGATGTCGGGGGTGGGGCGGCCATCGCCCGTGCGACTCTCAAATCGCGCTCGTAGATGTCGTTCCTGAAGTGAATCGCACCCTCCGCGTCCGCCCAGGCCGTCCAGTAGAGCAGATGAACATCGATTGGGCGCCTGAGCTGGACATCGGTCTCCGACGCAGCCCGCATCCCCGCCGCAAGGCGTTGCCGAGTCCAGCGAGCGTCACCGGCCACCAGGTACTCCGCCAGTTCCAGCGGTAGTTCAATTCTGATGCATCCCGAACTGAACGCCCGGTCGGGGCGGTCGAACAGCTCGCGCGCCGGCGTGTCGTGCAGGTATACGGCATGACGGTTCGGGAACATGAACTTGACCCGGCCCAATGCGTTGGCCGGCCCCGGGTCCTGCCTCAGCCTGTAGGGAAAATTCCGCGCCGACAGTTGCGACCAGTCAACGGTGGCCGGATCGATCTCCCGGGTCTCCGCACCCCAGCCCTGAAAGACGCGCATTCCCACCCGTTCAAAGTATCCCGCGTCGCGCTGGATCAGGGGGAGCTGATCCGCCACGGCCAGATTGTGCGGGACGTGCCAGAACGGGCTCAACACCATGTACGTCATCCGGCCGGAAAACACCGGTGTGCGGCGGAAGATCCTGCCGACCATCACCCGCATGTGCAACACAACGCTGTCCTCCTCGAACACGTCCAGCGTGAACGCCGCGATGTTTACGAGGATGTGACGGCGCCCCAGATCCTGCGGCAGCCACCGCCAGCGCTCCAGATTGAGCAGTACCTGCTCGAGCCGCCGCTCGACCGGAACGTTCAGGTGCGAAAGTGTGGCCGGACCCACCTGGCCCGTAATGGCCAGACCATGTCGCTGCTGGAACCGCCGCACGGCGGCCTCCACGTCGGCGTCGAACAGACCGGCCGATTCCGGCTCCGAATCGCGAAGATCGCCGGCCAGGATCAGTCTGGTTCTGAGCCGTTCCACTCGGGGATCGGTGTCTCCGCGTCTGAGGATCGGCCCGGAATCGACGGTGGGCCATCCTCCCTGCGCCGCCAGTCGACGGTACCGCTCCAGAGCACGCTTGAGATGCGCGTAGCCCGCCTGAGGAGGTTTCATGCGTTCCAGAGCGCCGGTCACGTTGCCGGCCGCCAGCGCCTCCTCGAGCACCACGGCGAAATCATTCCCCCGCCGGCTGGCGCGCCATTCAGGATCAATCGTCTCCGGATTGATCCGGCCCGAGAGCAGGTGCGAGCCGTAGATCATGAACCCGTCCGTAAGCAGCAGGTCCAGGTCCGCCAGGGTGCGCGCATCCCACTCACCGGAAGCGGCGCGGCGCCGCGCCGCATCCGCCAGGGTCTGTTCGATGGCCGCAAGGTGGTAGTGCTCCGGCACGAGACCCTCCCGGTCGGCGGCGCGCAGAGCCGCCAGCAACTCACGAGCCCGGGGTAACGGTCCCCTGTCACCGCTCCAGGCCGGCTCAAACAGCCGCGCGTAATAGAACTGAGGCAGGGTGGATGACGCGTAGATCCGCTCTCCACCGGCCGCCAGCTCCTCGGGCGACATGGCCTCGAGTCGGTGGCGCAGGCGCGCCTGTATCCTGTCCGTCAGATCCGGCGGATCAGACGGGGGAGCGGCGGCGACCGTCAGAACCATCAAGGTGAGCATCGAGACTCCGGAGTTCTGCGACGGACTGAAACATACAACCTTTGCAACCATTCACCCCGTCCGCGCGTCCAAGTCCTTGAGTTCGAAACCCGGACCCGACCGGTTCCGTAGGAGGGTGCGGGTACCAGACTTCCGACGTGGGGTGTTTCAATGCATGAATCGCGACGAGGCCTCCTTGGCCTCATCAGTCTCTTCGCTCTCTGGACCGGAACGCTTCCGGCCCAGCAAAAGGCGGGTTCAACCGCCGCCCCGAGAACGCCCGCTGGTACGGCCCGGGCCGTACCGGCAACGCCTCAGGCGCCCGTCCTCGATGGGCGTCTCGACGATCCTGCCTGGGCGCTCGCCACCCCCATCACCGATTTCGTTCAGCGGGATCCGGTGGAGGGCGCGGCGCCCAGCGAGAGGACGGAGGTCCGGTTCGTCTACACCGACGCGGCCCTGTACGTGAGCGTCCGGGCATACGACTCCCAGCCGGACGCCATCGTTGGGCGGCTCACCAGACGGGACGAGTTCTCGGAATCCGACTGGATATTCGTGGCCATCGATTCGTACATGGACCGCCGCACGGCGTTTCTCTTTGGCGTCAACGCGGCCGGCGTCAAGCGCGACGTGCTGCTGTTCGACGACGACAATGAAGACGTGTCGTGGGATGCCGTCTGGGACGTGGCCGTGGCCCGTGATGAGCACGGGTGGACGGCGGAGTTCCGCATCCCGTTCAGCCAGCTGCGGTTTGCCCCGGCCGAGAGTCACCGGTTCGGACTGAATGTCGAGCGGCGCATCACGCGGCTCAACGAGGTCGTCCAGTGGCGCCTCCTGTCCCGGCAGGAATCCGGCGTGGTGTCACGCTTTGGCGACCTTACCGGCATACAGGGAATCCGCCCCCCCAGACGTCTGGAGGTGCTCCCCTATACGGTGGCCCGGCAGGCATTCACCCCGGCTCAGGACGGCAACCCGTTTGCCACCGGCCGGTCGAGCTCGGCCACGGTGGGCGGAGACATTGTTTATGGCGTTACATCCAACCTCACGCTGAATGCGACCGTCAATCCGGATTTCGGGCAGGTGGAGGCGGATCCCGCCGTAGTCAATCTGTCCGCATTCGAGACGTTCTTCCCCGAACGCAGGCCGTTCTTCAACGAAGGGCTCGACCTCTTCAGGTTCCCGCTGGGAGTGGGCGACGGGGACGGCATGTCCGAGCAACTCTTCTATACGCGGCGGATCGGTCGGGCGCCACAGGGCGCCGCGGATCCGCGCGGCGGCTACGCCGAGCGCGTGAACCAGAGCACTATCCTGGGCGCCGCCAAGCTCACCGGCAAGACGCCGGGTGGGTGGAGTGTCGGGCTCCTGAGCGCAGTTACCGCGGAAGAACGCGCTCGCGTGCTTGACGAGGACGGCCTGCCTCACATCGACGTCGTGGAGCCTCAAACCACGTATCTGGTGGGCCGCCTGTCACGTGACTTCCGGGGCGGACATACCGTGGTGGGAGCCTTCGGCACCGGAACACTGCGGAATCTGCCGGATAACATGCAGTTTCTGCGCAGTTCGGCGATCACCGGCGGGGCAAACTTCCTTCACCGCTTCCGCCACGACACGTACCACGTTCGCGCATGGGTTGCCGGGAGCCACGTGTCGGGTTCGGAAGACGCAATTGCGCGGACCCAGCGGTCGTCCGCCCGCTACTTCCACCGTCCGGATGCCACACATGTGACGTACGATCCCACGCGGACGTCGCTCGACGGCTGGGCGGCGCAGCTCGAGCTGGCCAAGCGCGGCGGCGGCAACTGGCGCGGTGCAGTGGGCATCGATACCAAGTCACCGGGATTCGAGATCAATGATCTGGGATTCCTGCCGCAGGTGGACCGGACGATGCAATGGGTCTGGGTGCAGCATCGCTGGATGCAGCCGGGCAAGGTGTTCCGCCGGTTCACCCTCAACGGGAACCAGTGGGCGGTCTGGAACCACGCGTGGGATCGGAACAACGTCGGCGGCAACTTCAACGCTCACGCTCTGCTGCGCAACTACTGGAACGTATCGGCCGGCGTGAACGGCAACTGGGGCGGACTCTCCACCGGAGCCCTGCGCGGTGGTCCGGCAATCATAGTCCCCCCCAGCATCAACGGATGGGGGTTTGTCGGGACGGACGGACGCAAGTCAATGTCGTTCGGATTGAACGGCTGGTTCTGGAAACAGGAGGCGGAGGCCACCGGATCGCACGGCGTATCGGTCAGCGCCGCCTGGCGGCCGGCGGGCAACGTGGATTTCCGGCTCGCCCCAAGCATCAGCTGGAATCGGAACGACTGGCAATACGTACGGAGCCAGGACGCCCTGAGCGAGACTCAATACATCTTTGGGGATCTCAAACAGACGACAGTGGCAACGACGCTGCGCAGCAATGTTACGTTCACGCCCACGTTATCGCTTCAGCTCTACGCCCAGCCCTTCATCTCGGCGGGTGAGTACCTGGAGTTCAAGCGCGTGGCCGATCCCCGGGCGCCGGAATACCGGGACCGGTTCGACGTGTTCGGCGAAGACCGTATGACGCGCGACGGTAACACGGTGATGGTGGACTTGAACCGGGACGGCACCACCGACCTCACATTCGGCGCGCCGGATTTCCGGTTCCTGTCTTTCCGTTCGAACGCAGTGCTGCGGTGGGAGTACCGACCCGGCTCAACTCTGTTTGTGGTATGGCAGCACGGCCGGAGCGACTTCACACCCGAGGGACACTTCGATCTGGGCGGCGGACTCGGTCAACTGTTCCGGGCGCCTTCAGAGAACATGCTGGTGGTGAAGGTCAACTACTGGCTGAGTCTCTAGCGCCTGCAGAGTCACGGAGGGGGCCGTGAAGTTCCCAGATAGATGGCGGCCAGCACAACTGCCGCACCCGCCAGGTCATAGGCTCCCGCCGGGCGGCCAAAGAAGAGGATGTCCCACATGAACGCGAGGCCCGGTTGTAACAGAAGCATCAGCCCTGCTCGAGACGCAGTTACGGCTGGCAGTCCGCGGGATATGAGGAGCCACGCTACGACCTGAGCCACCACACCGTACGCCACGAGTACGCCACCCGTCGTAACGTCGGGTATTGCGAGCGACTGTCCCTGTGCCAGCGCCGTCCCACCCAGCAACAGGGTGGCAATCCAGCAGACCACGGCCAGAGTGACGACCGCATCCAGCCGCTCGGCTCGGCCCTGGCTTTCGCGCAGTACCAGCAGATACCCGGCGTATGCGAACGCGGTGAGCAGACCCAAAAACACGCCAATCCGGTATTCCCGGCTCAGCACGCTCCAGTCCACACCCACCAGCAGGAACAATCCGACGATCGCCAGCGGTATGGCAAGTCCGATCCGCCACCCGGCCTGTTCCCTGAACCAGAACACGCCCACGGCGCCCAGAATGAACACCTGGAAGTTGGCGAGTATGGTGGCGAGCCCGGGGCCTACGTAATGAATGCTCTGGTGCCAGAACACGATGTCCAGCGCGAAGAACAGACCGGCCAGGGCCGCGAAAGCGACTGCCGGCCGCGACCACCGTGGCCGCCGCCCGCGGGCCAGCGCAATCGCCGTAAGCACCACGGCACCCACCAGCATCCGGTAAACGCCGGCCGCCGTGGGCCCCACCTGCACCAGCTTCACGAACACGGCGGCAAAGCTCAACAGAACCGCGCCGGAAGCGACGAGAAGGAGGCCTGATCTCACAGGTATGGTGAAAACAGGCGGGCAACACCGTTGCGCAGCTTCAGCGGCAACGGAACCCGCTGCAGCATCTCGTACGTGACCAACCGGGCCGCCTGACGTTTTTCATCGAACAGCCGGTCCATCGCGCCGCCGAGTGACGGGTCGTAACACTCCACATCGAACTCGAAGTTGAGTCTCAGGCTTCGCGGATCCCAGTTGCTCGAACCGATCAGCACCCAGGCACCATCCAGTACCATGAGCTTGGTGTGATCGAACGGCGATGGCGAGCGGAATACCCGGCATCTCCGGGTAACCAGCTGCCACAGGATCGCATCGCTCGCCCACTGAACCGGCGGCAGATTCCCCCGTTCAGGCAGGATGATGTCCACCTCAACGCCGCGCATGGCCGCCACGTTCAGTGCCGCTATCAGCGTCGGGTCAGGTATGAAGTACGGTGTCACCACGTGCACGGTGTGTTGTGCCGTAGCGAGCGCTCCGAGCAGTGTCCAGCGAAGTTTCTCGAAGTCTTCGTCCGGACCATCGGTGAGCCCCCGGGCCGCCACCGGGCCCGCCGGATCGAGCGGCGGAAACCACTCCTCACCCTCGAGTATCTCCCGCGTGGTGAACGCCCAGTCCTCTACGAACGCCTCCATCAGATGTCGCACGACCGGACCGTCCAGCCGGGCGTGGAGATCCTGCACGGGGCTCCTTGGCCGGTCGCCCAGCACGTGGCCCGCACGGATGTTCATCCCCCCGGTGAAACCGGTACGTCCGTCCACGATGAGCAGCTTGCGGTGGTTACGCAGATTCATGAACGGGGCGCGGAGCGGGGCGAACGTGGGGAGAAAGCGCGCCACCGGAACCCTCCGCTGGCGGAGCGGCCTGACAATTGTAGGCCATGAGTATCGCGCACCCACCCCATCCACGAGCACCCGCACGGTTACACCCCGCTTCACTGCCCCCTGCAGCGTGTCCACGAACCGCCTGCCCTGCGCGTCGTTGTCGAAGATGTAACTCGCAAGAGCAACGGTTCGCTGAGCCCCCGCTATTGCCTCCAGCATCGCCGGATACGCCTCGTCGCCGTTCACCAGCGGCGTCACCCGGTTCCCCGCTGTAAGCGGGCGGCGCGCCACGCCGTCCACCGCCCGGGCAATTCCCACCAGGTGCGCCAGATCTGGAGGGAGCACCCCCATCAGGGAATCCTCGGCGGTCACCACGGCCGGCGATGGTCCGGAGAGTCTGGGGCCACCGGCTCTCAGTTCGGAGGCGCGGCGCCGGATGCGGTTGATGCCGAAGATGGCGTAGAGCACCGCCCCCATCACCGGCGCCAGCCAGATCAGCCCCACCCACGCCACTGCCGCCCGGGAATCCCGCTTGTAGAGGATGGCGTGCCCCGACGCCATGACCGCGAGCGCCAACGTGAGCACCCCGACCACATAGAGCCGCAACTCCCCCAGGACCGCCGCCATGGTTTCCATGCCGCCACCAAGTTATTGCCGCGGGCCTATTGACAAAACTCCGGGCGTCCGGCAGAATAGGGCCAGGTTCACACATGCAGATCGAATTGACCTGAGTGCTCGTCGCATCGCCGCGGATAACACCCGCGCGCGATGCGTTTTTCATTCCGGCCTCGGTTGGCCGGAACGCAACCGGGCTTGACGCCCAATGATGTGAGGTCATCACAGTATGGCGCAGGGAACAGTGAAGTGGTTCAACGACGCGAAGGGGTTCGGATTCGTACAGCAGGACGACGGCCCGGACGTCTTCGTCCATCACACGGCCATCGCGGCCGATGGCTTCCGCTCGCTCGCCGAGGGAGACCGGGTGGAATTCGAGATCAAGGAGGGACCGAAAGGCCTGCAGGCGGCCAACGTCACCAAGCTCAAGTAGCGAACCGCTTCACTCCGAACGTCGCATCCGGGACGCCGGTCCGCAGTTGTGGGCCGGCGTTTCGCTTGCCGTGAGCCGTGCGCCGTAAGCAGTGCGCCGGGTGAGTATACTTAGTCTCGATGAAAGCAACTCTGAATCGAAAAATGGAGCGAGTGTGATTCGCGCCGTGATAGTAGGGGCGGGTGCGCGGGGCAATCGGGTTTTTGCCCAGTTGATGGCCACCTATCAGACCGGATTCGAGATAGCCGGTGTGGTGGAGCCCGACCGTTCACGCCGCGAATCGTTCTGCGCCACCTACGGCGTCCCGGCCGAGCGGGCGTTTACCGAGGTTGAGCAGCTTCTCGCCGCACCGCGCATAGGGGACATTGCGTTCGTCTGCACTCCTGATCCCGTGCACTTCAAGCTGTGCAAGGCCCTGTCCGAACACGGGTATGACGTGCTGCTCGAAAAGCCCATAGCCACCAACCTCGCCGACACGATGGCTTTGATCGAGGTGGAACACGCGTACAGGAACCGCATTATTGTGGCCCATGTGCTGCGCTATGCGCCTTTCTTCCAGGCAGTGCGCCAGATCATCCGGTCGGGAGATTACGGGCCGGTGCTGCACGTCAACCTGACGGAGAACATCGGCCACTGGCACTTTGCCCACAGTTACGTGCGTGGCAACTGGAGGCGCACCGAGGACAGCGCTCCCATCATCCTCACCAAGTGCTGTCACGACCTGGACCTGCTTCCGTGGCTCCTGGGCGAGCCGGCCGTCGCCATATCGTCGCACGGCTCGCTGGTATACTTCAACGAAGCCCATGCTCCGGAAGGCGCCACCGACCGGTGCGTCACCTGTCCGCATCAGGACATCTGCCTCTACAGCGCCACGAAGTTCTACGTGCACGACAAGCCGCAGTGGCCGTACCACGTGATCGCGCCCGCACCGGATACGCCCGAGGTCAGACGCAAGAGCATAGAGGCGGGGCAGTACGGCCGCTGCGTGTACCGGACCGACAACGACGTGTGTGACCATCAGGTGGCGACCATCGAATTCGCATCCGGGATTCTGGCCACTTTCGGGATGCACGCGCATACGGCGGACAACACCCGCAGGATCACGGTCCTGATGGAGAAGGCAGAGCTGACCGGCGACCTTCGCCGTCACCAGCTTCAGATCTCGCACTTCACCGGCGAGCGAGACCGGCTCAGCGTCGAAGACATACCGCTGGGGCCCGCGCTCGACAGCCACGGCGGCGGAGACCTCCAGCTGCTGTTCGCTCTGGCCGGGCATCTGACGGAAGGCACGTACCGCGAACTCATAACGTCGCTCGAGAGTTCGGTGCCAAGCCATCTGCTGGCGTTTCTGGCTGAGGAATCGCGGATGCAGGGGGGTCAACGGCTGCGCGTGCCGTCTGTTGCCGAGGTGCTGGCCGGGGTCAGGGCATGACCAACTACATCTACACCATGGTGAACCTTCGCAAGGTGGTTCCCCCCAATCGCGAGATCCTCAATGGCATATACCTGGCGTTCTTTCCCGGCGCAAAGATTGGTGTGCTGGGCGCCAACGGCGCGGGCAAGAGTTCCCTGCTCCGCATCATGGCAGGGGTGGACCGGGATTTTCAGGGGGAGGCGTTCCCGGCGGACGGTATTCGCGTGGGATACCTGCCTCAGGAGCCGGTGCTGGATCCCGCCAGGGACGTACGCGGCAACGTTGAGGAGGCGGTGGCCCACATCCGTGCACTGCTCACCGGGTTCGAAGAGATCAGCCAGCGGTTCGCGGAGCCCATGTCAGACGATGAGATGAACGCACTGCTCGAGAAGCAGGGAAACCTCCAGACGCGGATCGAGGCGATGGGCGCCTGGGAACTGGATCGCAAGCTCGATATCGCGATGGACGCACTCCGTCTGCCTCCCGGCGACCAGGACGTTTCCACATTGTCTGGCGGCGAGAAGCGGAGAGTGGCCTTGTGCCGGGTGTTGCTGGAACAACCGGACCTGCTTCTGCTCGATGAGCCCACCAATCATCTGGACGCCGAATCCGTTGCCTGGCTTGAGAGGCATCTGGCCGATTATCCGGGCACCGTGGTAGCGGTGACGCACGACCGGTACTTCCTCGACAACGTGGCCGGCTGGATCCTTGAGCTGGACCGAGGCGCCGGTATTCCGTGGGAAGGCAATTACTCCTCGTGGCTCGAACAGAAACAGAAACGGTTGGCGGTGGAGGAGAAACAGGCTTCCGCAAGGCGCCGCACACTCGAACGCGAGCTTGAATGGATCCGGATGACGCCGCGTGCGCGGCAGGCCAGGGGGAAGGCACGCATCAATGCGTACGAAGACCTCGTGCGCCAGCAGGGTGAGCGGCGCGAGGCCACGGCCGAGATCCTGATACCGCGCCCGCCCAGACTCGGCGAGGAAGTCGTGGTGGCGGACGGGCTCTCAAAGGCATTCGGCGACCGCCTGCTGTTCGAGAATATGAGTTTTCGACTTCCGCGTGGCGGCATCGTGGGGGTGATCGGACCGAACGGCGCGGGCAAGACCACGTTGTTCCGCATGATCGTCGGTCAGGAAACGCCGGATTCCGGAACTCTCAAGGTGGGGTCAACGGTCGAGGTCGCGTACGTGGATCAGAACCGCGAAGCGCTGGATGCGGACCAGACCGTGTTCCAGGAGATCACCGGCGGCAAGGACGAACTGGACTTCGGTTACCGCAAGGTGAACAGCCGGGCCTACTCCGCCAGTTTCGGTTTCCGCGGAGCGGACCAGCAGAAGAAGGTGGGCAACCTCTCAGGAGGCGAGCGCAACCGGCTGCACCTGGCCAGGCTGCTGCGCACCGGCGGCAACCTGCTGCTCCTGGACGAACCCACGAACGATCTGGACGTAGACACGCTGCGCGCGCTGGAAGACGCTCTGCTTGATTTCCCCGGCTGTGCGGTCGTCATCAGCCACGACCGCTGGTTCCTGGACCGGATCGCTACGAACATCCTTGCGTTCGAGGGTGACAGCGAAGTGTTCTGGTACGAAGGGAACTATCAGGACTACGTGGCGGACTTCAGGCGGCGGAAAGGCGTGGACGCCGAGCGGCCGCACCGGATCCGGTACAGAAAGCTGCACCACTGATCACGCCACCAGGCCCTCCCTGATGGCCAACCGCACCAGTCCCGCAACACCCTCGACACCCAGTCTCCGCATGATCTGTTGCCGGTGGGCCTCCACCGTCTTCACAGAGATACCCAGCCGCTGGCCGATCTCGCGGGTGGTCTCTCCTTCCGCCACAAGATGCAACACTTCAAGCTGCCGAGGAGTGAGCCGGGAGAGCACGCCGGTGCCTTCGTCTGGCGCGGCGCTGGGGAAATACGTCCCACCGGCAACAATGCTCGCCAGCGCTTCGCGCAGCCTCTCCGGCCTGGCCGTCTTGGCTACGTATCCCGCCGCACCTGCCTCAAGCGCCTTGTCCAGATACGCCCTGTGGTCGTGGATTGGCACCAGCAGAACCCGTACCTCAGGGCACCTTTCCCGGATCTGCCGCGCTGCCGCCGCGCCGTCCACCCCCGGCATTATGAGGTCCATGACCACGATGTCCGGCCGCTTGCGCTCGGCCAGCTCAACAGCCTCCGCTCCCCCGGCCGCCTCGCCCACAACCTCGATATCGTTTGACTGAGCCAGCAAAGCAACCAGACCGCCCCGTACGAGCGCGTGATCATCAACAACAAGAACTCTGACAGGAGACGGCATCTGCAGCATCATCCTCCGGGGTTCCGATGACGAGCTAATTTCCGATTCTTGCGCTGGCGGCACAAGGTCAGAAAAATATCATTTCTCATGCCCTTGGCATCACCCTTGGGTCAGGGTTTCCCCTATGGCCCTCTGATATGGTCAGCCGTACCTTGAGGTTAGCTCTGGCAGGGATGGACCGTGCCGCTTTCGGATCTGCCCCCGGTCGTCCGGGGTCGGGGTACCCGGGTCCTCGTGATCGAAGACGATCGCGAGGATTATCTGCTCATCCGCTCGGCGCTGAACGACGCTGCCCTCGGTGAGTTCAGCTTCGACTGGGCGCGGAACTATGAAGAAGGCCTGGCAGCGCTTGGGCGGGCAGAATGCGATGTCTCACTGATCGGCTACCGCCTGGGCAGCCGCTCGGGGATCGACCTGCTGACCGAAGCCGTTCAGGCTGGTTACACGATCCCCATCGCGATCATAACCGGCGTGGGCGACGTCAACCACGACGCCGCCATGGCCGCAGGTGCGGCGGATTCCATAGCCAGGAGCGAGATCACCGGCACAGTTCTGCAGCGCGTGATCCGGCACTCCCGGGAGCACCTCGAGCACCTGGCTGAGCTCAGACGTCGCGATGAATGGCATCGCGCCATTCTCGAGTACCTGTCGGACAGTGTGCTGGTCTTCAACGCGGAGGCGCGTGTGACTTACGCCAGCCCCGCGGCCGTCCCCCTGATCGGGTGGACACCGGAAGAGCTGGTGGGCCAGGACGGCTTCGCGCTGCTGCACCCGGAAGACACGGCCTATGCACAGGAGTGGTTCGCGGCCTGCCTTGCTCAACCCGGTGTGCCAATTCACGCCGCCTACCGGGTCCGCCACAAGGATGGCGAATATCGGCCCCTCGAAGTGATCGCCGTAAATCGGCTGGATGAACGATCCATCCTGGGAGTGGTTGCCACATTCCGGGATGCTACGGAACGGCACCGGGTACAGGCATCGTCGCGGCGCATGGTTGCGATTCTCGAGGCTGCCAGCGACCTGGTGGGCAGCGCTGATACTGAGGGGCGCCTTACCTATCTGAACCGCGCCGGACGGTCAATGCTCGGCCTGCCCGATGAAACCGACATTACCGAACTGACCATTCGCGACTGTCATCCTGCCTGGGCTTCCGAACTGATCATCAGGGAGGCGCTTCCGGCCGCCGAGCGAGATGGCATCTGGCGCGGCGAGACGGAACTCCTGGGCCGCAGTGGCCGCGAGATCCCGGTGTCTCAGGTAATCGTTGCCCATCGCGCCCACGACGGCACCGTCGAATACTACTCCACGATTGCGCGCGACATCAGCGACCGCAGGGCCACGGAACGCGCGCTGGAACTCAGGGCGCACGAGCTTCGCGAGGCCCGGGACACCCTTCAGACACTCATCGATTCCGCTCCCCTCGCGATCTTCACGCTGGACACCCGGGGAAACGTGCTTACCTGGAACAAGACGGCTGAGCAGATATTCGGTTGGCGGGAAGACGAAGTCGTTGGCCGCTTCATCCCGTTTGTGTCAGATGAACACCTCCCCGAGTTCCGGGAACTCCTCGCCAGAGCCAGTGCCGGTGAAACGCTCACCGATGTGGAGCTTGTTCGTCACTGCAAGGACGGGTCGAAGATTGATATCACGGTGTACGCAACGCCCATGCGCGCGCCGGACGGACAGGTCCAGAGTATTCTGGGGCTCGTGGCCGACAACAGGTACCGCCGCTCCCTGGAAGCCCAACTGCGCACGGCCCAGAAGATGGAGGCGGTGGGTCAGCTGGCCGGAGGGATAGCCCACGACTTCAACAACCTGCTCACCGCGATCCTTGCTCCGGCCGACTTCCTCCTCCATACCCTGCCCGCCGATCACGAGGCCGTGCGGGATCTCAGGGATATCCGCGATGCCGCCCGGCGCGCGGCGGACCTGACGAAGCAGCTGCTCGCGTTCAGCCGGCGGCAGGTACTCGAACCGAGGTCAATCAGTCTGGGCGACGTCGTAACCGGCATGGAGAGCATGCTTCGGCGTCTGATAGGCGAGCATATTGAACTTCACACGATACCGGCTGACGACCTGGGCACCGTGCGGGCCGACCCGGGCCAGCTCGAGCAGGTGCTCGTGAACCTCGTGGTAAACGCGCGGGATGCAATGCCTGACGGCGGCAAGCTCACCATCGAGACCGCCAACGTGGAACTGGACGAATCGTATGCCGCCGAGCATTACCCGGTGACACCGGGGTCGTACGTGATGCTGGCCGTGACCGACACCGGCGAAGGGATGACCGCGGATACGAAATCGCACCTCTGGGAGCCGTTCTTCACCACCAAGCCCACAGGCAGGGGTACGGGCCTGGGACTGGCTACAGTCTTCGGCATCGTGAAGCAGAGCGGCGGTTACATCTGGGTGTACAGTGAACCCGGCCAGGGCAGCACGTTCAAGATCTACCTCCCACGGATAGATGCGCCGGCCGAGTCGCTTGCGGTCGTCTCGAAAGGCGCTTTGCCGCACGGATCGCAGACCCTGCTGGTGGTTGAGGACGACGACATGGTACGGGCGGTGACGCGGCGCGCCCTCACCGCTCATGGGTACACCGTGCTCGCGGCATCAAACGGCCCGGAAGCCCTGCTGCTGGCCGGGACGCACGGTTACAAAATGGATATGCTCCTCACTGACGTGATCATGCCCGGCATGAGCGGCCGCGAACTCGCCGAGCGGCTGCGCCAGGTCCGGCCGGACCTCAAGGTCCTGTTCATTTCCGGCTACACGGACGACACCATCGTAAGGCACGGCGTGCTCGAAGGCGGTGTTCCCTTCCTCCAGAAGCCGTTTACTCCCGACCAGTTGCTCCGCAAGGTACAGGGCGTCATCGCCGCCTGAGCGTCCTCCCGGACGGTTGACTAACCCCGGCCCCCCGTTCAACGTGCGGTCATGGAAACCAGACCGCTCGGCCCCGGAGCCCCCGCCGTATCCGCCATAGGCTATGGCGGGATGCATCTCTCCGTTACCGACCGCCCTCCTGAAGAGCAGAGTGTCCAGGTGCTGCATGCCGTGTTCAACGCCGGGGTCACTCTCATCGATACCGCCGACGTCTATTGCCAGAGCGAACGGGACCTGGGACACAACGAACGCCTGATAGCGACGGCACTCAGAACCTGGGGTGGCCAGCGTGAGCGGATCGTGGTGGCCACCAAGGGCGGAATGACCCGGCCCCGCGGGCGCTGGGAACGCGACGGGAGCCCTGAGCATCTCAGGAAGGCGTGCGACCGTTCACTCAAGGCGCTGAGCGTGGAGCAGATAGATCTGTATCAGTTCCACGCCCCGGACAAGGCCGTGCCGTTCACCGAAAGCGTTGGAGCGCTGGCCGATCTCCAGCGCGAAGGAAAGATCCGCTGGATGGGGCTCTCCAATGTGTCAGTCGCACAGATCCGCGAAGCACAGGCCATCGTGCAGATCACCTCGGTTCAGAACCGCCTGAATCCGTTCTTCCGCGAAGCCATCCGCGACGGTGTGGTGAAGTACTGCGCCGAGCAGGGGCTGGGGTTCCTGGCATACAGCCCGGTGGGGGGCGGGAGACTCAACAGGAAGCTGCCGGACCATCCCGTCCTGAAGGAGATTGCGGCGCGGCACGGAGCGTCGTGCCACGCGGTTACGCTGGCCTGGGTGAGGGCTCAGGGAAAGACTGTGATTCCCATTCCGTCCGCACGCACCGTGGAGCACGCGCTGGATTCGACAGGATCGCTCGCGATTCAGCTTTCGAGGGAAGAACTCGCTGCAATCGACGGGGCGGAGTTTTCCACGGCCTAGCCCATGATCGCGAGTGCGGTCCGGAACGGTTCTGCAAGCCCTCCGTCGCCCACGACCTTGATCTTCCGCGCAGCTTCGCCCGGCGCTATCCCCTTGGTCATCAACCGCCACGTCGTGTCGGGTTCAGTACTGATACGGCACGCGGCGGCGTCTTCCTTGCCCCTGTAGAGCCGCCAGGTACCATCCTCCCGCCGGAGCGTCCAGTCGCCTCCCGAATCACCGGACACATGGATTGCCACCACCGTACCCTCAGGCGCATCCTGCTCGCGATATGCGTACGGCAGCGCCCGCATGAACGTGTCGATAACCGGGTGCAGCCATTCCCGGTCCGTGAGCCCCGGCGCTTTGACCGCATCGCGAATCTGCTGTTGATGATGCCAACGCTCGGTGTACTCGCGCGCGGTATCGAACCAGTTCTGCGACTCCGTCTCCCCCGCCCAGGCCACCCCGAACAACGCAGGACCTGATGGATCCAGTTTCTGAAAGGTCTCCGCCACGATGGGGCCCGTTATCGCGTGCAACTCCACGAGCAGCGCCGGGCTCATGCGCCGGCACGCATCGACCCACGTGTGATTGAGACCGTTCAGAAAGCGGACCAGGTCTGCGTACGTATCTATGGGAAATGGTGGCGGCACCGGAGGCAATCCATCCCGGCGGAACGAGATGTGACGCACGGCGCCGTCGAGGAGATGCGCCGCCACGTCCTTGACCGTCCACCTGCTCGTTGCCATGCGGCGCCAGTGATCAGGCTCGAGGCTCCGCAGCAGAGACATCAGTTCCCTGTGAAGACCCGGAAAGAGGTGCGCGGTGAGGATGGGTTGAACCGGAGTGATGGACATGGGACGGTAAACTCAAGGCGCAGGGCGCAGGGCGCAAGGCACATTGGTGATGATCCCTGCCGCACCCGCGGCCCACAACGTCCGCGCCCGTTCCGGGTTATCCACCGTCCACACATGAACCGGCACCCCGCGTCTCCGCGCCGCCCCGATGAATCGCCTGGTAGCCACCGGAATTCCGCGGTATCGGTCTGGTATCGCCAGCAAACGGTAAGGTACCGGCCCGAGCGGAGCCCGGAAGGTGGCGTGCAACAGCATCCGTATGATGTGCCGGCGTGACGCACCCCGCAGATACGGCGGTTCGCACTCCGTGAGTGCCTGCCAGTGCTCCGATGCCACCACGCACCGGTCAACGGCTCCGGCTTCGGCGATTGCGCGGAGCACCGCTCTCTGCGCCTCCGGCACCTTGATTTCGATGAGCAGCGGCACGTCCGGAAATGCGGCCAGCACCTCGATCAAGGCAGGGATACGCACGCCCTTACCACGAAACGGGAACGCCGCGCCGTCGGTTGTGAAGCGATAACCCGCATCCACGTCCCTGAGCTCATCCCATCGGCGCAGGGCAATCGGCCCCGACGCGCCGGTTGTGCGGTCCAGTGTGAGATCGTGAAGTACCACCGCCACGTCGTCCGCCGTTACCTGCACGTCGAGCTCGAGAGCGTCCGCCCCCTCCTCTACCGCGCGCTGAAACGCCGGCAACGTATTCTCCGGCGCTTCGGCCGATGCCCCCCGATGCCCGATCACGAGACGCGCGTTCAGGTCCAATAACGGGTTCAGCCCCACTTCACTCCTCCTTCACAACCTTCCAGCGAACTTGATACCGGCAGCGACGGGGAAACGTGCCGCGTCATCAAGGGGGGCACAAGTGAAACGGCTGCGGGGTTGGGTCAGGGCCCAGGTCGAGGAGGTACCGAACGAGCTTGCGGCCTGCGAGTTCGGTTGCCGCGTTCCCGCGTGCGGCCTGCGCCGCTGGGCAACCTGCCCTCATCGTCTCAGATGGACCGCCGAGCTCAAAGCTGCTGAGATACCCAGCGGCCCACGACGCGACTCGCAAGCCGGAACAACAACCGAAGAACTGATGGCGATGGCCGGTCCCGGCTGAGCGCCAACTGCCAGCCGCCAACCCACAGCTGTAGTTTTGATAAATGAGCGCCGACCACACCTCGGAATTGGCGCTGACACTCAGCGCGCCCACATTCCACGGGTTGCTCATCGCTGCGGGCCACGGGCTTGCGGAGATCCTGTTGCGCGGCCTGGCCGCTGAGCCGCTGAACGCCGAGCGCGCGGTCACAGTCACCGGGCGCGACCGCGAAGCCCTGCTGGTCAACTGGCTCAACGAACTCCTGTTCCTGGCAGAAACCGAGCGGGCAGTTCCCGCGGCGTTTGAAGTGTCTGTGAACGACGGCACGATCAGCGCAACGGTGCGGTCGGTGCCGGTGGATGAGGCGCCGGCCATGGTGAAAGCCGCCACGCATCACGGGCTCGAGATCAGTGAACATGGCGGCGAGCTGCACGCCGAGGTGATACTGGACATATGAAGAAGACGCCGACTTCCTTTCCCTCGGAACGCATCTCGCCGTGGGTCGTGGAGATCCCGCGCTCCGCCCGCGACGACATGCTGGTGGCAGCACGCGTGTACGCGGACGAGACGTTGTGGGAACAGATCACCGGCGACCGTACCATAGGCCAACTGGTGAACGTCGCAACGCTTCCCGGCATTCACGGCTACGCCTACGCCATGCCCGATGCCCACGAGGGATACGGTTTCCCGGTGGGCGGCGTGGCGGCATTCAGGGCAGACGACGGCATCATCTCCCCGGGGGGCGTGGGCTACGATATCAACTGCGGGGTGCGGCTGCTCGCAGGTTCCCTGGAACAGAAGGAAATGGCACCGAAACTCGACCGCGTGGTGCACGACCTCTCCCGCAGCGTGCCGTCCGGGATGGGCCGGCGCAGCTCGCTCAACCTGGATGACAGCGAGCTCGACCGGGTGTTCTCTGAGGGTGCCGCGTACATGGCCGAACGCGGCATGGGACAGGAAGACGATCCCGTCACCATGGAAGGAAACGGCCGGCTTCCGCACGCAGACCCATCCGCTGTCTCCAAACGGGCCCGCGACCGCGGCCGCGGGCAGCTCGGCACCATGGGATCCGGGAACCACTTTGTGGAAGTTCAGATGGTGGAGCGCGTCTTCGACGCCGAGGCGGCAGAGGCGCTGGGATTGAAGGAGGGTCAGGTCACAGTCCTGATCCACACCGGCTCGCGCGGGCTGGGCCACCAGATCTGCACGGACTATGTGAGGCTCATGGACGAGGTGATGCCCAAGTACGGTATCAAACTGCCCGACCGCGAGCTTGCCTGCGCGCCGTTCGGCTCGCCTGAGGGACAACGGTACTTCGGTGCCATGTGCGCCGCCGCCAACTACGCATTCGCCAACCGCCAGGCCATCACGCACGCCGTGCGCGGGGTGTTTACCCGCGCATTCGGCACTTCCGGCTCGCTCCACGTGGTGTACGACGTGGCGCACAACATGGCCAAACTCGAGGAACACCGGGGCAGGAAACTGGTGGTGCATCGCAAGGGCGCCACCCGCGCCTTCGGACCGTCACACCCGGAAACGCCGGCCCGCTACCGGAAGGTGGGCCAGCCGGTGCTGATCCCCGGCAGCATGGGCACTGCCTCGTTCGTGCTCACGGGATCTGACGACGCGATGAACCTGAGCTTCGGCAGCACCTGCCACGGCGCGGGCCGCCGCATGAGCCGAGGCGCGGCCAAGCGCGTGAAGTCCGGCCAGGAGGTTCGGAAGGAACTCGAGGCCATGGGTATCGTGGTGCGCTGCCCCTCCGCCGGAGAACTCGCCGAGGAGGCGCCGCATGCATACAAGGACGTGGACCGTGTGGTGGACGTGGTCGTACAGGCAAAGCTCGCGCGGAAGGTTGCCCGGCTCGTTCCTTTGGGAGTGGTAAAGGGCTGACACCGTCCGTCCGGGGCGTAGACTATCTTTCAGACCATGCCCATCGACTTCCTGCCAACGGTGCGCCAGCGCCTGGGCGACCGGTACGCCATCGAACGCGAGATCGGGCGCGGCGGAGCGGCCCGCGTGTTCCTGGCAACCGACGGGCAGGGCCGCAAGGTGGCGCTCAAGATCGTGCACCCCGAGCTTGCAGTGAGTGTCACCGCCGAGCGGTTCCTTCAGGAAGTGGTCATGCTGCGCGATCTCGATCACCCGCACATCGCGCGGCTGCTGGACTCCGGCGAGCACGAATACCTGTTGTACTATGCGGCCGAGTACCACGAAGGCCCCACTATCCGGCAGCACCTCGAGCGAGTCACCTGTGCCTCGATCAGCGATACGGAGATCGTGGCGCGGCACCTGCTGGATGCGCTCGAGTACGCGCACGCCAGGAACATCGTTCACCGGGATGTGAAGCCGGAGAACATCGTGCTGGCCCGCACCGGTGCAGTCCTGCTCGATTTCGGCATTGCCAAGGCCATCGCGCGCTCAGGCACCACTCGGCTCACGCGATCCGGGTTTACGGTGGGGACGTCTTCGTACATGAGTCCTGAGCAGGTGGGAGGCGCCGAAGATATCGACGCGCGGAGCGACATCTACTCTCTGGGATGCGTGCTGTTCGAGTGCCTCGCGGGACGCCCGCCGTTCGTGCATCCCGCGGAGGAGCGGGTGCTGGCCATGCAGCAACTCGAAAAGGCCCCACCGGTACGGGAGTTTCGCCGGGATGCACCGACCAACCTGGCCGCCGCCATAGCGAGGGCGCTGGAGAAGGATCCGGAAGACCGCTGGCAGACCGCGCATGAGATGCGCGAGGCGCTGGGCGTGTAGAGGAATCCCGTCTCGTGCACCGAACGTTCGCTTTCCTGCTGTGTGGCACGGCACTATCGTGCCTGCCCGTCTCTGCCCAGCAGCTCCCGTCGGACTCGGCGGTCAGGGTACTCCTCAGCACGGTAGCAGCTGATGGAAATCCTGGAAGCATCGTAGCGGGTCTGCTCGACGTTGGTGGCTCACGCGTAGTTTCGCACGGATCGGCCGACGGCAGCTCGGTGTTCGAGATCGGCTCCATCACCAAGGTCTTCAC
>CAZTIV010000037.1:5392-7496 GCA_964613905.1 uncultured Gemmatimonadaceae bacterium | reverse complement strand
ATGGACTACGAGGCACTTCTCCTCGAACGGGTGCTCGACCAGCTCGGGCTTGCCGAAACGCGGGTCGCGCTCACCGATGACATGCGGGCGCGGCTGGCGCCAGGCCACGGGCTTGACGGTACGCCGGCGTCATCATGGGATCTCGCCGCATTCGCCGGCGCGGGCGGGCTCCGATCAACGGCGCACGATATGCTCAGGTTCCTTGCCGCCAATCTGGATACGGCGCATGCGCTGTACCCGGTCCTGGCCGAAACGCACGAGATTCGCGCCCCCACAGGACGCGACGGATTCGCCATGGCGCTAGGTTGGCACGTGATGCGGCGCGAGGCGGGAGACATTCTCTTCCACGACGGGGGCACCGGCGGGTACCGCGCGTTCGCGGGACTGGTGCCGGAACGGGGCGTGGCGGTCGTGCTGCTCACCAACAGCGCACAGGACGTGAACAGGCTCGGGTTTCATCTGCTGGATCCGAGCGTCCCGCTGGCGGGGCGGTAGGGACTGCACGAACGGCAAGGGTAGACGATCCCCGCCGTTGAGTCGCGTGCTCGAGCAGCCTGCCGATCCCGAGCGGAGTGAACTCGAGCAGGCCCTGGCGGGACCCAAGGATCTGCTCGATTGGATAAAGCCCGCGCTCGGCCGGCGGCTCGACGCCGCCTAGACTCTACCTCCGCCGCACCGCACCAGCCCTGCCCCGCACCGACGGCCCGCTCCGCACCGGCCGCGCCGCCGGCCGCTCACTCGGCGCCAACGGCTTCACCGACGGCTCGAACCCCGGCACCACCTCGCGCGGGAACGTCTGCCCGATCAGCTTCTCGATATCCACCATGAGCAGCCACTCGTCCGGCGACATGAGGGTGAGCGCCAGACCCTGAGCCCCCGCGCGCGCCGTACGGCCCACGCGGTGCACGTAGATCTCCGGATCAGTGGGAACGTCGAAGTTCACCACCAGGTTGATGTCATCCACGTCGATCCCGCGGGCGGCCACGTCGGTGGCCACGAGAATCCTGAGCTTGCCCGTACGGAACTCGTCGAGCGTCCTGAGCCTGGTGGACTGCGCCTTGTCGCCGTGCAGCGCCGCGGCCGGTATTCCTTCCCGACGCAGATGCGTGGTGAGCTTGTCGGCGCCGTACTTGGTGCGCGTGAAGATGAGCGCGCGGTGCATCATGTCGAGCTTGAGTATCCGCACCAGCGCGTCGCGCTTGGCCATCCGGTCAACCGCTATGATCCCGTGCTCGATCCCGTCGGCCACGGACGCGCGCCGCGCCACCTCTACCGCCGCCGGACTTCTGAGCGCCCGCTGCGCCAACCGGTCAACGTCGTGCGATATGGTGGCCGAGAAAAGGAGTGTCTGACGATTGGTGGGAAGCTTGTCGAGTATGCGGCGGACGTCCGGCGCGAACCCCATGTCGAGCATTCGGTCGGCTTCATCCAGCACCAGAACCTCGACCCGCGACAGATCAACGTGGCCACGCCCCATGTGGTCCAGGAACCGTCCCGGTGTGGCAACCACTATTTCCACGCCGCGAGCGAGCGCCTTCGTCTGCGGCTCCATCCCGACACCGCCGTACACGGCCGCCGCCCGGAGCCCCATGTGACGCCCGTACGCCTGCGCCCGCTCGAGCACCTGCTCGGCAAGCTCGCGCGTGGGCACGAGAATCAGCGCCTTCAACCCATGGCCGTTGGCCCGGCCCAGCCGCTGAAGAATGGGCAGCAGAAACGCCGCGGTCTTGCCCGTACCGGTCTGCGCCGAACCGACCACGTCGCGGCCTTCCAGTACGAGCGGTATCGTGTCACGCTGAATAGGCGTGGGTATTATGTATCCTTCGTCCGCTACCGCGCGGACGAGTTCCGGCTGTAACCCAAGAGATGAAAATGGCAAAATAAACTGCTCCTGTCTGTCGTAAGCCGTGCGCAGTGAGCCGTGAGCCGGAATGCAACTGCACACTCCAGTAGCCGACCGGGAGCAGGATGCCATCCCGGCTCACGGCTTACCGCGCCACGTTGTATTTGAACCTTGGGAATCAGACCGGGCGTGAACTACGCCGGACCCGCTCCTGAGCGGGACCGTCCTACATAAAGGGCAGGATGCCAGCTCGTGGTTCGT
>CAZTIV010000037.1:2710-5292 GCA_964613905.1 uncultured Gemmatimonadaceae bacterium | reverse complement strand
ACCACGATGGGTTTCTCTGGCGGGCCATCGGTGGCGTGGAGTTCCCACTCTGAACGTGATCGGTCACGCACCTCCCAGGTGCGTCCGTGACGATCCGTGAAGCGGCGATAAGCCATGTCACACCTCCGAAAGCACGGGCAGAGCGGCTTCGATTGCCTCACGCTGCGGCTCGAGCCACGGCGGGAGCACCAGCCGCTCGCCCAATCGCTCCTTGTCTTCGTCCACGGCAAAACCGGGACCATCGGTTGCAATCTCGAACAACACACCGCCCGGCTCAAGGAAGTACACCGACTTGAACCAGAACCGGTCTATCACCGGCGTTGGATTGAGCCTCGCCTGTTCCACTTCCGCACGCAACGCCAGCTGCGCCTCTTCATCCGGCACCCGGAACGCCACATGATGCACGCTTCCCCGCCCCCACCGGCCGCGCGGCGCGTCCGCATCGGTCCGGATGTCCAGGATGCGGCTCGATCCGCCTTCCGCCACCTCGAACCGGTGCCAGCCGTCTTCCTCCCCGGCCTCACGGTAACCGAACAGCTCGCGCAGAAAATCGCCGGTCACGTCCAGGTGGCGCTCGAGCAGCCGCACACCGTGGATACGCCGCACCTGCATCTCCTCAGGCACCGGGCCTTCCTGCCACGGCGCGAACTCGCGGTCGTCATCCGTTTCCACCAGCACCAGCGGCAGCCCGTGAGGATCGGTGAGCGGCAGACACGCTTCACCGAACCGCTCGCTCCGCTCTCCGGTCACTACGCCCCCCTCGGCCAGCCGCCCGCTCCAGAAATCCAGGCTCCCGGCGGGAACCGCCAGCGCCACCTCGGTGGTGAGACCAACGCCGTCCCTGCCCGGGTTCGAGTGGGCCCACGGAAAGAAGGTGAGATCGGTGCCCGGATGACCCACGGCGTCGGCGTAGAAGAGATGGTAGGTGCCGGGGTCGTCCTGATTGACGCTCCGTTTCACCAGCCGCATCCCGAGCAGTTCCGTGTAGAACCGGAGATTCTCGCGGGCGTCACCGGCGATTGCCGTGACGTGATGGATGCCGGTAACTCCGCTCACGCCGAGGTTCCTTTTCGGCGCCGGGCAATCATGTGGTCAAGGCTGAACCGCCCCGGGCCTATGGCGAGCAGTCCAATGAAGAAGAAGAAGTTCTTGAACGAATGCGCCGGGGTGCCGCGGCCGGTCACGTGATGCTGCACCGTGGCCATGAACATCACGATTGCCACAACCAGCACGGCGGGCCGGAAGAAGAGGCCCGCCGCGATCAGCAAGCCGCCCAGCGACTCGGCCAGCGCCGCCATGAGCCCCCAGAACGCGGGCGCGAAGGTGATGCCCACGTGGCGCATGGCGCCGCCCACCGCCTCCCAGCGTTCCGGCCCCTGGCTGATCTTGCCCCAGCCGTGGTACCAGATGAACCCCAGCCCCACGCCCAGGCGGAGGATGAGCAGACCGTGATCACGGTAACGTTCAAGCGCGTTCCAGAGCATCGCTGTTGGTCCCCCTAACTGGACTCCCTGCATCGTAGACAGGAGAACAAGTGGGGGCAACCATACGCATCTCATGCTACCGCGCAGAACTCTTCGACCTCACGCCAGTTGCGGCAGGGGAGGAGAACGGAAATACGCGGACTCACGGTGAGCCGTCGAGCTTGCGGTGGGCGAGTTTTCCGCGCCCGTACGCTCTGAGCCGCCGCAACATCCGCCGGTCCATGGTCACCGGATCCTCTCCCTTGGGGGTCTCGATGACCTTCATCACGCCGGCAAACCGTTCCTCGCGCATGAGCCGCCGGAACGGTTCCGGACCGAGCTTCCCTTCACCGATCAGGACGTGCCGGTCGAGCCGGCTCCCCAGCCCGCCGCGCGAGTCGTTGAGGTGCAGCACCGCAAGCCGCTCTGACCCGACCGTGCGGTCGAACTCGCGCCAGACGCCGTCGAAATCGTTTACCAGGTCATATCCCGCCGCGTATACATGACAGGTGTCCGCGCAGACCACCACGCGATTCCTGAGCCCGGCGGGAATGCGGTCGATGAGATCGGCCAGTTCCTCGAAGGTGGCGCCCAGTGCGGTGCCGGATCCGGCGGTCGTTTCTATCGCGAGGCGCACTTCGCCCGGCACGCGCTCCAGTGCCTCGGCGTACGCCGCCGCGTTGCGGCTGAGCCCGGCGTTGCGGTCGTCCATGAAGTTCCCCGGATGGGACACGACGTAGCTGAGGCCCAGCGCATCGGCTCGCCGGAGTTCGTTCACAAAGCACTCCAGCGAACGGTGGCGCAGTGCCGCTTGAGGAGAGGCGAGATTGATGAGATACGAGTCGTGGCTCACGGCGGCTTTGATGCCCTGCTCCACCATGGCGGCGCGGAACTGAGCAACAACCTCAGACGAGAGCTCGGGCTCGCGCCACTGGTTGGGTGTCTTGGTGAAGATCTGAATGACCGTTGCGCCAATCGCCCGGCCGCGGGCGGGCGCCAGGTGGACGCCGCCCTGGGAAGAGACGTGGGCGCCGAGCAGCAGTGGGCTCTCCGCCCGGGTCACCCGAAGAGGTGCTGCACCGCGGCAAGTGCCCCGACCAGGGTTACCACCGACCCGGC
>CAZTIV010000037.1:0-2610 GCA_964613905.1 uncultured Gemmatimonadaceae bacterium | reverse complement strand
ATCAATTCTCATAACAGCCGGTACAAAATGACGCATCGGCGCCTGAGACGCCTGAGCAGCCGGCGCCGGTCGGGCGACCACAGAATCCGCCCGGCCCGTGCCTCCAGCGCCTCGAACGGCACCGGCCCGATGAACCTGCTGTCCGGCCACCCGATCATGTCACGCGTATCCGAGAGCAGAAAGACGGAGTCCGACGGCACCAACACCGGGCCCCAGTCGTACAGGTCGCCCGTCAACGCCAGCACCGACCGTGACGCGGCGGGCACCAGCACGCGGAACGGCCACGGCGCTTCCTCCCCGTTAACCAGCAACCTCCCCTGCACCATGGCGACGGTATCACCGGGGAGCGCTGCGACCCGCCGCAGCACGTGGAAGATGTCATCCCCGTCCACGAACCGGAACAGCACGAGTGCTCCGCGCTCCACCTGGCGCAACGGCCCCGACGCCGTGTAGTACTCACCGGGTGACACCGCCGGCTCCATGCTGCCCCCGGTCATGACGTACAGGGCCGGTACGCGCGTGAACAGGCGCGTCCACAGGAGCAACGCCAGAACCGCCCCCAGCAACGCCCCGCGCACCAGAAATACCACGAACCGTGAACCCGCCATAGCCACCCGTAACCTACGAGGGCGTGCCACTTGACGCTCTCTTGCGCTCCGCCGGTAGCATGGACACGTTCTGAGCCCCCGGGCTCCGTCGGCCATGACTTCAGGAGGAACCCATGTCGATCCGATTTCGTCTCTTCACCGTCGCGGCGCTGGTTTTAGCCGCAGCTTGCGACCGCAACGATGCCGTCGGCCCGGAACCGGAGTTCCGCGCGGCACAGGCGCCCGCCCACGCGCTTACCGCGCTCAACTGGAACATCTATGTCGGGGCGGACGTGGATGCCGTGATCCAGGCGCTGGCCTCGCCCGATCCGGACGACGACCTTCCCGCGCTCCTCGCGGCGATCCAGACGTTGCAGGCCACCGCATTTCCACTCCGCGCAGTCGCGATCGTCGATGAAATCGCGCGGCAGCGGCCGCACGTGGTCGGCCTCCAGGAGGTCTTTCTGATCGACATCGATCTCACGGGACTGGGCCTGCCGGTGGTGATCGATCTCGATTTCCTGGCGATCCTGCAGGCGCATATTGTGGCGCGCGGGCTGCCTTACGTGGTGGCCGCCGTGGTGAACAACGTCGACGCGGAACCCTTTCCCGGGATCCGGGTGCTGGACCGTGACGTAATCCTGGTGGATCAGTCGCGGACCACCGTTCTGTCGAGCACCGGTGCAAACTTCGCCGCCAACATCGGCGTGGTCGCACCCGGCGTGAACCTGATCCGCGGCTGGGTCGCGATCGATGCGGAGGTGAACGGCATCGACTACCGGATCATCAACACGCATCTCGAGGCCGGACGTGGGGAGGCGCTGTCGGGGCTGCGCGCTCTCCAGGCGATGGAACTCGCGGCCGTCGCGGGGGCGGCGCCCCGCGTCGTTCTGCTGGGCGACCTCAACGATCCTCCCGGCAGCCCGATGTACGACGTCCTGCTTGGCGCCGGGTTCGTGGACCTGTGGGCGGCGCTCCGTCCCGGCGTGGCCGGCCTCACCTGCTGCCACGACACGGACCTGTCCAACATGCTGGCCACGTTCGATCAGCGAATCGATTACGTCATGACCCGGGGCATCGGCCATCCTCGCGCGGGGGTGCTCGGGCGGATCGAGATCATCGGGAATCTGCCGTCCGACCGGCTCGACGGACCGTTCCACAGGATCTGGCCGTCGGATCACGCGGGACTGGTGGCGAATCTGGTGGTGCCGCCGGTACAGTGAATCAGCCGGCCAACAATAGCCGGACCGCGCTCATCGCGCGTCTCGCCTACGTCGGCGTCATCCTGCTGGCAACACTGTCGGGCCTCGCGCCGGATTACGACATGACGCAGGTGGGGCGCCGATTGGCGCGCGCATTTGACCTGGGCGTTGGGGCACGGGACGTGGTCGACGGTCTCCGAAACGTCGCCCTGTTTGGCGGCTGGGGTGTCGTATGGCTGGTGACCGCGCCCGGAACGCACCTGTGGCGCCGGGTGCGCGACGCCACGCTCACCGGTATGCTCCTGAGCGTTGCCGTGGAGACCAGTCAACTTCTCTCCCCGGTCCGCACCAGCAGTCTTCTGGACGTTGCCACCAACACGGCCGGCGCCTTCGCAGGCGCCGCCGGCGTCGTACTCGCCGCCTGGGTAGTGCATCAAAGGCGCACCGCACGGTCGTTCGTCGGCATCCCGACGCTCGTCTTCGCCGTAGCGTATCTCGCCGCCGCGCTGCTGGAGGCGTTCATTCCGCTGTTCCAACAGGACACGCTGACCGGCGCCTCGGGCGGGCCCTTTGCCCGGCTGGGGCATGCGCTGGCCTACTTCGAATGGCGTTCCGTCACTGAGCTTCCGGTCTTTCGCGCGGCCCTCTTCGCTCCGGTTGGCGCCTTCTGGGTGGCAGCCCTGGTGGAGGCAGGCGCGGGCTACCGGTCGGCGTGGCGCCGGGTAGCGTGGAGCGCGGTCGTCGTGAGCATCGGAATCGAGGTGCTGCGCGGCGCGTCGAGTCAGCCGATGCTTGCCGGCGCCGCGCTGGTCCATGCCGCC
>CAZTIV010000036.1:0-28647 GCA_964613905.1 uncultured Gemmatimonadaceae bacterium | reverse complement strand
CGAAGCAATCGATCCGGATGGAAACCATATTCAGTTTCGGGAGATTGCGCCCTGAGAGGCGTTAGAACGCACCGGAGAGGTACGCACGATGTCGATCTACTCAAACCGGGCGGGGTCGGCTACGGAGGGGGCGGCGCAATACATGGATGCCGTTCTGAACCTGCTGGGAGACGTAGAACCGCTTGAGATCCTCGAGTCGACCGTGGGCTGGTGCACCGATTGCATAGAGGGCCTCACCACGGAGCAACTGGGCGCGCCGGAGGCGCCGGGGAAATGGAGCATCGCTGCCGTCCTGCAGCACTTGGCGGACTCCGAGCTGGTTTGGGGATACCGACTTCGGAGGGTCACTGCCGAGGAACGGCCTGTGTTGACCGGCTACGATCAGGACCTCTGGGCAGACCGCTTGGGCTACGACCAGGCAGATGCTACGCAATCCCTCGCCCTCTTCTCGGCCCTGCGGACCGGCAACCTTCGACTTCTCGCACGCTTGCAGCCGAAAGACCTCAATCGCGTGGGTGTCCACGCGGAACGTGGCGAAGAGCCCGTTCGACACATGGTGCGACTATATGCGGGGCACGATCTGGTCCACCGGCGACAGCTGCAACGCATACTGGATGGCTTCGCCGAGTCGTAGGTGCCGCGAAGGCGCCGGCAGGGGTGCAGGGCCGGGGTCACCGTGACCACGCGGCCGCAAGCCCTCTCACGTATCCGAAGGCCGGCTGGCACGCCTTCCGGCGGCTGCCTTCACGATGATCATGAATCTCACCGCCTACGAGACAATGACCTTGAAGCCGCCGTACGTCATGCGCCTGTCGTCGAACGGCATGGCGCCCGGCGCAACCATCTTCTCTATCCTCGGATCCTTCATCACCCGGGCGTTCACGCGATCACGGTGCTTGCGCGACCGGTACAGGATCCACGAGAAGATCACGGTTTCGCCCCGTTTGAGCCGGACCAGCTTCGAGAACGGGAGGCCGAACCTGATGTTCAGATCGTCCCCCACGCATTCCTTGTAGTCGAGCGCTCCGTGTTCGCGCCACACCTTGCCGGCCCTGACCGCGATCCGGCGGTACTTCTCAATGTTCTTCTTCGGGACCGGAATGACGAAGCCATCGACGTATGCCATGACTACCTCCTCTTTTGTACCTGTTCGCGAATGGACATCGATCATCCAGCGTGGCCTTGCCCGGTAGTCGAACCATGGGGCCTGGAATCGACAACCCCTGCTCAATGCTCGTCGGCCGACCCCCCGTATAACCCCGGCACCGGGATGTCGTTCAGCCGAAGATAGACCGTCAGTTGGGCCCGATGATGGATGAGATGGTTCAGGAACATCTGACGGTACGCAACGCCCCGCGGCATCGAGAACACCGTCTGCCCACCCCAGATCAGTGACCAGTTCTCGTCGAACGCATCGTCCGGGGTTTCCGCCAGGACCTGCCGGGTCTCGGCGACGTTCTTGTCGAGGAGGTCCAGCATGTCCTGTCGGGATTCGAGATGGAGGGGCTGATAGTCCGCGGGGATGTCGTGCCTGCCCTCCGCCAGCATGCCGGCCGCCCACTGAGGCATCTCGGCCACCAGGGTGGCCAACCGATTGAATGCCATGGACTTGGGATGCGGCTTCCAGTCGGTGCAAGGGTCCGGCACCCGCTCGAGCACGCGTCGGGTGTTGGCCATCTCAGCGTCGAACTCGGGGAGGAGGGTCTTGGCGGTGGACATGTGAGCGCTCAGGGTTCAGGGGCCACGAACGTACCGAAGAAATACCGAATCGTCAAGAGCGGCCGGCTCTGTTGGCGCTCTCCAGCGCTCCCCCGACCCGCTCCCATTCAGCCATCAACTGTTCGAGGCCGAGGTGCAGAGCGGCCCGCTCGCGTTCCAGCAGCTGCACCTGTTCCGTGCGCTCGGTCTGGTAGAGTTCAGGATCGGCGAACGCCGCATCAATCTCCGCAATCCGGGCTTCGGTCTCCTCAATGCGTGCCGTCAGCTCGTCCTGTTGTTTCTGGAGCAGAGCGGTACTGGCGGCGGTCGACGTCGGTTTTGCTGCGGGGGCTTTGCGCCCCTGCTTCTTCCGCGTGCGGGCACGCTCGAGGACCGTGTCGGCGTCCAGATGGTCGTCACCCAGCGAGTGGACGTACTCCTCATAGGTGCCCGGGTAGTCAGTGATCCCGGCGGGTGTGATCTCGACGATGCGATCGGCCAGCCGACCGACGAACCAACGGTCGTGCGACACCAGGATCAGCGTACCCTCGTAGTCCGTAAGTCCGTCCACCAACGCTTCAATGGCCTCCAGGTCCAGGTGGTTCGTGGGTTCGTCGAGCACGAGCACATTGGGCCTCGAGACCGACATCCGGCAGAAGTTGAGTCGCGCCGCTTCGCCGCCGGAGAGTGCGCCGAGGGGTTTCTCCGCCTCATCACCGGAGAAGAGCACCGCACCCATGGCGCCCCGGAGCTGCGTGGTGTTGAGGTTCGGTGCCTGACCCCGAAGCCATTGCTCTGCCGTGAGGGTGTCTCCCTCCAGTTGTTCGTGGTGATCCTGCGCGAAGTACCCGAAGTGGGTTTCGTGGCCCCATTCGATCAGCCCGGCGTCGGGGGCCACCTCCCCCACGATGATCTTGAGCAGGGTGGACTTGCCGATCCCATTGGGGCCGATAATGGCCAGCCGGTCGCCCCGGCGCACTTCGAGGCTCACGCCCGGAAGCACGAGGTTCTGGCCGTAGGACTTCCGGATCCCCTTGACGCGCAGTACGTCCCGACCGCTGGGGCGCTGCTGATGAAACCGGAATGTCGGATACCGCCGCGAGCTTTGGGGCAGCGGCTCCAGTGCCTCGGTCTTCTTTTCGATCAGTCGAAGCTTGCTCTGAGCCTGCCGTGCCTTGCTGGCCTTGGCCTTGAAGCGCTGGACGAACTTCTCGTGATGGGCAATCTCCTTTTCCCGCTGCTCAATCTCCCTTTCCCGCCGGGCCCGCTCCTGAGCCTTGGCGGTCACGAACGCCGAGTAGTTGCCATGGTAGATGGTGACCGTCTGGTAGTCCACGTCCAGGATCTTCGTTGCCACGTTGTCCAGGAACCGGTGGTCGTGGCTGATGACCAGCACGGGTCCGGCGAATTGCCGCAGGAACTTCTCGAGCCAGCGGATGCTGATGATGTCCAGGTGGTTGGTGGGCTCGTCCAGGAGCAACGCGTCGGGCGCACCGGCCAGCGCCTGGGCCAGCAGCACGCGGAGCTTGAACCCACCCGACAGGGTGGACATGGGCCGGCGATGCACTTCGGTCGGGATGCCGAGTCCGGCGAGGATCTCGGCCGCCCGGGCCTCGGCGGTATAGCCATCGTGGCGTTCGATGGTTTCTTCGAGCCGGCCGTAGCGATCCGCGTCGAAATGCTCCGCTGCGTTGGCGAGCAGTTTCTCCTTGGCAACGATCGCGCTCCAGAGTTCCGGGTTGCCCCGCATGACGACGCCCAGGATCTCCTCGTCCTCGTAGAGGAACTGATCCTGTCGGAGGACGCCGAGCTCGGCGCGGGACGGGACAGCGACCACGCCGCCCGAGGCGGATTCGTCACCGGCGATGATGCGGAGCAGCGTGGTCTTGCCGGAACCATTGGCGCCCACCAGTCCGTACCGCCCGCCCGGGTTGAGCTGGAGCGACACGTTCTGGAACAGCAGGTGGTCGCCAAAGGATTTGGCGAGATTGGAGATCGCGATCACGGGAGTTCGGCGGCGAGCGGCTCGGTGACACGGATCCCACGGGGTCGCTGGATCATGTGTACAAAGGTGTACGATGTGCACCTGCCTGTCACGGTCGCCTGAAGGCCCGCTGCAGGGCCGGGGTCACCCGTAGTGGTAGCGTGCCTGGAGGAATTCGATCCGGTCGGCGAATACCTCGTAGACCAGGCGATCGGTTTCCGTGATCCGGCGTGACCACACGTTGGCACCGAGATACTTGAGATGCTCCGGCTTGCCGATGCCGCTGTGCGCGTCGCGCAACGAGGCCGCGACGAGATCGAGCACACGCAGGGCGATCTTTCGGTTGGTGTCCACCCAGTACCGGAGGTCTTCGAGGAACTCGTCTTGAAAGACGGCTTGCCGTTTGCGCTTCCCGCGCGCCGTCAGGGTTCCTCAGCCAGGCCGAGTTCCCGCCGCAGGGTCGCGAGATCCTTGGCGGGGGTGCGGCCACGGCGGGCGCGCGTCAACGCCGCGAGGAGCCGGGCGGCATTCTTCGGGGAGCGCAGGAGGTAAGCGGTCTCGCGCAGACTGGCCAACTCATCCGCGGGGATCAGGGCCATGTCATCGTGGCCGCGGCGCTGAATGACCGCCGCCTCCCGAGACTCTTCCACCTCGTTCCAGAGGTCGGCCAGATTGTCGCGGGCGTGGCTGTAGGTCACGTTAACGGTCATTGGGGGCTCCGGTAAACTTGTACAGGAAGTCTGGCCAAGTAGGGAACCTTTGTCAAGCCTGCGTCCTGTGTCCTTCGTCACGGCGGGAGCGTGGGCCGCCACACATCATTGGAGCGCGGCGAGGGGGTTGTCTATCCTGTTGTCGTTACGTTACTTGCCGTGGCTGGAACCGGGAGAGGTGGACTCATGGTGGTTGGTGTGGGTGACGGCGCGCCACGCTGGCGCGAAATCCTGAGAAACGCCAGGATCGCCATGGGTGGCCGCGATGTTGGCGTCTGGGAGGCCGAGGCCGGCGGACGGCTCAAGCCCGTGCCCGAGAGCTTCGAGAACGCGCCCACGCGGGCCCATGTTGCCGAGATGCAGTCGGCACTCGAGTCGTGGGGTGTGGATCGCTACTTTGGCCGCCGTTGGGTGAGTTGCCGCCTGAGTGATGAAGGCCGCTGGTGTATCGCTCCCGTACGGCGCGAGCCACCGCCGCCGCCTCCCGAGGGCCGGGAACGCCGCGGCCCCGAGCGGATGACGCTCGAGCTGGCGGGGCTGTGCGTTGGACTGATGGGCGAGTACGGGGAACTGCCGCGCCGGCGCGCCAACGACACTCTTCGAGAGCACCAGGCCCGGCTGCATCTGATGCTGCAACAGGTGCCGGCAATCCTCTGGACCACCGATACCAATCTTGCCGTAACCTCGGCTTCAGGAGCCGGTCTGACCGAGGCGGGTGTTACCCCGGCACTCCTCACGGGCCTGTCGCTGCCCGAACAGCTTCGGGGGGACCGAGAGGGAGAGGCGGCTCTGGAAGCGCACCGCCGTGCGTTGAACGGCGAGTCGGCGACGCATCAGGCCACCGTTGGCAAGCGGGTTTACGACGTGCACGTTGAGCCTCTCAGAGACGAGCGAGGGGCCGTGACCGGCGTGGTCGGGATCGCGCAGGAAGTTACGGAACGGGTGCGGGCCCTCAATGCGCTTACGCGGGTGCGGGAGGACTTCGACGACTTCATAGAAAGTGCTTCGTTGGGTCTTTCGTGGATCGCCCCCAACGGTGCGATCCTCCGGGCCAATCGAGCGGAGCTGGCCACGCTGGGATACAGCCCAGAAGAGTACGTGGGCCGTAATGTTCGTGAGTTTCACGCCGACGCGGCGGTTGCCGACGACATGCTGGTGCGGCTCGCGCGCGGCGAGGCGTTGAGTAACGTGGAGGCTCGCCTGAGGCACAGCGACGGGTCGCTCCGCTATGTGCTGATCGATGCCAACGGGGTATTCGAGGGCGGTGGTCTTGCGCATTCGCGCGTGTTCACGCGCGATATTACGGAACGTACGCTGGCCGAAGCCAAGCTGCGATACGGCGCGCTGCACGACCCGCTCACAACCCTGCCCAACCGGGCGTTCTTCACCGAGCGCGTAGCCCACGCTATGGAACGGGCACGACGCGATCTGGACTACCGGTTCGCGGTCCTGTTTCTGGACTTCGACCACTTCAAGATCGTGAACGATTCGCTGGGTCACCTGGCGGGAGACCGCCTCCTCGCAGCAATGGCGCGCCGGCTGGAAGCGGCTACCCGACCGGGCGACCTGGTGGCAAGGCTGGGAGGCGACGAGTTCACGGTGCTTCTGGAGGGTGTGGGGGATTCGGACGATGCCGCTCTCGTTGCCCGGCGGATTCAGGAACATCTCGCCGCCCCGTTCCTGATCGAAGGCCAGGAGGTCTTCACCACGGCCAGTATAGGTATCGCGGTCGGGAACCCTCTGTATGACCGTCCGCAGGACCTGCTCCGGGACGCGGACATCGCACTCTATCGTGCCAAGGCACACGGACGAGCCCGCCACGAGATCTTCGATGTGAGCATGCGAGACCGCGCCGGCGCCCGATTGAGGCTCGACACGGATCTGAGGAGGGCGGTGGCGAGGGGAGAATTCGAATTGCTGTATCAGCCGATCGTCGAAATAGAGACCGGCCGGGTTGCCGCGTATGAGGCACTGTTGCGCTGGAATCACCCCGAGCGCGGTGTAGTCATGCCCGCCGACTTCGTGCCGGCGGCGGAGGAGACCGGGCTGATCATTCCGATCGGTCACTGGGTGCTCAAGGAGGCCTGCCGGCAGATCTGCCGGTGGCGCGAGGGTTATCCGCAGAGGCCGGTGGCGGTGAACGTGAACCTGTCCGCAAGACAGCTGAGTCACACGGATCTGGTGAGCGACGTCGCCGGCGTGCTGGAAGAAACCGGGTTGGATCCGGGATCTCTGAGGCTCGAGATCACCGAGAGCGCCATCATGGAGCGAATCGAGGAATCGTCCGAGGTACTTGGCCGATTGAGAGAGTTGGGCATCCAGCTGCACATGGACGACTTCGGTACCGGCTATTCATCGCTCAGCTATCTGCCGCACTTTCCGCTCTCTGCGCTCAAGGTCGACCGTTCGTTCGTGCGACGAATGGGCACGCGGCGCGGCGATCTCGAGGTGGTACGCACGATCGTGGCCCTGGCGCACAACCTGGGGCTGGAGGTCATCGCGGAAGGGGTGGAGACGGCGGTTCAGCGGGAGCGGTTGCTGGCCCTTGGCTGCCGCTTCGCTCAAGGGCACCTGTTTGCCCATGCCTTGAGGGCCACGGACGCGGAGGCGCTGCTTCTGGGTTATACTGTACCCCGCGACTGAAACACGGACCCTCAGATGTGACAAAGGAGAGACCATGAGAAGTTGGAGGATCACCCCCACAATAGCGGTCATGGCGGCACTCGCCTGCGGGCAGGATCAGGATAATGATGCTGAACCGCAGGTAGTCGTGATAGCCACGTCCGATTACGCGTTTGTTGCGCCTGACGAGGTTCCGGCGGGGCTGGTGACGTTCCGCATGGAGGCGGGCGGGCACGAGTTCCATCACGCGCAGATCGTGAGGTTCGAGGAAGGGAAGACCCTAGCCGACTTCGTGGAATTGCTCAGCGCCGGCGAGATGCATCCGCCATCCTGGGTAAGGCACGTGGGGGGACCGAACGGCGCTGATCCCGGCAGTGCGGCCGAAGTGACGGTCTTCCTGGAGCCCGGTTCCTACGCCCTCCTGTGCTATGTCCCCAGTCCCGATGGAATCCCGCACATGGCGAAGGGAATGATGAAGTCGTTCACCGTGACCGGTACCGCGCAACCGGTGGAACGTCCATCAGCTGACGTTGTGATGAGGCTTGTTGACTACGCGTACGACATCTCCGGCACGATAACCGCCGGCTCGCAGACCATTCTTGTGGAGACCACTTCGGAGCAACCGCACGAGGTCGTCATAGTGCGTCTCGAGCCGGGGAAGACGGCCATGGACGTGGTGCAGTGGGTGGAGGGGGGTCTTGACGGCCCGCCGCCGGGGCAGGGTCTTGCCGGCACGGCCGCGCTCGACCGTGGAGAATGGAATCTGGTGCACGCCGAGTTCGAGCCCGGCGACTATGCGTTACTGTGTTTCATCCCGGACCATCAGGACGGGGCGCCGCACGTGGCGCACGGGATGGTGGCGCAAATCACGGTTGAATAACGGATTGGCGGGGGCCTATCGCCCCCGCCCCCGTTTCACCGGTTCGATGCGGGCCGCCCGGCTCAGTTCTCGATGGATCCTGCCTACACGCTCCACCTGTCCCTTGGCGGGGAACCGTTCGTAGAACCCTTCAGCCCGGAACTGTCGGGCCAGTTCGCTCCACGGGCCGAGGCGTTCCTCCCACCTGCGTATGCGTCCGTCGTCCGGCTCCGCGTCGGCGTGCGCCAGATCGGCGCAGACGCGTATCAAAGCCTTGAGTGTCACGGAATTGGTCACGAAGTATGACTGGCTTCCCCAGGCGGCGCCGAATACCCGCTCCGAAGCCTTGAGGAAGTCACGCACCACGCCGTAGAACTTCACCGCGTGCCGTTGATCGGTGCCGGCCCGTTCGAGCCTGCGCCAGTCCCGGGTTACCCAGCGGTGGATCTCGTTGAACAGCTCGGCCTGGAGGATCCACTTGTCCTGTCGGCTGCGCCCGCCCAGACGATTGATCTTGTAGCGCAGCGGACTGTCCGCCTCCCGGTATAGAAGATCGACCACGCGCGCGGCGAACTTTCTGTCTGGAGCCGCCCATGAGACCCGTTCGTACAGGTCAACCAGGTGACTCTTGTTGATCCGTGTGGGAGTGGAGTTGATGATCACGAACATTTCGGTGGCGAAGTCCTCGCTCTTGCCGTCGAACACGATGCACGGCACGTGCAGGGTGGCCGCTTCCTCCGGTCGTTCCCGACGGTAGAACTCGAGCGCCGCCAGCCGGTGCTGGCCGTCGATCACCAGATACTTCCCCTCCGGTTCCGACAGGTGGCCCACGTTCTCCATGCCGTCGGCCGTGCGAAAGCGCAGCGTTTCGGCGGTGAACAGGAGCACCGTTCCCGGAATGGGGGGTTGGCTTACCGCCGTCTCGTAGAAGTTCTTGATGGCCCTCACCTTGGCCTTCGACAGCTGGCGCTGGAACGCCTTCTCGGTGCGCTCGATCCGCTGGATGAACTGGGCGATCTCGTCTGATTCGGACAGCTGTTCGGGCGCTATCTGCTCCCCTTCGCCGTAGAACCGGCTGATGAACTGCACCTTTTCGAGCAGATCCTCCGCCGGGTAGGATGCGAAGTAGAAGACGCTGTCCTTCTGCCGCACGCGGGTGGCGAGCATTCCGGGCTCCTGTGGTGATTCCGGGCTCCAAGTTTGGCGCGTGGTACGCCGGTCTGCAACCTCTAGCCGAGGGGATGTCCCGGCGCTATCAATACATGGCCCATGACCAGCGTTATTGAACTCATCTACTCGTGGTCAGTGACGATCGCGCTGATTGCCATGAGCGTATCGTTCCTGCTGGTGTTCGTGCGCCTCCTCCGGGCGCCGAGTCTGCCGGATCGGGTGGTGGCGCTCGACATGATCGCCTATGTGTCGATCGGGTTCATCGCCGTATACACCCTGGTGACGGGCGAAGGGGCCTTCCTCGATGCCGCGACCACGCTGGCCCTGATAGCGTTTCTGGCCACGCTGGCGTTTGCCCGGTTCGTGGAACGGGCCGGCAGCGGCCACGGCAGGGGCTCATGATTCATCTGCTGGGCGCTGTTCTGCTGCTGGGCGGTGCGTTCTTCATGCTGGTGGCCGCCATCGGCATGCTCCGCATGCCGGATCTTCCCATGCGGATGCACGCCGCCACCAAGGCCGGAACGCTGGGAGCGGCCCTGCTTCTGCTTGCTGTTGCCCTGGCCTACGGCGACATGGGTGTCACCATGCGGGCGCTCGCCACCATCGTCTTTCTGTTCCTGACGGCACCGGTGGCGGCGCACATGATTGCCCGCGCGGCGTATCTCTCGGGCGATCTCCAGCTCTGGGAGCATACGATCATAGACGAGCTCCGGAACCGCTATTCCACGAGTACGGACAGGCCCGTGGCTCCCGACTCTCCCGACTCCAACGAGACGGGCCGTGCGGACTGACGTACCGGCCGTCCGGGAACCGCCCGACGGGCGATGCTGATTGCCGTCATTGTGAGCTTCGCGGTGGCGCTGGCCGCCCCGTTGCTCCACGCCCGGGGCAGGGGTGTGCCCGCGGCCGCCTTTGCTATCCTGCCGGCGGCGCTGTTCGCCTATTTCGCGCTCCAGATACCGGCCGTGGCGGGCGGAGATGTCATCCGTCAGGTCCACCCCTGGGTACCGGGCCTCGACGTCCGGCTTTCGTTCCTCCTGGACGGGCTGAGCCTCGTATTCGCGCTGCTGATTACCGGGTTCGGCGCCTTGATAGTGCTGTACGCCTCGGGCTACCTGGCGAGTCACCGGGACATGGGCCGGTTCCTGATGTTCATCCTGCTGTTCATGAGCTCGATGCTGGGCGTCGTGATAGCGGACAACCTCATTGCGCTGTTCGTGTTCTGGGAGCTTACGAGTTTCACCTCCTACCTGCTGATCGGCTTCAACCACGAACGGTCCGAGGCGCGCGACGGCGCACTGCAGGCCCTGCTGGTCACGGGACTCGGCGGGCTCGCCATGCTGGCCGGCTTCCTGATGCTCGGCATGATCGCCGGCGGTACGATGGAACTCTCCGAGGCGATGGCGCAGGCAGAGGCCATACGGGCCCATTCTCTCTACCTGCCCATTCTGCTGCTCATCGTGTTCGGGGCGTTCACCAAGTCGGCGCAGTTCCCGTTCCATTTCTGGCTCCCGAACGCCATGGAGGCGCCCACTCCGGTGAGCGCCTACCTGCACTCGGCTACCATGGTGAAGGCCGGTATCTACCTGCTCGCACGGACTCAGCCGGCGCTGGGGGGCACAGCCGAATGGTTCTGGCTCCTGGTGGGAGCCGGCGGTATCACGATGCTCATGGGCGGGTTCCTGGCGCTTCGCCAGACCGATCTCAAGCGGTTGCTGGCATACACCACCGTGGCCGCCCTCGGTACACTGACGTTTCTGCTGGGGCTCGGAGTGGAGAAGGCGTTCCCGGCGTTTGTGGTGTTCCTCATAGTACACGCCCTCTACAAGGGAGCGCTCTTCCTGATAGCCGGGGCGGTGGACCACGAGACCGGCGTGCGCGACGTGCTGGAGGTTGGTGGATTACGCAAGCTCATGCCTGTTACCGCAACGGCCGCGGTGCTTGCGGGACTTTCGATGGCGGGTCTGCCACCGTTCATGGGGTTCCTGGCCAAGGAACTGAGCTACGAGGCGGTCCTCAGGGCCGATATCCTGGGATGGTTACTGCCCGCTGCGGCGGTGCTGGCAAACGTCTTTGCCGTGGCGGTCGCAGGGATTGTTGTGGTGCGACCGTTCTTCGGTGACAGACCTGAAACGAAGAAGTCTCCCCATGAAGCACCACTCTCGATGTGGTTGGGGCCTGTTCTCCTCGCCGTTCTCGGGCTCGTGTTCGGGATTGCGCCGGGTATTATCGGGGCTTCGCTGGTTGAGCCCGCCGTGTTCGCGGTAGCTGGCGCCGGAGTACCGGTCGATCTTGTCCTCTGGCACGGCCTGAACACAGCACTCCTGCTGAGCGCGATTACGCTGGCAGCGGGCATCTGCCTCTATTTCATATGGGATACGGTGCGCCGGGGCCTGACCAGACTGGACGGGGTGACTGCCGTGGGTCCCGAGCGCTGGTACAACTGGGGCCTGGATGGCCTGACATTCGTTGCCGATGGACAGACCAGGCTGCTCCAGAGCGGGATTCTGCGTTACTACTTCTTGACGATCTTCATCACGATTCTCGGGCTCGTCGGTGCGGCGCTGATTCTGCATCCGCGGCTTCCGGTTCATATGTCGTGGCCCGATGTGACGTTCTATCAGGCTACGCTCGCCGCTCTGATAGTTCTGGCTGCGGGATCCACGATCCTGACCCGGTCGCGGCTTGCAGCCGTGGTCTCGCTGGGCGTAGTCGGGTTCGGAGTTGCTCTGATGTTCGTGCAGCTCGGCTCGCCGGATCTTGCCATGACGCAGTTCCTGGTCGAGACACTGGTAGTGATCATCATCCTCGGGATCATGTATCAGCTCCCGCGATTCGACCGCTCGGAAGAACTGCCGTTGCGCGCCAAGCTGCGGGACGCCGTGATTGCGCTCGGCGTGGGCGGGTTGGTGACCTACCTGCTGCTCGGGGTCACGCAGCTGCCGTTCAACGATCAGATCCCGGATTTCTTCGTTCGGGAGAGCGTGCCCTCAGGACACGGCCGCAACGTGGTAAACGTGATACTGGTGGATTTCCGGGCGCTCGACACGCTGGGAGAGATCGTGGTGCTCGCAGTGGCCGGAATGGGTGCGTTCGCGCTGCTCAAACTGGGAGGGGTCCGTCCGCCGCGTCCCTTCGCGGCAGGATCGACTTCACTCATTCTCCGTACCGCCACCGGGTTCCTGATCAGCCTGCTCCTGCTGTTCTCTATCTTCCTGTTGCTCAGGGGACACAATCAGCCGGGGGGGGGCTTCATTGGCGGACTCGTTGGGGCCGGTGCCTTTGCCCTGCACATGCTCGCGTTCGGACTCGAGCCGATGCAGCGGCTGCTGCGGGTACACCCGCGGCAGCTGCTCGCGATAGGGCTCGGCTTCGCCCTGCTGGCCGGACTCATTGCCGCTGCAGTCGGAGCCCCGTTCCTGACCGCGGTGTGGGGGACGGTTGCGTTGGGTGGCGCCGGACTGCTCAAGGCAGGTACCCCGCTCCTCTTCGACATCGGCGTGTATCTGGTGGTGATCGGATTCACGCTCACCGTAGTGGTGGCGCTGGAGGACGCCTGATATGGAAACCCTCCTCGCCATCGTGGTGGGCGTGCTCTTCACGAGCGGTGTGTACATGGTTCTCCGGCGAAATCTGCTCCGGGTGGTGTTCGGCATCGCGCTGCTCACCAACGGAGTCAATCTGCTCCTGTTCACCTCAGGGCGGTTTCTGCCGGGCCACCCGCCGCTGATTCCCGAGGGTATGATGGAGCCCGCCGGACCGGTGGCGAATCCTCTTCCGCAGGCGTTGATCCTCACGGCAATAGTGATCGGATTCGGCCTGCTCGCATTCACGCTCGTGCTCGTGCTCAGGGCCTACCTTACGCTGGGGTCCATGCAGCCGGATCATCTCGATGAGGACGAGACGGGGAAGGCGGCATGAGTTGGCTCGTCGTTCTGCCGGTCATCCTGCCGCTGGGCACCGCGGTCGTGACGCTGCTGGCCTGGGAGTCACGACGCACTCAGCGGGTTTTATCGGTCACGGGCACATCCGCGCAGCTGGTTGGGGCGATAGCCCTGCTGGCTTATGTCTGGCGCGAGGGGATTCAGTCGGTGCAGGCGGGCAACTGGGCGGCGCCGTTCGGCATCACGTTCGTGGTGGACCTGCTCAGTGCCTCCATGGTGCTTATCACGGGCATAATGGGATTCGCGGTCAGCATCTATGCGCTGGGATCCATCGACAAGGACCGGGAGCAGTTCGGATTCCAGCCACTGTATCACTTTCTGCTGATGGGGGTGAACGGATCGTTTCTCACGGGGGATCTGTTCAACCTGTACGTGTGGTTCGAGGTGATGTTGATCGCCTCGTTCGCACTGCTGGTGCTCGGCAACGAGAAGGGTCAGGTACGGGGCGGCCTCAAATATGTAACCATCAATCTGGTGTCTTCGGCCTTCTTTCTCACGGCTGTAGGCCTCCTGTACGCGGCGGTTGGCACACTCAACCTGGCCGATATCGCGGCACGACTGCCCGGTCTCGAGCGTCCGGGTCTTGTTACCACGCTCTCGATGCTGTTTCTGGTGGCCTTCGGCATCAAGGCGGCCATCTTCCCGCTGTTCTTCTGGTTGCCGGCTTCTTACCCCACGCCGCCAACTGCGATTTCAGCCATCTTCGCGGGGCTTCTCACCAAGGTGGGTGTGTACGCTCTGATCCGCGTGTTTACGCTGCTCTTCATCGAGGACGTGGGTTACACACACCAGATCATCCTGGTCATAGCCGGTTTCACCATGGTCACGGGCGTTCTGGGAGCGGCGGCGCAGCACGAACTGCGAAAGATTCTGTCCTTCCATATCATAAGCCAGATCGGCTATATGGTCCTCGGCCTCGCGCTGTTCACGCCATTGGCGCTTGCCGGCGCCGTTTTCTACATCCTGCACCACATCATCGTGAAGACGAATCTCTTTCTTGTGAGCGGGATAGCGCGGCGGGTGGCCGGTTCCTTCGAGCTGGAGCATCTGGGCGGTCTGTACCGAACGAGCCCGTGGCTCGCGATATTGTTTGTGGTGCCGGCGTTCTCGCTGGCGGGGTTCCCGCCGCTGTCGGGGTTCTGGGCCAAGCTCATTGTGATCAGAGCCGGCATCGAGAAGGAAGAATACCTGATCGTGGCGGTGGCGCTGGTGGTGGGGATCCTTACGCTCTACTCCATGACGAAGATCTGGGCGGGCGCTTTCTGGAAGGCGCTGCCCGACGACGCGGAGCGCTCAGAGGACGAGGCAACCCCCAGTCGCCTGGCCCCCATGTTTGCCGCTGTGATACTGCTGGCTTCGCTGACGGTATTCATAGGTATCTGGGCTCAGCCGCTGCTCGACCTGGCCACCGCTTCGGCGGCCGAGTTGCTGGATCCTTCACTGTACATCGAAGCGGTGCTTGGAGGGAGGCGATGAGTTCTTTCCTGATCAACATCCTGCTGGCGCTTCTCTGGACGGCCGTGAACGGTTCGTTCACGATAGCCACGTTCGGTATGGGATTTCTGGTGGGTTACGGCATCATGCTGCTGGTGTCGACGGCGTTCGGAAGGTCGCGGTACCATGTGCGCATCATCCAGGCGCTTCGGTTTTTCGCGTTCTACATCAAGGAAGTGATCCTGTCGAGCCTCCGTGTGGCGCATGACGTACTCACACCGCGGGCGCACATGAATCCCGGGGTGATCGCTCTGAAACTTGATGCCAGGAGCGCGGTGGAAATCACGGCGCTGGCCAATCTCATTTCACTCACCCCCGGATCACTTACGATGGACGTATCCAGGGATCGCCGCACGCTTTACTTCCACGCCATGTATATCGACGATGACGATGTCGCGGCCGTAAGGAGGGCGATCAAGAGGGACCTTGAGAGCAGGATCATGGAGCTTTTCGGGACGGCGGGAGAGAGAGAGTAGCGATCCCTCCCGCCATCTGTCCCACATCCACCGTCGCCACTACCTCGCGGCGGTTCAGGTCCACCACTTCGACCGTGCCCGGTTCCGCGCCGATCCCTTCAACCGAAATGAACGCGTAGCGGTCGTCCGGAGTTACCGCGACGCCGTGTACCACGGGGCGGCTGGTTGAAATCCGTGCCAACTCCATGCCGGATCCGGTGTCGAAGATGGAGACCGACTGTCCGCGCTTGTTCGTGGCCACCAGCAGGCGGCCGTCGCGCGTCACATCGAGGTTGTAGACGCCGTCGCCGGAGGGGAGCCGGCGTACCACGCTCCATTCATCGGCATCTATCTCGACAATCTCGTTCGACTTGTTGCACGCCACCCATATGCGGGCACCATCCGCCGAGGGTTGAGCCCACGTGGGCGAGCATTGTATCTCTCCGTGGCCGTGACTCCCGTGTCCGGTGCGGGGTGCGCCATCCATCCCGTGTTCACGTCCGGCGGCCAGCATGAAATGGCGCGATACGGCGAATGTTCGCGTGTCGATTTCCACCAGGAGATCGTCCATCATGCATGCCGAGTAATGCCGGGTGCCGGTGGGATCTATCCGGGAGCCGTGAGGCATGACGCAGGTGGGGATCCGGATGACTTCCAGCATATGTCCCGTTTCCACAACGGATACGGACGAAGGAACCATGTCACCGTGAAGATTGAAGTTCACCACGTACGCGAAGTGGCCGTCAGGGGTTACGTCAACCGTGGCCGGGAAGTCGCCCAGCATTACACGGCTCACCTCCCGAAGGGTCTCGGCGTCGTACTTCCACAGGTACCCCCAGGGAACACCGTGCCCGGTGGTGAAGTAGACGTATTGCCCGTCCGGTGAAACGGCCACGCCGTGCGGTCCGTCGGGCTCTACGGGAATCATTCCGACGGTGATCTCGCGATCAATGCGGGCGCCGTCGGTTCCAAAACGCACCAGAGCCAGCCGGTCAACCGCTTCGGAGACCACGAACGCGGCGTACTCCGTCTGGCTTTCGACAGGTACGGGCCGCAGAGCGGCAAGAACGAAGATGAGCAGCAGGACTTTCATAAGGATGCCGGTCGTGTGTATGGTAAAGGTAACCTTTCAGACACGGAACAGAACATGATCGTAACAGCGCTCCTCGCGGCCACAATGGTGCAACAGCAGCCCGTGCCCGTGGCCGGCATTGAAGTAACGCCGGATCCCGCGGTCGTGATTGCGGGCGACACCATGCGCCTGAACGCACGGGCGCTGGACCGCGATGGACGTCCAGTTCCGGAGGTCAGGTTCCGGTTCGTGGCATCGCCGAGCGCCCGGTTCGAGGGGCGAGTGGACGAAGACGGATTGGTCCGTTCCGGGTCAACTGGCACGATTCCCGTGTCTGTCATAGCGATCGTACCCGGCGCGTCGCCGGTGGTTCATCGGGTCGAGGTGCGGATGGTACCGGGGCCTGCGGCCCGGGTGGAGATCGAGCCTCAGATTGGTCGCCTTGTGGCGGGGCAGCGCGTAAGACTGTCGGCTGTGCCGCTCTCCGCCATGGGTGACCGAGCCACCGACCTGGTGCGGTGGGAGAGCGCCACGCCGCGGGTGGTGTCCGTCGATGACGACGGCATGCTGGCCGCGGTGGCGCCGGGTCGTGGCCGGGTGGTTGCGCGGGCCGGCATGGCGGAAGCTCAGATTGCGGTGGAGGTAGTCCCCAACAACGTGGCTCGGGTGGAAGTGGAGCCTGTCCGGGCGCATGCCCGGCAGGGTGACGTGATGCGGTTCAGGGCTCGTGCTCTTGACCGCAACGGCCGGGAGATCGCCGGTCTCGCCCCGCAGTGGAGCTTCGCGCCGGGTCACGGCGTCATTACCCCGGACGGAGCTTTCGTGGGTTATGAGGCGGGTGATTACCTGGTCACCGCTACGATTGGCACCACGGTCGGCCAGGCGCCGGTGACGCTCACTCACCGTGGCGTGCGCCGTCCGGTTGAAGTGGTGGGGCGCCTGCCGCGTACCCTCTTCCTCACGGAAGAGGTGTGGTTGCATCCCAGCGGCGAAGTGGCGTATCTGGGCACCGGCGGTGGCGGAGACCGGATGTACGCGATCGATATCACCGATCCGGCCAATCCTTTTGTGACGGATTCGATCGTAGCCAACACCCGGCGGGTGAACGATCTAATGACCACTCCGGACGGACGGTACATGGTGTTCACGCGCGAAGGCGCAGCCGACCGCCGCAACGGGATCGTGATCACTTCTCTCGAGGATCCGAGGCATCCGAAGCCGATAGCCGAGTTCACCGAGGGTGTAACGGCCGGGGTTCACTCTGCCTTCGTGTACCGGCAGGAGCCCTACGGAACACATGTGTATCTGACCAACAATGGCACGGGTGCCATTCACATCATAGACATCAACGATCCGTACAATCCGCGCGAGGTGGGTCGCTGGATGACCGACCGTCCCGATGCCGGGCGGAGTCTGCACGACGTGGACGTCCAGGACGGGCTGGCCTACCTGAGTTACTGGAACGACGGTCTCGTAATCCTGGACATAGGGAAGGGAATCAAGGGAGGCAGTCCGTCCAATCCGCAGTTCGTATCGCAGTACAAGTACGACCTCAACGAGCTGTACCGCGACGTGGAAGCACGACACGGGCCCGGCTTCATCAGGGGAACGCATACCGCGTGGCGCCACCGGAACTACGTGTTCATAGCCGACGAGGTATTCCCGGCCGGAGACGTGAAGGGAGCCAAAGACGCTGCGGCAGAACGCGCATTCGGCCGGCTGCACGTGCTTGACGTGACCGACGTCGAGCGCCCGCGTCCGGTGGCGTGGTACGAGCCGGAGTTCGGCGGCGTACACAACGTCTGGGTGGCGGGCGACACGCTGTACCTGGGTGCCTACAACGGAGGATTCCGCACGTTCGACATCTCAGGCGAGCTGCTGGGCGATCTCCGTGCCCAGGCGCGCGAAATGGTGCACGTGCACACCGGCGACATGGATGGTCACATCCCCAACTCTCCCATGACATGGGGCGTGGTCGTCAGAGACGGGCTGGCGTATGTGAACGACAATCACAACGGACTGTGGATTATCCGGATGCTGCCGAGGAGGGAGGAGCCGCTGCCATAAGCCGCCCTACCCATGTCTCCCTTGCCGGCGCTTCCCAGCGTCCGGCCCGCACGGCGCCCACAGTGGGCGCCGTGTTGTCGAATACGATCGTATCGGCCGTCAGCTTGCGCTGTTCCACCAGGTCCGGCAGTTGCCGCCGGGTCACGCGGGCTATATGGCCATCGTCTCTGTAATGCACGGGCCCGTTGTCCAGCATGACGATATCGAGCCTCTGCTCGAGTTCCCTGAGACGCCTGATGAGCGCGTCAACGGAGCAGCCGGAGACTCCGGCGGCCGCTTCGTCAACCGCCACCAGCAGAAAGCGATCGTACCGGAACTCCCTGCCGGCCGTGAGGGGTGTACTGTGAGCCGCCCAGGTATCGAGGAACGCATCTACTTCGGCGAATAATTGTGTCTGCTCCCGCTCGTCGAGCTCGCGAGAGACGGCAAACACCCAGAGGCGGGCTGTATCGGGCAGTGAGTTGAATGGGACCATCGGCATGGATCTGGCCTCGTTGCGACTGATTCAGTGCAGGTCGCCTGCCCCCAGCGCGTCAAGCGTGAACCGGGGTACGGACGCTGCAAAGCGGGACTGGTCCTCCCGCACGAAGAAGTACTCGCCTTCCATGGATCCGTTGGGCGACTTGAGTACGCAGTAGCTCTGATACTCATGAACGCCGCCCGGTTGGATCACCGGCTGTTCCCCTACCACGCCGTCGCCTTCGACCTCGGTATCCTCGCCGATGGAGTCGTGAATGAGCCAGCGGCGCGCAAGAAGTTGCGCGGTCCGATCACTCACGTTCTCGATTCTGACGATATACGCGAACACGTACTGACCGATCTCCGGCTGCGAGTGGTCGCACAGATACATGGGGCGCACAGAGATGCGAATCCCGTCGGTTATCCTGTAGAACAGAGGAGCCGGATTCATTAATCGAAATGTACCATGCTTCGCCCGTCCGTGTGCTCGAGCGATCCGGGGTCTACGGGGCCGACGCCACAATCGCCAGGTAATTGCCGTCCGCGCTCACAGCCATCCGTGTGATGCCCCGGATTCCGTGTGCCGCCAGATCGGCGATCTCGTTCCAGCCGCCGGCTCCGCTCCGCCACCGCAGCACACGACCGTCCTGTCCGGCAACCGCCGATCCGTCCGGCATCCAGGCAAAGAAATCCGTCCCGGGCAGCTGGACGAGCCGTGCGACCTGGTGCGTTTCGGGGTCAGCCGTGGCGAGCCACAGAGTATCTCCTGCACGCTGCACAAAGCCTGCGAGATTCTGTCCCGGCACCCGCGCCACGGTACGCCCGATGTCGCCCGCCAGAATCACGGGAGGTGCTCCTGAAGTGTCCGTGAGCTGAAGGGTGAACGGGTCGGTGAGCACGAAGAATGCCAGCCGTCCACCATCGAGCCACGTGTAGTAACCCACCGGACGAAGGTCGGACAGAGGTGCCGGCGGACGCTCATCATGATAGAACGCCCAGAGGCGCTGAGTTGAGTCGGCCTCCACCCTGATCACGGAGATGCCGTCACCGTCCGGCATGACCGTTGGTGAATACTCGCTCTCAGGCGCAGTGCCGATCACCGGCTCCGTATCGCCGGGACCGATCAGATAACGATAGACATCCGCCTGTCCATCTTCGCGGATGGACGTGTACAGAATGGCACGACCGTCAGGGGTGAAGGCGGGTTGATTATCATAGCCCCGACGGGCCGTGATGTTGCGCGGGTGCCCTACCCTCGGTACTCCGTCAACCCAGGTGAGAGGCGCAAGATATATGTCTGAAGCCGGCGGCCCTCCCTGTGCTGCAAGCGGAACTGGAACCGCTGCGAGAACCACCGCCGCTAGTATCCACCCGGTAACTGCGCACCGATCACCGCTCACGGTTCACCTCCTGATCCACACGTCGTTGGTCCGATCCACATCAGGAAATTCCTGAGCCGCATCTATTTCGACCCGCACCACCGGAGAACCTCCCGGCACGAAGACCTCGGCACGCGTGGCGCCGGACAGCCAGGTCTCTGCGGGTACCTCGCGTCTGAGCTGCTCTCCGTTTTCGCGGGTGATCGTCAGCCTCGCGGGCAGGATGGCACGGCCCCTGTCTTCCACGATGATGCGCGTGCCGTCCCTGACAGGCGTCACTTCAGCCACCGCATGATCCAGCACCCACGTCTCGTAGTACCAGCTGCGCCAGAACCAGTCGAGGTTCCTGCCACTCACCCGATTGAAGGTATGGAACATGTCGTGAGGCTTGGGGTGTTTGAAGGCCCATTCGGACAGAAACGTCCGGTACGCCTGCACGAACGCGTCTTCGCCAAGCAGGGCGCGCAGGGTTGCCAGCAGCGTGGCCGGCTTGGGATACGAGGCAACGCCATACGCCGGGCCCGGATAGTGGTAGTCCGACCGTCGCATGATCGGTCCTTCCAGTCCGGCACGGGCCACGCTCAGGTACTGGTCCCTGTCGGGATGATCGTGATTGATCCCGGGGAAGAACTCGTTACGCGCCTGATTTTCCTTGAATGTCGTCATTCCCTCATCCATCCAGGAGTGGCGCTTCTCGTCGGTCGCCACGATCATGGGTACCCACATGTGTGCGAGCTCATGTGCCGTGACGTAATACAGCGCGCTGTCACCCCGCAGGTTGTAGTCGCCCATGATGGTCATCATGGGGAACTCCATCCCTCCTCCGATGATCCCCCCGCCTTCAACGGCCGTCATGTGTGGCCACGGGTAGGGGATGCCGGTCCAGCGGGAGAGGAAGTCAATGGAGTGTTGGGAGTACCGCCACACGTTGGCCCACCGGGGCGCCGATTCCCGCCACAGAGCATCTACTCGCGCGTAGTCGGTACGCCCGTCTCCGTTGAGATCCCCTGCGGGTGTACGAGCCGCATCCCAGCGATAAGCTGAAGTAGCGCTGAACGCAACATCGCGCACGCTGTCCGCAGCAAAACGCCACGTGAGACGACCGTTTGCAGCTCTGGTTGTGGCTCGGCCTGCCCCGAAGTCGGCAGGAGTAAGCACGTGCACTACCGTATCGCTCTGTTCCGCGCGGGCCATGCGGCTTCGGATCTCGGCGGGCAGCACCTCATCCGCGTTGAGCAGTCGGCCGGTGCCGCGCACCACCCACCCCTCCGGAGCATCCACCGTGTACCGGTAGTTGCCGAATCCCATGTGGAACTCGGCGTTGCCCAGGAACTGATCGACGTGCCAGCCCACGACATCGTCGTACACGGCCATCTGCGGATACCAGTAGGCCAGGAAGAACAGATTGTCTTCACTCCATCCCATGCGGCCGCCGGCGCCCGCCTGCGGAATCTCGAACGTCCAGTCAATCTCCATGCGAAGCGAGCCACTCGGGGCCAGCGGTGAAGGCAAGCGAACACCCAGGATCGTGCCATCTACCTGGTACCCCGGACCCATGGGGCCGATGAGTGGTTCCAGGATCCGGCCACTCACCACTACGCGTGTCAGTTCGACACCGCCCGTGACCTCCGCCGGCTCGCTACGCATCACGCCTTCGGCGTGAAGATTCTGGAGCAGGTGGAGAGCTACCATCCGGAGTGTATCCGGTGAGCGGTTGTGGTAGACGATCGTTGCCCTGCCGTCCAGGCGTTGCTCGGCTGCGTCGATTCTGGCGTGCAGCGTGTAGTCCGTCCATTGTTGCCAGTACCCGGAGCCGGGCTCGCCGGTGAGGGTTCTGGTGCCGCGGTCAACCGCACGCTGAAAGTCGCGCGGAAGATCCACGGGATATGGAATGGGGCGCCGGTCCTGGGCAACGGCCGTTGACGTGGCGAGCGCAAGCATAACCGCAATCAGTACACGGGACATCAGAGGTGGCCTCCTGTTCCGCTGAGGCTACCCAGGGTGCGCACAGCCTCGCAAGGGAGGCCAGATGCCGGGCGCCGGCCCGGCTGATATCTTTAGTTCCAATCATGAGCGCCATGAACCTCCGGGCCCTGCTGGCGTCGGTCGTGCTGAGCCTCGCGTTCCCCGTCTGGGGTTGCGCGCAGAGGATCGCACCGGAAGCAGATCCCGTAGTCATTTTGATCTCCATCGATGGGTTCGGTTGGAACTACTGGGGCCGCGGGCCCACGCCCAACCTCGAGCGCCTGGCCCGTGAAGGCGTGAGATCTCCTCTGATTCCGGTCTTTCCCACCAAGACGTTTCCGAATCACTACACGATCGTCACGGGTCTCTATCCGGCGGAGCACGGCATCGTGAGCAACACGATGTACGATCCGGAAATGGATGCATGGTTCCGGTTGAGTGACCGGGATGCCGTGACGGACTCCCGCTGGTGGGGTGGTGAACCTGTCTGGGTCACGGCCGAGAGGCAGGGGCGTGTAGCGGCGGCGTACTTCTGGCCCGGTACGGAAACGCTGATTCAGGGGATAGGCGCCACCCACTGGAAGCCCTACGACGATGACGCTCCCCATGAGGATCGGGTGAGCCAGGTGTTGGAGTGGCTGGATCTGCCTGTGGGTGAGCGGCCCAGCATGATAACACTGTACTTCTCATGGGTGGATCACATGGGACATCGGTACGGTCCGGATGCGCCGGAGGTTGACGCCGGGCTCATGCGGGTGGACAGTGCCATCGGCTGGCTGGTGGAGGGGCTCGAACGGCGGGGCATGCTGGATCGCGTGAACCTCCTTGTCGCGTCCGATCACGGGATGGTGGCAACGAGCCCTGAGCGGGTCATCGTTCTCGACGATTACGTCGACATGGATGCCGTCACCGTGGTTGACTGGAGCCCCGTGTTGCATCTGCGTCCCCGCCCCGGCCGTGAAGCAGAGGTCTATGAGGCGCTTGCCGGGAAACATCCGCATCTCACCGTGTGGCGCCGGGATGAGATCCCGGAACGATTCCGCTATCGTGATCACCGGAGGATTCAGCCCATCATCGCTCTGGCAGATATCGGCTGGTCGATCGGAACCCGGGCCAGACTGGAATCCAGTCCGGAGAGATTTGCCGGTGGTAACCACGGCTACGACAATATGAACCCCGGGATGCTGACGATCTTCCTGGCACGAGGACCGGCGTTTCGCAGAAACCACGTGGCCGGACCGGTCAGCAACATCCATCTGTACGAACTCATGGCCGGTATTCTGGGTCTTACCCCGGCGCCCAATTCCGGTAGCGCAGATTCCACCCGGCATCTGCTCAGGTAGCCGGTGACCGGACCCGGTCTGTTGCTGAGGCTGGAAGGGCTCGCCGTACTGGGTGCCAGCCTGGTGTTTTACGGATTGCTGGGTGGTGGGTGGTGGTGGTTTGTGCTGTTCTTTCTGGTTCCCGACGTGTCCATGCTGGGATATGCGGCGGGAAAGCGCGTCGGCGCCGTCTGCTACAACATCGTCCACACCTACGCACTCCCTCTGGCGCTCGGTGCCGGTGCCGCGCTCCTCGCCTCACGGACCATGGCGCTGGCCGCGCTCATCTGGCTCGCGCACATAGGGATGGACAGGATGCTGGGGTTCGGGCTCAAGTATCAGATGGGGTTCCGGGACACACATATCGGCAGGGTTTGAGCGGTTCATCGCCCCACAACTGATCTGATCTTCGTGATCAGCATGTCCACTGCAACGCTGTTCTCTCCGCCTGTGGGAATGATTATGTGGGCGTGGCGCTTGCTGGGTTCCACGAACTCGAGATGCATGGGCTGCACCGTCTCCAGGTACTGCTGAATCACGGCATCCACGGAACGACCGCGTTCACTGAGATCACGGGTCAGGCGCCGTATGAAACGGACGTCGGAGTCGGTATCCACGAACACCCGGATGTCCATCATCTCTCGAAGCGCCTGCTCGGCCAGGATGAGAATCCCTTCCACGATCACTACCGCCCGGGGGTGTGCCGTGACGGTGCGGCTGGTCCGCGCATGGGCTGCGAAGTCATACACCGGCACCTCTACGGGCCGGCCCGCCCGCAGTTCCTGCAGATGGCTGATCAGGAGGTCCGTCTCAAGCGCGTCCGGATGGTCGTAGTTGATATGGACGCGATCTTCCGGGGGGACGTTGCTGCGATCCCGGTAGTAGGAATCGTGCTCGACGATGGTGACGTGGTCTGGGCCCAGGTGGCCGACGATGCGGGATACTACGGTGGTCTTGCCGGATCCGGAGCCTCCGGCAACGCCTATGATGACCGGCGGCGCGCTCAGCCCCCGCGGCCCTTGGCGACCTGCCGCTCGCCGGTCTCGAAGAACACCCGGTTCTTCTCGAGGTAGCTCTTCCACTCCTCGGGCACGTCTTCCTCGGGAAAGATGGCCGTCACCGGGCACTCCGGTTCGCAGGCGCCGCAGTCGATGCATTCGTCAGGATGTATGTACAGCTGATCGGGACCTTCGTAGATGCAATCGACCGGACACACATCGACGCATCCGCGGTCCTTAACGTCAATGCAGGGTTCGGCAATGATGTATGTCATGAGGCGAATGTTGACGGGCTCCGTGATCGATGTCAAGCGGGCATTTGCCGGTGGGTGCGAGTGCGGCCATTCTTCATGTATGCGCATCGCATCCCTGCTCGCCAGCGCCACCGAAATGGTGTGTGCCCTGGGGCTCGAAGACCGGTTGGTGGCCATCTCGCACGAGTGCGACTACCCGCCGGAGGTGCTGGACCGCCCGCGGGTGAGCCGTCCCCGGTTCGATCCCGCGAGGATGTCCAGCGGCGCCATTGACGCGGCGGTGAGGGAGGCCATGGCTGCGCATGGGAGCGTATACGAACTGGATGCGGAGGCGCTCCGGAAGGCAGCTCCGGACCTGATACTCACCCAGGAAGTCTGCGAGGTGTGTGCCGTGCCCACGTCGCTGGCGCATCAGGCCGCTCGCGCCCTTGGCACCAGCCCCAGGGTGCTTTCGCTGGATTCCCACACGATTGCCGACATCATGCGATCCATCGAACAGGTGGCGGAGGCGGCCGGCGTGAAAGACGGCGGCCAGGCCGTGGTCCACGGTATCGTGGAGCGACTGGAGTCGGTGAGGGGCCGGGTGGCCGGGCGCCCGCGCCCGCGCGTGCTGGCGGTGGAATGGCTCGAGCCACCGTTCGTCCCCGGCCATTGGTGCCCTGAAATGGTGGAGCTGGCGGGTGGTGAGAATCTGTTCGGCACGGCCGGTCAGCGGTCACAGGTGGTGGAGTGGGACACGCTGAACTCCGCTGATCCGGACGTCCTGATCGTGATGCCATGCGGGTACGGTCTTGATTCATCGCGTGCCGAAGCCGACAAGCATGCCGACCGGCTGCGGGCGGTGGCGCCGCGTGCCATTGAGACCGGCAGGGCCTGGGTGGTGGATGCGTCGTCATACTTCAACCGTTCAGGTCCACGCGTAGTGGACGGCGTCGAGATACTCGGCGCCACCCTTCATCCCGATCTGTTCCCGGATGTTCGGTTGGAGGGGAGGGCGGAGAGATGGCTCACGACAGCCGCTTCGATGGATTAGATTACCTTGACCATTTCAGTTGAGGAGGAGTCCCGTGCGATACGATCCCAGAATGGTTGCCCCGATGCGCGAGGAGCTCAAGCGTTTCGGTTTCCGTGAATTGATGACGCCGGCCGAGGTGGATGAGGCGCTGGCCGTGAAGGATGAGCCGGTGCTCGTGGTGGTCAATTCCGTGTGCGGCTGTGCCGCGGGGAAAGGGCGGCCCGGTGCGGCGCTGGCGTCGCAACACGCGCAGGCTCCAAAGCACCGGTTCACGGTCTTTGCGGGTATGGAGTTGGACGCGGTGGAGCGGGCGCGGAGCTACTTCGAGGGGTATCCACCCTCATCCCCGCAGATTGCCCTGCTCAAGAACGGACGCCTGCTGCACATGATGGAGCGGCGAGATATAGAGGGGCGCGACGCTCAGGCCATCGCGGACGATCTGGTGGGTGCGTTCGAGACGTTTTGCGGGCAGGGAGTGGCATAAGGGTACGGGCTGCGTAGATATGGTTATGTACCCGCCAAGCGTATATTGTAGCGTGGTGCCGGCTCAAACACAGGAATCACCATATGCCGGTTACCGCCAAGTTCTCCGAAGAATTCTACGCCAGGCTCGGCCACAGGGTGGCCGACGAACTCGTAGATTGGTTCAACAGGGTGGACGAGAGCTACAGGAACGAGTTTCGCGAGCTGTACCAGGCGCAGTTTGCCAGGCTTGAAGCCACGGTGGGCCAAGCCCTGGAGGGGATGCGCGCGGACATGGCTCGTCTCGAAACCCGCCTGATCCGCTGGATGTTCCTCTTCTGGGTGGCCAATCTGGGCACCACTATTACGCTCATCAAGCTCTGGAACGGTTAGCCAAGCAGCTCCCTGAACGCCTTTTCAAGATCGGCCAACGCAGCCTCAAGCTGGCCGTTTTCGTTTCCATATCCCAGCCGCAGGTGCCGCGGCAGCTCGAAGTGCTCTCCGGGTACCAGCAGAATGTCGTGCCGGGCGCGGACCTGCTCTACCAGATCCAGTGTATCCGGCCCATTACGGTACCTCACGAGGCAGATGGCGCCGCAGTCCGGCGGCCGCCATTCGAATAATCCGTCAAGACGCCTTAGCCAGTCCTCGAGGACGGGCAGGTTGGTGTTGAGGATCCGTCGGGTACGGTCAAGAATCTTCTTGCGAACGCGGAGGGCACGTGTGGCAAGGAAGTCCATCGCAGGGCTTGCGCCTATCACGGTGTAATCGTGCCGCTGGACCACGGCGTCGCGGAAGGAGCCTGGTCCCGCTATCCAGCCGATCCTGAGTCCCGGCAGGCCGTACGCCTTGGAGAGTCCGTTGACCACCAACAGGCGATCGTAACTCCCAAAGAAGGAAGGTGTGGTGCGGCCGTCCAGCTCCGCTCCCTGGTATACCTCGTCAACCAGAAGCCAGGCGCCCACGGCCCGGACCCGCTCCAGTACCGCGGTGCGCATTTCGCTCGAAAGAATACGGCCGGTGGGATTATTGGGGTTCGTGACAATTACGAGCCTGGTGCCCGGGGAGATGGCTTTGCGGACTGCGTCAGGATCCGGTTCCCACCCCCGCTCGAACAGCAGGGGAACCGTGACCACCTTGGCGCCAAGATTGCGGGCAAGCCCGGGTATCTGCATGTAGGTGGGAGCAATCACTACAACCCGGTCACCCGGTTCAATCAAGGTCCAGCATGCCAGGAAGTTGGCTTCGGCGCTGCCGATCGTGACGACGATCTGCTCAGTGGTAGCGCCCGGGTACAGTGCCACTATTTCGTTCCTGAGCTCGTCGCTGCCGTCGGACTGTCCGTAGCCCATGGGTATGTCCAGCAGGGCGTCGGGTTTCTCGCCGGCCAGCCCGAGCAACTCGCGGATGCTCAACGGATGAACGCCGCTCTCGGACAGGTTGTAGCGAACCCGGTGCTCCCAGGTCGACTGCCAGCGCTCGAGCTCGAAGGGGACGAACGGCTGGCGACCGATCATGCCGTCAGCGCCAGCAGTTCAGCGGGGGTGGCTACCAGGTAGTCCGGCTCCTCGGCTTCGAGCACAGCCCGCCTGAACGGTCCCCAGAGAACAGCCACGGTACGCACCCCGGCGGCACGTCCCGATTTGATGTCGTGAGGCGAATCGCCCACGAAGATGGCGTTCTCTGGCTGCACTTCGAGCAGATCCAGTGCTTTGAGCACCGGTGCCGGGTGCGGCTTGTGCTCCGGTACATCGTCCGCACCCACGATGGCTTCGAAATACGCCTCGATCTCGAAGCGCCTGAGGCCGCGATAGGCTCCCTGGCGGACCTTGCTGGTGACCACGCCCAGCCGGTGTCCCCTGCCGTGCAGCGTGCGTACGGCGTCAAGAACTCCGGGATACTCGCGTACCATGGCGTCGTGGTTCGAGATGTTGTGATCGCGGTAGGTGGTGATCATCGCCTCCAGCTCATCGGGATCGTCCGTGAAAAGCTTCAGCTGTTCCCAGAGCGGCGTTCCCAGACCGCTCAACCAAACGTCATCACTCGGCACCGACCCACGATGGACGGTCAGGGTGTGGCGGTAGGAACTCAGGATCAGCTCCACCGAGTCGATCAGAGTGCCGTCCAGGTCGAACAGAAAGGTCGAATACGGAGTGCGCATGTGTCCGGAGTGAGGGTGATGGATTGTAAGTAACGTGGGGCGGGGAGGGGCAGTCAACCATGTGCGTTCCGATGGTCCGGCATGCATGATTTCCGGTTACCGCTTCTGAGCCGGTCTCATCACCTTCGGCTGGGTGACCACTTGCCCAGACTCCATTGCCGAGCGTAGCCTATGCGTATGGTACAGACCGAGAAGGTGTGGACCCGGGACGAGGTGCTGGCCCTGCCGGACGACGGGAACCGGTACGAGCTGGTGGACGGGGAGCTGCTGGTGACCCCGGCGCCCCGAGGTTTGCACCAGCGAGGGGTGCTGGAGCTGGTCCTGATCGTCACCCCCTACGTACGCCGGCATCGTCTGGGTGCGGCGTTCTTTTCCCCGGCTGACCTGGACCTGCGTGCGAAGCAGCTGATCCAGCCGGACTTCTTCGTGGCCGGCCCTGTGAAGGGACGGGAACCGGTGGACTGGGAGCAAGTGGGTATTCCGGTGCTGGTGGCTGAGATACTGTCTCCCTCGACCGCCCGCTACGACCGCATCACCAAGCGGCGCCGGTATCAGCG
>CAZTIV010000035.1:0-28740 GCA_964613905.1 uncultured Gemmatimonadaceae bacterium | reverse complement strand
GCCTCATTACTGCTTCGCCTGATCGACCGCGGTTCGGGTGCGGAGGCACGCCTGAGACGACGCGCGTGGCTGGTGGGCGGATCCGTGGTGTACATGAGCGTCGCGCATCTCACGGTAGGCCGCGTCCCGGCGAGGACGATGGAACCCCTGACCGTCCCGCCCACTATCCAGTTCTGGACTCTGCCGGATGGAGCGAGGCTCGCCTACCGGCACGTGGCCGCCACAGTCGATCGACAGAACACTCCTGTCATCGTGTTGCACGGCGGTCCCGGTATCCCGCTCCTTTCTGTCATGGCGGGCGGAGATCCGGGACCGCTGGATTTCGTGGCTGACGCGGGCTACGACGTCTACTACTACGACCAACGCGGCGCCGGTTATTCGAGTCGGCTCGACCTCCGCCGTGACACCCCGTACAGCGTAGCCGGTCACGTTACTGATCTGGAGTCGGTGCGCGTCCAGCTCAACGCGGAGCGCATGATACTGGCTGGCCACGGATGGGGTGCCACGCTCGCCGCGCACTATCTGCTGGCCCATCCGGAACGCGTGGAACGTCTGGTGGTGATGTCTCCCGCACCGCTGTGGTACCCCGCTTTCGAGGATCTGGTCAATCCCACCGCCCGCGTGCGGTTGAACGAGCTGCAGGCTTCAGCACTCGCCGTTCTGGAACGGCCTCCGTTCCGACTCGTTATCGGTCGTCTCACAGCAGCAACCAGTCGAGCCGCTGCGCACACGCTCGTCGCCGACTGGGAGGCGGATCAGTGGTGGACCAGACGAACCGAAGAGGCAATGTGGCTGGGACAACCGATGATGACCTGTTGGACTGAACGGGATGATATCCTGCCGCCGGTGCTGGGACTCGGCTACTTCGCGCACAGCTATACCATCGCCGATGCGCTGCGCCAGCCGGACCCCCGCCCCGCCCTGAGCAGCGTTCACACACCCACACTGATACTACGCGGGCTCTGCGACTACATCAGACCGGACGTGGCTTACGATTACCTGCGCGTATTGCCTAACGCACTGTATGTGGCCCTGGTGTCCGCCGGCCACCTGTCCTGGCTCGAACAGCCAGAGGGAATCGAGATGGCCATGCTCCCGTTCCTCGCCGACGAGCCCGTGCCGCTCACGTTCTACCATCCAGGGCGCGCGGAGAACTGAATAACGGCAGCGCCCCCCGCCGAATCAGCGTCCCGGCCCTGCAACACTGCGGGGATTCGCCCACACGGTGAACACCGTCAGCACGGGCTCGGCACCGGCATCGCGAAAGATCAGTACGCCCGCGGGCGTATCACCGGAACTGCGCATCGCCTCCAGCGCTTCCCGATCGCGCCAGACCGTCACAATACGCCACGTGCGCGGATCCTGGACACCCTGGATCAGAAATGACTCGACGATGTCGCCTGACGCCGGGAGGCGCGCGCGCGCCTCATACGCCTCACGCAGCGTCTCCCACCGGTCGGCCGCCACCTGCGCTTCCAACATGGTCATCACCATCGAACTGCTCCTCTCACGCGTGTGGGGTGGCTCGTCGATGACTGGCACAGGTTCCAAAATTCCAAGCACACCGGCGATCGCCATCCCCATTCGTGGTACGTTCATCAGGACTGCCTCCTGGCTCAATTGCGAGTCTGGCCACGAGACAAGTGTGCAAAATCCGAGCGGGGAACGGAAGGACAAGCTCCCCGCTCAGGCTCGGGTGTCAGCGCCGCTACTGACAGGAAGCAAACGGGCCGGCCCAAGGCCGGCCCGTCACGTCGTCAACTGGCTGCCCTCAGCGGCCGAACCCGGAACCCCACCCTCACGCTGATCACGCTATGCGTGATGTCCGCCGGATTCGGATCATCGTCGAAGATCTTGGTCAGTCCCAGGTTGTAGCGGCCGTCGATCGTAAGACCCATGGGGAGACTCACTCCGGCACCGAGGACAAGACCAACATCGGTGCTCTTGAGGTCGTCTTTGCAGTCCTCACTCTGACCGTTGAAGGCGAACTTGCAGCCCATGAGGAGCCCGAACTGGGGTCCCGCGAAGATCATGGGCTTGGGTGAGTCTTCCGCGCCGAACCTCAGCTGCACCAGCAGCGGGATCTGGATGAAGTTGATCTTGAGACTGGCTTCCTCGGTGGGGTGGGAGAACTTCGCACCCTGCATCGAGAACACCGCCTCGGGCTGGATCGCCACCATTGGGCCGAGCGCGAACTGCGCGAAGGCTCCGCCGGCAAAGCCCAGGAGCGCCTTCCGATTCACTCCCTGGCCAAGAAGGTCGGCATCCTCACCAACCAGGTTGGCTAGGTTGACACCGCCCTGGATGCCAAAGCCCACGCCCTGGGCGGCCGCAGGCTGGGAAAGGACAACTCCAGACGTCGCCAGTACCAGGAGACTTCGTAACCAACGCATGGCCCGCTCCTTCCGTGATGGTGATCGTACGTCCGCGCGGGCGGTGATCCGTCCGGCGACGCATAAGACCAGGAACTTCCAGGGCAGCCGTCCAGCCGAAGTCGAAGGACTCAGTGCCCTCCACCCCTCCGCCCCACAGCACGCACATCCTCCGGCGCGATCACCGCGCCCGAGTTCCCCCATCGGCTGTACACGTACGTGAGTACGTTCGCAACGTCTTCGTTCGACAGCCCCACCGCCGGCATCACGCTGTTGTATTCTACGCCGTTCACGGTGATCGGGCCCGAGAGCCCGTTCAGGACGATGTCGATCGCGCGCCTGGTGTCGGCATTCAGGTAGTCCGACGCCGCGAGCGGCGGGAATACTCCCGGAATACCTTCGCCTTCCGGCTGATGGCAGGCTGCGCAGCTGTTGGCGTACACGCGGCGGCCCATCTCGATCCGCTCGGCCGGGGTGCGCGCGCGCGCAGGCTCGGGTGCCGGCCCGGCAATGTGCTGAATTGCGCCGCCCTCCGGTGCATACACCCCGTCCGCGATACGACCGGAGTAGATGGCGGGATCCTCCGCCCCACCGACCCGGAGCATCCCCAGCGCCCCCTTGTTGAACGCGCGGAACAGGGAATGGTCAACCAGGATGAACGTCCCCGGCACCTCCAGGCCAAACTCGACCATCGAGGCGCCACCAGCCGGCACCAGGGTGGTCTGGACGTTTCGATTGACAACCGTACCGCCCTCGTGCCATACCCGGTCGAAAATCTCGCCAATCACGTGGAACGACGAAATCAGGTTGGGCCCCCCGTTGCCCACGAAGAGTCGCACCGTCTCGCCCACGTCCGCCGTGAGGGCGCGCTCGTCCGTGAGGGCGCCCACCCTGCCATTGAACACCACATACGGAGGATCCTCGGCCATTGCTTTGCGCATGTCGAACGGCTGGTGCCCCGGCTCGCCGTGCGCACCCGCGGTATAGAACTCGCCCTGCATCACGTAGTACTCGCGGTCCGCCGGCGAAAGTCCGCTCTTCGGCTCGACCAGGATCAGGCCATACATGCCGTTGGCCACATGCATGCCGACTGGTGCAGTGGCGCAGTGGTAGACGTACAGACCGGGATTCAGAGCCTTGAACGCGAACGTGGCGGATTGGCCGGGTGCCACCAACGACGAGTGAGCCCCGCCACCGGGTCCGGTGGCCGCGTGCAGGTCGATGTTGTGAGGGTTCTGGCTCGTGGGATGGTTGTTCAGGTGAAACTCGACCAAGTCACCCTCGCGCACCCGCAGCATCGGTCCGGGCACGGTACCCCCAAACGTCCAGAACGTGTAATCAACGCCGTCCGCCAGAGGTTCGACATGTTCGTTGGTTTCCAGGTGTACGATCACCTTGGTTGCATGACGGCGCGTGATCGGAGACGGCACGTCGGGCGCGGCCACCAGCACAGCGGTCTCCTCGCCGCGGATCTGGTCCGATTCACAGGCGATCAGGGCGCCCAGGGTCAGTGGCAATCCGACGGCTAGGCCGGCTCGGCACTTCGGCAGCGACATGGCACACTCCTCAAAATGGTGATACCGCTTCTTGCAGTTCCACCAGCAACCGTTCAATCTCGACCCCATGCGCCCGCGCTGCAAATCCCAGCGTCTTCTCCCCCCCACAACACAGGTCAAGCCCATACTCAGCCAGAATGGATGCGGTAGCAGGATGACGTTCGTGTATCTCCCCCACAGTGACGTCTGCCGTGATACCCAGTTGAACGAAGCGGACCACCCACTCGTTCGGGGCGCGCTCCTTCGTACTGTGTCCGAATCCCCGTCCTGACAGAACGCGGTAGAGAGGCAGCGGCTCGAACGGGGCGATAATCTCGAGAACCTCGCCGAGGTTCGTCCGCAACGCCGCATCCATGATGATGTCGAACGGCTCGCCTCCCGACGCCAGAACAGGGCGTACGTCCAGCACGGTACTCGTATTTGCAGAAGTCATCTCAACCATCCTTCCCCACACCAGGAGACAGAATCAGCATCCGAAAGTGGTGCGCTACGGCAACCAGCACACCCAGGAAGAATGCGCTTGCGCCAAGATGTACGAAAAGTGGCGCACCGAAAGCGGCGCCGGCAGCCATGACCGTGACACCCAGGGGCAATACCGCAACCGTGATCCAGGCAAGCAAAGGCATGCTCAGGTCGGCAATAGTTGGCAGTCCGATCGCGCCAACCCGCGGACTGAACCGGTGCATCCAGGTCAGAACGGGGAAGATCTTGTAGTAGACTCCCACCACCAGCAACACGAGCCAGCCCACCACACCCAGGATACCGTAGGCCACTATGAGACGAGGCTGGATACCGGGCAGGATCAGCAGGACCACCCCGAGCGCCAGGGCTGCCCCGAGAAACACGACGGCGCATGCCGCAAGCGCGGGCCCCGGCTCAAGCGAATCGCGGGTTCGATGTCGGTAGTAATCGAGAACCTGGAACAGGTACAGACCGACACCGGCCGCCGTGGCAACCCCACCAGCCCATACCAGCAGTGGGAGCGACCAGATGCTCCCGATGCTGAACACCAGAAGTCCCGATCCCACTACCGGTCCGATCCATCTGATCGGCCATTCGGTGTAGTCACGCGAGAGCAGAAACATGGGAAGGAGCTTCGATCCAACCCCCACTGCTGTGAGGGTGGCAAACCCCACCACGGCAAGATGGGCGTGCGCGTTCAGCAGACCGAAGCGGTCGACCGTCCACCAGGTGAGCGTCTCGCCGATTCGCGCCGCCGCTATGAACATTGCGAATCCAAGTGCCATGTGGCCGGCAGACACGTACAGCCCAATTGCGCGGCCGCGTTCGGCGCGCCTCCGCTGTGGCAACAGGTTCCAGGAAAAACCGCCTACGGCCAGGAGCAGCAGAACAAAGCCGAGCGCGAGAAGCCACGACCGCCACCACCAGGCTCCTGCAACCATGGCGATGACACCTGCCTGAAGGAAGGCAAACGTCCAGTGGGCCACGCGGATGCTTCTGGCCGATACTCCAAGGGCCACCGGAAAGATCTGGTACAGGGCGCCGAAGATGGACGTCGTCACCACGCCAAGGGTGAAAACATGGGTCACCGCAATGACACGGGGTTGCAGGAAATTGCCGGCGGCGAGCTGCGGTGCGAGGTATGTCAGGCCGGCAGCGCCGAGCAAGAGCCACAATACACCTGCGGCAAAGTGTTCCACCGGCACCAGCGGCGGTGGCAGGCCGTCAGACGGACTCACCGGAAGCGAGCGGGGACGCGCGGCCGTAGCAGTCATCAGGCGTCCGACTGCCAATCGCGCGCTCGCCCGCTCAGCTCGTCGATAGTCACCATATAGAACGCCGCGCGCAGGAGACGGCGCGCATCCACAATATGTGGGGCCTGCAACATGCGCCGCTGGTTGTGAAGTGCGCGCACAGCCGCGTACCGCTCAATGGGTGACTCGAGCCGTACCGCGGTTCCCGTGACCACGACTGAAGTCCAGTGATCGAAGCTCTTGATGTTCGTGACCGTGAGGCTCACTCGCGGATTCTCCGCCAGATTGGCCATCTTGCGGCCGGGCCCGAGACCCAGAAACAACCTTTCTCCGTCGAAACCATAGCCGACGGGTACTCCGTAGGGCGTTCCCGTGACATCTACGGTAGCCAGAACACCCCAGCCGACGTCTCGGAGCACACGATGGCACTCGCTGGGAGGAAGCGTACGGATTCCGGGGATGGTTCCGACGGTGACGCCGAGTTGCATGGGGAGCTCCGCGCATAGCGCACTATCGACGCTGGTCAATTTATCATATTCACATGAGAAATACAAGTATCGTGCGCCAAGCTACTGTCACCGATTACCTTACGCACCGGGGAGGGCTAGACCTAACTGGTAAGGCAGCGGTCTTGAAAACCGCCGGGCGCAAGCCCTTGGGGGTTCGAGTCCCCCGCCCTCCGTTCCCCCTCTACCACAGTCGGAGTCTTGCTAATGCATCGCTTGGTGCTGCCCATCGCATTGCTCGTGACCGTACAGTCCGCCGAGAGCCAAACCCTCCCTGCCGACGATCCTGTTCTGCGAAGAATGTGGGTAGAAGGTATGGAGCGCTCGCAGACCGAACGTCTGGCACACGTGCTGATGGACTCGATCGGCCCGAGGCTTTCGGGAACGCCCGCCTTTCAGGCTTCGGTGGACTGGTTGCAGCAAGTCTATCGCGAATTGGGGATCACCGTCCGGGCCGAACAGTACGGCACATGGAGAGGATGGCGACACGGTTACGTGAGCATGACACTCACAGCGCCTCGCATTCAGCCACTGGAGGTGAACGTTCTGGCCTGGAGTCCTGGCACGTCGGGTCCGATCGAGGCTGAGGTGGTCGCCCTGCCCGCATTCCGATCCGCCCGGCAGGCCAATGAGTGGCTGGCTACGGTGCGTGGCAAGGCAGTGCTGGCATCACCGCCCGAACCCAGCTGCCGTGAGCCGCAGGCCATGGAGCGCCTCGCTCTGCCCGAAACCTACCGGAGGATCCGCGACGAGCGGGAGCGCCTCCGGTCGGCTTGGATATCCGGTATCCAGGGTCTGGGAGGTCCACGGCAGGCAGAACGGCGGATGGAGGAGGCCGGCGCCGTTGCAATTCTCACTTCGAACTGGTCCGAGGGGTGGGGCGTCAACAAGGTGTTCGGCGCCAGTACCGAACGCGCCGCAGCCCTTGACGTGAGCTGCGAAGACTACGGAATGCTGCATCGGATGGCTTCGAGCGGGTGGAAGCCGCGGGTGAAGGTGAACGTGGAAGCAGAGGAGCTCGGCACCGTACCCATGTTCAATGTGATCGCCGAACTGAAGGGCACCGAACTGCCCAACGAATATGTGATGCTCTCCGCCCATCTGGACTCCTGGCATTCCGCCCCCGGTGCCACCGACAACGGTACCGGCACGATCACGATGCTCGAGGCAATGCGTATTCTCAAGGAAGCCTACCCCAACCCGCGACGTACCATCCTTGCGGGTCACTGGGGCGGCGAGGAACAGGGGCTGATCGGCTCTCGTTCTTTTGTGGAAGACCACCCGGAGGTAGTAGCCAATCTCCAGGTGCTGTTCAACCAGGATAACGGCACATGGCGGGTGGAGTACATCGAAGACCAGGGACTGGCTGGTGCCGGTTCCCACATCGAGGGTTGGATTGCTTCACTCCCCACGGAGATAGGACGCCATATCACGCTCGGCATACCCGGCCGGCAGGACAATACCGGCAGCGATCACTCCGCATTCCTGTGCCACGGTGCCCCCGGACTGCGCCTGCAATCGAATTACGAGGATTACCGCCAGTACACCTGGCACACAAACCGTGACACCTACGACAAGATCATATTCGATGATCTCAGGAACAACGCGACGCTGGCGGCCATGCTGGCCTACCTGGCATCAGAGGACCCGGAACGCGTGCCGCGGGACCGCGCAGTGCTGCCGCCCGACCCGCGCACCGGTCAGCCCCGACAGTGGATTCGGTGCGGAAACGCACGGCGCAGCTGGTAGCACGACCGCCTCGGTCTGCCCGTCACCCCTCCACCGGGGGTGCCACCGACGCGAGCACTGCCGCAAGGACGAGTACCAGCACCATGACCCGGATCTCCGCATTGACCGAGCGACGGAGCGCAGCGGGTCCCGCTTCCTGAGAGAGAGTGGGCATCAGCTTCAGCCGATTCCGCGCGCCGAAAGCAAACAGCACCATGAATCCCAGGATCTTGCCAAGCGTGAGCCTCCCGTACGGTGTACCGAACATCAGGGCAGGATCGCCGATCAACAGGAAACTCATCGTACCGCCGGTAACGGCAATGACAATCACCGATACCAGAGCCACTTGCGACACCCGGGCCGCGTTGGCGCGAAACTGCTCGGCATCACGGTCGCCCATCAGCAAAAGCAGCAGGCCGCCCGACCATACGCCCGCAGCGAGTTGGTGCAAGGCATTCGCCGGAATCGCCACCAACGGAGTGTAGGCCGCGGGGTGCCCAACCGCCGCACCCACCAGTACTGCTCCCACAGCGGCAATCGCACTTGACTTGAGGAATCCCACAAACAGCAACGCGCAGGCAAGACCCGCGAGTATCACGCGCGCAGCGCGCCACGTTCCTTGCTCAGTGGCCAGGGCATCCCCGAAACCGACCCCCAAGCCCCGCATCTGGCTCAGCCACATGAAAAGTTCCGCGGCGAGAAACACTGCGGCCAGCCCGGATAACACGTACAGCAGGCCGGGTGGTACTGACGCCCCCCGCGCAACCCACGCGAGAAAAATCAGCAAGCCGGCAAGCGGCAAAAGCGTGAGAACCGTTCCGGCCGTAACCGCACGAGGGAGAATTGAGAGCGACAGGGCGGGTTCCGGATCCACCGGCACCACCGGAGCCGCTACCATCACCCGTTCCGGTTCCCCGGGCGCCTGCTTTGCCGCATCAGCTGTAAGGGTGAACGAAAAACTGCCCGTCACAGCATGGCCGTCAGCCGCCACCGTCCGCCAACGCACCTGATACGCACCAGCGGCCAGGTGCGGTACCTCTGCAAGCAGCACGCTCGGCTGGGTCGCATCGGCCCCGACCTCAAGAGGAACCTCATGCGCTCCGTCTCTGATCAGCACGATCGAACTGAGTCTGGCATTCACCGGTCCACTGAATTCGAGTAGAATCCGCTCCGGTGGCGTCTCCAGTGCGGCGTCAGCACGAGGTTCCGAAGAACGAAGCACCGTATGGAGTGCCGCTGCGGCCGGGACTGCGAACAGCAGACCCAGCGCCACCCCAATTACCCAGCCGTTCCTGTGCACGCCACCAGTACTCACTGCTCCTCCTCTCGTTTCCGATTTGATCGTACGCGCACCTCTCCGCGCGCGGCCTCCCAATATACCGACCGATCGGCCCGGTTGTGTTTGCGGTGCGCTCTGGCCACATTTCTCACCCGTCGGGAGAGGTGGCCGAGTGGCTGAAGGCGGCGGTTTGCTAAACCGTTATAGGGGCTAAAACCTCTATCGGGGGTTCGAATCCCCCCCTCTCCGTTCAGCACCCCACCACACAACCAACCGGCAGGCACTACTTCATGAGCACATCCGTTCGCGTCCGGTTTGCGCCGTCGCCCACCGGTTACCTGCACGTGGGTGGAGCACGAACCGCTCTGTTCAACTGGCTCCATGCCCGCAAGACCGGCGGCAAGTTCCTCCTGCGTATCGAGGACACGGATCGCGAACGCTCTTCCGAAGAACACACAAGGATCATTCTTGATGGCCTGGCGTGGCTCGGACTCGACTGGGATGAGGACCTGGTATTCCAGGGATCGCGTCTGCCCCGGCACCAGGAGGTGGCTGACCGACTTGCCGAGTCGGGCCACGCGTACCTGGAGGAAGGAGCACTGCGTTTCCGGATGCCTCAGGACGAGATCGCGTGGGACGACTTCGTCCACGAGCGGATCAGCTTCAAGGGGAGCGACATCAAGGACTGGGTAATCCTGAGGTCTGACCGTACGCCCACTTACAACTTCTCAGTGGTGGTAGATGACATCGATATGGCCGTGACTCACGTCATGCGTGGCGACGACCACGTCTCCAACACCCCCAAGCAGATTGCCGTGTACCGGGCCCTGAGCGCTCCCCCACCGGCGTTCGGTCACGTCCCGATGATTCACGGGATGGACGGGAAGAAGCTCTCAAAGCGGCACGGCGCTACAGCGGTGGGCGACTATCAGGACATGGGCATTCTTCCGGGTGCCATGTGCAACTTCCTAGCACTTCTTGGCTGGAGTCCCGGCGGAGACCGTGAGTTGTTCTTCGACATGAGCGAACTGGTCGATGCATTCAGCCTTGATGGTCTGCTCAGAAAGAGCTCGGTATTCGATCCGCAGAAGCTCGACTGGATGAACGGTCAGCACCTGACGCGCACGCCGCCGGAAGCCTTGCTTCCTGTCATAGAGCCGCTTGCCGCAGATCTGGGAACCGATCTTTCCCGCGCCGACCGAACCTGGGTGTTGCGCTGTATTGAAGTCGTGCGCGAGCGCTCGCGCACGACGCACGAGATTACCCGCCAGGTGCTGGTACGCCTTGACCGGTCGTTCATGGCGAAGGATGACGAAAAGGCGGCGAAGCTGGTGGCGAAGGACCCGGATGGGTTCCGTGCGGCACTTGACGCGGCGCACAGTCATCTCGAGAAGATCCAGCCTTCCGCCTGGGCGCCCGACGTACTCGAGACCGAGCTGCGCAACCTTGCCGAGTCCCTAGGAGTGGGTGCCGGGAAGGTGATGCAACCGGTTAGAGTGGCCCTGACGGGAACTACGGTATCCGAGCCGGTTAACGTCCTGCTGGCGCTGGTAGGCCGGGACGAATCGCTCGCCCGCCTGCGCGCCGCCTCGGCTTAACAGTCCCACCACTCCACCGTCACATCTGCATCAACAAACCACCCGGCCTGTCCGTATTAACAGGTATCGGGCGCCGCGTTGCGGCGCCCCGGTCACATGACTCCGCGACGGAAAAGGACTCCATGACTGCTCGCGCGGCTCTTCTCCTGCTGTTTACAGCTTGCGGCGGCACCGGGTTGCCCAACACGGTCCAGCCGGAGCCCCGGCAGGGACACCTGCTGGCTCCTCCGCCGAGCCTCGGAGATGGATGGGTCACGGACTCTCCCGCCCGGGTCGGAATGGATCCGCGGGCCCTTCGGGCCATGGTCGAGAAGATAGAAAGCGGCGAGTACCCCAACATCCACAGCGTGGTGATCGCCCGGCACGGAAGGCTGGTCTTCGAAGCTTACTTCTCAGGCATTGACGAACGTCTGGACGGTCAGACTACCGCTGTCGATTTCGACCCCACGACGCCACATGATGTCCGGTCGATATCCAAGAGCATAACCGCCCTGCTCATCGGCATCGCCATGGATCGGCGTCTGATCCGCGATGTCTCGGAGCCGGTTGACCGATTCTTCCCTGACCACGTGGATCAGGCGGATGATTGGAAGAAGCGTATCACTCTTGAACATCTGCTCACCATGAGATCCGGACTCGACGGTGACGAAGTGGAGTTGGATCTGTCCGCGCTGGAAGGGCCGGGCCGGCAGACCCCGAACCCGTTCGCTGAGGTCCTGAGCCGTGATATGATTGCGGCACCCGGCAGCGAGTTCCAGTACATGGGTGGCAACACCACTGTACTTGGGGGTGTGCTGCAGCAGGTGTCCGGGAAGCCGGTTGATATTTTTGCCGAAGAAGTCCTGTTTCGACCCCTTGGAATCACCGATTACGAGTGGATGAAGTGGCAGGACGGCACACCCCGCGTTGCCGGGGGGCTTAGGCTCACTCCGAGAGATCTGGCCAGGATCGGCCAGGTGGTTGTCGATGAGGGTGTATGGCGGGGGCGCAGGATCGTATCCGCCGGATGGGTCCGCAGCATGAGACGCAGTCATGTGGTTGCCCCACCCGGCATCGAATACGGCTACCAGTGGTGGGTCAGGCGGTTCCAGACCGGCGGCCGCACTGTCGAGGCCGCTACCGCCATCGGCAACGGTGGGCAGCGACTATACGCGATCGACTCGCTCGGCCTGGTTGTGGTGATCACCGCCGGGAATTTCGACGACCCGATTGCGGCGGCGGCTTTACCGGGGAGGCTGATGCGCGAACACATTCTGCCGTCCATAGGAAGCCGAGAACGGGCCGACTGATCGGATCACGGGATGATCGTATCGCGCTCCATCTGCCGCATCCGTTCCTCGCGCTCCCGATCCTTTCGCTGCCTCAGCTCGTTCACATAACGCCTGAACTCTTCGGCGGACTCCGCCCGGCTTGCCGCCTGGAGCAGGTCCTCACGCATACGCTGTAGCTGAGCCGCCCGCTGGTTCTGATCGTAGTTACCCATCTGCGGGATCGGCAACAGGGCCAGGATCGCAGTGGGCAATCGCAGCCCGCCCAGATAGATCCAACTACCGTCCATGCCCCACGTCTGCCCGTCTATCTCTGTCGTCCAGGACGGTGGCGGTGCCATGGCAAAAGAGTCACGGGGCATCGCGGCGAGGTAGCGGCCGAGCCGGTCGGCCACTGCGCTGTCCACGCGGGCAACGTGCCTCGCCACGTCGAACCCCTCTTCTCCCTCCCCGGTTCCGTCCCCTTCGCCACCGCTGGCAGCTGCAAGGGCGTCGAGCGGCCTGACCCAGAGCCTGCCATCACCATATGCGGGCCCCTGAACAGCCCCGGGAAAGAGCCCACGCAGATCGGGAGCGCGATCCGGATCGATCACTGGCTGAGGCCCAACCGGAACGGGAGCAAGGGCAGCCTCAGCCGGAAGCGGCCGCGCCGGCGGAGCCGGCCGCGCGATTGCCACACCCGGCAACCCGCGGGACCCGGCACCCAGCGGCGGCAGGTCTACCTGCCGCTGTTCGTCGTAGATGGGTGGCAGTTCCACCAACGCAACTGTGCGGGGCCTGAACGTGGGCCCGGAGTGGAGCACGAACAACACCACGACCACGGCGTGCAGGACCACGCTGACCCACACCCAGGCCGGGTGCGAGCGTTTCGAGCCGGGCAGGTGATACTTATGCACCGGCAACAACCCCAACGCGCTCGAGCACCCTGGCCATCCGCCCGGCAGCATCGCGTAGCCTGTCCGGATTCACGGTGAGCGCCAGCCTTACGAACCCTTCACCAGCCGGGCCGAACGCCGACCCCGCCACCAGCGCAAGCGCCTCGTCTTCCAGAGCCCTCTCGGCAAATGCAGTCGACGCAGTCCCGGCAGGCAGCGGCACCCACAGGTACATCGTGGCCTGCGGCGGCTTCACCTGGAATCCGGTCTGGTTCAGCGCCTCGACACCTGCATCCCGCCGCTCCCGGATCCGGTCACGTATTCCGGGTATGATCTCTTCCGCGCTGTCGAGCACCACGGCCGCCGCACGCTGAACCGCCAGGAAGGCCCCCGTGTCCACAAAGTTCTTCACCCGGGCGAGCGCGGCTATGATGTCGGCGTTTCCGGCAACCCAGGCTATACGCCAACCCGTCATCGCGAAGCTTTTGGACAATGAATGAAACTCGACCGCAACCTTCCGGGCTCCGGGAAACTGGAGGACGCTCGGCGCGCGGTAACCATCGAACGTCAACTCGCAATACGGGTTGTCATAGGCCAGCGCTGTATTGAGCTCCAGACAGGTGGCAACTGTCCGCTCCAGGTAATCCCGGGGCGCTACCGCTGTGGTGGGATTGTTGGGATAGTTGAGAAAGACAAGGCGTGTGCGCTTCAACCGCTCCGCGGGAACGGAGTCAAGCTCAAGCAGGAACCCGTTCTCCGGACGGAGAGGTACGATTTCCGGATCCGATCCCGCCAGCACAGCTCCACCCAGATACGGCGGGTATCCGGGTTCCGGTATCACACACACGTCGCCCGGGTCCATGACCGCCTGTGGCAAGTGTGCCAGCCCTTCCTTGGAACCAATGAGCGGCAATATCTCGGTCACGGGATCGACTGTAACGCCGAACCTTCGCTGCATGTAACGGGCGGCCGCCTCACGAAACTCGGTCAACCCCACCTGAAAGGCATACCGGCTCATCAGCGGATCACCTACCGCCTCCGCCAGTGCCTCTATCGCAACCTGAGGGGGCGGAAAGTCTGCGTCCCCCGCACCCAGGTCGATCACATCGCGCCCTTCGGCCACGAGCCGCTTCTTCACGGCGGCGATCCTTCCCATCGGGTAGATCGGGAGGCGACCGAGCAGGCTGCTCTGGAAGTTCATGCCGGCGCCCCCACACCGTGCCGGGCAAAGAATTCCTCCGCGGCTGAACGAACCTCGGACCAGGGACCGATCACCTTGACCGCCTGTGGAAGCGATTCGAGCAGGAGCGCCCCGTAACGCCTGGATACTATGCGGTGATCCATGAGGACCACCACGCCGATGTCGCTCTTCGACCGAATCAGGCGGCCGAACCCCTGCTTCAGTTTGAGAGCGGCGTGCGGCACCAGGTACTCCATGAATCCGTCGCTCCCCTCTTCAGCGAGGCGCTCCAGCCGCGCCGCCGTGAGCGGCTCGGTGGGTACCTTGAAGGGTAACTTGGCCAGCACCAGAACGCGGAGTGCCCGGCCGGGTACATCCACCCCTTCCCAGAAGCTGTCGGTGCCCAACAGGATCGCCGAGCCGGCCTCCCGGAAGCGTCTGAGCAGCTGGTCGCGTGGCGCCTCACCCTGCACGAGCAGCGGCCAGCGACTTCCTATCCCGTGCCGGACTGCCTGCGCCACCCGCCTCAGCGCGCCATGACTCGTAAACAGCACGAACATTCCACCGTCCGCCGCGGCAGCAAGCTCGAGTATGGCCTGCGCCGTCGCCCGATCGTGACCAGTCTGGTCCCCTCGCGGATCGGACAGATCCACAGGTACCCCGAACATGCACTGGGATTCATAGTCGAACGGGGACGGGAGAATGCACTCGTATTTCGTGCGGACCGGCGGCAGAGAGAGCCCGGTACGCTCCTTCAGGAACCGGAACTCCCCACCGGCCGCCAACGTGGCACTGGTGATGATGACCGTCTCGACCCGGTCGAACAGACTCTCCTTGAGAATGGGAGCAAGGTCCAGGGGAACTGCCGACAGCCCAATCGGGAATGGCAGGTCTCCCACCGGCTTGTTTCCCCGTCGTTCTATCCATCGGACCGTAGCACTACCCGCCTGCGGGCGTAATGTGCCGAGCAGGCCGTCGGACATGGCTTCCAATCGGCGTACCACACCGCGCAGCTCCCGAAGCAACTGCGAGCGCCTGTCGCCATCTTCGTCCAGTTCCATCCGGTCTGCGACCGTCTCCACACCACCTTTGAGGATATTGAGTCCACGTACCAGTTCATCCAGCGCCGTATCGAGCCCTTGCTGCCACACCGGATCTGACAGAAACTGGTCCGTGAGCCTCAACTGCTGAGCTTCGAGCTCGATCATGCGGTCCGCCAGCGTACCGAACACCGCCGACGCGTGTTTGCGGGTACGAGAAACATCCGGCAGGAGTCCGGTTCTCAACAGCTCGAGCGATGCACGGCTCAGGAGGTCGTCCCTTGCCGTCAGTTCGGCAATAAGCGACGGAACCAGTCCCTTGCCGTTCCGCTCTAACCGCGCCAGCAACCGCGCCACACCCCACGAGGTAACGTGCATGCCCAGATGCTGAGCGGCCGTGTCCTCGATGTGGTGTCCTTCATCGAGCACCAATCTGCGGTAGGGCGGCAGCACCGCCGCATCCTCCCAATTTTCCTGCACCCGGCGCACGGCCATATCAGCGGCAAGCAGATGGTGGTTGACTACCACAACGTCCGCATCGGCCGCGCGGCGCCGCGCCTGAAACAGGAAGCAGGGCTCGAAGAAGGGACAACGCAGCCGGGTGCAGAGATCCGGCTCGGCGCTCACCTCGTCCCAGACATCCGGCGTCGGCGGGTCGGCAAGATCGGACAGCGAGCCATCTCCCGTATGCTGCGCCCACTCGTGGATACGCCTGAACTCGGCCTGCCTGTCCGGTTCGAGCAGTGAACTCTGACCGGCACTCGCGTTCTGAAGTCGCTGGAGACAGAGGTAGTTTCGCCACCCCTTGAGCAACGCATACGTGGGCCGTCGGCCCAGCGACGCCATGGCTCCGGCCAGTTGCGGCAGATCCTTGCCTACCAGCTGTTCCTGGAGGTTGATCGTGTTGGTGGAGACAACCGTGCGCTCCGAGTTCTGAAGCGCCCAGAGAAGGGCGGGTGCGAGGTAGGCGAATGACTTGCCCACGCCGGTTCCCGCCTCGAGCAGCGAAATGCCGCCTTCGTTGTAGGTGTCGGCCACGTAGGATGCCATGTCCCGCTGGCTGGGACGATCCTCGTACTGCCCCAGTACGGAGGCCACGGGTCCGTCTCGTCCGAGGAGCCCCGCCGCTTCCACAGAATCAAGTGGCTGATACGCTCTGGGTCGAGGTACCTCAACAACCACGTAAAGTTCGTCGCCCGCGTTGTTGACGATACCGAACCCTGCGCCACTGTCGTGCAGGCGTGCAGCCACGGACAGATCGGCCTGCGACGGTTCGAGTACTCCGCTGGGATGATTGTGCAGCACCATCTCACCACGCTGCGCCACCCCTGGCAGGGCGAGCACTGCGCCTACGGTGCCGCGGGCCACCGGCCACACCTCTACAACGCATCCGTCGGCGTCAAGCCGGGCCACGAATGACACTTCTCGACCACCCGCTGCCGCTATCTCGGCCGCGAGTCGCCCCGTGACCCCGGGGCTCAGGCGGTTCATGTCCTGAGTTCCCGCTTCTTCGCCGCCGGGAACAGCACGTTGTTGAGGATCAACCGGTATCCAAGAGAGTTGGGGAACAGAGAGAGGTCGGTTGGCGGGTCGCCGATGGCGTGCTGGGGGTCTTCAGGATCGTGTCCGCCGAGGAACGTCCACGTTCCCTGCCCCCATCCTCCATGAATGTACTTGGCCCACGGAGCACCCGGCTCATCTGCGAGTATCGTCACTCCCGGCTTCAACCGATTCCGGGCAAACGACGTCGTGAGGCCGTAGAAGTCCGGGATCACCTGCCGCTGCGACTGGACGAGCATGGCAGGCACGGGGTCAATCTTGGCGCTGAAGTTGAAAAGCGTAAACGCCGCGAGCGGCTGTCGCCGGCCCGGATTGTTGACCTGATGACCGTCAATATCCGAGAAACTTGCCACCGCCGGCGAAGGGTCGAGCACCGCGTCCTCAAACGCAAACGTACGGCTCCAGTCCATGAGCGCGGAGGCATCGGGGTCCATCGGCGTACCGTCAGCATATGCCGCGGCTATGTCCACATTCTCGGCCGCCAGGGCCAGGGCCAGCGTTTCCGTTGCCGAACACATGGCGAAGAGAAATCCGCCGTCATCGACGAAGTCCCGGATGCGGCGAGCCACGGCCTTCTTGAGAGCCGGAACGTGCGGAAACCCGAGATCCCGGGCTGCCGAGGTGTTTTCGCGTACCATTCCCTGCAGCCACTGGGAGCCCGCATAGCTCAGATAGAACTTGGAGTACTGGCCGGTAAAGTCCTCGTGATGCAGGTGAAGCCAGTCGTACCTGCGAAGCCCATCGCCCATCACCTCGCGGTCCCACAGGCGGTCGTAGTCGATACCGGCGTACTCGAGAGCCATCGTAACCGCATCGTCCCACGGCGCCGCACCGGGAGGCGCGTATACGGCAACATCGGGCGCCTTTTCGAGGGGCACTGCATCCATGTTCGATGTACCGATTTCGCCACGAATCCGGATCACGTCTGTCGCGCTCACCCGTTCGAGCGCAACTCCTGCCAGCGCCGCATCGCGTTCGAGGACCGGATCGACCGGCAACAGGAAGCTGCCGCCGCGGTAGTTCAACAGCCACTCAGCTTCAGTTCCCCGCTTGAGGGCCCGGAATGTGAGACCGTAGGCTCGCAGATGGTTGGTCTGGCGGTCGTCCATCGGAACCAGCAGAGAGGCGGATTGCAACCTGGATGGTACGAATGGGAACAACGCTGCCCCCGCAGCGCCACTCGCGTACCGGCCAAGAACATCGAGGAAATCACGCCGTCTCACGCATCACTCACGATCTGGGCACTACTCCGCGAGCCTGATCCAGCAGGCGTCTTGCCTGCGGCACCAACGCACTCTCGCCGTGAACCAGGATCAGGTGCTCCAGATATTCCACGGCCTCCGCCACCCGACCCATCCTCAGACCAGCGTCCGCCAGACCGAGCAGGGCCTGCGGTGCCGCCGGCCCGGACTCATCCGCCGACAGCGCTGCGCGGAACAGACCGCCGGCTGCCTCCGGGTCACCTGCAAGTGCGAGCATCCCTGCATAGGTCAGGAGATCTCCCCTTCCCCCTCTGGCCGGAAGTGCCCGCGCCGCACGAGCCAGGATGTTGATGCCACGTGCAGTGTCCCCCCGGGCGACCGCGAACAGGCCACTTCCTATCTCGGGGCGCCTGTCGGGACCCAGGCGCTCAATGAGCGCGATCGCTGCGGTACGCTCGGTGGCTTCGGCACGCGTTCCGGAAAACGGGCCGGCCTCGCCGAACCGTTCGCCGGCGGCACCGAGTTCCCCGCGGTAAAGCGCCACCCAACCACGAATTGCCGACGATGCAACACTGGAATCGCCCGCAACGATGCGGTCCGCCCGATCAAGATCGCCGCGCCGTATCCATGCCCGGGCAATTCGTTCCATCAATTGGGCCACTTCATCACCCGAGAGGCGGTCCCGCCACTCGAGAAAACGCCTTTCGGCCTCCGCGACCTGCCCGACGTCGGCACGGACAGCTATCAGGCCGGCCATTGCGCGCACCGCAGCCGAGGGCGCCGCCGTGGGATCGCGCGACATCTGATCGAGCATCCGTTCGGCTCCGGCGCGATCGCCCGCGTCGGCAAACGCACGCGCTGCATCCACCCGAGCCATCTGCGCATCGGTCCCGGACGTCAGGCCGGCAAGGCGTTCAAGAGCATACCCGCGAACACGCTCCGACTCCGGGCTGCCGTGGCCCCGGATCCTCTCCGCAAACCTCCGCAGAATCTGCGCTGCCAACGTACGGTCCGCCGGGAGTGAAGCGTCGAGAAGTGTCCATCCTTCGCCTGGGCGCCCCCATCCGGCCAGCAGGTCCGCCGCAAGACGCCGAGCCGGCAGATCACCGATGTCGTGCGCCAGCACCGCCAGCACCGCATCCCGCACCACCGAAGAAGCCTGCCCCAGGCTCGCTGCCGCCACACCGGCCTGATCCGGGCGCGCATCGACTACCTCGTGCCAGTGGCGCGCGGCATTGTGCCAGTCGCCGGTAAACGCCGCGACCTGTGCCAATTCGGCACCAAGGACATGCGGACCCAGTCGCTCACGCCCGCGCTCCAGGACGCGGCGCGCCGTCTCCATATCGCCACGACCCGATACGGCGAAAGCCCACTCTCGGTATGGCTCGGCCGCGCTCGGGTTACGGGCAATCCAATCTTCCGCCGCCCGCCCCACTCCCTGCATATCACCCAAGCGACCATACACCGACAGGGACAGCGCTCGCAGGGCATCGTTGTCGGGCTCACGTTCGAGAGCCTCATCCACGAAGCGTGGTATCTCTCCCACACGTCCGAGGGCTCCGTACACCCGTTCAAGCCCGAACAGCGCCTGAAGATTCGACGGTTCGCGATCTATTACCCGCTCGTAAAGATCGGCAGCCTCCGCGTGTCGCCTGTCGCGTTCAAGCTCGAGCGCCCGGGCGAGTTCAGGACCGGCCTGCGCATGGGCCGCCTCTCCGACCGCGAACAGCAGACCCACCAGCCAGGGACTACGGGCGCGCATCGTTCAGTCGCCGGAAGTAGTCCAGAATCAATCGCCTGTCGTCCGGCGAGAGCCCCATCAGTTCTTCCCACCCCGGATACCCATAGCGTGGCCCCCGCTCCGCCCGCCCTGCGCCCGGCACATGTACCTCACCGGGACGCGCCGCATCGGCCCGTCGCTCCTCACGTTCGTCTTCCTCGCTGCCACGAAGCGTGCGGCCCTGGTCCAGGAGGCGTCGGTACAATCGCTCCTGACGCTCCACGGTCTGACGGTCGACGGCACCCTCTTCCAGGCGGCGAGCAAGTTCATCCGCCTCCCGGGCCAGCTCTCCGGTTCCATCGCCACCGCCTTCAGCACGCATCCGCTCGAGCTCCCGGGCAAGCCGACGCTGCCGTTCAGCCAGCGATCTGAGCTCAGCCATGATCATGTCGCCCCCCCCCGGGATCATCGGCAGCATCCCTCCGGTTTCTCCGGCAATGGCGTTCTGCTGAGACGCAAGCTGCGCCATCCGCTCGAGCGCTTCCGCCAGACCGCTCCCCGATTCGGCTCCAGCCACATCCTGCATGCTGCGTAACAAGACCATGGCCAAGAGGTTCAGCGCGTCGAGCGCCTCCGCCGCATCCGCCGCAGCCGCGCGCGTGTTGGGCTGGGCCTGCTGAAGCCGGCTCAAAGCGTCTGACATCCGTTGCCGCGACATCCCGAGCGCGGCGCCCAGTTGCGGCGAAACCAGAGCATGCCGCCCGGCCGCTCGCTGCACCCGCTCGATCACCCGGTCGACGCCGTCCCGCACCGCACCCTGCTGAGCCCTGACATCCGGTCCGCCTTCTCCTCGTTCGAGACGCCCAGCAAGATTTTCCTGGCGCCCGGCAAGCTGCGCCGTCTCCACCAGAGCACGTTGCAGCTCGCCTAGCACATCCTGGCGCCATTCTTCCCGAAGGATCTGGCGCTGTTCAAGCAGCCGCTCGGCGATCGGGTCGAGCCGCTCGGAGGCACGCTCGCCTTCCCGTTCCGCCTGTGCGCGGTCGCCTGACTCAGCGCCCTCGGCGGCCCGTCGCATGTGAGACGCGGCTGATCGCGTTTCCTCCATCGCCTCGTTGGCCACACCGGGAGGCGTCCCGGCCCTTTCCAGTTCTCCCGCCAGCTCACTCAATCCATCTGACAGGGTATCCACCCTCGCGGAAAGCTCACGCTCACGCTGGGCGAGCGCGGTATCGATCCGCTGCGTCACGGTGCGATTCCATTCACGCTGCTCCGCTGCCACTTCCTCTGCTTCCTTCGCCAGCGCCGTCAGCTCACCTTCCAGCGCTGCACGCTCGAAGAGTTCCCGGCTGCGCTCGAGTTCAGCCCGTAACTGCCGCTGCGCCTCGGCGAGTCTCTCCAGAGCGTCCCGGACACCCGGAGCGTCCAGCTGTCGCATGGCGTCCCTGAGTGCGCGCATCGTCTCCTCGAGCTCCGGAGTGATCGCTCGGTCCAGCAGACGGCGGAGATCGTCCAGTTGACCGTGCCACTCAGGGTCGGTGAGTCCGGCAGCCCATGCCGCCTCGGACAGTTCGCGTACCTGTTCGGCCAGTTCGCGCGCCCTTTCTGTCAGGCGTTCCTGGCGATCGACTATCTCTTCCGCCCGCTCCGCCTGGCGGAACTCCAGGGGGTCGCCCCCCCGTTCAACCTGCCGGCCGCCAACCTCGTTGCGACGCCCGGCAGTGAGATCTTCGGTCTCACGAACCAGATCCCGCTGGGCGCCGGCAACGGAGTCCGCCTGGGCCGTGAGGTTGCGTGCCTCGCTCCGTACGGCGTCGCGAAGTTCGCTCAGTGTGGGCAATCGAAGTGCATACTCGCGCGTGAGAGCCTGCTGAGGAACCGGTGCATTGTCCGTCGCACGGGCGCGCACATATGCCGTGTCGCCCGGCAGATAGCCAAGCTCTTCGAGATCCAGCAGCCATTGGAGAACCGCGCGCTCGACGCCGCCATCCGGCAACGGCACAGTGTCAACCGCGGCGCCGCGATCGTGCCCGAATCGTGTCACACGCCGGGTTACCACCTCGACGAGTGTCACACGGTGATCGTCACGAACGTCTATCACCAGCGGCTGCTTCAGGGTCAACGGCGCCGTGGTATCAGCTCCCGGTACGGGGAGGCTCACCTCCGGCCGCACGTCGGGAACGGCCACCACATTGATGACGGGTGCCGGATCGGCAACAGATCCGTCAGCCGACCGTACCAAAAGAGTCCACTGTCCCGGGCCGGTCACAGCCAGCGATCCGGAGAACGCGACTCCGTCCAGTGCGAGGCCCACCGCCAACGAATTCCCGATCCACGAAACACTCGTCGGCGGAACACTGGCGCGCCCGCGGGTCATCACGCGCGTACCGACCGGCAGATAGAGGGTGTCAACATCCAGTGGAAGCGGCTCGTCTCGGCGCGCCTGATACGCTGGATAACGCGCTTCCAGCTCCACGTCCTGAAGGAAGAGTGGAACCGTCACTCTTACGTGAACGGTGTCCGAGTTCCGCCCTCCGCTCGCCGCTCTGAAATAGTGATCGGCCTCGAGCGGCCCGAACGTCACCTGGGCCGATCCGAGAGAATCGAGCACCACCGGATGCGTTTGCCAGGGTTCGCCCGGAGAGCGACGATACAAGGTGGCGTTGTTACGGCCCGCGGCAGTAACACGCACACTCACCGAATCTCCACGCCTCACTTCATTGCGGTCCGCCTGCAGCAGCACCGGGCTCCGGGCGGCGTTGATGGTCGTCCATGGACGCCAGAACTCGGCGGCCCGAGGCAAGGCCGGCCCGGCAAGTATGAACAGGATGCCGGTAACCACCGCGACGGTACCGGCACGCTGTGCGGAACGGCGTCTCCGCAGCCACACCGCCGCCAGTGCTTCCTCACCGTGCTCCGCCAGCCACCCAGCTGTGCGCCGGTCATGAAACTCCGCGAGCGCGGCGCTGCCGATGGTAGTGCCCGTGGCGCCCGCTACGGCTCCGGATCTCAAGCCGGCGTGTCGCTCGATTTCCGTTGCGAGGCCCGCCACCGAGAGATGCCTGCGCCGTGCCACCCACCAGATAATGCCACCTGCAGCGGCCAGCGTGATGGCCCACACGAGAACAGCCGCTTCCGGGATGATGCGATAGAGACCCAGTCGCCCGAACCAGAGGCCGAGCCCAAGACCCAGAAACAGAGTGGTCACCGTGGCAAGCATAGCCTCGATGCCATGCCGCACCACGAGGCGCCTGTGGCGCTCGGAGAGCCAGTCGCGCGTCTCGCTCACCGGGCCGCCGTCAGCGCATACACGAGAATGTTTACACCCATCCGCAAAGCGGCCTCATGAAGTGCCGGATCGGTACCGTGAACGTCGACGTCTTCCCAGCCGTTGCCGAGGTCGGTCTGATAGGTGTAATAGACAGCCAGCCGGCCATCGAGGAATATGCCAAGCCCCTGGGCAGACAGACCATCGTGTTCATGAACCTTTGGCGGTCCGTCCGGAAACGGAGAGACGATCTGGTAGATAGCGTGATCCAGAGGTACGTCGACCAGCGGACGGTCCGGAAATACGCGGGCGACCTCTCTCCTGAACGACTCGTCCATCCCGTAGTTGTCATCGGCGTGCAGGAATCCGCCCTGCTCGAGCCAGCGTCGCAGTATCGTTACTTCACTGTCGCTGAACCGCACGTTGCCGTGTCCGGTCATGAACAGGTATGGAACGCTCCAGAGTTCGGAACCCGTGATCCGGACGACCTGCTCCCGCGGAGCTACCGGCAGCCCCGTTTCCCTCCTCACCGCGGCGAGCAGGTTCGGCAGCATCGACGGGCCGGCATACCAGTCACCGCCACCGTCGTAATGAAGCCGGCCGATCGCCAGATCAACCGAAGGCCTGAGCGTATCAGACGCCTCCGCTCCAGCCAGAAGACCGGCAAGCACCAGTAGCATGGTCATGCGTCTTTCACCAACCCGTATGCCTCGTTGCGGGAGATGTCGAATTCGGTGACGAGCAGCCGGACAGCGTCTCGCTTTGTCACACCGTCTCTCAGAAGAGTCCGGGCCCGGGCCAGAATCTCGTCTGGAGACGATGGCGCCCCCGCCACAACACTGCCTCCATGTCCCGCAAGCACTACGGTGACCTCGCCGCGAACTGTCCGCTCCCGGTAGTAAACCGCCAGATCCGAGAGGATCCCTGACCTTATCTCCTCATGGACCTTGGTGAGTTCGCGAGCCACCACGGCTGCTCGTTCCCCACCCAGCTCGACCGTCAGATCATCAAGCAACCCGGCCAGCCTGCCAGCCGCTTCAAAGAGGACGACGGTCCACGGGGAGTCCACGACCGCCGCCAAGAGGCGCCGTCGGTCGGTCCCGCGCCTGGGCAGAAACCCGAGAAACGTGTATCTGTCGGCCGGTAATCCGGACGCGCTCAAGGCCGTGGCCACGGCAGACGGACCCGGAACTGGTATCACCGGGTGGCCCGCCGCCCGTGCCTGGGCAACCAACTCTGTTCCGGGATCGCTCACTCCGGGAGTGCCCGCGTCCGTTACCAGCGCCATCTCGTCGCCTGCGGCGAGCCGTTCCAGGAGAGTTCGCAGACGGCTCGGCGGAGAATGGGCATGAAACGAAAGCACCTCAGGATTCGCACCGACATGGGTCAGCAGGATGCGGGTGCGCCGAGTGTCCTCCGCGGCCACAACCGCAACGCGCCGCAGAGTATCTGCGGCGCGCGCGGAAAGATCACCCAGATGGCCCAGCGGAGTGCCAACAACGTAGAGGGCTGTCCGGATCACCACCTGGGAGTCCAGGGAAGCTGATTGAACAATCCCGCCTTCTGGAGCAGAAACCGGTGTTCCCGGGTTGCTTCAGTGAGAATCCCGGGGGCAGTGCCGGGAGCGATGATCTCCACCTGCTCCAGAAACTGGCGGGTCCAGTCAGCCAGGGCCGATGTCAGGACTTCGCTGGTGACCACTATTGCCGGAGGCTCCTGGTCTGCCGGCGCGCCCAGGGCGGCAAGCGAGGGGTGGTCGGCGGAAACGGCGTCCCGGAGACGCTCTGCCTTGGCCATCGCTTCCCCAGGAACCTGGCTCTCCGCCGCTCTTGCAATCCGCCAGAACGTGTCCCGGAAAGAGCCGAGCAGTTCAGGGGAAGCCTGTTCCGGCAGTCCCGCGGGCGCAGCGAACGTCAATGCCGCGAGCTTCGGGGGAGTACCGTCCGGGGCGGGACGGAACAACTGCTCAACGAACTGCGGAATCGACATGCCGTCGGGCTTGTCGCGGTAGTAACCGCTCTTGTAGGTACCTCTATCGAACCGGAAGTAGGTAACGCGGCCATTCGAGATCAGCTCGAGCATGCCTGTGAACTGATCGTGCTTGAGGGCTGCGAACAGCTGCCCTGGCTCTCTGGGATTGACCGGCCGCGGCGTTCGCTGCTCCGTGCAACTGGCGTAGATGCAGGCCAGTTCGTCTATAGGGGCCTCGCAGAATTCGAGTTCCCCGCGTTCGAGTTCAGCCCTGATCCTGCGGCGCGCTTCAGCGAGCGCGATGACCTCCCGCCCGCCTTCCAGAAAGGCCACGGCGGTCACCGGCTCACCATTGCGCATCAGGAGGAGAGCCACTTCATCCGGCAGATAGGCGGCCACGTAGCCGTCCACTCGGCCATCCCGGTCGATCTTGGAGAAATGCAGGAGATTATCCAGATGAATGAACGCGAGCCGCGTGCGATGCACATGCACGCGGCTCCAGGGAAAACTCAAGTCACTCAGCCGGACCTGCGAGTCGCTCAGCAATGCGGCGCTTGGGCGCATACGGGCAATGACCGGGTGAGCCGCCGAAGGCGGGAAGGTGTCAGCCGAGGTGCTCTTCCAGCTTGTCCACAAGATAGCGCTTCGGCACAGCCCCGACCACTGTATCTACCAGGTTTCCGTCCTTGAAGAAGAGGATGCTGGGTATCGAGCGGACGTTGAAGCGCATTGCCGTACGCTGATTGGCGTCGACGTCGAGCTTGGCCACCTTCAGCCGATCACCATATTCCCCGGACAGCTGCTCCACGATGGGCGCCACTATCTGGCATGGACCGCACCAGGTGGCCCAGAAGTCAACTATAGCAAGGCCCTTGTGCTGATCGATCTCCTGGGCCCAGGCGTCATCGGTTACGTGCATTACCTGCGCGGGATGTGTCCCTGCCATGTCATTATCTCCGAAGTTATGTTCTTAGCGAAGTTCCTTATCGAGGCCATTCGAGGAGGCCGTCTTGAAGCCACCCCGCGCGACCGTTGCGCACATAGGAGTAGCTGTCACAGACCTGAACGAAGCCCTGGCGTTTTACCGTGACGTCCTTGGAATCGAACCGCTGCCTTCCGAAACAGCGGACGGGGCAACCATAGTGCGGCTGCCGCTCGGAGACGTGGACGTCGAACTCCTGCATCCCCGGGTAGCGGACAGCCCGGTCGCCAGGTTCCTTGAGCGACGAGGGCCCGGAATTCACCATGTTGCTTACCGCGTACCGGACCTCGAAGCCGCGATGGAAGCCTGCCGCCGCCACGGGTATCAGCTGGTTGACGAAACCCCGCGAGTGGGCGCCGGCGGGCGGAGGATCGCCTTCGTGCACCCGAAAACCACCGCCGGGATCCTGATCGAACTCACTGACACGTCTGAGCGGGGTTCCCGGCAGCCTCAAGATTGACATCGCTCACCAGCCAGCCGGACCGGTACCGGACCATCGTCATGGGCACTACGGGCGTGCAACCGCGTCGGACAATCCTCACCTGGAGCTGCCGCTCGTCGGCGTTGCCGGAGACGGACGTGCTGGTACCGATAATCTCGAATCTCTCATGTTCGAGATACGCACGAATAACGGTGAGCCGCTTCTCGAGCTGGTCACGGTCCATGAATCCGACGGCAGGGCCGCGGCTCGTGCCCCAGAGTTCGCCCATGGCGACCATGCTGTTGGCGGCAACCGCGTTCATGAACGCGCGTACCGCAGCTTCCGGTTCCGCCGGCGCCGGGTAGCTGCCGGAACGGCTGCACCCCATCAACACGAGCACAAGAGTGCTCGCGAGAAGGATGGTTGAACGTCTCAGCTGTCGTGCCATATATGTGTTGAACGTAAGGAGTTCCTGAACGCGAGGCAAGGCGATGCGTCTATACGTGAACGTCGATCACGTGGCCACCATACGGCAGGCCCGGCGAACGGATGAGCCCGACCCCGTGGCAACGGCGGTTCTCTGCGAACTCGCCGGCGCGGACGGCATCACGGCGCACCTGCGTGAAGACCGTCGCCATATACAGGACGATGACGTTCACCGCCTCGCAGCGGCCGTCACCACCGTGTTCAACCTGGAGATCGCCGCGGAAGGCGAAGTCGTAGCCATAGCCTGCGCGCTCAAGCCCCACCAAGTTACGCTCGTGCCGGAGCGTCGCGAGGAGATCACCACCGAAGGTGGACTGGACCTGAGCGGACGCGCCGAAGCCCGGATAGGAACCGCCTGCGAGCGGCTTGCTGACGCCGGCATACGAGTGAGCCTGTTCATTACGCCCGAGCTGCCCACCATAGATGCCGCCAGGCGCCTTGGCGTACCCGCCATAGAACTGCACACCGGGGCCTACGCTCACGCCGCGGACGACCCGACTGTCGAACTCAACCGCCTGGTCCGGGCCGGGCAGCATGCCAGGGAGGCGGGGCTCGCGGTCCACGCCGGCCACGGTCTTACCTACCGCAACGTTCAGCCGGTGGCCGCCATAGCGGAACTGGAGGAACTGAACATCGGCCACAGCATTGTGAGCCGATCCATCCATGTGGGGATGGAGCGGGCGGTGCGCGAAATGCGGGCCCTTATCGTGTCGGCGCGTTGACTAACTCTCGACAGGACCATAGTTTAGCGACGGTCCATACCGGGGTCGGTATCGCTCGATGACAAAACCGCTCGGCATGATGGAGTTCTTCGCGATGGAGGCGGGGGAATACCTCGAGCGCCTCGACGCCGTAGTGTCTCGCGCCGGTGTGGTAAACGCGGACGAGTTCCACAGGTTGACACGCGCCTTGAGGGGCGCAGCACTGATGGCAAACCAGCAGGCGATTGCCACCGTATCTGCGGCGTTTGAACACGTTGCCCGGGCGGTGCGCGAGGGACGGCAGGACTGGGACGCCGCCACCAAACAGCTTGCTACTCGGGCGGTAGACGACCTCAAGATCCTGGTGCGCCGGCTCCGCGAGTGGACCGACGCCGACACGCAACGCGCCGAAAATCTGGCAGCCACGCTCAGTGGCGTGGCCGGGGGCAGGATTTCGCAGTCGCGTCCGGCCCCGACCGGTCCGGATGCGGGTACCCGCGCATTCGTCGGGCGTGAGGGCGCGGCGCTGGCCAGCGCGCTCGACCGGGCCGCGAAGTTACTTAACCAGCCAACTGGAGGGCAGGAATCGCTCCAGGCTGTTCTGAACGTCATGCAGCCGCTCCGCGGGCTCGCGAGCCTGGCCGATCTGCCCCCCATGCAGGATCTCATCGAGGGAATAGAGCAGGCAGTAACGGAGGCAGGTGGCCCGCGTGGCGGGCGGACGGGAGCCGCCGGGGTGTTCGAGGCGGCCGCCCGGGCGCTTGCCGGAGCAGCGCGACAGGTAGCAGCCAGTGGGCGCGCCGACCCGGATGCCCCGGAAGTGAAGCAGTTCACCGATCGCCTGGGCAGATTGCTCGGGCTCGACAGTCCGGTCGTTCCGATCGAATCCCTGTACTGCAACGATCAGGGTCCGCACATCGTCAAGGAGGGCACGGTACCGGCACGCCGGGCCCGCCTGGGCGAAGTCGAACTGGTCTCGCACGGCGAACACCTGAAGCAGGTGGCAGATGCCCTGCTCAGGGCACAGTCCGAAACTCAGCGTACGCTGAGAGTCCAGGGTCTTGCAGGGACGTTCCGCGCTCTGGAGGGAAGCGGCGGTGGCACTCTGGCTGAAGCAGCCCGGGAGTTCGCCGGCGCGGCACGGGAAGCGGTTGCGCGGGGTGCCGCAATCGGTAACGCGGAGCAGCTAGCGGGCCATCTGCGAGAGGCCGGCGCGGTACTGAGCACCGCGGCGCACGGTCAGGAGGATGCCCTGGCAGCAAGGCTCAGGGCCGTATCGGCGGCACTGGCCGGGGGCAGACCAGCCGCGCCG
>CAZTIV010000034.1:0-29481 GCA_964613905.1 uncultured Gemmatimonadaceae bacterium | reverse complement strand
GCAGCAGATCCTTCATGGCCGAGATCTTCTTGTCGTGGATCAGGATGTAGGCGTCTTCGAGCGCCGCTTCCATCTTCTCGGGATCAGTCACGAAGTAGGGCGAGAGATAGCCGCGGTCAAACTGCATTCCGTCCACGGTCTCGAGCTCGGTCTCCAGTCCCTTCGCCTCTTCGACCGTGATTACGCCGTCCTTGCCCACCTTCTCCATCGCCTGAGCGATGAGGTCGCCGATTTCCTTGTCGTTGTTGGCGGAGATGGTGCCGACCTGCGCGATTTCCTTCTTGCCCTTGGTGGGAACCGACAGCTTCTTGAGATCCGCGACGACCGCTTCCACTGCCTTCTCGATGCCGCGCTTCAGAGCCATCGGGTTGATGCCGGCCGTGACGCTCTTCAGGCCTTCACGATAGATGGCCTGCGCCAGCACCGTGGCGGTGGTGGTGCCGTCACCGGCGACGTCAGACGTCTTGGTGGCGACTTCCTTCACCATCTGAGCGCCCATGTTCTCGACCGGATCCGGGAGCTCGACTTCCTTGGCTACCGTGACACCGTCCTTGGTGACGGTGGGGCTGCCGAATTTCCTGTCCAACACGACGTTGCGACCCTTGGGGCCCAACGTCACCTTCACGGCCTCAGCCAACTGGTCTATGCCCTTCTTCAGCTTGGACCGGGCCTCGGTGTCAAACAGCAGTTCCTTTGCGTTTGCCATATTGCGTTCCTCTCCTCCGCTCAGCCGGTCACGGCGAGCACGTCGGACTCTTTGATGATGAGCATCTGCTCGTCTTCGATGGTCACTTCGGTACCGCTGTACTTCCCGTACAGAACCTTCTGGCCAACCTTGAGCTCCATTGGGACCCGTGCGCCCTTCTCATACCGCCCCGGCCCGACCGCCATGATCTCCCCCTGCTGCGGCTTTTCCTTGGCCGTGTCCGGGATGTACAAGCCACCCCGCATCGACTCGGCCTCCTCCATGGGACGAATCACTACACGATCGCCCAATGGCTGCACTTTGACTTTGGATTTGGTCGCAGTGGCCATAACCTGAACCTCCCATAACTGTATATGATTGTATTAGAACGACTTACAACGTCTGGCACTCGATGACCATGAGTGCTAATCAGTGGAAGATAGCCCAGCGACGGAGAGTGTCAAGTGGAGTAGCGTGTGCTCGACGGCCTATCGGCCGGTCGGCCCCAGATACCGCTCGAGCCAGTCGAGGAGTTCGCGAATCAGCTGCGGGCGGGGTACGAAATGTCCGCCTTCCGAGATCACGTGGCGCTTGTGCTCGGCAGGCGTGCCAAAGAGTGCGAACATCGGCTCGGCCGAGCTCTCCAGCGGGAACACGTCGTCGAGCCTCCCGTTGAGCATCAGAACGGGCACGGCCACATTGGGCAGGTACGTGAGTTCGTCCGCCTCCGGCTGCGGCCTGGCCAATCCAATCCCCGCGACGTAGAGGACCGCCGCCTTCAGCCGCGGTTCCATCGCCAACACCACCGGTGCCAGGCGTCCGCCCCAGCTGAAGCCGTAGTATGCCAGCCGGTCCGCGTCGATGTCCTCGCGCGTCGTCAGATAATCCACGGTCCGCATCACGTCCCTGGTCCACGCGATGACGCGATCGCGATAGACGTTGCTCGCGTCGACGGACGACGTGTAGGATCCTCCATCGCGCTCGAACGTCCCCTGGAGAACCGGGAAGGCAACGGCTCGGCCGCTCTGGACGATGAAATCCAGGTGAACGGTTCGCCACTGTTCAATGGACGTGAAGTTCAGGGCAAAGGACCCGGGGTAGTACACCACCGTTTGCAGCGGCGCGCGGGCCCGCAACGGCAGGTAGAGATACAGGAGCATCCGCTCGCCGCCATAGGCGGCATTGAACGAGATCTGCTGACGCACCCAATGCCGGGCGGTGTCGGTGCTTTCGATTCGGGCGTCCAGTTGCACGGGATCGTAGGCGTACATGCGCCGGTAGATCGCCAGAACGTCCGCTGACACGGATCCGGCCCGGCGGAGGTCCGGGACCCGACGTGGTGGCGCAGGCGCCAGCGCACGTTCGAGCGCCGGGCTCTCGTCGAGATAGCGGACCAGGCGGATGCCGTTCGTGGGCGACCGGTCGAACGGCGGCTGGCGGTAGGATGTGTTCGCAGCCAGGTAGTCCGGGTCGTTCCAGCCGCCGCCCAGCAGGAAACGCTGGCCAGCGACGTCGTTGCTGCACCACTCGCGCACATTGCCGACCATGTCGAACGTGCCAAACGGACCCATGGCGCCGCCGCCCACCGGGGCCGGCCCCTGCCGCTCCAGATTGCTGAGCGGCACCATGTAGGCGCTGAGCCCCGCACCGTACGCGCGCCGCCAATGGTGCACAGAGGGGATTGACTTGCCGGCAAAACGCGCGTAGGCCGCGGCCTCATACCAGCTCACTCCGGTAACCGGGAAGTCGTCCTGTCCGTCGGGGTATGCACCCACCTGCCAGGTAGCGGGCCCCGGGCGGCCCGTCTGGTCAGTCAGCAGCGCCATACCATCGTTCCAGGCGAGGGTACGGCCGTTCAGCACAAACGGCTCCGTCCAGTACTGCCGGTCAGTGTACCCGCCCGCGTCCACGAAGCGCTTGTACTCCCGATTGGTGACTTCGTGCCGGTCGATAAAGAAATCACCCAAGGGAGTGGGGCGCTCGCCGATCTCTGGTTCCCAACCCGGAACCCGCACCATCTCCTCAGGCAGCCGGTCGTGCGGATCGAGGGCCACGCGAACGGGGAGGCCGATACCGATGACCCGGAAGGCGACGCGATAGCCGTCCAGCTCGAACCGCAGAACCGACGGACCGGCCGGGATGCGGAGACTGTCGAACGGCGTGGCACCAACGTCCTCCCAATCAGCGCTTGTCACGCCGTACGGCGCACGGTAAACCCGGGCGCCCGGCGGGTCGGATTCGACCGGGAGCGTCCAGGTGAACGTCGGCCACAGCTCTGCCAGCGTGGGGTCATCGGGCGCCACCTCCGCCGCGCGCCGCGCCACGGTCATGGCACTGTCCCACAGACCCTCGCGCACGAGATGTTCGATCTCCGGAATGGCATGGGTCCGGACCCACGCCGACCGGTCACCCCCCGAGGCGAACGTGAGCCATGCAGCGCCGGCCAGGACGACGACGAGCGCCCCACCGGCCAGCGCAGCCACCTTGGGACGCTCGGTGAGCAGTCGCACGGGAGCGGTGATCGGAGTGACCCCGGTCGTGGGCGTCGCGACCGACTCCAGGCTGGGAAGCAACTCCGCCGCACTCGACCAGCGATCGCCTGGCTGTTTCTCGAGACACCGCATGATGGCATCTGCGAGGATCGGCGGCACGTCCGGACGATATTGAATCAGGGGCGCTGGCGGTTCCGTCAGGTGCGCCATCAGGATGGCCTGCGCATTGGATCCCTCGAACGGCAACCGTCCGGCCAGCATCTCGTAGCCCAAGACGCCGAGCGCGTAGATATCCGCTCGATGGTCGGTGTCAGGGTCGGCGGTGGCCTGCTCGGGCGCCATGTAGTAGGGCGTGCCCAATGCCACGCCTGCCGTGGTGAGCTGGCGATGCGTGGTGGCTTCACTCAACGCCTTGGCCACGCCAAAGTCGGCCAGGAGGGCGTGGCGTCCGGAGAGGAGCACGTTTTCCGGCTTGAGATCGCGGTGCACGATCCCGTGAGCGTGTGCGGTGGCCAGTGCGTCCGCGATCTCGTGGAGAATGCGGGCGGCATCCGGAACCGGGAGCGCACCCTCACGCGAGAGGCGTTCCCTGAGCGACTCGCCCTCGATGTACGGCATGACGTAGTACAGCATGCCGTCCGCATCGCCCGAATCGAACAGCGGAAGGACGTGGGGATGGGTGAGCCCGGCGGCGACTTCGATCTCGCGCAGGAACCGCTCGGGGCCCAGCACAACAGCTATCTCGGGGCGCATGACCTTGACGGCAACCATGCGACGGTGGCGGAGGTCTTCGGCCAGGAAGACCGTGGCCATCCCGCCGGCTCCGATCTCCCGCTCTACCCGGTAACGATCCCCGAGTGCGGCTCTGAGTCGCTCAAGGACATCAGACATTCCCGCCTCCGTGACTTCTGCAACCCTCCATCAAAACTGGAATCCCCGCAGCACCTCGTCCAGTGCATGTCCCGCAGCCCCAACCCGTGCCGCAAAATCCTCTATCTCAGCCGCCAGCCGGGGAGCGTCCCTGTCTGCGAGTGCTTCGGCCAGAGATGGCAGCGCGACGTTCGAATAGCCGTTGTCCCGGTCCGCGGCAAAGGTGAGGTTGCGATACCATTCGCGTCCCACCAATCCTTCCGGACGGGTGAGCGCCTTTTCCACGAGCAGTAGCCGGCGTGTAATCTCGCGCGCCACCCTGCCCTGCGGACCGCGCCCCTGCAACGCGGCGTCACGCCTGGCCCTGTAACGCTCCGCCGCGGCCATCAGATCCGCTGCGGCGGCTCCCAGACGCTCCGACTCGGCGGCCCAGCCGCCCGCGGCAATACGCTCGACCACGTCACCCACCATCCCTGCCAGCTCCCCGGCCCATTCCTCGTAGTCGTACGGGACGATCTGCGCGTTCGCCAGCCGGGACAGCATTACACCGGCCACTCGGGCCGAGCCCACGTGCCCCAGAAAATGCGGGTCGCCGAAAATCGTCATCCAGCGGTACGTATCGTAGGCCGAGTGATAAATCCCGCCGCCCGCACCATAGAAGCCAAGATCGGCGGCGGGGATCCCCAGGTGATTGTAGAAGGGCACGAAGTCCGATCCACCGCCCAGATTGCCGACCGGAGTTCTGCCGCCCTGCGGGCGTGTGCGCTGCCGCCAGACGTCGTGCACGGTCCCTTCGGCAAACGGATCGTCGACCACCATGGCCGCATCCCTGAGCACCTGCTTGAGCGTACCCGCGGCACTGCCGCTGAACGCCTCTCCCACCGCGATGACGTCCATATTCACATATCCCACAACCTGAGCGGAGAGGCGCTCGGCGTCGCGCTCCACGTACTCGATGGAACCGATGAGTCCCCATTCTTCCGCGTCCCATGTGGCAAACACCACGGTGCGCGCCGGTCTCATTCCCTGCCCTGCGAGTGTGCCGAAGGCGCGCGCGATCTCCAGTACTCCCACTGTACCACTGACGTTATCCACGGCACCCGGCCCCCAGGTATCCCGATGCCCGCCCACGATCACCCATTCGTCCGGGTGCACCGCACCCCGCACCATGGCCAGCGTGTTGTAAATGCTCTTGTAAGCCGCGTTTCCGCGCTCGGTATCAACTACGAGGCGTGCTTCCACCGGTCCCGGCCCGACGTGATAGCGGAACGGCAGGCCGCCCTGCCAGTCCTGGCCCGGTAACGGCGCTCCGCGCAACCCCTGCAACAGCTCCGTGGCCGGACCGTAGCCGATGGGCAGAACCGGTATTCTGGCGATGCCTTGCATCCCGTCTTCCGGAACCCGCGGCGCGTCGAAAGTAGATCCGATACCCGGCGTGCTGGGGTCGCCCCGCCCGTTGTATACGCTCCCGCGCTGCACTCCCATGGGCGGCCGGTACGGTCCCTCGGGATACACATCGCCCTGGACGTAACCGTCGTCCGCCGGATCCGAGTACATGATGAGCCCGACCGCTCCGTTCTTCTCCGCCTCGCGTGCCTTGATACCCCGGTATGACCTACCGTAACGGGCGACAGCGATCTTCCCCTCGACGCTCACGCCCGCCGCGCGGAGTCGCTCGTAGTCTTCAATCAGCCCGTAGTTCACATAGACCACCGGCGCCGTCACATCTCCCCGTCCCGTGTAACCGTTGAACGGCGGGAACATCTCCCCTTGAGTGGCAGGATCGTCAGCGAGCGGCGGTTCCATGAAATCGATCACCCTGGGCGACGGACTCACTCGCTCGAGCCTGAGATCGATGGGGTGAGGCAGATACACGAGAAACGAGTCGATGCGTGACTCGAGCCCCCAGGATCGCGCAAGGCTGTCAACATACCGCGCGGTCCAGCGCTGGCGGGGCGTGCCGGCCACGTTTATCCCGGCCGACAGGACCTGCGCGTGGCGACGCGCGCCGGCGGTATCCATCACGCCCTGCAGGCGTTGCTCGAATGCGCGCTGGCGCTCGGTGCCCGAGGTGGTGAACCCCGGGTAGGGCGCTGGTTGTTGAGGGAAAAGGGAAACGGGAAAGGGGAAAAGGAGTGCTGCGGAGAGTATCGCTATTCGTCTATTCAACGATCCTCCGTACGCTGATCCACCGTTCCCGCCAGTAGCGAGTGTCGCTCTGTTGGGAGGTGAGGCTCGAGATCTTCACGCCGTCCGAGGCGCTGTGAATGAACTGACCGTCGCCGATGTAGAGGGCGACGTGCCCAACCCCGCTGCCGTCCAGCCGGAACCCCAAGAGATCGCCCGGACGCAGCAGGGCCAGGTCTGGCTCTACCGGCGTGCCCATGCGCAACTGGTCCCGGCTGACGCGCGGGAGGATGATGCCGTGCTGGCTGTAGGCGTACTGAATGAGGCCTGAGCAGTCGAAGCCGGTTTCGGCCGAGCCGCCCCAGCGGTAGGGAGTGCCCATCACTTCGATAGCGGTCTGTACCACGCTGGTCTTAAGCCGCGCGGTCTCTTCACTGGCGCCTGCGTCGCGGGCTGTGGCGTGCACGAGTTCGGCTCGCGGGGGGACCAGCGGCTCGGGACGCGGCGGGGCAGCCGAGCGTCTTGCCGTGGGCAATGCAAACGCAAGCCGGCCCTGAATTGCGAGCCCTCGCCTGTCATCGTGATGCAATCGCCAGAAGCCCGCCATGCTCGCGTCTTCCACTCGATAGCGGGCTTCGACTCCAAGTGAGACGCCGAAGAGCCGCACAGCGTATCCACCTCCCACAGTCCAGATGGCATCCCACCGGCGCTCGCTGTGCAGCAGCCCGATCCCGTATGTGGCTACCGCGTACGGTCCGGACCCGTCTTTCGCAAAGCTCAATCCGAGATCGAGTCCTGTGGCGGTGCGGTCGTCCAGCGCGCTGTGATCATCGAGGTGCGTCAGGCCCATCGAATAACCGAAGGGCCCGAGCATACGCTGGAAGAATCCCGCGGAAAACGTTACGGCTGAAGTATCGTGCCACCAGCGGCCGTAGTGGACTTCGAAGCCGCTCTGCTGCGCAGAAAGGGGCACCGCCGCCGCGGCCAGGGAGACCAGGGCGGTAAGTGCGAATCGAGTCAGACGGGTGGTGGCCACGGTGTAAGTCCAAAGCTAGCAACGATCTAGCCTGTGGTCAACGCCTTGCGCGGATGGCTGATGGGGTTCCCGCCTGATTCCGATCAGGGCATCTTTGGAACCATGGCCGATAAGCCGAGCGTAACCGTCACCCGTCGCGTGCATTTCAACGCCGCCCACCGACTCCACAACCCCGCACTGTCGGACGAGGAGAACCGTCGGATATTCGGACAGTGCAACAACCCGAACTACCACGGCCACAACTACGAACTCGAAGTATCGGTCGGGGGGGAAATAGACCCGAAGACCGGCTACGTGGCCGACTTGGGCGTAGTCAAGCAGATCGTGGAAGAGCGTGTGGTGTCCGCGCTCGACCACAAGAACCTGAACCTGGACGTGCCGGCCTTCAAGGACCTGAACCCCACCGCCGAAAACATCGTAGTGGTGATCTGGCAGATGCTTGACGGCCACCTGCCGGGCCGGCTCGTGAAGCTGGTGCTGTGGGAGACCCCAAGGAACTACGTCGAGTATCGGGGCCCCTGAGAACCCTAGAGGGACACGGCCTTCATCGTATCTCTCACCGACTCCGCGGACTTAACAAGCGCGCTTTGCTCATCCTTCGTGAGCTCCACTTCCACGATGCGCTCCAGCCCCTTGGCACCGAGGATGCACGGGACGCCCAGGTAAAGATCCGAAAGCCCGTACTCTCCGGTGAGCCAAGCGGCACACGGTAACAGGCGCCGCTTGTGCTTCACGATGGCCTCCACCATCTGCGCGGTGGCGGCTGAAGGTGCGTAATAGGCCGAGCCCGTCTTGAGATGCGCCACGATCTCGGCTCCGCCGTTGCGTGTGCGGTCAACGATGGCGTCCAGCTTGTTCTTTTCCATAAGCTGGGTGACTGGAATTCCTGAAACGGTTGTGTACGAAACGAGCGGGACCATCGTATCACCGTGCCCACCCAGAACCATGGCCTGGATATCTTCGACCGATACATTGAGTGCGTCAGCCAGGAACGCACGATAGCGGCCGGTGTCCAGGACACCGGCCATGCCGATTACCCGATGACTGGGGAACCCGGTCGCCTCCTTTGCCACCCAGCACATCACGTCCAGCGGATTGGAAACCACGATCACAATCGCGTCAGGAGCTACCCGCGCGATCTCCCCGCCTACGAACTTCACGATCCCCGCGTTGGTGCGCACCAGGTCATCCCGGCTCATTCCGGGTTTCCGGGCAATCCCGGCTGTGACCACCACTATCTCGCTGCCCGCGGCCGGCGCGTAGTCGTTGGCCCCTGTGACCCGACTGTCAAACCCTTCGACTGGAGCGCTCTGCCACTGATCGAGGCCTTTCCCCTGAGGGATCCCCTCGACCACATCCACCATCACTATCTCACGGGCCAGCTCCTTCTCAGCCAGCCGCTGCGCCAGCGTGGCGCCCACGTTGCCTGCACCGACAACTGTAATCCTGTTCATGTGTTTCCTCAGGCCATGCACGGTGGCTCGGAACCAGGGCCTTCGTCACCCACGTCGATCCCGGTCTGCCGGATCGAGTCGTAGAGCACTACTGCCGCCGCCGTGGCCAGGTTGAGGCTCCGGACCGCCGGTCCCATGGGGATACGGTAGAGCCGATCTGGGTATTTTTCACGGATCCGCTCGGGCATGCCGTCCGTCTCGTTGCCAAACACCAGCACTGAGTTCGCCGCGTAGGGGGCGTCAAGGTAAGAGCGGTTCGCGTGAGCGGTGAAGTATAAACACCGTTCGCGCGCAATGACCTCCCGGAACGCCCTCCAGCCGGGATGAACCCAGAGATCCACATCCGCCCAGTAGTCGAGCCCCGCCCGCCTCAACTGTTCGTCATCCAGGGAGAAGCCCAGTGGCTCGATCAGATGCAGAGCGGTGGAAGTGGCGGCCGCAAGCCTCGCTATGCTGCCGGTGTTAGGGGCAATCCGCGGCTCAATCAGCGCCATGCCAAGTGCCATTACTCAGCCCCGCCCACCGGCCAACCGGGGACCCGCCCGCCGGTGTTGTCGGTCCAGAGCGACGAGCCGTCGTCCATGATCTCCCGCTTCCATACCGGCAGCCGGACCTTGGCCTCCTCGATGACGTGCCGGCACGCTTCGAACGCCTGCGCCCTGTGAGGAGAGGCCACCGCTATGGCAATGCTGGCATCACCGACCGGGATCGAACCCAGCCGGTGCTGCGCGACAATTCGTACTCCAACCCACCTTTGAGCGGTCTCGGACACGATTCTGCCGAACTCGGCCTCGAGCATCTCCTCGTACGCGCTGTACTCGATACGGGATACCGGACCGTCTTCCTCCCCACGCCGGACGCTACCGAGGAAGACTGTCGTACCGCCCAGTTCCTCTTGCGCCACGGCGGCAACCAGGTCGCCAACGGCAATGGGAGAGCGCGTTACGAAGCGGAAGTCATCCACCGGCAAGGGGGGGCATGACGGCCAGCTCGTCGCCGTCGTCAAGAGGTCGGTCCGGAAGAACATGATTCAAGTTTACGGCCACGAGCGGACGCTCCGGGAGGAGCCGACCGTTGGGGTGACCGCTGCGGATGCACTCTATGGCGTCCCGCACCGTCGCACCTGCCGGAAGTTCAAGGCTTACTTCCGAGGCGCCCAGCAGTTCGGCGTACCGGGCAAACAGCTTCAGGCGGATACGCATGGGCCGACTGGTCGTGAGTACCGGCCGTTCTACGAGGATGGCTGTGTCGCGGTCTCGCTTCTGTCTGCCACCATGGTCCTCAGTTCCTTGGACGGCTTGAAAACCGGGACCGGGCGGGCGGCAACTTCCACAGGATCGCCGGTACGGGGATTACGCGCCATACGCGTCTTCCGCCGCCGGATCTTGAATGTACCGAACCCGCGAATCTCGATGTTGTGCTGCTCCGAGAGGGCATCCTTGACCGCATCCAGGAACGCATCCACGACGCGGGCACAGTCCTTCTTGGAAATCATCGGGCCCGCGGTTCGGGCGATCGTGGCCGTCACTTTCTCGACGAGATCGGCCTTGGTCATGCACCCCCCTGTTGGACGCGCGGCAGCACCGGAAAAACCGGTCCTTCCCAGGGCAGCCGGGGCGGTCAACATAGGAGCTTACCTATTGACTGTCAAGAGCTTGGACGAACTGGCGGAAGTGGCCTCTAGCGTCGTGGGGGCCCGGGGAAGCCTCCGGATGGTACTGAACAGCGAACGCAGGCAGGTCCCTGTGCCTTACACCTTCTACGGTGTCATCATTGAGGTTAAGGTGCGTCACCTCAAGTGATTTGGCACCTGGGACCTCGTTAGTGCTTCCCCTGACAGCAAATCCGTGGTTCTGGCTGGTGATCAGCACCCGACCGGCGGCCATGTCCCGGACCGGATGATTGCCCCCGCGGTGCCCGTATGGGAGCTTGACCGTCTCCGCCCCATAGGCCAGCGCGAGCAGCTGATGGCCCAGGCAGATACCGAACGTGGGCAGCCCGCCATCGATCAGCGAGCGGAGTTCCGGGAGAACGTAGTTCACGGCTGCGGGATCCCCGGGACCGTTGCTCAGAAAGAGTCCGGCGGGCGAAAGCTCGCGAACCCGCGCGGCCCTGGTCTCTGCGGGGACCACCGTAACGCGGCAACCAATTGATTCGAGAATCCTGAGAATATTCCGCTTCATGCCGAAGTCGTAGGCAACGACGTGACGCGGTGCATCCAACGCGCCCACCGTGTACTCGCCTGAGCAGGTGGCTCTTGAAGCAAGGTCGAGCCCTTCCATGCGGGGGCTTTGCTCGAGCGTCTGTCTTGCCTCCTCGGTGGGTTCCTCACCCTCAGCCATGAGGGCTCGCATGGCTCCGGCCGACCGTATGTGCCGAGCCAGGCGGCGGGTATCCACGCCTTCCAGCACCGGGATGTTCCGTTCCGCCAGCCATTCCTCCAGGGTGCCTTCCGCCCGCCAGTTGGATGGCGCCCGGGAAAGTTCTCGCACGACCACCGCGCTCACCTGTGGCTTGTCCGATTCGACATCTTCCGGATTGATTCCGTAATTCCCGATCATCGGGGCGGTCATCACTACTATCTGCCCGAGGTAGGACGGATCTGTGAAGACTTCCTGATACCCCGTGAGGTTGGTGGTGAAGACGGCCTCACCCGGTGTGGGAGAAAGCGGACGGCGCGTGGTTCCCTTGAACCACGCGCCGTCTTCCAGCAGCAGATATGCCGGGCGATCTACCATCAGTTGCCCTGCGGTGCGGGCTCCGTCTCGAGCGGGAGCGGGAGCGGCGCCACCGGCGCCGGCGGCGCAAATTGCCCTTCGAGCACCGAGCGTGGCGCCGTGCGACCGGACATGCCGGCAAGAAGGAGCGACAGGAAGAGAAAGATGCCGCCGCACCACCATGACAGCTTGGTGAGAATCGTGGTGGCCTGCCGGCCGCCAAGGAAGGTGTCAGTGGGGGCACCGCCACCAACGGCCGCGAGCCCCCCTCCCTTCCCCGCCTGCAATAGCACCACGGTGGCCAGAACGAAGGCGTCCAGGATCAGCAGAATCAGCAGAAACGTATACATATAACTCCTTTACCGGGCCGGAAGATACCCGGGCCAGGAGCGAGGGTCAATCGGTTCCTGCGTGCGCGATCTCAAGCCAGTGACCGGCATCCAGCGACGCTCCGCCCACCAACACGCCGTCGACTTCTGGATGAGTCACCAGTTCACGCGCATTATCCGGCTTAACGCTCCCGCCATACAGCACGGCGGCGCGGCGCGCGCGCCCCATGCCTGCAAGGAAGCTCCGGATGGCTTCGTGTACCGATCCCGCGTCATCCGGCGTTGCGTTCTTCCCGGTACCGATGGCCCAGACCGGCTCATAGGCAATGACCACGCGCGCCATCGAGTCCGCATCCAGATCACCGAGCACGGCCAGTTGGCGCTCCACTACGGCCACCGTATCTCCCGCCTCACGCTCCTCCAGCTTCTCTCCCACACAGAGAACGGGCGTGAGTCCGCCCCCCAGGGCAGCCCGCACCTTTCTGCCGGTTTCTTCATCCGTCTCGCCGAAGACATGGCGCCGTTCCGAGTGTCCCACCAGCACGTGGGTCGCTCCGGCATCCCTGGCCAGCGCAACACTGATTTCGCCGGTGAACGCACCCTTCATTTCCCAGTGCACATTCTGCACTCCCAGCGCGAGCCCTGGTTGCCCTTCGAGCCGTCCCCGGACCGTGGCAAGTGACACCGCAGGTGGGAAGAACCAGACCTCGCGTTCCTGTGCCGGGCGGTACCCCGCCAGGAAACCCTCCATGAACGCCGCCGCGGCCGTCGGACCGTGGTGCATCTTCCAGTTGGCTGCAAAGATCAGGTGTTTCATGCGTCGTCCAGTGCTGCCACGCCGGGCAGCACCTTCCCTTCCAGAAACTCGAGTGATGCCCCGCCTCCGGTTGAGACGTGCGAGACCCTGTCCTCCAGGCCCGCTTTGGCAACCGCCGCCGCCGAGTCACCACCACCCACTATCGTCACTGCACCATTTTCGGTGGCCGCTACCAGCGCCTTGGCCACAGCCAGAGTGCCTTTATCGAACGGGGGCGTCTCGAACACGCCCATGGGGCCGTTCCACACCACGGTCTTCGCAGCCGTAATGCGGGTAGCGAAGTCGCGCGCGGTGGCGGAATCGATATCGTATACCGCCCAACCGGGCTTGATGGCATCGCGGGAGACTTCGCGAGTCTCCGCATCTCTGTCCAGCCGCTCCGCCACTACCGCACCCGCCGGGAGCACAAGCTTGCTGCCCGCTTTTTCGAGCAGAGCGGCCGCGAGATCCACCTTGTCGGGCTCCACCAGAGAGTTCCCCACATCAAGCCCCATTGCCCGGAAAAAGGTGCACGCCATGGCACCTCCCACCAGAATCTCGTCGACCTGCGGCAGCAACCGCTCTATCACGTCTATCTTTCCCGATATCTTGGCGCCACCGAGCACCGCCACAAATGGCCTGGCAGGATCTGCGAGGGCGTCGCCCAGGTACTCGAGTTCACGAGCCATGAGGAAGCCGGCAACGGCCGGTTTGAGCAGATGCGCTACCGCCTCCGTGGAAGAGTGCGCCCTGTGCGCAGAACCAAACGCATCGTTGACGTAGAAGTCGCCGAGCGCGGCAAACCGTTCCGCCAACACACGGTCGTTCTTCTCTTCACCAGAGTAGAAACGGGTGTTCTCACCCACAGCTATCTCTCCCCGCTTCATCGCCCTGGTGGCCTTCTCGGCGTCCGGCGCGGCGGGATCCTCCAGAAACGTGACCGGCTGCCCCAATTCACTCTCCAGCGCGGCCTTGACGGGCTTGAGCGAGTACTTCGCGTCCCGCTTCCCCGTGGGACGGCCAAGGTGCGACAGCAGCACCACTCGGCAACCTCGCTCGCGCAACCACTGGATGGTGGGCAACGCCGCGCGGATCCGCGTGGCGTCGCTCACCTGTCCGTCAGTCAAAGGGACGTTGAAATCCACCCGTACCAGCGCCCGCATCCCCTCAATCGGCTGGCCGGAAAGGCTTTCAAGGGTACGCTTCCTCACTTGAGCTTCTGGGCAATCAACGTCATCAGGTCCACGCAGCGAGCCGAGTATCCCATCTCGTTGTCGTACCAGGACGATACGTGCACCAGTGTTTCCTCGATGACGTTGGTGCTGAGCGAGTCAACCGTGCTCGAATACAGGTTCCCGATGTAATCGACCGATACCAGGGGTTCGTCGCTGACGGTCAGGATCCCCTTGAGCGGTCCAGACGCAGCCTTCCGGAACGCGTCGTTCACCGCCTCGATCGTGGTTGACTTCGATACCGTGCAGGTGAGGTCCACCAGCGAAACGTTGGCCGTGGGAACCCGGAGCGCCACGCCGTCGATCTTTCCCTTCACTTCAGGGATCACGAGCGACGTAGCCCGGGCCGCACCCGTGGTCGTGGGTATGATGCTTATCGCCGCCGCCCGGGCTCTGCGCAGATCCTTGTGCGGAAGGTCCAGAATGCTCTGATCGTTGGTATAGCTGTGCACCGTGGTCATGAATCCGCGCTCGAATCCGAACGTATCCCTTACAACCTTGACGACCGGAACCAGGCAGTTGGTGGTACACGATGCGTTGGAAATCACATGATGTGCCCCGGGATCGTACTTGTCATGGTTGACACCCATGACAATGGTGATGTCCTCGTTCTTGGCGGGAGCGCTGATCACAACCTTTTTCGCTCCGGCTTCCATGTGTGCGCCGGCCCTGGCCCGCTCCGTGAAGATGCCGGTGGATTCGAGCACAATATCCACACCCATCTCCCTCCACGGCAGCTTCGCGGGGTCACGCTCCGAACACACTCTGATGCGCGACCCATCGACGACTATCGCGTCGTTGTCGGCAGAAACCTCTCCATCGAATCTGCCGTGAACAGAGTCGTACTTCAGCAGATGTGCGAGAGTCTTGGGATCGGTAAGGTCATTTACCGCCGCCAGTTCGAGCCCTGCGTCGAGAACTCTCATGGCGCGGAGTACATTGCGCCCAATCCTGCCGAATCCGTTGATGGCGATGCGTGTCATGGCTCTGGTGGTCTCCCCTTGAGGATACGCAGGTCATAAGGCTGTGCGCGGGCAAAGGTCACGGCGTGCACATCACTCCAGTCGGCCAGGGCCAGAGCGTCGGCTGCGCCGCACAGTGTGGCCCCGGTTGTCAGAACATCGTCGACCAATATAATCCGGGTTCCCCTCCCGCCTCCCGCGGCAGCAGTAAAGGCCCCAGCCACGTTACGCGCCCTTTCTTCCGGCGAAAGTCCGGTCTGGGACGTGGCGTCGCCGGGCCGCACAAGAATCGCTTCGTCTACCGCCAGCCCCCACCGCCCACCCAGGGCGCGCGCAATCATGGCCGCCTGATTGTATCCACGATCCCGCTGCCGCTTGCCCGCCAGCGGGACGGGCACCAGCACACCGGCCGAGGGTCGCCGCAAGATGGCGGCCATCCGGTCGGCAACCAGCGAGCCCAGTGAATGGTAGCCGTCGTACTTGAGATGATGCACAATCGGCCGGGCAGTATCGTCAAGCCATACGGCACTGCGCACTTCTCCCAGAGCCGCAGGCCACTCGGCACAGAATCGGCAGGGCCCAATCATCGGCAGGGGTTGCTGGCACCTCTCACAACCGCGCCCAACGGGCCTGAGCCGGCTCAGGCATACGGCGCATACCAGATGGTCCCGCCTGGATGCTTCGATCGAACGCCCGCAGGCAACGCAGGAATTGGGAAGGAGAAATCGCTCCAGCTCCCTGCCGAATGCTCCGGTCATTGAGCCAACGCCCTGCGCACCGCGGCGGCCATTACTTCCCGGGGCGCGCGCTGTTCAGGAAAGAACCGTTCGAAACTCAAGGCACCCTGGGCAACGAGCAACGCCCGCCCATCCATTGCCCGCAGACCCTGCCCACGACATTCTCTCACCCAGGCGGTCTCCCCAGGCGCGTACACCAGATCGAGCGCCACCGCCGCCCCTTCGACGCGCTCCCGGGGTAACGGGCGCTTCCCACTGCCATCGAGACCGACCGGCGTGGCATTGATTGCCGTGCCGATGCTGGCGGCACCATCATCGAGTTCCGCCCGTGCACCCAGGCCCCGGGCCCACTCGCAGAAGGCATCTGCACGGCCCTCATCCCGGGACTGCACCAACAACACCGCACCCCGCTCCCGAGCCGCCCAGGCCACCGCTCTGGCCGACCCACCGGTTCCGACCAGCAGCCACGGAGGGGGTGCGACCATCTCGTCAAGCACCTGCAGCAAACCGCCGGCATCGGTGTTGTCACCAACCATCGCACCGTCATCTCCGCACCACACCGTGTTCACTGCGCCAAGTTCATCCGCCACCGGTGTACGCCTGGCCACGATGTGGGCGGCCTCGAGTTTGAGCGGCACGGTGAGGTTGGCCGCCCCACCCACCACTTCGAGCACATGGATGACCGCCTTGAGTTCCGCAACCGGCACCCTGAGTGCCACGTAGACGGCGTCCAGTCCCAGCGCCGAGATCGCGGCATTCTGGATGGCAGGCGAAATGGAGTGTGCCACGGGATCGCCCAGCACTGCGATCAGGCGGCTAGGCGCTCCCGTCTGACCCACGCGAGCGCTCCAGCAGTTTCCCGGCGGCAACACGGATCAGCTCGTCCAGCTCCGCATAGGTCGAGCGATATACGTCCAGATCGGCACCGAAAGGATCACTCACGTCGGCATCCTCACCGGACCGCCCGGCGAACTCCCCCAGTACCCAACCGCGCTCCTCACCGCCGAGTTCCAGTACGCGCGCGTGGTGGTGGCGCGCCATGCTCAGCACCACGTCTGCCTCGTCGACCAACCGGCGGGTAAGCAGCCTCGCCCGGTGCCCGGAAAGATCCAGACCGTGCTCGAGAGCAATGAGGTAGGCTCCCTCGGACGCGGGTGCGCCATCCCATGCTCCCGTCCCCGCCGAACCGACGGTAAAGCCCTCAGCGCCCCGGGCCCTGAGCTCACGGTTGAGCAGTGCCTCGGCGAGCGGACTGCGACAGATATTTCCCGTGCATACGAAGAGGACATGCGTCACGGAACCAGGCCTCCCACACGCTGTGCCAGTTCATGCCGGAGTATTGCTCCTTCTCTGACAATCCTCGGAACCGGTCCCGTACAATCGACCAGTGTCGACGGCGGAACGTTTCCCAGCACTCCCCCATCCAACACCAGCAACCGGCCGGATGCAATGGCCTCGGCAAACATCGTCTCTATCGCGGCGACGCCGGGCGCGGTGGGGCCTCTGGGCTTGTTGGCGGACGTAGAGGTGATTGGTTCGTCCAGGAACGTAATCAGCCTTGAGGTGCCGCGGTGGGAGGTCACTCTGACAGCTATTCCCCCCTCCGGACCACGCAGCTCGGGTGGCAGGCGAGGGCCGCCCGGAAGAACGAGAGTCAGCGGGCCGGGCCAGAACGCATCCGACAGGACGGTCGCCGCCGTCGAGAACTGGAGTCCGGTGCGTTCGGCCATTGTGCGGTTCGCCACCAGGAGCAGAAACGGCTTCCCACTGGGCCGCCCCTTCAGCACGGAAAGGGCGTTGACGTCGGCCGCAACGGGACGCGAACCGAGTCCGTACACGGTCTCTGTGGGGTAGGCCAACAGACCACCGGCTCCGAGATGCGAGGCCACCCGAGGTGCTGCCGCATCCACATCCGAATCCGTCTTGAAGGGCAACGTGGTCATGAACCCGCCAGCCCTTCGGCCACCGCGAAGTCGTCAGGCGTGGTAACCTTGAAGTTCCGGGCGTCGCCGGGAACCAGTCGCACGGTATTTCCGGCTGCTTCCACAAGCGCGGCGTCGTCGGTGTGCTTCAGAGTCCCCGCCGCGCGCCGGTACGCATTCTCCAACACGACACGAGGGAAACCCTGCGGCGTCTGGGCACGCCAGAGTCCGTCACGTGATACGGTCTCTACCACCTGTTCTCCGCTGGCCCGCTTCAGCGTGTCGGTGACCGGCAGCACCGGTACAGCTCCGTCTCCAGTCCCGGCAGTTGCAATGACCCTGTCGATGACCTCCGCACTGACAAATGGTCGGGCGGCATCGTGAACCAGTACAATAGTGCATTCGCTATCGAGTGCACCCAGAGCCGCACGCACCGAAGCGGCTCGGGTTTCACCGCCGGCGACGAGCTTGAGACCATGGCCCACGTGATCCGCCAACCACGCCGGTGGGGCCGACACCTGTGTCGGCGGCAAAGCCACCACTACCTCCCGCACGCGCGCATGGGAAGCGAATGGACGAACGGCCCGAAGCAACATCGGCACACCGCCGATAGGACGAAACTGCTTCGGTTCTCCCGCTCCCGCCCGCTCACCACTGCCCGCAGCCGGTATGAGAACCCCTACGTCACGCCGCAAGAGGCTCGGCCAACCGCGTGAGGCGTACCTCAGCCGCCATATCCGGGCTCGGTCTCGCGATCCGTGTAATTCTCGAAGCGCGTGTACTGCTTGAGGAACGCCAGTTTCAGGTTCCCGGTGGGTCCGTTCCTGTGCTTCGCGAGGATTACCTCGGCCACACCTTCCTCGGCCGGATGGTCGGCCCGTTCGGCCAGATGCGCGTACATCTCCGCCCGATAGATGAACACAACCAGGTCGGCGTCCTGCTCTATCGCTCCGGAATCGCGGAGATCCGACAGCATGGGTTTGCGGTCGCCCCCTCGCTGCTCCGGGGCGCGGGACAACTGGGACAGAGCGATAACTGGAGTATTCAGCTCGCGAGCGAGCGCCTTCAGGGAGCGTGAGATGAAACTGATCTCTTCCTGCCGACTGTCCGTGCGGCCCGCTCCGCGGATGAGCTGGAGATAATCCACAACCACAAGCCCGATGTCGTGCTCCGCCTTCATGCGCCGGGCCTTGGAGCGCAGCTCGAGCAACGTGAGCGCTGGAGTATCGTCAATCCAGATGGGGGCGGTGCCCAGCAGACCGGCAGCCTTGGAGAGCTTTGGATAGTCGTCATCCTTGAGGCCACCGCTCCGGAGTCGGTACAGATCCACGAAGCTCTCGGCAGCGAGCAACCGCTCCACCAACTGGTCGCGCGACATCTCGAGCGAGAAGACTGCAACCGGCACCTTTGACTCGAGCGCGGCGTTAGCCGCGATGTTGAGGCAGAAGGCGGTCTTCCCCATGGACGGACGCGCCGCCACGATGATCAGATCGCTCTGCTGGAAACCGTTCGTCTTGTTATCCAGATCGGTGAAGCCGCTCGGGACACCGCGCACCGATTCGTCCCCACGATGGCGCGCCTCGATACGCTCCATCGTACGCCACATCAGCTCCTTGATGCGGACGACTTCCTGGGTACCCCGTTCGTTGGACACCTCGAACACGCGCTGTTCCGCCTGATCCAGCAGCGCGCCCACCTCGTGGCGGCCTTCATACGCGGCCTGCACCAGCTCGGTACCGACTTCGATCAACCGCCTGAGGAGCGCCTTCTCCTTGACGATTCTGGAGTGGTGCTCGATGTGGGCGGCGGTGGGAACGAGATCCAGCAGTTCCGCCAGATAGTCCATTCCGCCCGCTGCATCCAGGTCGCCCCGCCTGGCCAGTTCGTCGCGCAACAGAAGCGGGTCGAGCACGTCACCACGGTCCACTATCTGGACCATGGCGCGAAAGATCCGGCGGTGGGGATCGCGATAGAAGGCCCGGTCGTCCAGAATCTGTGCCGCCTTGAGCGCGGCATCCTGGTCGAGAAGCATGGCCCCGAGGACCGCCTGCTCGGCCTCGGGGCTCCACGGCGCCTGCCGGAGCGGCGCCTCGGTGCTAGCGCTCGAGGAGTTGACGGGCGATACGAACGTCATCCCAGGCAGGACGCTTCCAGTTGGGGTTACGGAGCAATGCGGCCGGGTGGTATGTCACAATGAGAGGGATCCCCCGGAACTCGTGCACCATGTTGCGCAGGGACGCGAGTGAAGATCGCGCACCCAGCAGGGTCTCGGCGGCCGTGGCACCCATGGCAAGGATGACCGCAGGCCTCAGCAAATCTATCTGACGATACAGGTAAGGTACGCAGGCCTCAATCTCGGTCGGTTCCGGCTTCCGGTTCTCCGGGGGACGGCACTTGACAACGTTACATATGAACACCTGCTCGCGTGGGTACTCAATTGCCGCGAGTATCCCGGTGAGCAACTCCCCGGCTCTTCCTACGAAGGGACGGCCCTGAGCATCCTCATTGGCTCCCGGGCCCTCTCCCACGACCACCAACCTGGCATTGCCCGGCCCCTCACCCGGCACCGCATTCGTGCGACCCTTGCAAAGCGAACACTGAGTGCATCGCCGCACCAGAGCTGCTATTCCGCCAAGGTCGAGCGACGCCAGCGGGTCCGCGGCGAAGAGATCCTGTGCCGGCGTTGGGACCACAATGCCCGGCGGTGGTATGGGCGGCGCGCCGTCACGCCACGACCTGCCACGTCCACGGTCGGCCCCCTCAACCTTCGCGACCCGCGCCCCTCCACCGGCCCGCGGCGGTGAAACTCCAGCAGATTTCGCCGGTTCTGCGGCTGCTCCTCCAAGCACCAACCACCCCTCACCCATCTCGCCCCGTTGGCGAGCGTAACTCGCAAGGAGAACACGAGCGTCGGTCACAGCAACCGCTCGACCGCATCGAGCAATCGTTCGGCCGCTTCACGCTTGCTCAGCAATGGCAACCGTTCCACTCCCTCACTGGTTACGAGTGTGATCCTGTTGGTCTCTACTTCTGCGCCGGCTCCCAGATCGCCTTCTACGTTCAGTGCCACGAGGTCCAGCTTCTTCCGTACCAGCTTCTCTCTGGCCCGCTCCTCGCCCCGCGCCGTCTCGTAGGCGAATCCCACCATCACGCTCCCGCGCTTTCGCTGACGGATCGTTCCTTCGAGGACGTCGTCTGTGGGCTTAAGCTCCAGGGCCAGCGTTCCGTCCTTCTTCTCTCGCTTCTGGGATCCCCTCTTTTCCGGACGGAAGTCTGCCGGCGCTGCCGCCATCAGCAGTACGTCGGCCCGCTTGAGCAGCGAAGCCACAGATGACTTGAGATCCGCTGTGGTCTCCACCCGGACAACTCGTGGTCCGGGAGGCGGTGTCAGGGCTGTAGGTCCGGTAACCAGCGTTACCTGCGCTCCCCGGGCGTGGGCCGCGGCGGCCAACGCGTACCCCATGCGTCCGCTGGAGCGGTTCGTGATCACCCGGATGGGATCGAGGGCCTCGCGTGTCGGGCCGGCGGTGACCAGCACGTTGCGCCCCGCCAACGGACCGCCCTCGACCACACCGATCATGTGGTCAGCTTCCGCGAATATCTCTTCCGGCTCACTCATCCGTCCGGGGTGATCCGAGGAACCTTCCGCCAGGGGCCCCGTTCCCGGGCCGATGAACCGCCAACCACGCCGCCGCAGCGCCCGGATGTTTGCCGCGGTTTGCCGCTGGGCAAACATCCGGTCGTTCATGGCTGGAGCCGCCAGTACATGTCCCTCGCGGGCAAGCAGGGCGGCCGTTAGCAGGTCGTCGGCCATTCCCTGCGCCGCCCGGGCGAGCACGTTGGCCGTGGCTGGAGCGACAATGATCAGATCCGGAGACCGGGCCAGGTGGATATGAGCAAGCGCCCGATCACGCTCCCACAGTGAGGTCGTGACCGGGCGCCCTGTGAGCGCCTCGAATGTTACGGGCCGCACGAACTCCGCCGCTGCCCCCGTCAGGATCACATCCACCACCGCACCCGCATCCGTGAGGCGGCGCGCCAGTGTACATGCCTTGTAACTCGCTATTCCGCCCGACACGCCCAGAACCACGTGTCGGCCGGCAAGACTCATGTCTCCTGCCGGCGGCGGCGAACCAGCCGGAAGGTCAGGCCGCCATCGGCCAGTTCCTCGATGGCCTGGGTAGTGAGTTTCTTTTCCATCCGATAGGACCGGTCGCGCGGGAAATCGTTCACGAAACGGGCGAACTTGGCGGCAACGAGCACCCCGAGGTACTTGTTGCCCGCGCGGCCTGCGAGTTCCGTGGGCGTATAGATCTGCATGCGGTTGTCACTCCCCTGCGCGGTTACGGGCGACCAGTCGGTCTACCTCGCTGACCAGCCCGTCGCGCAAATCGTTAAGCATCGACGCCAATTTGTCCATCCGCTCCGGACGGTGCATTTCCGCATCGATGATTGCCGCCACTTCAGCGACCGCCTGAGTGCGGTCCGCGTTCACGACGACATAGTCGTACATCGGGGCGTCTTCAAGCTCACGTATGGCCTGGCGCAACCGGCGTTCCATCTCCTCCGGCCGCTCCGTGTTCCGCCCCCCAAGGCGTTCCACCAGCACCTCTATGGAGGGAGGAATAATAAAGACACTTATCACATTTTGGCACCGGTCCCGTATCAGACGGGCCCCCTGCACCTCTATGTCCAGCACCACGTGCCGGCCGGCCCTGAGCAAACGGTCGACCTCGCCCGCCAGGGTCCCGTACAGGTGCCCGCCGTACTCGGCCCATTCAAGGAACTCCGCGGCATCCCGCCGCCGCTCGAATTCCGCACGGTTCACGAAGTGGTAGTCCACTCCATCCCGTTCCCTTGCACGCTTCGGCCGTGTGGTCGCCGAGACGCTGTAACCAAGGTCCTTCCGGGCCGAAAGGAGCGCCTTGGCAATGGTCGTCTTCCCGCCCCCTGAAGGCGCGGAAAGAATGAGCATGAAAGGAGTCATTCGAGGTTCTCCAGCTGCTCGCGATACTTCTCGAGCTCGCCCTTCATGGCAATCACGTCCTGCGCAATCAGGGCATCGTTGGCCTTGGACCCGATGGTGTTGATCTCCCGGAGCATCTCCTGCCCAAGAAAGCTCAGGGTGCGTCCCTGGGCCCTGTCATCGGCAAGGGCCGTCCTCGCCGCTGCCAGATGCGCCGCGAGGCGAACCATTTCCTCCGTGATGTCCAGCCGCTCCGCCAGAAAGGCAATCTCCTGAGCCAGACGCTGATCGTCGACGGGTCTGCCATCCAGCAACTCGCTCACCGCCCTTCTCAACCGGTCGCGCTCGGCCGTTACCCGTACCGGTGCCCTTTCACTGACGCGCGCGAGCGCCGTCTCGATTGAGTCGAGGCGACCACCGAGTTCGGAGCAAAGTACCGCGCCCTCACGCCGACGCATCTCGACCAGGCGCTCGAGCGCCTGTTCCACAACAACCACCAGATCCCGGGCTTCCCCCGCTTCCGGCGATACTTCCTCTGTAACCAGAACGTCGGCGTAGCGAGCCACAACTCCTACGTCTATCGTGCCATCCAGTCCAAACTCTTCCTTGAGGCGACTCAGGGCGCTCACGACCGCCCCCGCCCTCTCCGTGTTGACCACAACCGTGCCGGTCCGCGCGGGCTCCTCCAACCACCGTACCGTCAACGTTACGTGCCCCCGTTCGAGCCGGCTGCGCACGGCCTCCCGCACGGGCTCCTCGAACGCCTGGAGGGCCGACGGCATCCTGCATTGCAGGTTCAGATGACGATGATTGACGCTGCGGATCTCGGCCTGCACGCGCCCGCCGGCAAACGGACCGTCAGCCACACCGAAGCCTGTCATGGAATTCGGCACTTGTGCGTCACCTTCCGGGGGGAACAGGTCCATAAGGTACGCGCGCGAGCACCCGCATGGAAGGCTCGATCAGTTGGCAAAATCCCACTTCACACCAAAGGTTTGCGCGTTGCGTGCATATGGAAGGCCCGGCACGAACTGCTCGGTTGAATTGTTCGCGTTCCGGAGCGACCAGAATCCCTTGAAGTGCACTACTTCAAACTGGATGTAGATCTCGGTGAGCGTGGCACTCGGGAGGGTAATGGGAGCTCCCTGCGTTGTACGACCCGCTACGCCCTCGCTCCAGGATTCCATGGCCAGGCGTACATACAGATCGAAGGCTCCACTCCGGAACGTTCGCCAGAACTTGGACCGGAAGGTGATCTCGCCACGGGCATGATGCGGAGGCTGGAGGTCGGCAAGCGGACCAGAAGCGGGATGCGAATACCAGCCCTTGAGGGTGAGCGGTGGAACCGGCGCGAGCCTCGCGTCTACCACCACGTACGTGGCCGGCTCTGAAGGCCCGAGCTGTGGCAGGACCGGGAACATGTCGAGTGCCACGGGCTGAAATCCGTCTCTGCTCACGATCCGTACGCCCGTTCCCAACGGGCGCGTCTCGAATGCAAACCTGGCGGCGAGATCCTTCGTGCCCTGTAGAGTATCGTCTGCAAAAACTGGCAAGGCCACCACGTCGCGGAACGCCACCTCACCGGCGAGCGTGAACGGTCCGCCCACCAGGGCGAGCCCGGCGTTTGCGCGTCGAGAGGAGATGTCGTGGCGGTGCCGGCGCCATTCAGCGCTCCCGGACGCAATCAGCCAGGGTAACGGCATCCAGCTTCCGCGGCCGTCTACCCGTGACAGGACAGGGCCGTCGCCAATACCGGCACCCAGTTCGGCGACACTCACTCCGGTTCTGTGACCGACGCGGGCAAACGCCTCGCGTGTATTGCGCTGACCAGTGAGGGTATCTCCCGACCATGCGCTGGTGGCAATACCGGTCTCCATCCGCCAGCCCATTTCGTGTGGGCGGGAAGATGCAACAAACCGCAGCACGGCATCGGTCCTGACCCCTTCGCGCGCAACAACCCCCGGAGATCCGGCCGAAAGCACCTGATCGCGAGAGAAATCCTGCCGGAGAATCTGCCACGACGCGCCCACCCTGTTCGATGGCACCCAGTCGAACTTCGCCCATAAGGTGAACGATTCGTCGTTCCGGCCCGGGCCACTGGCCCCCTCGGTACCGGTGAATTCCGCTGCGACGTTGACCCCCAACCCCCCAGCCAGGCGCTGCTGAAAGATTCCGTGGTATCCTCCCGTCCGGAACGCTCCGCTCAGGATCCTGAGCATTGAGCGGGGAGCCAGGCGCTCGTGCCGTTCAGACACCAGATAAACCCGCAGAAGCGATGGCAGGACTTCGACATCGACCCGGCGCAGCAATGACAGGACGATGCGAGCAGGATCGATCAGGGCCGAATCAGAACCGAGCGGCAGGAGCAGGACCCCGTCCCAGTAAAGTTCGATACCCTGGGCCCCGCGTCCTCCATAGATCACCGGCTCCGGTTGGCCGAGCCAGCCACCACGAGCGATGTAGACCCCTGGGATCGAACCCAACAGGTCCGAAACCGTGAGCGCGCTGGTCCAGATCAGGGAATCGCGGGTGAAGACGTAGCGGGATCCCGGGGCGAGCGGCCCGGCCGGCGTTTCCGGCTCAAGCACAGGGACTGAACTCGTCTCAGGCGGCGGCGCTGGAGCCGGGGCGACCGGCGGATCCTGCGCCACGGCAACTGGACTCAGGAGACAGGCTGCGAGGGTGAAGGCGATCGAATGTCCAGGACCCATCTTCAACTGCGGGAGCGACCCAGCAGAAACTCCGAGAAGAGCCGCACGCCAACCCCTGTGGGACCCTTGGCAATTCCGGGCCGGTCTCTGTCCGTGTACGCCGTTCCCGCAATGTCCAGATGAGCCCACGGGAATCCATCCACGAATTCCCGCAGGAACCATCCAGCCGTGATAGTCCCGGCAGCGCGACCACCCGAATTCCTGACGTCGGCCACATCGGACCGGATCTGGTCGCGATACTCGTCCCACAAGGGAAGCGGCCAGCAACGCTCGCCGGCCCGATCTCCGGCATGCCGTACCTCACCCTGCAGTGAATCGTCGTTACCCATCAACCCGGTGGCGAAATTTCCCAGCCCCACAACCACCGCCCCGGTAAGGGTTGCGATGTCAACCGCGCAGGCCGGCTTGAACCGACGCGCATACGAAATCGCATCACAGAGGATAAGCCGCCCCTCCGCATCTGTGTTGACTACTTCGATGGTCTTGCCCAGGTGGCTCCTGATCACATCTCCCGGCTTGAGTGCCGTCCCTGATGGCAGGTTCTCACTTGCCGGGATCAGCCCCACCACGTTGATGGACGGCTTGAGTTGACCAAGCACCTCAAACACTCCAAGCACGGCCGCTGCACCCGACATGTCGTACTTCATTTCTTCCATGTTCTGGGCCGGCTTGATGGATATACCTCCCGAGTCGAAAGTGAGCCCCTTTCCGATCAGGCAAACGGGAGCTTCACGACCCGCACCACGATGCTCCAGCACAATGAATCGAGGCTCTTCGACGGAACCCTGCGATACCGCGAGGAGGGCGCGCATTCCTTCCTTTTCGATGTGAGGTCGGCCCAGTACAGTGGTCTTGAATCCGTAGGCCTTCCCGAGATCCCGGGCAATCTGGGCCAGATAGCCCGGCGTACAGACGTTGCCAGGGAGGACCTGCAGGTTGCGCGCGAGCTTCTGCCCGGTGGCCACCGCCGCGCCCACCCGGCGGCCGCGCTCGAGGTCGGCCCGCTCCTCACGCGTGGCGATGATTTCGAGTTCCTTGACCTTTTGTCTGGCCTTGGGATCCTGGACTGCCTTGAGCTGAACGAACTTCCAGCTCCCCTGCCCCACACCTTCTACAAGGAGCTGCCCTATCTCAACCGGCGACACCCCTCCATGGGTCTCGTGCGCCACGGTGATCGCCACCAACTCCGCACCCGCAGTCACGGCCTGACGCCCCACCACAGCCGCGGCCTGCCTGATCGCCGATCTGGTAATTTCGCTGGACGGACCCAGGCCAACGAGAACCACACGCCGGGGCCCCTTGGCAGGATAAAGCACGGTTACCTGGTCCCGATCACCGGTGAAGTCACCGCCGCTTAGCAGCCGCTGAATCCCGCCCTCGAGCGCCGCGTCGAGGCCAAGCAGAGAACTCGGGAGCTTGGAAGCGAGCTTGCCCACGGCGACTCCCAGCAAATCGGCTGAGACCCGTTCAAGGGGTACGACTTTAACGGTCGACTTCACGAGCGTTCTCCCTGTTTGACATGGTGAATCACGGCGTCGGCAAACCCTGATGTGGAAACCTGTGTGGCACCTTCCATCTGACGAGCCAGGTCGTAGGTGACCGTCTTTGCGGAGATGGCTCCTTCAATCCCCTTTACGATGGCGGCCGCCGCCTCGGGCCATCCCATTTCTTCGAGCATCATGACACCCGACAGGATGACGCTGCTCGGGTTCACCTTGTCCTGACCGGCGTACTTCGGTGCCGTTCCATGCGTGGCCTCGAACACCGCATAGCCATCGCCGATGTTGGCTCCAGGAGCCATTCCCAGCCCTCCTACCTGTGCCGCACAGGCATCCGACAGGTAGTCGCCGTTCAGGTTGGGCGTGGCAATGACCGAGTACTCGTCAGAACGGAGCAGGACCTGCTGAAACATGGCGTCGGCAATCCGGTCCTTGATTATCACCCTTTTCCCTTTTCCCTCTTCCCCTTTCGCCTCCTCTCCCTCGGGAATTGTCTGCTGCGCAAACTCTTCCCTCGCCACCTCATATCCCCAGTCCCTGAACGCACCCTCCGTGTACTTCATGATGTTGCCTTTGTGAACAAGTGTCACGGACGGACAACCACGGTCCAGTGCGTACCGGATTGCCTTTGCCACCAGCCGCTTGCTGTTGAAGGCACTCATCGGCTTGATTCCGATGGCGCTCTGCTCGCGTACGGATGCACCAAACTCGGAAAGCAGGCTCCGTATGCGCTCAGCCTCCTTCGATCCCGCGGGATACTCGATTCCCGCGTAAACGTCCTCGATGTTCTCGCGGAAGATCACGACGTCAAGCTTGCCGGGGTGCCGGACCGGCGCTGGTACCCCCTCGAAATACCTGACCGGACGGACGCAGGCATACAGATCAAGCAACTGGCGCAGAGCCACGTTCAGCGAGCGTATTCCGCCTCCGACGGGCGTCGTGAGCGGGCCCTTGATCGCTATCCGGTACTCCCGGATGGCTTCGAGCGTGGCTTCAGGCAACCACTCTCCCGTCCGGTCGTGCGCTTTTTCACCGGCCAGAATCTCCAGCCACTCGATGCGACGCTTACCTCCGTATGTGTGTGCCACAGCAGCATCGAAGACGCGCTGAGAGGCACGCCAGATGTCGGGGCCCGTGCCGTCCCCTTCAATGAAGGGGACGACCGGGTGGTCGGGCGTTACGAACGTGCCGTTCTTCCAGGTAATCGGGGTACCGCTGGTCCTGGTCATGATGCTCCGGGGTTAGGGAGTGACCTCTTCAACGTCCGTTTCCGGGTCAGAGGACCACTCGGCCCTTGGTATAGGCCCAGTTCTCCCAGAACCGGGCGTAGTAGAAACGGTCGCGACCCTGTGGAACGCGGTTCCATGGATGGGAGTCGTCCAGCGCGGGGCTCCGAACCTGATGCTGATCCGCCGACACTTGTTCCCCGCAGAAGGGACACTCGAGCCCGGTTACATCGGGCGGAAGCCACCAGACGTACGGTGCACGGGCGATCTCGGGCCATGTGGCGCAGGGATGAACCGCGGGCACGGCCTGCCGGACCGGGCCGTCAACAACCTGATGGAGCCCGCAGAAGCGACATTCGCGGTAGCGGGTGGACTTGCCCGCCACGCGCGGCCCATAGAAGCCGGTACGGGCGCAGGCGGGGCATGCCGGGGGCTCTCTGCCCTCGGCAAAGAGTGCGACACACTCGTCGTCCCAATCCCGGCTCGAATAGCTCAGTTCACCGGATTCGGGAGGGTGGGTCCCCTCGGGTGGTGTAACGGTATCGGAGGTTGACACGGCCCGTAATCTAAGGAAACGCGCATGCGGCGGCAGTCCTCGGCTGGTATCTTCGAACAATCGCCGATCCTGAGAGGGGACCGTACACGATGGCGTTTCTGGACACCGTGATTCTGCGCAATACAGTCGAAACCTGGGCCTTGGCACTCACCGCGGGCCTGGCCACCTTGTTCATCCTACCAGTGATCCAGCGGTACGCGGCCAAACGACTGGCCGAGTTCGCCAAGCGGACCGAGACCCAGTGGGACGACATCCTGGCCGAGGTGCTGCTCAAGACCCGGCGGCTCTTCCTTTCGATCATCGCGTTGTATGTGGCGGCGGGGTTTCTCACGCTGCCTCCCCGGATGGCCGCAGGGATCCGGATCGTCACGATCGTCGCACTGCTGGTGCAGGCGGGGCTGTGGCTGAGCGCCGCGATGACGGCGGTGATCGAGAACTACCGGAGGCGACGGCTCGCCGACGACCGGGCGGCGGCCACGACCGTGGGCGCACTGGGGTTCATCGCGCGGCTCGCCCTCTGGACCGTGATCCTCCTGCTCACCCTGGACAACGTCGGCGTGGACATCACGGCGTTGATCGCCGGCCTGGGGATCGGCGGAATCGCGATTGCGCTGGCCCTGCAGAACATCCTGGGCGACCTCTTCTCGTCACTTTCCATCGTGCTGGACAAGCCGTTCGTCATCGGGGATTTCCTGATCGTCGACGATTTTCTGGGCACGGTGGAGCACGTGGGGCTCAAGAGCACGCGGGTCCGGAGCCTGACCGGGGAGCAGGTGGTCTTTGCCAATACGGATCTCTTGCGCGCCCGGGTGCGGAACTTCGGCCGGATGGCGGAGCGGCGGATCACGTTCGAGGTGGGGGTGACCTACCAGACGCCCCGAGAGAAGCTCCAGGAGATTCCCAGGATCATCAAAGCCGCAGTCGAGGCCCAGCCGCAGACGCGGTTTGACCGGAGTCACTTCGCGAGCTATGGCGATTTCGCGCTGACTTTCGAGACCGCGTACTACATGCTGAAGCCGGATTTCAACCTGTACATGGACACCCAGCAGGCCATCAACCTGCACATCCACGAGGCGTTCGAGCGCGAAGGGATCGAGTTCGCCTATCCCACGCAGACACTGTTCATGGTGAAACAAGAGGCATAGCCCCCTCCCCCCTTTCCCG
>CAZTIV010000033.1:10930-29827 GCA_964613905.1 uncultured Gemmatimonadaceae bacterium | reverse complement strand
GGTCGCTGATGGTGGTGCCGTCGGGATTGGCGGACTCGCTGAACGTCCCGAGCCTCCTGGGTGTGGCGGGGGCTGCGGGGCTCGCGCTGGATGCCAAGCAGAAGGAGGCACCGGCGGAGAAGTAGGAGGGTAACATGTGCTTGAGTGGCAGGTGATGGCCATGCGTGTGGGTGCGGTTGCCCCCGGGCCGCCGCATCGTGTTGACGCCTTCAGGTCGTGTCGGCCGGTAGGCGCTGCGCTGGTGCTGGCGCTCTTCAGCGTGAGCGCGGCCCACGCTCAGGTGGCCGTTGGCGATTCATCCCCGCCGTCTCCCACCCCTCAGCTGGACGCATCGGTCTTGCTTCCACCACCAATTCAGGTGAACTACGGGCCCGCGGCATCCGCAGCGTGGGACAGTGGGACGGCCACGGGATTCCCATGGCGCCGGGCGGGATCTCTGGCAATCGTTGGGGCGCTCAACGCTGGACTGTGGTACTGGGCCGTTGAGGCGTTCTGGTCTCGCGGGGGGACGACCGGCGGATTCCGGTTTCACAGGGAAGGCTATTTTGGTGTCGACACCTATGCGGGAGGTGCCGACAAGCTGGGACACATGTGGGCCAACTATGCCCTGACTCGGGGCGTCGCAGACATCCTCGAATGGGGTGGTTGGCGTCGCGACGTGGCGATCGGCGTTTCATCCGGGTTGTGTCTGCTCTTCTTCGTTGCCACCGAATTCAAGGACGCCTACCATCCCCAGTTTGGATGGTCATGGGAAGACATTCAATTCAACCTGGCGGGGCAGGCCCTGGCATTGGCAATGCACCACGTGCCGTGGCTGGACGAGCGCATCGCCTTTCGGATAAGCTACTTCCCCTCGCGTACGTTTCGGGAGTCGCTCGGGGAGCACGGATGGGCGAATTCGCAGGAAGACTACTCGGGGATGACGTTTCTTCTCGCCTTCCATTTGGCTACGATCCCCGGACTGCGCGAGCGGCAATGGACATCCTGGATGCGCTTTCTTGATGTGAATGTCGGGTTCAGAACCTATGGCTACAAGCCGGAGCCCGTGTTCCCGGAGCCGCGGCGTCAGCAGCTGTTCGTTGGTATAGGCGTGAATGTGAACGAAGTTCTCGACGGCGTCCTTCGGACTCGCCAGGCTCACCCCACCTCCGCGCTCCGGTTGGCCCATCGTGCGGGCAGCATCTATCAGCCCCCGTTCACTACCGTCGCTCCTGACGCTGGGCGCGTTGCACCTCATCGGCAAGCGCAGTAACCTGAGGACGGCCCGCTCGCGCCGGTCTCTGCTAACGCATCGGCGCCCCGCGCTACCCCAACCGCCGAGTCCTTCATGACTGCGTCCCACCTCATCACCCACCACCTGAGAGACGTGCTGGTCCGCGACCTCGAAGGGTTGCAGCGCGAGTTGAACGCGTACCCCAACGAAACCGATCTCTGGGCGTTGCCGTCGGGCATCCCGAACTCGGCGGGAACCCTCGCGCTGCACATGTGCGGGAACATCCGGCACTTCATCGGGGCGCGGTTGGGAGAGACCGGTTACATGCGGGACCGCGATGCCGAGTTCGACCGGCGGGACGTTCCGCGGGCGGAACTCGTGGCGGAGATTGACCGTGCGATTGCCGACGTGCGGGCGGCGCTGAGCGCGCTCCCCGTGGAAGATCTCGAGAACCCGTTCCCCGACGCCGTGGGCGGCGTGCGGCTCCAGACCGGCGACTTTCTGCTCCACCTCGTGGCGCACTTTGGATACCATCTGGGGCAGGTGGACTATCATCGGCGGTCCGTGACGGGAGTGAGCAAGCCGGTGGGGATCATGTCACCGAAGGGGCTGGGATCGGCGGAGCGGGCCGACGGCTAGACGGTCTGCGTCCACTCCTCCAGGTTCAGCCCCTTCACGCGGCGGAACTCCCGGGTGTTTGCGCTGACCAGGGCGAAGCCGTGCTGCGCTCGGCCCCATACGCCAGCTCGGCGACAGCTCGGTGGGCGAGATCATCCGGGCTCGCTGTTTCGAGGTGCGCCCGAGGTGCAGAGAAGCTTGGCGGATAGCAAAGTTGACGTTCGGCGCTCCCGGCGTAATGCTACTTGACATGCGACGCGGTGATTGCCTCATGATCCTGGTCGTCCTCCAGGGCTCGGTAGCGTCCGGCGCACCACAGCTTGCGGCGCAGTGCCCTGTGGACCCGGAAGACGGATATCGGGTCGCCGTGGCCTGGGCCGGCGAACAGGGCCCCGGCGCCGAGTACCTGGCGGCGTTCGCCCGGGCCGCAGCGTATCGCTGGGTGGTGCCGAGCCGGCGCCGCGACGCGTACGCCGGATGGGTCGGAGTGCTTGAGCGGATCCTGCCGCCTGAGCCGCGTTGGGCGGACGACTGGTCGCCACAGTCGCGACACCGCGCTGAACTGCTCGTGACCGTGGGGCGTAACGGCCGGGTCAGACTGGACAGCGTTGTGGCCCGGTCGGGAGACCAGCTGTTCGATCGCTCACTGAACAGCATCGTGGATGGCCCGCTCCCGGCATCGCCGGCCTTCCCGCCGCTGCCCGGTGGCTTCCCCGAAGACGAGGTGGAGCTCAGGCTGCTCCTGGGACACGAGGAACTTCCCGAACCTCACGGTCTGGTGCGTTTTGCTGCACAGCAGACTCCCGTCCGCGTGGGGTCCCTGGACGTACGCGGCCGTATAAGTGGGGTGGAAATCACAAGTGGACCGGTACGCCCGCCGCCTCGTCCGGACGTGAGGGCAACGATCAAGTACGACGTGACGCCTGCAGGAACGGTCGATCGTGCGTCCATTCAGGTCCTGACGGCTTCCAGCGTTGACGCCGAGCGTGCCATCGTCGATGCGCTTCTGCGGGTGCGTTTCCCACCAGCCCAGTCGAACTGCCGTCCGGTCGCTGTGACCGTGGTCCAGACGTTTGGTCGGTGAGTCCCGTGTCAGCCCCCCGTGGCCCCTGGTGCCGCCGATCGCACGACCGCTGATCCTCCTGGCGGCTGTTGTCGGCGTTCTGTTTCCGGAATCGGCCTCCGCCCAGTTCCCGCAGCCGCTCGGCCCCCATATGCCGTGGCGCACCGTGGAACTTGACCGCTTCGTCGTGCACTATCCCAGCGCCGCCGAGGCCTGGACCCGACCGGTGATAGCCCGCATGGAGGCGATGCACGAGCGTGTAGCGGAGTTGGTGGGGTTTGCGCCGGAAAGCCGCGTCACAGTCGTGGTGGCCGATCCGTATAACCTGGCCAACGGATTCGCGATTCCGTTCCTGAATCGCCCGATCACGGTGCTCTGGACCACACCGCCCGACCCGCGCGCCGGTATCTCCGAACATCGCGGCTGGGGAGAGCTGCTGTTCGTGCACGAGTTCGCCCACCTCGCACACATGACAGTGCCCCCACGCAATCCGTGGGATCGCCTCCGCTTCAGCTTTGCGCCGGTGAGAATCGGACCCATCACCTCCCGTTCGCCGCGCTGGGTGGTGGAAGGCTACGCCACATACGTGGAGGGCCGGCTCACCGGAAGCGGCCGGCCGCACGGCACCACACGACCCGCGTTCCTGCGCGTGCGCGCGCTCGAAGGACGGCTCCCCACATACGGCGGGCTGTCGGCGGGCGGGGGCTACCAGGACATGGCGTCCGCCTATCTGGTGGGTTCGTCATATCTGGAATGGCTGGTGGATCGCCGCGGTGACGAGGCAAGCCTCAATCATGTGTGGCGAAGGCTCTCGGCCCGGCAGCGGCGCTCGTTCTCGTCAGCGTTCAGCGGTGTCTTTGGCGGCCCGCCGGAAGAACTCTACGGCCGTTTTGCGGTCGACCTCACCGAGAAGGCCATCGAGGCGCGGCGCCTTCTCGAATGGGCCGGGCTCGAAGAAGGCGAGCTGTTCCAGCTGAGACGCTGGGGCACGGGAGACCCCGCGATCTCGCCCGACGGCAAACTCATGGCCGTCGAGCTCATGTCGCGCGACCTGCCGTCCCGCCTCGTGGTGTGGCGCATAGAAGAAGATCCCGAAGCACGGCAACGCGCCGAGGAAGCTAGGCGCAGGATGCTCGAACGCGACACGCTGGACGTGGCCGCAGTGGAATGGGCTCCCAGCCCCAGACAGCCGGTGGCAACGCTGCACCCGCACCGGCTGAGGCCTCACCGCCACCCGCGCTTCATGCCGGACGGTAAGCACATACTGTTGGTGAGGTGGGAGCCGCAGTGGGACGGCACGCTCAGGCCGGACCTCTTTCTCTGGAACTTCGAAACGGGCTCCCGCCGGAGAATCACCAGGGGCGCGGGAATCCGTGCCGCTGATCCATCGCCGGATGGAACGCACGCGGCCGGTGTGCGCTGCTCGTGGGGGATATGCGACCTCGTGCGCGTGGACCTCGGCACGGGCCATGTAACGGTGCTCGCCGAAGGCTCGCCTGACGTCGTGTACTATCGCCCGCGCTACTCGCCCAACGGTCGCACCGTCGTGGCAGCCGTACAGCGGGAAGACAGGTGGCGGCTGGTGGCGGTACCGGCGGAAGGAGGCGCGCCGCGCTACGTGGATCCGGACGACGGAGCCGATCGTTACGATGCCGTCTTCCTGCCAGGGGGCGACGCGCTCGTTGCGGTGTCCACGCTGGGCGGCGTGGCCAACCTCGAGCGGATCGACCTCGAAACCGGCAGAGTGTGGCCGCTTACCCGGGTTCTGGGTCAGGTGGCCGCGCCGGAGCCATCAAGGGACGATGGACGGATCTATTTCCTCAACCTGCACAGCCGCGGCTGGGACGTGCGCCGCGTGCACCCTGAACGTGTGATGGTGGGAGAGGTAATTCATCTGCCCGAGGATCTCTGGCCCGCCGCTCCACATGTGCCGGCGCAGGCGGTCGACCCTTTCCGTGAAGCGCCAGTGCCACCGGCACGGCGGTATGGCCTGGGCCCGCAACGGCTGAGCCTGCTTCCCGCCGGTTCGTGGGGAGCCGACCGCGGCGTCGGGATGCTGTCCCTTGCGATGGGCGATCCCGTGGGCCGGTTCAGCGCCGTGCTTTCAGGCGCGTACGGCTGGCCCACGCCATGGCACGGCGTTGGGCTCAGTGCGGCGGTGAGGGCGATGCCGGTTCACGTGTCGGGTGATGCCTTCTTTGCCCGGCAACATCTGTCAGGCGGACGCACCGCCGTCCACCCGCTGGACGTGGACTATGCGGGGGGCGGACTGAGCCTCGCTCTCGGCGGTGACGCGGTGTCCGCTCGTATCATGCTCCGAATCGGGGGATCCCTGGGTCGACTCGACCAGCCTGACTTCGGCTCGACCGCGCGGATGGTGGCGTTTGCAGAAGGAAACACGTTATACAGGTTTCGAAGGGGGAAGCTGGTAACCGAGATATCGGGGGACCACCACGGCGCCGTGGGTCGCACCGGAGGGGCCTGGTGGACTCGTACGCTCATGAGCGTATCGCTGGGCGCGCGGGTCGGCAGCAACGGCTTCCGCCTGGCGGGCGTCTCCGGGCGGACGTCATCCTCGGCGCCACTCTTTGAACTGTTCCAGGTGGGAGGCTCTCCCGCGCTCTTCCTCGATCCGGCACTGCTGAGTCAACGGGTGGCCGTTCCGGGCCTGCCAACAGGCACGCTATCCGGCAGTGAGGTGTGGCTGGGCCGCCTGACCATTACCACCGGGCTCGCCGATCTGTACGCCATGGGCGTAACGACCAGGGCCATCGATCGGGGTTGGCATCGGGTGGTGGGGATCGAGCGCAGCGTCACCCTCTCGCAGATGCCGTTTGTTCCGCTGCCGGCTGTTGAGACAGTGGTGGGGGTCAGCAGGTCGCTCGACGAGCCCTACAGGAACAGGACGCGAGGGTACTTCTCGATACGGTTCCGGCCATGACTTTGCCCCGGGGGATTGACCGGCTGTACCAACTGGACTAAGCTTAGTCCAATGAAGACCTACAATATACATGAAGCCAAGACCCATCTCTCGCGCCTGGTAGAGGCCGCCCACGCCGGAGAGGAGATCCTGATTGCCAAGGCGGGTAAGCCCATGGCCAAGCTGGTGCCGGTGTCTGCTTCCGCCGGCCAGCGTGTGCTGGGCCAGCTGGCGGGGAAGGTGCGCGAATCCGACGACTGCTGGGCGCCTGACCCTGAACTGGAAGAGCTGTTCTACGGCGGTGGCGATGAACAGAAACAGAGCCTGCGCGTAGCTGAGCCACCGCCCGGTTCGTGAACATTCTGCTGGATTCCCATGCTCTGATCTGGGCGCTGCATGATCCCGGGAAGCTGCGCCCCCAAGCGGCGGCCGCGATCAGCGATCCCAAGCGGGCGGTGTTCTTCAGTGCGGCGTCGGTGTGGGAACTCGAACTCAAGGCGGCGCGCGGGAAGCTTACGCTGCCGGACGGCTGGCTCTCTGCAGCCGAGTCAACCGGTTTTCTCGTGCTTCCGATCACGGCGGCTGAAGCCCGCGCGAGCGCTCAGCTGCCGTGGCATCATACGGATCCGTTTGACCGGCTGCTGGTGGCGCAGGCCATGGAGCACGGGCTTACCCTCGCCACGCGCGATCCGCTGATTGCTCCGTACAGCGTACCGGTGTTACCGGTCTAGCCGCCTCCGGGTGGGCACCCTTCGCGCCGCACCGTATACACTGCGGACAGGATCCGCCATACTCCGTCGCGCCGCACCAGGCTGAAGGCGTCGTGACCGCAGTGGCTGAACCGGCCATTGCCCCCCAAGCTGCCATGGAGGCCAGGAACTCACTGAGTGACTGCCGCCTGATGACCGGGGGGCCTTCCCGTTCGTAGCGCACCGAGACGTACCAGGCGTCCGGTTCGTGGATGCTCGCGAGTTGGGCGGTGTCGCGCGCGCGCATGCCGTCAAAGAGGGTCTGAATAACCTCCAGCACGGCGTCGGATTCGTTGCTGTCCGCCCGGGCAAACCACAGCTCATCGGCGAAAGCAGGAATGGTGAGGGAGGCAACCAATGCAAATGCGAGCATGGACCGTCTCTTGGGGCTGGGGTTGGTGAATAAGCTAGCGGCTCGGCCTTACGGCGGGCTACCTTTTCAGTGAGATTCTCATTCAGCAAGGGAGGAACAGCCATGAATGACAGAGAAGCGTACCGGCAGAAGTTCGAGGCCCAGCTCGACGAGTGGAAGGCCGATCTCGACAAGCTCAAGGCCCGGCTCAAGAAGGCGGACGCGGAAGGGGGGCTACGTCTGAACCGCGAGATTGACGCTCTGGACAAGAAGCTCGAGGAAGGCAGGGGAAAGCTGGAGGAACTTCGTAAGGCAAGCGACGAAGCGTGGGAGTCGGTCAAGGCGGGGGCGGAATCCGCCTGGGATTCCCTGCGCTCGGCGTTCAGTGATGCGGCATCGAAGTTCAGGGATGAGCCAAAGGAGTAGCGCCTGTGATGTGGAAACGGCGAGAGTTTCTTGGCGTGTCGGCTGCGGGGCTAGCGGGAGTCGTGCTCCCTGGTCGGCTGGTTTCAGGCTTTGGCTCGGCGGGTGAGTTCAGCGAAATCCGCCGCAACGTGGGGATCTTCACGTCCAGAGGCGGTACGATAGGATGGCTGCTGAATCCGTCAGGTGCACTGGTTGTGGACAGCCAATTCCCGGACCCGGCGCGCGAGTGCGTGGAAGGCCTGGCCGAGCGCGGAGGGGATGCCATAGACGCGCTCATCAACTCGCACCATCACGGCGACCACACCGCCGGCAACGGCGTGTTCCGTCCGGTAGCGAGGATGATCGTGGCGCACCGGCGCGCGCCGGAGCTTCAGCGGCGGTCGGCGGAAACCGCGGGCACCCTGGATGCCCAGACCTTTGCCGATACCACGTTCGACCGTGAGTGGGCCATCTCTGTGGGTGACGAGACCGTAAGTGCCAGACACTATGGACCCGCCCACACCGGCGGCGACTGCACGATTCATTTCCAGCAGGCGAACATCGTTCATATGGGCGACCTGGTCTTCAACCGGGCGTATCCTTTCATCGACCGCCCCGGTGGCGCTTCTGTACAAGGTTGGATCGATCTGCTTGAAACGGTGGCGGGTGAGCACTCGGCTGACACCGTGTACGTCTTTGGGCATGCCAATCCCGACTTCGGGGTGATTGGCAACCGCAGTGACGTGCTGGTCCAGCGCGACTACCTGAGCGGGGTGCTCGAGACCGCTCGCCGCGCCCTGGCCGAGGGGAAGAGCAGGGAAGAGGCAACCGCTCTGGAAAGCCTGCCGGAATTCCCGGATCATCGGGCGCTCAATCCCAGGCTCAGCCTCGCTGCCTCCATCGGTGTAGCGTACGACGAACTGACAGAACGTTAGCAGGCAACCGAACAGGCGCAGTTTGGGAGGTGACTCGTGACACTGCCTGCTCCCCTGGAACCGATCGATATCCGGATCACCAGCTGGATGGCCCGCCACGGGGTGCGGCTTACCCGACTCGGGCTGGGAGTGGTATTCCTGTGGTTCGGAGCGATCAAGTTCGTGCCCGGATGGAGCCCGGCCGCCGATCTTGCCGCCCGTACGATAGAGCAGTTGACCATGGGCCTTGTGACACCCGCTGTGGGACTTCCCATTCTGGCGCTTTGGGAATCTCTGATAGGCCTGGGTCTCATCACTGGGCGGTTTCTCCGGGCCACCTTGCTGCTCCTCTTCGTGCAGATGCCCGGAACAATGTTGCCACTGTTTATGTTCCCAGGCGAGACGTTTGTAGCGTTCCCGTATTCCCCCACACTTGAGGGGCAGTACATCATCAAGAACCTGGTTCTCGTGGGGGCAGCCATAGTGATCGGGGCCACGGTACGCGGCGGGCAGCTACGGTCCGAACCCCCGGCGTGAATACGTCTGGCCGAATCAGGTACGGCCGGATATACTGGTGGCGCTGGCCCCATGACGAGATCCCTGGTCTGAGCCCGGAAACCCACCTGTGACGTCCTCGCTTGGCGCCACAATCCCCATGCTCATGTCCGTGATCGGCGGGCTGGGCATCTTCATGCTCGGCATGAAGTACATGTCCGAAGGCATGCAGGCGGTCGCGGGGAACTCGCTCCGGCGCATGATCAGCATGGTGACCGACAACCGGCTCACCGCCACCGGCATGGGCACCACCGTGACCGTTCTTGTGCAGTCGTCCACGGTTACCACCGTGATCATCGTGGGGCTGGTGAACGCCGGGCTCATGAAGCTGCACCAGGCGATGGGCGTCATCCTGGGCGCCAACATCGGCACCACCATTACCGGCTGGATCCTCGTACTCAAGATCGGGAAATACGGGCTGCCCATCCTGGGCGTTGCCGCCCTGGTCTATCTCTTTGCCCGCCGTGACCGGCCCCGCTTCATAGCCATGGCTATTATGGGGCTCGGCATGGTGTTCTTCGGGCTCGAACTCATGAAGGACGGTTTCGCGCCCATGAAGGACATGCCCCAGTACATGGAGGCGTTCGCCTGGTTCCAGGCGGATACGTATCTGGGCGTGATGAAGTGCGTGCTGATAGGCTGCATTCTGACACTGCTGGTGCAGAGCAGCAGCGCCACTCTGGGAATAACGATCGGACTTGCCGTGACCGGTGTAATCCCGTTCCCCACGGCGGCCGCACTCGTGCTGGGCGAGAACATCGGCACCACCATTACGGTGATCCTGGCATCCATAGGTGGGACCACGCACGCCAAGCGCGCGGCATGGGCGCACGTGCTGTTCAATATATTCGGCGTGTTTTGGATCACACTCATCTTCCAGTGGTATGTGCGCCTGGTGGCCGGGATGGTTGAGCGGGTGCACGGCGCCGATCCAATGACGATCAGTCTGTCGGCCGGCGCGGATCCCGTGACGTTCGGAGTTGTGGTGACCGCAGGGATTGCGCTTACGCACACCGGATTCAACGTGGCCAACACGGCCATGGTACTGCCGTTTCTCAAGCCGTTCGAGCGACTGCTCGTCCGGTTGGTTCCCGACCCGGGGGTAAAGGAAGTAGCCCGGCTTCGCCATCTGGATCCCCGCACCGTCTCCGCTCCGGTGCTCGGTATCGAACAGAGTCGCGGAGAGGTGGTACAGATGGGGCAGAGCGTTCTCAGGATGATCGAATGGATCCGGCAGCTCGGATTCAATGGGCCGCTGGATGAACGCCTGATCCAGAAGACCTTCCACCGCGAGGAAGTGCTGGACAACGTACATCGCGAGATCGTGCAGTTCCTCACCGATCTCCTGGATGCAACGGTGCCGCACGCCGTGGCGGCTGAGGGGCGGCGGCAACTCCGTATTTCCCATGAGTACGAGTCTGCCAGCGACCGATTGGCCAGTGTGCTCAAGGCCTATCTGCGCCTGCGCGATCAGCAACTCGAACTTCCTGCCGATATCAAGACCGAACTCCAGGGACTGCACGATGCGGTGGCGGAGTTTCTCGAACGCGTGATCACGGCGTACCAGGAGCGGCGCAACATCAGCGACGCAGATGCCCAGAGCATGAACGCGGCCATTCTGAGCCGGGTCAAGAAGCTGCGTGATCGGTTCCTGGAGCGCATGATCCAGAGTCCTGTCAACCCTGCACTGAGCCTGACCTTCACCGGGATTCTCACGGACTACAGCCGGATCCGGGCCCACGCCATCAACCTTCACGAGGCCGCCGCCGAACCGGCGACGGCTTCCCTGTAATCACGTCCCTTCACAAGGAGCATCACCATGGCGGAGAGCGTCTACAAGGTCATCGAGCTCGTCGGCACCAGCACCCAATCTTGGGAGAAGGCAGCGGCGGCGGCCGTGAAGCGTGCGGCGAAGACGTTGCGGGATCTGCGCGTTGCCGAGGTATCGGAACTCGACATCCAGATGAAGGACGGGAAAATCCAGCACTACCGGGCCAAGGTGAAAGTTTCCTTCAAGTACGAAGGGTAGCCCGCCGCCGTGTGGGGCCCTTCAACACGCTGTGTGTGGGGCGGAGAGCCGGATCGGGCACCGGAGGGAGCCACCGTCCCTCCGGTGTTCCACGGGGTCACTTTTGCCTGGGACGATCTGGACGAATGGCGCGCCGTGGGTGCTGGGGAACGGCCCGGACACATCTACTCGCGGAACACGAATCCCACCGTAGATCTGTTCGAAGAGAAGGTGCGGGTTCTGGAAGACGCCGAGGCGGCGACGAGCTTTGCCACCGGCATGGCCGCGGTGAGCGGCACGCTCTTCACTCTGCTGGCGCCCGGCAAACGGGTGGTAAGCATCAAGGACACGTACGGCGGTACCAACAGGATATTCATCGAGTTCCTGCCGAAGTTCGGTGTTGACGTTGCCCTGTGCACCACTCACGACCACGAGGCGATAGAGCGCGAGATCGCGCGTGGCTGTGACGTTGTCTACCTGGAGAGCCCCACTAATCCCACCCTGAAGGTGCTGGACATTGCACGCCTGTCGGCCGCGGCGCACGGAGCAGGCGCAACGGTGGTAGTGGACAACACCTTTGCTACGCCCATCAACCAGCAGCCGCTCTCGCTGGGGGCGGATCTTGTCATCCACAGCGCCACCAAGTTCCTGGGTGGCCATTCCGATGCGATGGGCGGTGTCGTAGTGGGACGGCGTGACCTGGTATCCACAATCTTCCACTTTCGCGAGATCAATGGCGCCGCCCTGGATGCCAACTCGGCGTTTCTGCTTACCCGGGGAATCAAGACGCTCGAGCTCAGGGTCGAACGACAGAACGCCAACGCCCAGCGGGTGGCGGAGTTTCTCTCTGACCATCCTACGGTTGACAACGTGTTCTATCCCGGGCTCCCGGGGCACGCCGGACACGACGTGGCCCGGGCCCAGATGCGGGGATTCGGCGGCGTACTGGCGTTCGCTCTGCGAGATGACTTCGAGGCCGTCAAACGCATGCTCGGCGCGCTCAAGCTGGCGCACCGTGCCGCAAGCCTCGGATCCGTGGCGACACTGGTGGGTCCGCCCGCCACCACCAGCCACGTCGAATTGTCGGCGGCCGAGCGGGAGGCGGCCGGTATCCCGGAATCGCTGATACGCTACTCAGTGGGTATCGAAAACGCGGAAGACCTGATTGCCGACCTGCGCGCCGCGCTCGCGCAGATCTAGCGCACAAAGTGCGAGATACCGAACGGAAGGTCCTCGAGGCAATCGATCTCGACGGGCTTGTCACCTGCCTGGTTGAGTTGATTGCGTTCGAGAGCGTTGGCGGCAACGAAACTTCAGCGCAGGAGCGCGTTGTCCGCCTCCTCGGTGAACTTGATATGGACGTGGACCTCTGGTCAATCGATCCAACGGCGCTGAGGAACGACCCGGCATACACCGTGGAGATCGACCGGGATCACGCGCTTGGTGTAGTGGGGACCTGGGGCGGGAACGATGGTCCCCGTCTCATCCTGAACGGCCACGTTGACGTGGTCCCTGCCGGCGACCTCTCCCGCTGGTCTGTCCCTCCGTTCAAAGGAACGATCCGTGACGGCCACGTCCTCGGCCGCGGCTCGGCTGACATGAAGGGCGGGCTCTGCTGCGCCTTGTTTGCCGTCCGCGCGCTCCGGGATGCAGGAGTCAGGATTGCCGGATCGGTTATGGTGCAGAGTGTTGTTGGAGAAGAAGACGGCGGACTCGGCACTCTGGCGGCCGTGCGGCGCGGCCACATCGGTGACGCGGCCATCGTGCTCGAACCCACCAGCCTGGCCGTTTCCCCAGCTCAGGCCGGCGCCCTCAACTTCCGTATTACGGTTCCGGGTGTTGCAGCCCACGGCGCGCTGGCGCACGAAGGGGTGGACCCCATCGACAAGTTCATCCCTGTCTTCCAGGCTCTCAAGGAACTCGAGCGGGAACGGAACGCCCGGCCGCGCCATCCGATGTTCGCCGGTCCAAAGACCCCGTATGCCATATGTGTCGGAACCGTGAGTGCGGGGATCTGGGCGTCAACGGTGGCCGAGTCGCTCACCTGCGAGGGGCGCCTGGGCGTTGCGGTGGATGAGGGTCCGGATGAGGCGCGACGTGAGCTTGTGGATGCGGTCGCAACGGTGGCGGCCGCGGATCCCTGGTTGCGTGACCATCCGCCGGTAGTGGAGTGGTGGGGCGCGCAGTTCGCGCCAGCGGTCATTCCGTCCGACCACCGGATAGTTGCAATGGTGGCCGGGGCTCACAAGGATGTCACCGGCACCAAACCCGCGATCTGCGGGATGCCCTACGGCGCCGACATGCGACTGCTGCTTAACGAAGGTCGCACGCCGGCGGTGCTGTACGGGCCGGGCGACGTGAGGCGGGCGCACGCGCCCGACGAATACGTTTCGATTGCCGAGTTGGAGACTGCTACGCGCACCCTGGCGCTTACCATCATGCGGTTCTGCGGAGTGGCCTGACGCCTGTTACGCATCGCCGTGGTATCTGGCGGCTTCTTTCCCCTTGTCCAGCCTGATCTCCGGTCGCCACCTGAATTTCCCGGCCAGCGGGTGGTCCTTCCCCTCCACCGTATCTGCTATCAGCGGCCCCAGCACCGGAGCAAACTTGAATCCGTGCCCGCTGCCGCCGCTCGCAACCGTGAGCCCTTCACGTTCCGGATCATGGGCGATCCAGAAATCCTCGTCCTGCGTGTCCGCGTAGAGACAGAGCCTGCGGTATACAACTTCCGCGTCGGACAGCGCGGGCAGGGTATCGGCCAGGAGTTCGCGCATGCGCGCTTCCTGCGGCGGGCTCACGGTGCGAGGGGCATCAGGATCGATCGCAACACCTTCGTCATGCAGAGCTACCTTTACCACGCCGTCCCGGTTGACCGGGAACCCGTATAATCCGGTGCGCGCCACATCCGCCGTGAAGACGGGAAACCGTTGGGGTGCGAACAGTGAGGGATCGCGCGGTCTGAAATGCAGAACGGGATGCCCCGTGGCTCTGATCTCGTGCTCGAACCCCAGGAGCTTCCCGGTCCAGGCTCCGGCAGCCACAAGCGTCTCTTTGGCTTCCAGTGCTTCACCGTTCTCCAACCGCACGCCACCAATCCGCCCATGGCCTTCCAGCATACCGGATACGCGAGAGCCGGCGCGCAGAGTGACGCCCGCCCTTTCCGCTTCGTCCACCAGCCATTTGACAACAGCCCCGCTCTCGGCGTAGCCGCCCAGAGCGTGGAAGAAACCGTCGACATAGACGTCTGCGTTCCAGGCGGGGAATCGGTCCCGCATTGCGCCGGCGTCGACCCGTTCCGGCTCATGTCCTCGCGCCGTGAGCATCTTCCAGCTCTCGTACTCGAATCCACCCGGTTCCATGGGTGATCGGCAAACCATCAGAACTCCGGTCTCATGGTACAGGTCGGGCTCTCTGCGGGACCGCCACCTGCGAGACCAGCTGCGCCAACCGTCGAACGCCTCCTCCATCATGGACATGTAGGTCTCGTCGGTACCGTACTCCATCCGGAGCACCTTGGAGATATCGGTGCTGGCGGCCAGCGGATGGGGCAGGGGTCCGGGGTCGAGCAGCGTAACGGAATGCCCGCGCCTGGCCAGTTCCAGCGCAGCGGCGGCGCCGAATATCCCGGCCCCCACCACGAGCGCGGTACGTGACGATTGCATGCTGCAACGTATGCAGGCTCGTGGGGTAAGGGCCACCCCAGGCCAGGCCCTGTGCGACAGTTCCGGATACCATTACCTTGATGTCATGTCCAAAGCCGAAGAGCGGCGTATTGCCGCACTGGTGAAGAAACTCTCGGGCCAGGCCGCCAAGCCAAAGGGCGACCGGAGGCGGCAACACGACGACACGCTGCCGCCGGACGTCACTGAGAAAGACCTGGAGAGCCGCGATTTCTTCTCGGAGATGAAGAAGCGCGACTTCTAGTGGCACCGGCTGCAGAACTGGCGGTGCGCGCCATGACGCCCGGCGACTGGCCATCTGTCAGGGAGATCTACGCCGACGGAATCGCCACCGGCGATGCCACTTTCGAGTCCGCGGTGCCTGAATGGGAATCGTGGGACGCCGGGCATCTCAAGGCTTGTCGCCTCGTGGCCGAAGATGCGGGGCAGGTAGCCGGATGGGCGGCGATCAGTCCCGTGTCCGATCGTTGCACCTACGGTGGAGTGGCCGAGGTCAGTGTGTATGTGGCGCGCAAGGTTCGCGGACGTGGGGTGGGGAGGCGGCTGCTGGAGCGGTTGATTGAGGAATCCGAGCGACACGGTATCTGGACCCTTCAGGCAGGCATATTCCCGGAGAACAAGGCAAGCGTGGCGCTGCACGAGCGCGCGGGATTTCGCGTGGTCGGCACCCGTGAGCGTCTGGGCCGATTGAACGGTCGGTGGCGTGATGTGTTGCTGCTCGAACGCCGGAGTACCAGCACGGGGCTCTGACATTTCCGCTTCATGAAAGCTTCATAGTAAATCCGACCGGTCTGGACATCGCGCAGTGCAGCGGATATCCTGGGGCCGACTATGGCCCTACGACTCTTCGCGTTGCTGCTCGTGCTGGTGGCGGGCGGTATTCCCCTCGTCGCGTATCTGTGGAAGACCTTCAGCGCGCTGCTGTCGGGCACCGTGGAGCCCGGCCGGCTGATGGTCGCCGTGCCGCTGCTGGCGGTGTTCATTGGCCTCCTGGTATTCGGTGGCAGGGCTCTGGCGCGCGCCACCGCAGCACCGGCTGAGGGAGCCAGGCCTGACGATGAACCGGTGATCACCGGTACCCTGCTGCTCACGTCCGTCATACTCATGCTGGTCTTCGGGACGTGGATAATCCTCTACATCATGCTGCTGGATCGGTAGCCGATGCGCGTACACGCATACGAGCGTGCCTTCATGGTGGTGAGCGGACTGCTCATGCTGGCGGCCATGGCCGCGCTTGTCTATTCAACCGTGGCCATGGATATCCACCTTCCCGGTCACGATGAGCGGGTGAACCCGGCCACACTGCACGAGACCCCTCCGTTCGACCAGCCGGGTGTGCGCCAGACCGGCCCCAATGAGTACGAGGTTGTGATCGTCGGGCGAGTCTGGTTCTTCCAGCCCAACGAGATCAGGGTGCCGGTGGGTGCGGAGGTGACGTTCGTGGGCACCGCCGGCGACGTAATTCACGGCATTCACATCGAGCGCACCCGGGTGAACGTGATGCTGATTCCCGGACAGGTAGCGCGGGTGACGTACCGGTTCCGGGAGCCCGGCGAATACCTGATGATGTGCCACGAGTATTGCGGGCTGCTGCATCACGCCATGGCCGGAAAGGTGATCGTCGAATGAGCGGCTGGACGGTCATGAACCCCGCCGGATTCGACATACCGGAATCGCACCGGCGCGTACTGCGTTGGACCATCTACATAGGTTACGCGGCGCTGGTGGCCGGAGTGTTCCACGGGCTGGCCAACGCGCTGGCGTATGCCAGGATCGACATTCTCCAGTTCTTCCCGGGACTGAAGAACTACTACCAGGGGCTCACCGCCCATGGCGTGGCCAACGTGCTCACCTTCACGTTCGCCTTCGCCAACGGTTTCCTCCCGCTGATGACGGCGCGCGCACTGAGCCGGCAGCTGAATCTGCGCCTTTTGTGGATCTCGTTTGCCGTCCTGCTCATAGGCAACATACTCACCATCTACGCGGTGACCACGCATCAGGCAAGCGTACTGTACACTTCGTACTCGCCGCTCAAGGCGCACTGGACCTATTACATAGGTCTTGCGCTCGTGGTGGTGAGCACCTGGATCGCAACACTCAACATGTGGCTCACGCTCAAGCAGTGGCGTGCCGCGCACGAGAGTGACCGCATCCCGCTGCTGGCCTTCATCTCGATCACGTCGTACACCATGTGGTTCCTGGCATCGCTCCCCATAGCGGTGCTGTTCCTGGGGTTCCTGTTCCCCTGGTCCATCGGCCTGACACAGCTCGTGGATCCGCTCCTCAACCGGACGCTCTTCTGGTTCACCGGGCACGCCATCGTCTACGCCTGGCTGCTCCCGGCCTATGTGTCGTGGTACGCGCTGATCCCGCGGCAGGTGGACGGCAAGGTATTCAGCGACTCGTTCGCGCGGGCCACGTTCATTCTTTTCCTGGTGCTGTCCATTCCTACGGGCATGCACCACCAGTACACCGATCCGGGAATCGGGCAGGGGTACAAGGCGGTACACGGGGTGCTCACCTTCGCCGTGGTGTTCCCGAGCTTCGCCACCGCGTTCGCAGTGATAGCGGCGCTGGAAATGGGTGGACGGGCGCGCGGTGGTACAGGAGTTCTGGGCTGGATCCGGAGACTCCCGTGGAACGATCCCTCTGTCACCGCGCAGTTGCTTGCCATGATCACATTTGTGTTTGGCGGAGTGACCGGGCTCATCAACGCGAGCTTCACCATGAACCAGGTGGTACACAACACCACCTGGATCCCGGGACACTTCCACATGACGGTGGGCACCGCCGTGGCCCTCACATTCATGGGGGTGGCCTACTGGTTGGTACCGTACCTCACCGGCAGGGGGCTCTGGAGCCGAGGCATTGCTCTGGCATCTTCGTGGGTGTACACCATCGGGACGCTGATCTTTGCCCGCGGCATGATCTCGGCCGGCCTCGAGGGAATGCCGCGGCGGATATTCCGCGTCGAAGCCACCTACGATCTGGCCGCCTGGAATCTGGGCGGAATGCTCACGGCAATAGGCGGCACGCTGATGTTCTTCGGCATCATGCTGTTCTTCCTGGACATCGGCATGACGATCCTTGCCGGGAAGAAGGGCGAGCATCCCAGGGATATTCCGGTCTCGGAGATGCTCACCGCGCCGTCAACCGATGGTTGGGAGCCGAACCTGGATCGCCTGAGGATCTGGGTGGCGGTGGCGGTGCTGCTCGCGGCAATAGCGTACGGACCGTTCCTGGCGACGTACACGCCGCATTTCGTTTCGCCTCCCTTCACCGGGTACTAGCCACTCCGGTCGCGCGCGGTGGACAGCGCGACGTGGATCACCATATTGGTGCTGCCGGACGAACGTCCGGTCAGACCGATGAGCGCGCCATGCCTCGGATCTGTTGTCTCAGTATGGCGCGAGGGCTCTGACGTGTTTGACCCATGAGTGAAATCACCGAGCGCCTCAAGGTCGCTTGTCGCCGACCGCTTCATTCAGGAGATCAAGACCACCGCCCAGCTCCAGTTCCCGTGACTTCAGGTACAAGGAGCTCGCCGTGACCTTCAAGCGTGGCTTCTGGAGTCCGGTCATGCTGCTGCTGAGCGCCGGCAACTTCGCTGGCATGGGTTTCGCCGTGGCCGCATCTGAACCATGGCACGCCGCGATCCACGCCGCCCTGGCGGCGGCGTTCGCGTGGTGGGGTATGCGACTCCGCGTCGCTCCTCCCGCCCCACCCCGGGAACACCCGGGTGCCAATGGCCTGGAAGACACCCGTGCCGTCCTCGCGGAGCAGGCCGACCAGCTGGCGGAGCTCAACGAACGCGTGGACTTCCTCGAGCGCATGCTCGCGCAGCTGCGCGACAGACCGGCACTGGAGAAGCCGGAGCATCCGTGAAGGCCATCTTGCAGGATCGCTACGGTTCGCCGGACGTGCTCGAGCTCCGTGACGTGGCGATGCCTGAGATCGATGACCGCGGGGTTCTCGTCCGGGTTCACGCCGCCTCGGTGAATGCGCTCGATTGGCACACCACGCGGGGCATGCCCTATCTGATCCGTCTCTCGGACGGCCTTCGCCGTCCCCGGCATCCCATTCGCGGCGTGGACCTGGCCGGCCGCGTGGAGGCAGTGGGCCAGGACGTGAAGGGGATCAACCCCGGAGACAACGTCTTCGGCGGCACAAACGGCAGCTTCGCCGAGTACACGGTGACTACCGAAGACCGCTTGGCACCCATTCCTTCGGGATTTACGCATGAGCAGGCCGCCACGCTGCACGTTGGCGGCCTGACCGCGTTGCAGGGTCTCACCGAGAAGGCGCGGGTCTCGCCGGGTCAACGTGTCCTGATCAACGGGGCAGGGGGTGGAGTGGGCATTTTTGCCGTGCAGATCGCCAAGTGGCTTGGCGCGCACGTGGCGGCAGTGACCCGCACCGA
>CAZTIV010000033.1:0-10830 GCA_964613905.1 uncultured Gemmatimonadaceae bacterium | reverse complement strand
CCGTGCAGATCGCCAAGTGGCTTGGCGCGCACGTGGCGGCAGTGACCCGCACCGAAAGCTTGGACCTGGTCCGCTCGCTCGGGGCTGACGAGCTGATCGACCACATGGTGGAGGATTTCACCCGGCGTGGCGAGCGCTACGACGTCATCTTTGAAATCGGCGGCAACCGTCCGTTCGCGCACTGCCGTCGGGTGCTGGCTCCGAATGGCACTCTCGTGGCGGTCGGCTCGCCCGCGGGCCGGTGGCTGGCGCCAGCGTCGCGCATGCTCAAGGCCGCAGTGCTGTCGCCCTTAGTACCCCAGCGGCTCGTGCCGTTCATCTCGCGGAACGACCACGCGAGCCTGACCACGGTGCGTGAACTCGCCCAGACGGGGGCGATCCGTCCGGTCATCGACCGCGAGTACGCGTTGGCAGAGGCCCCGGAGGCCGTTCGCTACGTGGGAACCGGCCACCCGCGGGGCAAGGTGGTCGTGCGGATTCCCTGACCGGCGAGGTGCCACCGGGAAACTCCGCGCCGTCACAACCCGTATCCTCCAGCATGCGTGAGCCATCACAGAACCCGGCGCCCGCCTGGCCACTCATGCTGGGCCTGGGCGCGGCGGTCGCCGTCATCCATATCCTCGTCGCGGTCTTCACGCCCTACGAATTGCACCGGGACGAATTCCTGTACATGGCGATGGGCCGGAACCTGCGCCTCTTCGCCATGGATTTCCCACCCTTCATCGCGATCCTGTCCGAGGTTCAGCGGGCCTTGTTGGGCGATGCGCTCTGGGGGATCCGGCTGGGCCCGGCGCTAGCCCACGGCGCACTGGTGCTCATGACCGGGCTCCTTGCCTGGCGGCTCGGCGGCAACCGGTTCGCGCAGGTGCTCGCCATGGCGGTGGTGGCGGTAGGCCCGCTGTACCTGCGTGCCGGCAGCCTGTTCCAGCCGGTCGCCTTGGAGCAGCTCTGGTGGACATCCGCCCTCTACGCGCTGGTGGTGCTGGCGGACGACCGCACCAACGAGCCCTCGTTGAAGCACTGGGCGCTGCTGGGCACTGCCGGCGGCATCGGGCTCCTGACCAAGTTCTCGATCCTCATCTTCGGGGCGGGGGTGCTTGCGGCGATCATCATTGCCCGGCGCGGCTGGCTCCGCGAGCCCGGTCCGTGGATGGCACTCGGCTTCGCGCTCATCTTGGGCGCACCCTCATGGATCGGCCAGATCCAGCTGGGCTGGCCCCTCGTGCCGCAGATGCAAACGCTCCGGCACGGCCAGCTCCACCACGTGGGGTATGGCTCGTTTCTGCTGGAACAGGTGCTGATGCACGGACCAGTGGGCTTCCTGCTCGCGGTGGCGGGCGCGGCGGGCCTCATCATGCATCGCGGTCTTGCACGCTGGAAGGTCGTCGGCTGGGCCTGCGTAGTGACGTTCGTGATCATCTGGGGCCTGCGCGGGAAACCCTACTACGCGGGACCGTTGCTCCCCACGCTGTTCGCGGCCGGCGCCACCGTCACGGTGCTGTGGTTCGCCAACGTCACGCGGCGCGGATTCGCCGCGGCGGGGCGAGGTGTGGTGTTTGCGACGGCTGTCGGGTGGGGAGTGATCGTGTTCCCGCTGGGGCTTCCCATCCTGCCGCCTGAACCCACGGCCCGGTTCGCGGCCCGACTCGGCGTCACTTCGGCCGTCACGACCAACGTCGGTGTGGTGCTCGAACTGCCGCAGGACTACGCCGACATGCTGGGCTGGGAACGCAAGGTGGGGGAGATCGCGGCGGTGTACCACGGGCTGCCGCCGGCGGACCGCGAGCAGGCCGTCATCATCACCACCAACTACGGCCAGGCGGGGGCCATCGATTTCCACGGACCGCGCCACGGTCTGCCCCGCGCCCGCCTTCCGGCCGGCAGCTACTGGTTCTTCGGTCCCGGAGACAAGCCGGGCCGCGTCATCATCAAGGTTGGCGAGGACCGGCGAGCGCTCGAGCCGTTCTGCGATTCCATCGAGTTCGCGCGCCGGATCGACGAACCGTGGGTGGTCCCGGAGGAGCGGGACCTGGCGATCTGGATCTGCCGTACGTCTTCCGGTTCATTGCAGGAGATCTGGCCGATGTTTGAGGGAAGGAACTGACGGAGCCCGGCACCTTCGCTTGCCGGGCGGATGGTGGTGGACCAGATTAAAACAACTCCCCCCGAGGAGCAGATCATGACAAGCGCCGTTCGCTCGAAGGTCGTCGCCTTCGCGGTCCTGAGCCTTACTCTGGTAGCGGCCCCAGGTGTGTTGGCGCAGTCTCTCATCGACGCATCAAGAGTGGACGCGCGCGTGGGACAGGTTCGTGGCTGGGGTGGCCACGGCCTTGGGGTCGAGATTGCGATTGCTCGTGCGATTCGGGTCGGAGGGATGGGCGCGCGCCATGACGTTGGTTTCACCTTCGGCGCGGGCCAGGTCACCTCAGCGTCAGTCCATCGCGCCCTGGGAATGATCGGCGTGGCGTGGCGGACTCGTTTCCCCAACGAGGCCGGAGACGTTACACCTTACTTCCAGATACCGGTGCGGGGCGTATGGGTTGATGACATGACATTTGTGGTGCTCGATGGCATGCACAACGCAGCCTGGACACCGGCTTCCTCAGATCAGGGTTGGTCCGTGGCCGGGGGCGTCGGGGCCGGCGTGGATCTGCAGCTGGAGGGTGTAGTGCATTTCTCGATTCAGGCGACGTATCTGCGACGGGCGCTCTTCACGGAGCAACCCAGCAACATGATCTTCGTTACGCTGGGTCTGGGCGTAGCAGGGCGGCGATTCTGATCGGCCGGCGCTATTTCGCCTCGGTTTGTGCGCGCCACGGCTCGTGCTCGCCTGCAACCTGATTGATGCGATCTGGCTCGACGACGCCAACACGAAGCAGCTGGTCCTCGACCCCCCCCGGACGTCCTCCGACGTCCCCGTGATATCTTCGGTGCATGTCCGCATCCGACATCGAACCACGGCTCTCGTTCGCTCTCGATCTCGCGGAGCGCGCCGCAGCCGAGATCATGCCCCGCTTTCGCACCACCGCTGTTGAGTTCAAGGCGGACGGCACCGAGGTGACCGCCGCCGACCGCGAAGCCGAACGCGTCATGCGCGAGCTGCTGGCCGACCGCTATCCCGACGACGCGGTGCTGGGGGAAGAGTTCGGTGAAACCGGATCATCCGGCGCGCGGTATCGCTGGGTGCTGGACCCGGTTGACGGCACCGCCTGGTTCACGCTGGGGGTGCCGGTATTCGGCACGCTGATCGGGCTGCTGGAAGAAGGCGATCCGGTACTGGGCGTGATTCATTTCCCGGCGCTGGACGAAATGGTCTGGGCAGCGCGCGGTCTGGGATGCTGGCACAACATCGGCGGGGAAGCGCCGGTGCAGGCAAGGATAGAGCAGCGTCCCAGGCTCAGGAACGCCGTTGTCTCGCTTTCATCGCTCAAGACTTCTGATGCCCATCCCGAGGGAGCGAACCATCCATATCAGTTACGAACGCTGGTCCAGCGCACCGGCTCGCTCCGGTTTGTGGGCGACTGCATGCAGCACGCGCTGGTGGCGCAGGGGCGTGTGCACGCCGCCATCGACCCTGTGATGTATCCGTGGGACATTGCGGCCATCGTGCCGTGTGTGGAAGAGGCCGGTGGAGTGGCGGCCACGGTGTCAGGGCAGCGGGAGAATGTGGTGTTCGGGGGGAGCCTGATTACCGCAGCTTCACCCGCGTTGCTCAACGACATAGTTGAGGTTCTGAACCAATGACCGGTCGGGAGCCCGGGCGGGAGCGCCAGCGGTCCATCTATGTGCGCGGGGTGGCGGGTATGCGGCCGGAGATTCCCATCCGGCCGGATCAGCTCGAAGCCCGGGCCAGGGCGGTGATGTCGCGGGAAGCGTACGCGTATGTTGCGGGAGGCGCGGGAGCCGAGCGTACAATGGCGGCCAACCGGGCGGCATTCGACCGCTGGGCCGTTGTCCCGCGCATGTTGCGCGACGTCTCGCGGCGCGACACGGGTATAACGCTGCTGGGTGAACGGCTTGCGGCACCCTGGCTGCTGGCACCCATCGGGGTGCTCGAGATGGCGCACCGTGAGGCCGACCTGGCGGTCGCCCGCGCGGCCGGTGCCGCCGGTGTCCCGATGATCTTCTCCAACCAGGCATCGGTTGCCATGGAGCCGTGCGCCGCCGCCATGGGTGATACCTCGCGATGGTTCCAGCTCTACTGGAGCACTACCGACGCGCTGGTGAAAAGCCTGGTGCAGCGCGCGGAAGCGTGCGGCTGCGGGGCGATAGTCCTCACCCTGGACACCACCATGCTGGGGTGGCGGCCGCGCGACCTTGAACTGGGGTCGCTTCCGTTCCTCAAAGGCATGGGCATTGCCCAGTACGTCACCGATCCCACGTTCCGTGAATCTCTGAATGAACCGGTGCCCGGCGCCACCGACGTGAAGCCGCCGCTCAGGCTCTCGACCATCCGGGCGTTTGCCGGGATGCTGCGGCGTTATCCGGGACGATTCGTGGACAAGCTCAGGTCAGGCGCACCGCGTGCGGCGGTTAAGAGGTTCGTGGCCACGTATTCCCGCCCGTCGCTTACATGGGATGATCTGGCAAGGCTGAGGGAGTGGACCACGCTGCCGATCGTGCTCAAGGGGATACTGCATCCCGAGGATGCGCGGATGGCGGTCGAGCACGGCATGGATGGGATCGTCGTGTCGAATCACGGCGGCCGGCAGCTGGACGGCGCCATCGCCACCCTCGATGCCCTCCCCGACATCGTGGAGGCGGTGGGCGGCAGGATCCCGGTGCTGCTCGACAGCGGGATCAGGACCGGTGCGGACGTCTTCAAGGCGCTCGCGCTCGGCGCTACGGCCGTACTGCTCGGCCGGCCGTATGTGTATGGTCTGGCGCTGGGTGGTGAGGCCGGCGTTCGGCATGTGCTGGACAATCTGCACGCCGAGTTCGATCTCACGATGGGCCTTGCGGGGGTGAGGGAGGTTGGGGAGATGGGGAGTGGGAGTGTTGTGAGGAATCAGTAGCTTCGATACCCCGCATCGGCGCGCTTCACCCCAGCACGATCTCCACCTCATGACTGCCACCGGCGAGCGGGACCACCGGTTCGTCAAGCAGGTTTCTGTCCAGCACGACCGAGCGAACCCCGCGGCACACCCGCTCGGGATTCCGGACCCGAATACGAAGGTCGGTGCGGTCAGCCCGCCACTCCACCTCGAAGCCCTCCCAGTCCCGCGGTATACACGGGTCGATCCGGAGGCTCTGTCCTTCGCGCCGGAGCCCCAGCAGCATCTCGATACCCAGGCGATACATCCACGCGGCGGAGCCGGTGTACCAGGTCCAGCCGGCGGCACCGGTGTGGAGCGGCGAGGTGGAGACGTCGGCCGCGACGACGTAGGGCTCGCCGCGGTAGCGCTCCACGCCGGCCCTCGTGCTGGTCTGGTTGACGGGATTGAGCCAGCGGAGGAAACGGCCCAGCCGGTCGCCGTCGCCGAGCAGGCCCGTGGCCCAGGCCGTCCAGATGGCAGCATGGGTGTATTGCCCGCCGTTCTCCCGGACTCCGGGGGGATAGGCACGGATGTAGCCGGGATCGCGCGGACCGAGATCGAACGGTGGATGAAACAGCCGCAGCAGTTCGAGGTGCTCGTCGGCCAGCTCGCGGAACACCGACTCCATGGCAACCTCGGCGCGATCCGGATCCGCCGCCCCGCTGATGACCGCCCATGACTGCGCGACGGCGTCAATCCGGCACTCGGCGTTCCGTACCGAGCCCAGCGGTGTACCGTCGTCGTAGAACCCGCGAAGGTACCAGGCTCCGTCCCAGCCGTCCCGTTCGACCGCTTCGGCAAGTGCGGAGGCGCGCTCCCGGCACGTCGCGGCCCGGTCCCGGTCTCCTCGTCGCTCGCACACGGGAGCGAACGCGCGGAGTGTAGCGGCCAGGAACCACGCCAGCCACACGCTCTCCCCGCGGCCCTTGACCCCGACCCGGTTCATGCCGTCGTTCCAATCCCCCGTCCCGAACAGCGGAAGCCCGTGGCTCCCGAGCCGGTATCCGTGTTCCAGGGCCCGCACACAGTGTTCGTACAGCGAGGCCGGCTCGATGGTCGCCTCAAACCGTCCGTACCGGTCATCCTCCTCAGGGCCGAGGGGGTCGCCGGTGAGGAACGGAATCTGCTCGTCCAGCACGCCCTCCTCCCCCGTGGTGGAGACGTAGTGCGCCACGGCGAACGGCAGCCACAGGAGATCATCGGAGCACCGGGTGCGCACCCCGTGGTCGGGACCGGGGTGCCACCAGTGGAGCACGTCGCCGTCCTCGAACTGGTGACGCGCCGCCTCGAGCAGATGCGCGCGGGTCAGGTGCGGCGTCGTGGCCGCGAGCGCCAGCACGTCCTGGAGCTGATCCCGGAACCCGAAAGCGCCGCCCGACTGGCTCAGTGCCGAGCGTGCCCAGAGCCGGCAGGCCGTGGTCTGATACAGGAGCCAGCGATTGAGCAGCAGGTTGAGCGCCGGGTCGGGCGTCTTGACCTGCACCTTGCCCAGGAGCGACTCCCAATGATCCCGTACGCCGGCTGAAGCCGTTCGGACGGCATCCGGATCCTGGTAGCGCCGCACGAGCCTCAGCGCGTCATCGCGGTCTGCGCCGTCACCCAGCGCGAAATGCACCGACCGCCGCTCTCCGGGTTCGAGCTGCACGTAGATCTGCAGCGCACCACAGACGTCTCCGCCCGGTCGCACCGTGCCCGAGGGCCCGATGCGGTGCAACGCCGCCGGCCGGGAAAGGTCGCCGGCCTCTCCCACGAACTCCACGCGGTCCGCGGTCACGCCATGCGGCGCCGATGAGGCGGTGAGGAACGCCACCCGATCGGCGAATGGGGGATAGTATGGATTGCGGGCGAGGAGGGCGCCGGCCGGCGCATCGTACTCCGGCACCAGGTGCGCGGCGGTGCGATGCCGTGACGTACCCAGCACCCACTCCGCGTAGTAGGTCGCGGTCAGACGTCGCACGCGATCGGTGGCGTTCTCGAGCGTGACCTCGATCAGTTTCACGGGATCGTCCGGCGCTACGAACATGCGGACGCGCTGCGAGATCCCGAGCGCCGCATGTTCGAACGTGGCGTACCCCGCGCCGAACCGGACTGTGTATGGTCCCGGCGTCCCGGCGGGCGCGGGCGTCGCAGACCAGACCGCTCCGGTCTCCTCGTCGCGGAAATACAGGACCTCACCCGGAAGATCGCTCACGGGATCGTTGCGCCACGGCGTGAGCCGTCGTTCGGCGCTGTTCACCGCCCAGGTGAATCCTCCGCCCGTGGCCGAGACGACGAATCCGAACCCGGGGTTGGCGACGACGTGGACCCAGGCTCTCGGTGGCCGCTCATCGTCGTCGAGGCGGACGACGTACTCTCGCCCGTCCGGCGTGAACCCTCCGAGCCCGTTGTCGAAGACGAGCCGCTCCGGCTCGGGCGCCGCCGCGGGCGGTTGCGGCTCGAGTGCCCGGACAGGCCCGAAAGCGGGGAGTCGGGACGGCGCGTCGTCCCGGACCGCCAACTGGGCTTCGAGGGAACGCGACACGTCCAGCACCGCGCGGGCCGCGGATTCGATCAGGTGGCGGTCCGGGTCCGACAGGTCGCGTGCGCGGACAAGAAACACGCCGCCCCTCCGCCCCTGCCCAACCTCGGCGCCCGCCTCCGCGATCAGCGTGCCCAGCCGCTCGAAGTACGGCTGCTGATAGCCGGCGGACACTTCGTCGAGCAGCACCAGGTCAAACGCGCAACCGCGGCGCCGTAGCAGCGCGTGCAACGTGAGCGCCGTGCGCACCACGTCGAGTTGATCGCTGTGACCGCCGGCCGCGCGGATGACCAGGATCGGCAGATCACCCGAGATGCCGTACTGCCAGAGTCCGCTCTGAGAGCTGCGCGCTCCGGTCAGGACGTTCGCGCCGGGACGCAGTCGGGGATCGGGGGCGATCAGAGCGGAGAACAACCGCTGAAGGGTCCGGGTCTCGTGGGGGGCGATGGAGAGGGCGTTCAGCTCGCCCTCGGCGTGCACGGCGGCCTCCTCGAACGCCCGTTCGACGCGCGGCCAGCTCGCGTAGGGCTCGAGCCGGGCGAGTACCTCGCCCCGCGAACCGCCGACCGTGGTGACGAAGGCGAGGGAGACTTCCTCGCCGGGAGCGATGTCCAGCGCGCAGCGGATCGCGGCGGCCGGATCGAGCGTCGCGCCACTTCGGCCCTGCAGGGGGAGACCGTTCGAAAGCGCCGCCGGACGCGAGGCCCTGCCGTCCCGTCCGAGAAACCTCCCCCGATCGGTCTCGAATGAGCAGGCGAGCGCTACGCTGGTGGGCGCCACGACGGCATGGCCGAGGAACAGCTGGTCGGGATCGGGACCGCCGGGCCGGCGACGGAACACGAGGGCGCGCGCCGACTCGAGAACTTCGCTCTCGACGAACAGCTTGCTGAACGCCTGATGGCGCAGGTCGTCCGCCGGCCGGGCCAGGGCGACCTCGAAGAAGCTGGTGAGGACCAGGTGCCGGGTGCGGCGCGACTCGTTGGTCAGCGTGACCCACCGCAGCTCCAGGTCGTCGCCCGGTGGGACCGTTAGCGCCGCGCGGGCGGCGATGCCGTGGGCCCGCGCGCGAAACTCGGCGGCACCCGCGCTGAACAGGACCGATGTTGTTGCGGGTCTCTCCTGTACGGGCTGCCGCCCCACGGACCACATGGTCCCGCTGTCGCGATCCTGGAGGTACAGCCAGTGACCCCACTGATCGACTCCGGCTTCGGCACGCCAGCGGGTCAGGGCCCGGCCCTGCCAGCGACTGCCGCCGGCGCCGCTCCCGGTGATCACCACGCTGTATCGGCCGTTCGAGAGGAGGTACAGCTCCGGCGCGGCCGGCAGAGCGGGCACAGCCCACGGCGTGTAGCGCGTCCGCGGAGGCGCCGGGGCACGGGTGGGGCGCGTGGCGGGCCGGTAGATCGGTACGTGCCGCGGCACCTGCTCGAACAGGAGATACTCGACGCTGGCGATGCGCGGGTCTTCATGGAATCGGCGAACCATGATGTTTCCGGCGAGGTGGTTGGCCAGAGCCGTCAGCATCATGCCCTGATGATGGCTCATGTAGGCGCGCACGATGGCGGGACGAGACTCGGCACCCGGCGCGGGAGTGCCGAAGTCGAGCGCTTCGTAGAGACCGTACGTACCCATCCCCCCGAGCGCCTCGAGCCGGGCTACATTCGCGGCGACGTCGCGAGGGGCAAGCGGCAGGGCGAGGAGCGTGGCGTAAGGAGACACTACGAGTCGGTCTCCGATGTCCCGCTTGATACCGAGGCCGGGCACGCCGAAGGCCCGGTACTGGTAGTGTCCCTCGGCGCTCAACTGATGGAACGCGGACTCCGAGACGCCCCACGGGACGCCGTGCCGGCGGGCGTAGCGCTGCTGCTGGTTGAGCGCTCCCTCACACGCCACCGCCAGCAGTGACTGATCGGGCATCGCCGCGAGCAGCGTGGGCATGAGGTACTCGAACATCGTTCCGCCCCAGGACAGGAGCACGCGGCTCCCCGTGATCCGGCCGAACGGGCGCCCGAGGTGCAGCCAGTGCTGTTCGCCGACATCACGCTTGGCGATCGCCACCAGACTGGCGAGACGGGCCTCCGAGGCGAGAAGATCGTAGTAGCTGCCGTCGAGCCGGGCGGCGTCCACGTCGTAGCCGATGTGGAACAACCGGCGATGCCGATCGTACAGGAACCCGAAGTCCATGTCGTCCACCAGGTGCCTGGCCCGGGTGGACACGCTGCGGAGCTGCGTCAGCACCTCGGTGGCCGCGGCGGCGCCCCGCTCCAGTGCGGCGATGAAGCGCTCGTGCCAGGCGGGATCTGTGCCGACTAGGGGTGGCAGCGCCGATCGCAGATTGACCGTCTCCCGCAGGGTGGGAAAACGCGCAAGAGCCTCCTGGACCGCCGGTGGTGCTCCTTCCAGGATCGCGGCCCACGGGGCCAGCGCGTCGAATTCCAGCAGCGTCCGGTCGGTCTGGTAGCGGATCCGGTCGGCCCAGATGCGGAGATCCCGAAGGCGGGGTGCCTCGATCGTCCCCTGGGCCGTTTCGACCACCTTGGCCAGAGCGGTCTCCAGAGCGGACACGTGCCGAGCCCGGATCTCCCCGAGCAACGCGCGCTGGTGAGCCGGACGCTCGGGCGGCGCCTTGAGCACGCGGTCCAGCGCGGAAGTGGTCTCCTTGAGCGACGCGACCGCCTCCGGCGCCTCGGCGTGCAGAGCGGCGGCGGTGTCCCGCAGGACGTCCAGCGTATCCCGGAGCCCCTGCCACAACGCGGGCACGATGACGGGAGCGTCCTCGAGATCGAGGCAGCCCTCGCGCAGGGCGATGAGGGCGGCAGCCAGGTTGCCGCTGTCCACCACGGAGATGTAGCGCGGCATCAGCACGGTCCCGGCGCGCGTGTCGTACCAGTTGTAGAAGTGTCCCCGGAACCGTTCGAGTCCGCTCATGCTCTGGGTGGTGTTCGCGAGGACGGTAGCGGCCGACCGCAGGCCCAGGTATCCGAGATCGTAGGCACCCAGCGCCGCCAGCAGACCCATGCCCACGTTGGTGGGCGAGGTCCGGTGGACGAGTGCGGCGACCGGTGCTTCCTGGAGGTGGTCGGGCGCAAGCCAGGCGTCCTCCGGGCTCAGCACGTGCTCGAAATAGTGCCACGTGCGGCGGGCCAGGCGCCGCAGACGGCGCCGCTCGTCCGCCGTGAGGATAGGAACAGCCCGCACGCGCGACCGGCTCAGCAGATACGCCACCTGCGGCGCCGCGAGCCATGCCACGACGAGGGGCAGCACGGCCGGCAGCGA
>CAZTIV010000032.1:0-30771 GCA_964613905.1 uncultured Gemmatimonadaceae bacterium | reverse complement strand
TCCACCACCATCCCGTCCCGCGCCACCGCGGTTTCGGGGAATACTTCCTGCGCCTCGGTCAGCAGCACCTCGCTTGCCGCCGAGAAACGCGCCGAGATGTGCGTCAATACAAGCTGCCTGACACCCGCGGCCAGTGCCACCTGAGCGGCCTCGAGCGCGGTTGAATGCCGGGTCTCGACGGCGCGCTCGGACTCCTCGTTGCTGAACGTGGCCTCGTGCACCAGCAGATCGGCCCCGGTCGCCACTGATACCACGGTGTCTGACGGCCGCGTGTCGCCGGTGATCACCACAAGCCGGCCGGGTCGCGGCGGACCTACGAGGTCACCTGGCTCCACCCTCCGCCGCTCAGTGTTGCCATCATCCCTCTTCAGATCGAACTCGACTGCCTCTCCCTTATGGAGCTTTCCCCACAGCGGCCCTTCCGGTATCCCGAACTCCCGGGCCTTCCCGGGATCGAACCGGCCCAGCCTCATTTCCTCCCGCAGCGCATAGCCTACCGCGCCGCCACCATGGTCGGTGGCAAACGCCTCAATGGCGTAACCCTTTCTGGAGATTCGATCACCGGGCTTGAGCTCACGGATCTCGATGCCGAAGGGGGAACGTTCCACGCCCAACGCCACCGCCTGGTTCAGCACGCGCTCGGCTCCTCTGGGTCCGTACAGGTTAAGCGGCGCTTCGCGGCCCTGAAGGCCGAACGTGCGGATCAGACCCACGATGCCAAGAAAGTGGTCTGCGTGAAAGTGCGTGAAGAAGACGTCGGAAAGAGTGAAACCAACCCCGTACCGCATCATCTGCCGCTGCGTTCCCTCGCCGCAGTCGAACAGCAACGTCTCACCCTCTCGCTGGATTGCTATGGACGATACACCACGCTCCACGGTGGGACGTGCCGCGGAGGTACCTAGGAACGTGAGGGACAGCATGGTGGAACTAGAACACCCGCAGATTGAAATACCGGTTGGGCCGTTCCCGCATATCGTCCAGCAACAGTCTCATGGACCGCGAAAGCTCCGTCAGTTCCACATACAGTGTGGTATCGCTCACCATGCGGCCCATGGTACCCTCGCCGGCATCAACCCGTCGCATCACTGAACTCGTCGCCTGCGCCAGACCAGCCAGTCCCTCCGCCATCTCGTTCAGATTCTGTGTCACCTCATCCAGCTGATTGAGCGAACGGGCCAGCCCTGGATTGGCCAGCAGCGTATCCAGCCGCGCCATCGCCCTCCTGGCTCCGGCCAGAGCATCCGCGGCCTCGCGGGCCACCGGCTCCCTGCCCTGTACGCTGATCGTTTCCAGTGCGGCACGTGCCGCGTGCATCGTGGCATACAGTTCGTCCGCCATTCGCGGCGACAGGAGATTCTCCGCGCTCGTGAGCACATCTCCCGCGCGCCCCGCGAGGCCCGTCGCGGCTTCCATCATCGCGGCCTCTCGTGTGCCGACGATTATCTGTCCGTCTCTCAGCAACTCTTCGGCGATCCCCGGCTCGTAATCGACGAACATGGCTCCGAAGGCGTCCATCCCGCGGACCTGCGCCCGTGCATCCACCCGCGGCCGCACGTCACGCCGCACTTCCACCTGCACCATCACCTGGCCCACACTCTCGAGCTGAATGCCCGCCACCCGCCCCACGGTAACGCCCGATATCTGAACCGGATCGCCAGTCCTGAGCCCCATCACGTTGGCAAACCGCACCCCGAAGCGGATCTCGGTGCCCGGACCCAGCGACTTGCCCGAGAGCCAGGTCATGCCCACCAACAGCGCTACCAACGCCGCTATCACCAGCATCCCGACCGTGACTTCCTGCTTGTAGTGCAGATCCATGCCTTGTCCCGTCCGTCAGTGCGCGACCGATGTGCCGAGATCGCGTTCGATGAACCCGCGAACCGCCGGATCCCCACTCTCGCGGATCTCCTGCGGTGTGCCCATGATCTGAATCCTGCCCCGATGCAACAGGGCAATCCGGTCTGCCGTCCTGAACGCTCCCCGAACATCGTGTGTTACCATGACACTCGTCACACCTATCGTATCCTGCAACTTGCCCACAAGCGCGTCTATGATGTCGGCATTCACCGGGTCCAGGCCCGACGTAGGCTCGTCGTAGAGCAGGTACGTTGGCTCGCCCGCGATTGCCCGCGCTATACCAACCCTCTTCTTCATCCCCCCCGAGAGATCCGCCGGAAACTTGGCCGCCGTATCCGCCGGGAGGTTCACCAGCTCCAGGCACTCGATCACCCGTTGCTCACCATACTCCCTGTCGTCTGCCTTCTCCTGATCGGTGATACCCAGCTTGATGTTTTCGGCCACGCTCATGGAGTCGAACAGCGCTCCAAACTGGAATACATAGCCGATCCGCTGGCGCAACGCCTGAAGCGCCTTCCGCTTGAGATGCGGCACGCTCAGGCCGTCTACGTACACCTCACCCTGATCCGGATGAATGAGTCCGTTGATGTGCTTGAGCAGAACACTCTTTCCCACTCCCGAAGGCCCGAGCAGCGCCACCGTTTCGCCCTGCTCGACATCGAAGTCCACTCCGTCAAGCACGACCAGGTCGCCGAAGCGCTTCTGAACGTTCCTGAGTTTGATCATCCTCAGCCCAGCAGGATCTTCGACAGCAGTGCGTCCAGAAACAGAATCAGCACCGAAGCACTCACTACGGCGGCGGTCGTGGACCGGCCCACTCCTTCCGCGCCACCCTTCGTGGTGAACCCCACGTACGACGGCACCACCGATATCGCGAGCCCGAAGAACAGCGCCTTGACGAGAGAATACCAGACGTCAAACGGCTTGAAGAAGTAGCGCGCTCCGTAGATGAACTCCGCGTTGCTCATCCCCAACGCGTCCTTCGCCAGCAACCAGCCGGCCGTAATCCCGATCGTACTGGCGAAGATGGTCAGCACCGGGAGCATCAGCGTCCCGGCCAGAACCCGCGGAAGCAACAGGTACGACACCGACGATCTTCCGAGGCTCTCCAGCGCATCTATCTGCTCGGTCACGCGCATCGATCCGAGCTCCGCAGCGTACCGGGCTCCGATGCGCCCGGCCAGCAAGAGCCCGGTGAGCACCGGACCTAGCTCCAGCACGATGGATTGCACGATGATACCGCCAGCCACGTAAACGGGAATAGCGCCCGTGAACTGATAACCCGTCTGAAGCGATACCACCGCGCCCGCGAATGCGGCGGTGAGCCCCACGATGAAGAGAGATCCGTTGCCCACCTGGTGGCACTGCTGAATCGTTCGGGGCAGCCACACCCGCCACTCGGGCAACGCCCTGAACATCTCCATCGTGAGGAATGCCACACGCCCTACATGTCCGGCCGAATGAATGCTGAATCGACCGAGCGCGCGGCGGGGATCAAGTGTGACGGTGGGCATCGAGGATCCGGGTCAGGTAGCTGCCACGCCGAAGTACAGCGCCGCCACCGCCAGCACTCCGGCAATCGATGACGATATCGCCACCCGGCGGCGAAACCGGTGAAACGCCTCAGGCGGCTCGCCCGACTCGGAAACGTCCGCAAGCACCGCCGCTTTCTGGGACGCGGGGAAGGCCCCGAAGAGGGCCACAAGACCGGCAACCAGACCCAGTGCCATCATGGCGGAAATCTCCGGCTGACCGAGACGCGTACCGTGACCCGCGGTTGCCAGCATCATCATGATGGCAAGCCCCGAAGCGATGGTGAGGAGTACGCCGGGTGCCACCACCAACGCATGCAACCTCCCCAGCAGCCGGAACACACCCGCTCGCACCGGCGCGGTCTCCGACCGGGAGAACATGGACAGCGCCATCGCCGCCACCGCACCTCCCAACCAGAGCACGATGCCCACCACATGAAGGAACCTGAGGAGTGTCACTGCTTCCCCCCCTCGGATGTGGCCGGCTCCAGCACCTGCCGGCCCGAGTATCCGGCATCCAGCTCGTGATAGTGCGCCACGCGTTCCTCCCCCAGCTTCCAGCAGAGAAAGACGTCGCGGCCATCCAGTGTGGAGTGAAAGTCCACCTGGCCTTCATCGAACCCCTTGAGGACACAACCCACCTGTCCCAGCTCTCCTATATAATTGTTGATGCGGGAGGCCAGATCGTCCACCTGCTGACGCAACACGCGGGTCTCACGCGACTCCCCGTGCTCCGCCCGGTCCGCCGCCGCGGACAACTCGTAACGCCCCAGCGCGTCCCTCCAATGCTGGTAGTCCGTTACGATGTCAAGCACGATCCGACGTACCAGCGGAAGCGTTCGGTTGGCCTCGGCCACCGTGAAGTACTTGACCGTCATTGGCTCCCTCGAAAGATAGCCTCTCCATCCTCGCGCTCGGCCAGCGCCTTCATGGCGGTGCGGTACCCAGCCTCCACGTACTCCACCACCTTGTCCACCGCAAACGTCGCCCGGCTCTCCATCACAGGTTGAATCACTATCAACCGGGGCCGCTCGGCGGCAGACCGTGTGGCCCAGCGCCGTTTCATCTCGTCGAACTGTACCGACATCCCGATCTGGAGGAGCTGCAGCGCGATCTCCACCAGGGCCGGCACACGTCCGCTCCCCCCGGCTTCGCTCTCGAACGACGGCCCCACCATACTGCCGAATACGAGATCCTGATCGAACTGCATGGCAGCGTCGACCGGCAGAACCTGCCGGAGGCCGCCGTCAACGTAACGCCGACCCTCAATCTCAACCGGCGGATAGAGAACCGGCAGGGCACAGGAAGCGCAGAGCGCATCGAGCAACGAAACGTCGGTCCTGCCCCCATCTCCGAACAACACAAGATCTCCCGTCGCGATGTCAACCGCGGTTACGGTGAGTGGTGTCTTCAACTCGTCGAACCGCTCTGTCGGAAGCATATGGCCGATCGTCTTCCTGAGCGGGCCGGCGCGAAACATGCTCCGGGCGAAGATCCCGAGAAGAACCTGGGCAGACGGTCGGGCCACATCGCGGCGTCTGATGCGCGTGATACTCGTGAGCACTTCCTCATAGCTCATTCCCGCCGCCAGGCACGCCGCAATCACCGCACCCATGGAGGTACCGACGTATCGCGCGGGCCCGAGACCGTGCTCCTCGAGTGCCTTGACCGCTCCAAGGTGCGCCGCGGCCTTGGCGCCTCCCCCACTCAGCACCAGAGCCAGACTGGTCACGCCTCTCCGTCGCGCCGGTGCTCGGCGAGCCGGCGTTCACGCCGGAGCATGGCGCGTTCGTGGCGCCGTTTCTCCTCGTCCGTCTCCGGAAGGATGGGCGGAACCGCAACCGGACGTCCGTCCTTCCCGATGGCCACGTATGTCACATAACAACTGTTGGTATGGCGTCGGGTGCCGGTTACCAGATTCTCCGCTTCGATCCTGACACCCACCTCCATGGATGTGCGCCCCACATAGTTCACCGCGGCGCGCGCGATGACCAGTTCTCCCAGGTATATGGGTTCATGGAAGTCCACCCGATCAACCGACACTGTTACGCACGACTGCCTCGAGTGCCGGATGGCGGCCACGGCCGCCACACGATCCACCAGCGACAGGATCACTCCGCCGAACACATGCCCCAGGTTGTTGGCCATGTTCGGCATCATGAGCTCCGACATGGTGGCCTGCGAGTCCCGTACAGGCTTGGGCGTCACATCGCTCATTCAGTAGTCCACCGGCCTCAGGTAACTCTCTCCGATGGCAGTGTTGCTCAGCATCGCCACAGTGGGCAACCGCCGCTTCCAGTGCGTGGACGCCAAACGACCGTGCACCAGACTCACCTCGCTTTCCGAAAAGCCCATGGCCCGAATCTCGTTCGGTTCGAGGCCCTTGAGCAGCCAGTGGAGAATGACGTCGGCCTTGCCGTAGGAGATCCCCAGATCCTCTTCATCCGTCTGCCCATGAACGAGATCCGCCGTTGCCGGCTTGTTCACCACTTCGTCCGGAACTCCGAGGTGGCGCGCCAGGGCCCAGACCTGTGTCTTGAATAGATCACCTATGGGGTTCACCGGCGGAGCGTCGTCCGCATGCCAGGTGAAGTAACCCAGCAACCGCTCGCTCTTGTTTCCCGTCCCGAGCGGCAATGCGCCATGACGTGCGGAGAGGTCGAACAGCGCAATCATCCGCATCCGGGCGGCCGCGTTCCCTCGCCGGGCGGGATCGGGCTCCTCACCGGCGGCATCGAAGAGTCCGTCAACCGCTGCCGTAATGTCGATGGTCTGGAGATCGAGTTTCAGCTTCTTCGCCACCAACTCCGCGTGCTTGCGGCTCTCACTGGACGATGTCCGGTATGGCAGGAACACCGCAATCATGTTCTCCGGCCCCAGCGCTTGCACCGCCAGTGCGGCCGTGACCGCGCTATCCACACCACCGGATAGCCCCACCACACCCTTTGTGAACCTGCGGCGTGACAGATCTTCTCTTAGAAAGGCTACCAGCCAGCGGGCCACAAGATCGGCATCGATGGCCAGCGGGTCGGCGGCAGGAGTGGCTGTGGTCACCGTGTGCGATGCCCGCTCAGGACGCCTGATCGGAGCCTCTGCATCCACCGCCGGATCGTAGGCCAGCGGCTCCCGTGGGAGGTCGCCCGCATGCCTGAGCAGGCTCGGTAGTGCTACTTCCAGATCGGCCAGCATCGGCTGGTCATGCCGAGCCCTGAGCAGCGCCCGCTGATCCACCGCCCCCAACAACAATGCTGGTTCAAACATTGGAGCCGCGGCCAGGATCGTGCCGTCCGGGCCCGTGAGGCTCGATGCCCCCTGGATACCCTTGCCCCCTTCGAACCCCACGATCTGCGCCAGTGCCACGTATATGCCGTGCTCCTCGGCTATGCGACGCACCACCCGCTCCCAACTCGCGATGCTCTCCGATCGACCCTGACCCGATGGATGCACGCCGCGGGCTGGCGAAGCGCTCGGGATAAGGATCAACTGCGCCCCATCCAGCGCCGCCACCGTGGCCGACGCCGAGTGCCAGGAGTCTTCACAAACGAGCATCGCCACCCGGCCCCACGCCGTATCGAACGCCTGCACGTTCCTGCCGGCATCCACGAACCGCTCCTCGTCAAACACCCCGTAGGTCGGCAAGAACACCTTGCGGTGCACGTGGCGGATCCCGGCATCAGGGCCACCCAGCGTTGCATAAAGTGCGGAGTTGAAGATTCGACCGCGAAAGCGCTCGTAGAAACCGACGCAGACGTCCAGCGGCGGGGCGCCGGAAAGCCCGTGATGTGCGGCAAGGTCGCGGTAAAGCGTACCGGCGCTCACCGCCGCCTCGCGTACCCCACCCTCCAGGTAGTAACCCGTGAGCGCCGTCTCACCGAACACGACCAGGCCGGGGGGATCCTTCAGCGCTCCGGCCTGCGCCAGAGCGGCGGCTATCCGCCGGAGGTTCTCGGCGTAGTCGGCCTTCCGTGGGCGGATCTGGGCGATGACTATGTGCACGGGAGAGAATATATCCCGCCAGCGGCAAACCGGAGTACTCGAACGCTACTCTGTCAGAAGAGGTCGGCCTGTTCGCGGAGGGTGGCGGGCGGCACCGGCGTCTGACCCAGAAGTTGCTGGAGCTCACGTGCGCTGGCCGGACTGTGCCCCTGAAAATGGTTGTTGAAATAGGCGTACACCGTGCGGACGCGCTGAGACAATGCAGCCATGACCCTGGACCACGCGGACAAGTGCTCGCTCCGATCAGCCTGTACCCGGGAAAAATCCGTGAATTGCCGATCGGGGCCCATCCAGCGCAGATAGGCAAAGTCCGCCGTGGGATGCTGTGCGAGCGCCAGCGCCGTATTGCGTTTCACCCACCGGCCATCCGCCAGGGCCAGCGTGATCCGGCAACGTCTGAGCAATGCCAGCGTCTCGTCATCGAACCAGGCCGGATCCCGGAACTCGACGGCCCAATGCACGTCCTTCGGCAGGGCTTCACAGAATCCCGCCACGTGATCCCGGTTCTTCGCGTGGGCGGTGAAATCTGCCGGCAACTGGACCAGAAGCGCCCCGAGCCGCGACTCGAGCGGACGCACCCGGTCGAGGAAACGCTCCAGGAGTTCCCCGCAACCTGCAAGACGCCTTTCATGCGTTATCTGTTGGGGCACCTTGAGCGAGAACACGAAGCCCGGCGGTACCCTGCGCACCCATTTTCCAATGGTGGCATCCGTGGGCAGGCCGTAGAAGGTTGAATCGACCTCGACTGACGGGAACGCGCGCGCGTAAACGCCTAGCATGTCGTCCGGCCGCGTACCCGGCGGATAGAACGGCCCCACCCAGGCCGGGTAACGCCAGCCCTGTGTCCCTACCAGAACCGTTCCGCTCACCGCTTTGGCCGAGTCACCGTCCGATGCCAGTACATCCGCATCTCGGTGAACCTGGCGCCATCTGTCTCGCAGAACAGCGCGCCTCTGACATCTACGGGCTCACCGGTGCGACGGCGCCGGAATGTGCACTTGAACTCGGTAGCGAACCATGGCCCGACCATGAAGATTTCACCGCTGCGGAATGAAATCTCGGCCTGTTCCCGGGGCGTGTCCTTCCAGTACGCCTCGATGGCCGCCTGGCCCCGCTCGGGAGAATCGAACGGCGACGGATAGAAAACGCCGTCGGCGGCGAAAAGCGCCGAGATCTTCGCGGCGTCACCTTTCTCCCATCCGCGGCCGAACTCAGTAATCAGGGAATCGTATCGTTCACGCGTTTCATCGGTGCCGGACGACGAGTTCATGAATGCAAGATTAGGTATGGCGGACACGAATCGGAAGGCCGTTGTCATCGATACCGATCCCGGCATCGATGATGTGGTAACGCTGGCGCTCGCCGCTCGCTGCCCCGAGCTCGAAATCGTCGCGGTCACCACCACCTACGGTAATGCCACCCTCCCCCTGACCACCAGGAACGCTCGCCTTGCCCTGGCGCTCGCCGGACGGTCGGATATCCCGGTTTTGGCTGGGGCCGCCAGGCCTCTCGTCAGGGGCCTTGTCACTGCACCGGAGACGCATGGGGAATCGGGCATCGGATATGCCACGGCTCACCCTGCGCCACCGGTCGAACCGGACCCCCAGGTGCTCCTTCGAGTGCTTGACCGGGCGCCGGAACCGGTCACCCTGGTTACCTTGGGACCGCTTACGAACCTCGCCAGCGCTCTCGATGCAGATCCCGGATTTGTGAAGGATCGCGTACGGCGTCACATCGGGATGTTCGGCAACCTTTACGAGCGGGGGAACACCAACCGCTGGGCTGACTTCAACGCCTGGTGCGATCCGGAAGCGGCGGAAATGGTAATCGCCGCCGAACTGCCGAGTGAGATGGTGGGTCTGGACGTTACCCGCCGAATGACCTTCTCGTCGATGGAGGTGGAACGGCTCAGCCGATCCGACCGTGAACTGGTCCGTTGGCTCGCGGCCGCACTCCGGTTCTATGTGGAATTCCACCGGGCGCAGGAGCGGCTCGATGGGTGCGTGGTGAACGACATCCTGACCGTGGCGGAGCTGGTCGTGCCCGGCGTGCTGGCATTCGGCGAGCACAAGCTCAAGATTGTTACGGCCGCGGGAGAGGAGCAGGGGCGCACGGTACCGGTCCCGGAGGGGGGCGCCTCGGTGAACGTTGCCGTTGACGTGGACGTAACGCGGGTTCGCCGGTTGCTCGACCGGGTGTTCGGGACGGGTTGGGACGAGTCAATCAAGGGGGGATGACATGACGGCAGGCCAGGTGCGCGTCACGGTGGTCGGTGCGGGTGACATCGGACGCGGGTGGGCGGCTCTTTGCGCGGCGCACGGCTGGCCGGTGAGGCTGTTCGACAATGAATCCAGAGCTCTGACCGAAGCCATTCAGGAAGCGTCCGAGCGCGCGCACGGCCTCCTCGTCCTGTCTCAGGCAAAGGCGGAGGAGGTGGAACGTGGCATCCAGCAACTCTCCCCTGGCCGCAGCCTGCTTCACGCTTGCGAGGGCGCAGACTGGATCATCGAGTGCATCCGGGAAGACCTGATAGCCAAGCAGAAACTGTTTGAAGCTCTCGAGTCCGCCGCCCCGAAGGCCCGGGCGGTCACGAGTTCATCCAGCACGCTTGTTCCGGCTGATATCTCAGCTCGTTGCCGCCGGCCGGACCGCTGCTTCGTGGCCCACCCCCTCAACCCCCCGGAACTCATACCGTTGGTGGAGATCCTGGCCGGCCGCGAAACGGACGGCGCCCTCCTCGAGCTCGCCAAAGGATGGCTCCGGGCCTTGGGACGTATTCCGGTAACTCTGAAGAAGCCCGTACGTGGAAACATCGCCAACAGGATTGCCGCAGCCGTCTGGCGGGAGGCCATACAGCTCGTGCTCGATGGCGCCATCGACGTGGACGATCTGGACCGTGCGGTGTCACTTGGCCCAGGACTCGGTTGGGCTGCAGCGGGACCTCACCTCACATACCATCTTGCCGCGGGAAACCGGGGCGTGAGCGGCTTTCTCCAGCACCTCCTTGCCGGTTTCGAGGACCTGTGGAAAGACCTCGCCAGCTGGGACAAACTGGACTCTGAACAACAGCACCGCCTGATCGTAAGCGTCGAGAAGGCCTACGAAGGGCAGATCGACGTGATCAGGCGGGCCCGCGACCGGAGGCTCGCCGTGATTCTCCAGGCGTTGGAGCGGGCGAAGGAACGACCGGGGTGAGCTGTGCGCCCTAGACGGCCACCATCATCCCCGTGGCGTACATCACCAGAAGGCCGGTGATCAACCCGCCTGCCGTAACGGGATTCCAGATCCCTTCCGCGCCGATCTCGCGCTGCACGACCCGGTAGAGCGCTATCACCACCTGGGCGATGGCGCCCGCGCCGATGCTCAGGAAGAGCGTTGCCATGAGCGGTGAATACGCGGCACCTCCAATCCAGGCTCCCGCAATAGTTGGGGCGCCGGCAAGCAGGCCCATCCCCGCAAGGGTGCGTATTCGCGGCTGATCCTTCGCTATTGGTGCAACAATGCCAAGTCCTTCAGTCGAGTTGTGCAGCATGAAGCCTATGATGAGAAACGCTCCCAGCGCCGCTTCACCAAGCGCGTAGGCCGCGCCTATGGCGAGCCCCTCACCCAGATTGTGCAGTCCAATCCCGAACGCGATCATCCAGGCAACGCTGCGGCGCCCCGCCGCGCCTTCAGCTCGGCTCCGTTGCCCGCTGAATGCTTCCAGCAACAGGAAACTCCCCAACGCGCCTACCAGTACGACAAGTGTCCCTTGATACGCTCCCGCTACCCTGCCGCCCGCCTCTAGCGCCTCGTGGATCGCGTCGGCGCCAAGGAAGATCAGCAGCCCGGCCGTGAGCGCCAGCACGAAATGAATCCAGCGCCGGTCGAGTCGTCTGAGAAACGGGTACCAGAGCAACCCTATGGCCACCGGGATCACGCCTACGTAGATGCCGATCAGCGCAAACAGTCCGAAGAACTCCGCGTTGAGCGGGGGCGTTTCGCGCGCCACCTCTATCTCGTGCGAGAAGGTGAGGCCGGTTGACGTGAGCACGGTTATCTCGTGCGGTTCGTCCTCCACCCAGGGATAAGGGATTTCAAGCGTAACTTTTCCGAGCCGCGGTACGGTTATGGGGCCGGCAGGCTCGAACCTCCAGAACGCGTCGTCCACTTTTACCTGTGCTATGGTGACCGGTTCGGGACCCCCGTTCACTATCTCGACGATTATCAGATTGGGCTTGATGATGGTCCTATTGAACGTCAACTCCTCAATAGGCGGCGCCCCGCCTCTGAGGAAGTCCACAATGCCGGTGCGGGCCACCACGACCGTGAGGGCGGCAAGCAGCACCAGCGGGAGAAGCGCCCAACCCCACGGACGGCGGGTCTCGCTCACGCTACCGTCGCTCCGTCCACCACATTGAATACACCCATCCATCCGAGCTCGGTGAACTCGGACTGGTGCGCGTGAAACATGAACGGACCGGTATCTTCGTAGGTGAACTCGAGAATGTGGCGCTCCCCCTGACACATCATCACCGTATCGGTGAACTCATCCGGAGTGAGTTTCGTGCCGGTCCGGTACAGTTGGAAAAAGTTTCCGTGAATATGCATCGAGTTGATGAGGTCGAACTCGAGGATGTTCACCATGTAGATCCGCTGCAATTCGCCTTTCTTCACGGTGATCGGGTTGTGGTGATAGGCAAACGGCACCGTGTTCGCGGCATACACCTCGTTATCGCCGTCGAAGTTGGTGTCGAAGCCGTTGAGCACCATCACCATTTCCCGAGCCTTCGGCCGCGGCGTCGCAGGATCCACGATGAACGCACCGTACAGCCCCTTGGCTATGTGCCTCTTGAGCGGTATGGCGTGGCAGTGATACAGGTGAAGCCCGAACGGCTTGGCCGTGAACTCGTAGACGAACTGCTCGCCCGGGTGCACCACTTCGAATACGCCGTCGGCCCGCGCCGGATGAATGCCGTGGAAATGGATGGTGTGAGCGTGAGATCCGGCATTCACAAACACCACCTTGAGCAGATCACCTTCCGTGGCCCTGAGTGTGGGTCCCGGCACCTGGCCGTTGTACGTCCATGCCGGATAGAACACCCCGGGCGCCACCTCTATGTCCCGGTCCATCGCCGTGATCCGGTACTCGCGAAGGGTGCGGCCGTCCGGCAGGCGGCTCACCGTGCCGTAATCGAAATGCTCCAGGAACTCCATAGGGTCGATGGACGCCTGCGTAACCGTGCCCACGGTGTTCGCGTTGGACGGATTGTGTACCGAGTGGAGCGTGGCGGCATGCGACGCATGGGGCAGGCCGGGCGACATCCGTTCCGCCGCCACCAACGCCTTGCTCGCGGCGGCTATCCCCGCAACACCCAGCGCGCCACGCCGCAACATGGCGCGGCGCGATATCGAATCGTCCTTCCGACTCACCTGTCTTCCTCCTCTATAGCCACGCACCGCAACGACTGCGACAACTCATGTCCTACTACCCGCGACCCGGCCCCGTCCTCACCTTCAATACTGATCGTCGTGGGCCCGTTGAAGGGCTGCCGGTCGGTCACCCGGAACTGCACACCGGGTTTGAGACCGAGCGACGCAATGAACCGCAGACGCTCCGGATCCTTGTCGCTCACCATTCTGAATTCGCCCATCCTTCCCACCTCGATCTCGCTCATCGCCACATGCTCCGGCTGCTCGACTTCACCGGCAGTCGTGGGTATGGGTGCGCCGTGCGGATCGTAGCGCGGGTTGCCAAGGGCGCGTGCCATGCGTTCGATGAGCGCGTCAGATGCCGCATGCTCCAGCCGCTCTGCCTCCGCATGCACCGAATCCCAGTCGTAACCGAGCTTCATCATGAGATACGACTCGAGAATCCGATGCCGCCGTACGATCCGCAGAGCCTGAGTGCGGCCCTCGTCCGTAAGCTGAACACCCTTGTATGGCGCGTGCTCGATCAGCCCGGCGTCGGCAAGACGCCTGAGCATCCCGCTCACCGATGCCGGAGCAACGTCAAGCGCCTCGGCAATCGCGCTGGTCTGAACCGGCTCTTCCCCGGTGCCCAGTCCGTAGATCGACTTGAGGTAATCCTCGGTGGACCGTGAGAGGCCCTCGCGACGCGGGATGGCTGCGACCATATGTCTCACCAATCCTTGGAATTAGGTGAGACTAAATTATATTTCGTGAGGCGGTAAAGCGCAAGAAGGGGCGTGCCGCTGGCGCTCAGGTCATGTCGAGTAACCGAAGAAAAGACATGATGATACGGTCTGTCATGCCCCAGATGAAGTGGGGACCGGCCCTGAAACCAGGAGTCACGATATACCGGTCGCTCACATGCACCTGCTCCTCCACCCTGAGCCCCGCGAGCTCGTGGCAGGGGATCCACAAATGAAGAGCCACCTCGTCGCTGGCCATTATCTGGGGACGCGCCCCGAGCCCGAACACGAACGGCCGGACCACCAGCGGCGGAAGATGAGGACTCACAGGACTCAGATCATCCAACTCGCCCAGCAGTTGTTCCGGATCGAGCACGATGCCGGTTTCCTCAAGTGCCTCACGCGTGGCAGTCTCAAGCAAGGACGCATCAGCCAGATCCCTCCGTCCTCCTGGAAAGGCCATCTGACCCGACCACGGATCACCTGGATCTTCCGCGCGCTTGATGAACAACAGGTCAAGACCGCCGTCGTCTCCCGGTACGAGCGCGAGAACCACCGCCGCTTCGACAAGGCCGGGGCCCAATCTGCGCTCAGGCTCATGTGCACGAAGCCGCCGTTCAACAACCGGGACGGTAAGCAGAGTCACGACGGAATCGAGGGCATGCCTCTTGCAGCCCTTGTTACATTGGATAGCGGTAAGTCGTTGTCACGGTGTCCCCTCACAGGGAGGTGCTTATCAAGAGCTTTGGTGTCGGATTGCTTGCCCTTGCCGCCGTTGCGGCCGCCAGCGTGCTGTTGAGGCGGAGGCGTACCGCAGCCGGTATGGCCTCGGGATCCCGGACCAGTGAGGTGGACAGCCTGTACGCCGCCGGACTGTAACCGTACAGACCGGGTTCGGGCCGGCAGACGGGGGCGCACTGAAGTGCGCCCCCGTTTCGTACCCGGTCTCAGTAAAGCCACCGGGAGAACCATCCCACCGTTTCCTCCATGGCATGTTCAAGTTCCGGCGTCATCCCGGCCCAGGGGTGACGTGCCCCGAAAGTGTGCGATCCCCGCGGTACTGTGACCAGACGCGCTCGCTTCCCGGATGCCTCCCAAAGCTCTATCGCCTCCTCAGCCGGCACCGATTCATCCACCGCGCCGTGCACTATGAGCCACGGAGCCGTCACCCTTTCGGCCGCCGCCAGGATATCGAGTTCGGCACCCCGAACTTCCAGATCGTCGAGCACATCCGTTCGTAACTCGAGCACTCGTCCCGTGCGCTGGTTCACGATCTCGATGAAGCCCCGTTCGCGCCACTGCTGCACGGTCTCCGGACCCCAGCGGAACGCCCGCGCAACCGCTGCCCATGTTACCAGAGCCGACACCGCCCACCGTGCCGCGGCGAGCACCGCCGTTCCGCCACCCCGGCTGTGCCCGAACAGTCCCGTTCTCGACGGCGCCCCCAGGCCGCTTACCAGCGCACCTTCCTCCAGCGCCGCAAGCACCGCTTCCACATCCCTGAGATCGTTCGAATACGTGGCACGCGCGAACCGTTCCGGCTCGTCCGCGTCATCCAGGGCGCCACTTACGCCGCTCCCGCTGAAGTTGAACGACACTGCGGTAATGCCCGCACGCGCCAGACGGTCCGCAAGTTGCGGGAAGAATCCCCAGTCCCTGAAGCCCTTGAACCCGTGGCAGATCACCACAGCCGGTCCCGTGGCACCCGGCGCGGCAAGCACCTCACCACGCAACGGGCCACCGTCCGCGCCTTCGAGCCTGAATGATTGTCGCAAGGAAGTAGCCATCTTCATTACCTCTTTGACCCGGCATTCACGGAAGGATAAATTATCCGGCCACGTGCGGCACTTCCCACGGAGTTCGCCATGGGCCTGACCCTGCGGCCCTCACATCCCTCGCTGATAGCCGTCGGGCGGGCCTTGACGCTCGCGCGCAACGACATCGTGCACGCCTGGTCGCGCTGGGTCCTCGATCGTATCGCAGAGCTCCCTACTATTCCGGCGGCCGCGGTAGAACGCCAACTCGGCATTCTGGTTGATGCACTGATTGAAATGGCGGGACCGCTCAGACGCGACGCCGTACAACTCTGGCTATCCGCGTGCGAAGCCTACGGTCGCACCTCGTCGGCACGCGGCCTGGCTGCCGGTGAGGTCGTGGAAGAGATCCAGCACCTGCGCGAACTGCTGATCCGCCATCTTTCGGAGCCGATCGTGGCGCTTCCCGCGCGCGCGGCTATAGCCACGGTACTGAGACTCAACCGACTCGTTGACAAGGGCATCGCTCACGCCGTGGTAGGATACACCGACGCACTTGTGGAGACGCTGTTCGAGCAGCGCGGTGTGCCGGTGGCAGAGCCCCGCACGGTGGAAAACGAAGTCGACCGGCGGCTCACACACCTGGAAGCCGAACTTCAGAAGCTCCGGGAGCAGACCCTCTGACAGCCCCGCCTATCCCGCGATTTCTTCGCCGCCGTCAACATTTATCACATTGCCCGTAATCCAGTCGGTGTTCGGGCTGCACAACGCCACCGCCGCCCTGGCCACATCTTCCGGCGTCGTGATCCGCCCGTGCGGGTTCCTGCGGGCCGCGTCGGTTAACAGCTTCTCACTTCCGGGAATCTTGCGTGCGGCCGGTGTATCGGTAACGCCGCCGCGCAAAGCGTTAGCTGTGATGCCCCTGGGAGCGAGTTCCACCGCCAGTTGTCTGATATGCGACTCGAGCGCGCACTTTGCCGCCGATACTGCACCGTAGGACTCTATAACGCGGGTGGAGCCGGACGACGTCATCGCGAATATCCTTCCGCCGGCTCCCAGCAGGCCCTGCTTCACCAGGTCCTGAGCCCAATAGACGAGTGAATGTGCCATCACGTCCAGCGTCATGTCTATGTTGGCCCTGGTAAGTGCGTCGTCTGCTATGTAAGGCTTGAGAGTACCGAACGCGAGCGAGTGCATAAGCACGGCCACAGTACCGCCGCGCTGCGCTATCTCGTCCTTGAGGACCGCGATGACTTCAGCTCTTTTGCCCTCATCCGCAGCGTTAACGTTGAAGAACAGCGATCGCCGTCCGGCATCACTGATGGCAGATTGTATTTCTTCCACATGCTTGAGCCCGGCCTTGCGGTCCAGATGTACCCCTGCTATCTCGTATCCGGCCGCCGCCAGCGCCCTGGCGCACGCCTCTCCAAATCCGCTGGAGGCGCCAAGTATGAGAGCCCAGCGCGGCGTGGTTGTCTGTGCGTGTCCCAAGCAATCCTCCCGGTGAAGGTGCGCAGAACTTAGCCGATGACCCAACACGTCGCCATTGCTCCGCCCCACTCCAGGCACGCCCGCCGGTAGGTCGCGTGCTCATACGGGTGGTCAGCATCAATATCTGGGACCTGCCTGTACCGCTCCCGGGACTGCGCCGCCCAGAGCGGCAGGCGCACCTCCTGCGCCACCTCCCGGAGCTCAAGCCTGATCTGATCCTTGTTCAGGAGGCATTCAGACCTCCATTCAAGCGGCACCTGGCTCAATCTCTGGCGCCCCTTCAACCAGATCCCCTGCACACAGCCGAGCGCAGATTGCTCCGAATACTCCGCATGGATTCAACCGGCGGGCTCCTCACGTTGTCTCGCTGGCCCATTGGGCGAACCGTGTTCGAACCTTCACGACGTCTCCCCGGAATACGACCCGACGAACGTCTGGCCCGCAAGGGATGGCTCTGGACAGAGATTCTGACGCCGGGCGGCACACTGTGGGCGGCCAACGTTCATCTGTACGCCGGAAACACGTCCTTCGACGGACGGATCAGGACTATCCAGACCCGCCAGCTGGTCCGGACTGCCCCTGTGCCCAAAGACGTACCTGTACTCCTCGCGGGTGACTTCAACATGGCGCGGGAACACGAACGCGCCGAGCGGAAGCGAACAGGGTTCGATGTACTGCACGAAGCGGGATTCATCGAGATGCTGGATGGGAAAAGCGACGGGTTGAAGACCATGGCGCCGAGCATCAATCCGCACGCCCGATACATGCCGTCGCACCGCCCCGACAGGCGGCTCACGCAGATGTTCTTCCGTGGGCCCGGCCTGTCACCCGGGCCCGATCACCCGCAACTTTGTCTCCATGATCCGCCGGTCTCGGATCACTTCGGGCTGGTTGCTACCTTTAGGCTGCGATCGAAATGACAGACAACTCGACTGCCGGTCTGCCGCCCCTCATCCCCCGTGAGGTCCTGTTCGGAAACCCCGAACGGGCAAGCCCGTTGCTCTCCCCCGATGGGCGCCGCATCGCGTACCTGGCCCCGGTTGATGGCGTGCTCAACGTGTGGGTCGGCACACCCGGCGGGACCGACTTCCGTCCTGTAACCCACGACACCGAACGCGGCGTGCGCGTCTACCTCTGGGCTCACGACGGCGAACACGTGCTCTATCTGCAGGACAAGGGTGGAGACGAGAACTGGCGTCTCTATCGGGTGCCGGTGGACGGGAGCCGGGTGGACGATCTCACGCCCTTCGACGATGTGCAGGTGCAGGTAGTGGCGCACGACAAACATCATCCACACGAGATGCTCCTGGGCATCAACCGGGACGACCAGCGGCTGCACGACGTCTATCACCTGAACCTGAGGACCGGCACCCTCACGCTGGCGGTAAAGAACCCGGGACAGGTGGCCGCGTGGGTGGCCGACCCCCAACTCGCACATCCGGACCTGGGGTTCGCGGTGCGCGCCGCAGTGGCTTCCACGGACGACGGCGGCAGCGAACTGCTGGTGCGGGACGGCTCAAACGACCCGTGGCGGACACTCCTCCGCTGGACCCCGGAAGACGCACTCACCAGCGGTCCGCTGGCGTTTACGCGTGACTCGCGTGGCCTGTACCTGATGGAGTCACGCGACGCCAACACCTCCCGTCTGGTGCTCCTCGATACCGCTTCGGGTCGAACGCGGGTACTGGCTGAAGACCCTTCCTACGACCTTGGCGGCGTGGTGCTGCACCCCGACACCCGTGAGGTGCAGATGGTGGCGTTCACACGCGCACACCAGGAATGGACTGTAGTGGACCCGGCAATCGAGCCGGCAATAGAGGCCATCCGCTCACTCAACCCGGGCGATTTCGAGATCCTGGACCGGACCGACGACGACCGGCGCTGGATTGTGGGATTCACGCAGGACAACGCGCCGAGTTCGTACTACGCCTTCGATACCGCGAGCCGTGAGGCGGAGTTCCTGTTCCACACGCGGCCCGCACTCGCGCAGTACGTGCTGGCCACCATGGAGCCGGTGCGGTTCGAGGCGCGCGACGGCCTCGCCATCGAAGGGTATCTGACTCTCCCGCCGGCTGCACCCACGCCCCTGCCTCTCGTGCTGAACGTGCACGGCGGCCCGTGGCATCGCGACGTCTGGGGGTATGACCCGGAAGCGCAGTGGCTGGCCAACCGGGGTTACGCGTGCCTCCAGGTGAACTTCCGTGGGTCCACCGGCTACGGCAAGAAGTTCCTGAACGCCGGCGACCGCGAGTGGGGCGGCAGGATGCACGATGATCTGGTGGATGCGGTGCGCTGGGCGGTTGACCGCGGCGTGGCCCATCCGTCTCGCGTTGCCATCTACGGCGGATCGTACGGCGGGTATGCGGCGCTCGTTGGAGCGACATTCACACCGGACCTCTTCCGGTGTGCCATATCGATAGTGGGCCCGAGCAACCTGATAACGTTCATCAACACGATCCCGCCGTACTGGTCAACCTTTCTGTCCATGCTGCACCAGCGGTTGGGCAACCCGGAGACCGAGTCGGAGTTTCTCTGGTCGCGTTCGCCGCTCAGTCGAGTGGATCAGATACGCATCCCCATGCTCATAGCCCAGGGCGCCAACGACCCCAGGGTGAAGCAGGCAGAATCGGAACAGATCGTGGCGGCCATGCGTGAAAAGGAAATCCCGCACGACTACCTGCTCTTCCCGGATGAAGGGCACGGTTTCGCCAAGCCCGAGAACCGGCTCACCTTCTACGCCGCGGCGGAAGGGTTCCTTGCCCGGCACCTGGGCGGGCGGGCGGAACCGTAGAGTCTGGCAGAGCAGGCCCGGGAAGCGTAGTTTCCCGATCGATGCACTTCCGTCGCGCCGTCCCCGCTTTCGTACTTGCAGGCGTCGTCTGGGCATCTCCGCTCAAGGCACAGCCCGACACCACCGAGGTTCAGGGCGTTCCCGTGGTATTCGCCCGGGACACCCTGTTCCAGCTCACCGAGCGATTCGGAGCCTTTTCTCCCGAGGAACGCGCTCAGGCCATCGTTCGCCGGCTGAGACTCCTGGTTGACGACCCCACCGCCGATGTCAGGTCGTTGACGGTCGAAGACGACGAAAACAGCACGGATATCCTGATTCACGGGCGACTGGTCATGACCGTTACCGACCGCGATGCCGAGGCTGCCGGGCGTTCGCGGATCGAGCTCGCGGAAGAGTACGGCAACCGCATGGTCGACGTGCTGACCCGGGTGGTCATGGCGGCTACATGGAAGAGCCTGCTCCTGGGCGCCCTGTACACCTTGATCGCCACCGCAATCTTTTTCGGGCTGATAAAACTGCTCAACCGGTTCTTCCCGTTGCTCTATCGATGGCTCAGACAGGCGCCCGGGAAGCTGATACCACCAATACGCATTCAGTCGCTTGAGATCGTATCGGGAGACAAGGTCGCGAAGCTCCTCCTGACGCTGGCCAGAGGCGTTCGCGTCGCGCTGTACGCGGTGCTCGTCTACATCTATCTGTCAGTGGTTTTCAGCTTCTTCCCCTGGACGCGGGGGTTGGGCGCCACGCTGTTCAACTATGTACTGGAACCGCTGCGCGACATGGGACTCGCGTTTGTGAGCTACATACCCGACCTGATCTTCATAGCCGTCGTCATCGCAGTCACCCGCTACCTGCTCAAGTTCATCCACCTGCTGTTCAATGGCGTCGAGCGAGGCGCGATCACGCTGCCCAACTTCCACGCCGAGTGGGCCGAGCCGACGTACAAGATTGTCCGCTTCATCATCATCGTGTTCGCCGCGGTGGTCATCTTCCCGTACCTGCCGGGCTCCAGCTCGCCGGCCTTCCAGGGAATCTCGATCTTCGTAGGCGTGCTGTTTACGCTGGGCTCCACGTCGGCCATCGCGAACATCGTGGCCGGCGTGGTGATCGTTTACATGCGGCCGTTCAGGGTCGGCGACCGTGTGAAGATCGCCGATACGGTTGGCGACGTCATAGAGAAAACTCTGCTGGTAACCCGTGTTCGGACGCCCAAGAACATGGACGTTACCGTCCCGAACGCGATGGTGCTGTCCAGTCACATTATCAACTACAGTTCGGTGGCCAGAGACCAGGGGGTCATTCTCCACACCACGGTGACGATCGGGTACGATGTGCCGTGGCAGAAGGTCCACGGCCTCCTGCTCGCCGCCGCCCGGAACACCGATGGTATCCTGGAGCACCCGGATCCGTTCGTATGGCAGACAAAGCTGGACGACTGGTACGTCCATTACGAGTTGAATGCCTATACCGACAAACCCAACAACATGGGCGGGATCTATTCCGCGCTGCACGCCAGCATCCAGGACCGGTTCAACGAGGCCGGGGTGGAGATCATGTCTCCCGGCTATCAGGCGCTGCGCGACGGCAACCAGACCACCATCCCGGAGGACTACCTGCCCAAGGGATACCGTCCGCCCGGATTCCGGATCTTCCCGCGGACCGATCAGGGCTGATCAACTACCACGGCCTCCTTCCGTGTACGACCACCATGACTCTCGAAAAGGTGCGTGCGTCGTTTTGATACGCGCCGCACGATTCCGGTTACAGTGATATGAGCGCTACGCTCTATCGTGGTCCGGCACGCTCATGCCGACCACATTCGACGACACACTGCGCTCGCTCCGGACAGTTTCTGACCTGTCCCGATTCTTCGCCTCGATGGGTTATGTCGAGGACGACGCCTCCCTGGATGCCGGTTGGCGATCGGTGGCACGGTGGCGATCGTTCAGAGTCCTGGCAACCGCCACGCCCGAGCCGCGGGAGGCCGCACGCAGCATGGCCCGCAGTCTGGCGGCCGCGGCAAGACCGGCCCTCGTGGCGGCACTCGGTTCCGGCGAGATGGTACTGGCTGCTCCAAGGCTCGGAACCGCCGGCAGCAGCAGACTCCTTGTAGTCTCGCTCAGGTTTCCATCCCCGTTCGCGCTGGAGCAGCTGCGCGCCCTCACTCCGGGCGCTCCACCCAACGCGCTCGCTCTTGGACTCCGGATAGCAGATCTGCTTTCCGGTGAGGCCGCGGGGAACCGATTCTATGAGGAGTTCCGCGCCGTCCTGGACCGCATGGCGCACTCCCTGTCCCCCAGAGGCAGTGCCGCCGACCGCTCGCTCGCCGCATTGCTCACACTCACCCGGGTTCTCTTTCTGTACTTCGTTCAGGCCAGGGGCTGGCTCGACGGCAGGCCTGACTATCTGCGCAGCCGCTTCGACACGGCACTTGCTTCACGCCGGCACTTTCACCGCGGCGTGCTGCATCCCCTTTTCTTCGGTACACTCAACCGGCCGGCCGCTCTCAGAACAACTGCTGCACGGCTTGGTGAGATCCCGTATCTCAACGGAGGACTGTTCGAACCGCACCCCGTAGAGCGACGGCTCGCGCCGGTCGTGTTCGACAACCTCCTGTGGCGCGATGCGTTCGACGGGCTCTTCGAGCGCTACCGATTCTGCGTGCGTGAAGCGGACGAGGTAGATGCCATCGCCCCCGACATGCTGGGACAGGTATTCGAGCGGGTGATGGGGAGCGACGAGCGGCATCGTACCGGCACCTACTACACCCCCGAGGACCTGGTGAGACAGATCGTTCAGGCCACATTGGCCGCGGCGCTCGGCGCACAACCGGGCCTTGACCATGAGATTGCCGGCGCGCTCGTGACAGGCGGGACCGTGCCCGTCCGATACGTGGAGCCCGCCCGACAGGCGCTCAAGGCCATTCGCGTGCTGGACCCGGCGGTCGGGTCCGGTGCATTCCTCCTCGGCGCGCTCGAGTGTCTCACGGAGGCCCACCTGGCGCTGGCCGATCGGCCGGTTCCCGGACTCAAGTGGCGCCTGCGCCGCAGCATCCTGCGCGAGAACCTCTTTGGCGTGGACCTGAGTCCCGTTGCGGTACGCCTGGCTGAACTGCGGCTCTGGCTCGCCGTCGTGGCTGACGACCCCACCGATCGGCCGGCTGATGTCGCACCACTACCCAACCTGGACGGCATCGTACGCCAGGGCGATTCCCTGCTGGATCCGCTGGGCGCAGCCCGGGCACTGGGAACGCCCGCCGCCGCTACCATGCGCGCGGCCAGGGGCGTGAAGACGGCGCGGCGTGCCCTGTTCGAGGCGCGCGGCGACGAACGGACCAGAGCAACGCGCCTCCTGCGCAGTGCGGAGGAAGAACTCGCGGCTGAACTGACCGACGCCGCTCTCGCATCGGTACGGGTTGCGCTGGAAGACCTGGCCGCCGCAGCCGGAGGCCGTGACCTGTTCGGCGCACGGGCCGGTCTCACCGAACCACAACAGAGGCGCTTCGAAGCCCTCGCACACCAGCATGAACTGCTCGTTTCCACCGCCGCCCGGATCCGGGACGGCGGGGTTCCGTTCTTCGCGTTCGAGGTTCACTGCGCCGATGTGCTCGAGCGTGGCGGGTTCAACGTAATCGTGGGCAATCCGCCGTGGGTGCGCTCGGAACGACTCCCACCGGAGATGCGCGAAGCTCTCAAGGCAAGGTTCCAGTGGTGGCGTGCGGCACCGGCAAAGGGATTCGGTCATCTGCCGGACCTGTCGGTGGCGTTTCTCGAACGTGCCGTGGAGCTTGCGGCGCCCGGCGCTGCGGTCGGCCTGCTCGTACCCAGCAAGCTCGCCTCTGCCGGCTACGGCGCGCGACTCAGGCACGCCCTTGTAAGAGAGACCAGCATACAGTACCTGCATCGCGTGCCCGACCAGGTGGCGGCCCGCTTCGGTGCCACCACCTATCCGCTGGCCGTGGTGCTGAAACGTTCTGCTCCCCCTCCGGACGCAACCGTGGCACTCGACTTCGCCGGAAGCCTGACCGTACGGCAACGCGCGCTCGCCAAACCGGGCCCTTGGTTGCTGGTCACCGATGCAGCCCGTCGCGCAATCGAACGGCTCCTCGCCATGGGCCAGCCGCTGGGCACCGTCAGCCGGCCGTCGCTCGGAGTGAAGACCGGAGCAGATGATGTATTCGTGGGAACCGTGATTTCGGCCGGCGATCCCTGTCGCGTGCGGTTTGGCGCCGGAGAGTTCGTGATCGAGCCGGACGTTCTCAAAGCGGCACTCCGTGGCAGAGACGTCACTGCGTTTGATGCAACTGCACGGCGCGTTGTGCTGTGGGGACTTACGGGATCACGCATCGCCGCCTCGCTTCCGCCTCGCGCCGAGGCTTATGTCAATCGTCACACCGCCAGGCTGCGCTCCCGCTTCGATTACCGCGGCGGACCTCTCTGGACCGTGTTCCGAACGGAACCGGCAACCGCACCGTGGCGGGTGGTATGGCCGGACATCACCAAACGCCCGCAAGCGTGCGTGCTCGAACTCAGCGCTCAGCCGCGGGCCGTGCCGCTCAACTCCTGTTACGTCGCTCCCGCGGAAGATCGCGAGACGGCCCTGGTGATCAGCGCCGTACTCAATTCCACCTGGGCGCGGGCAATTGTTCAGGTACTGGCGGATGAAGCCCGGGGCGGATACCGCCGCTGCAACGCCACTGTGGCAGCCCGAATGCCTCTTCCCCGTCGTCCGCGCAGTGCGCGCAAGCTCATCGCTCTCGCGGCGCGTGCGCATTCCCATCACGATGTCGAACAAGCTGACCTGGACCGCGCCGTCGCCGACGCCCTTGGCCTTCCGGCCCGGACGCGCCGCGCGCTCGTCGATCTCGTCCGCGATTCCCGCTGAGGCGCTCCGCGCGGTACGCGAGCCGCTCCGCTGGACGCTTGCTCCGGGTCCTCGGCGGAGCGCTGCGGATGTATCTGCCGCACTCGCCGGTGCCATGGCCGGCGTCGCTCCGAACGCAATCGAGCCTCCAGAGTGGCTCTTTCCCCATCAGCGGGACGCGGTGCAACGACTTGCGTCTGCCCTCGTGATCTTCCGCGGTGCACTCCTGGCCGATGCCACCGGACTCGGCAAGACATACGTGGCCTTGGCTCTTGCTGCCCGGATGGGAGAAACGATTGTCCTTGCCCCGGCAGCAATACTCCACCAATGGCGCCGAACGGCAGCGAGGCTGGACCTGGATATCCGCCTCGTATCTCACGAGGCTCTGAGCCGAGGCGGCGCGCCGGGGTGTGCGGATCTTGTGATAGTTGACGAGGCTCACCGATTCCGTAATCCGGGTACACGGCGTTACGACGCCCTGGCCACCGGAATCGGCTCGGCACGCCTGCTTCTGCTCACCGCAACCCCGGTAGTGAACCGCTCGCGGGATCTCGTACATCTGGTCCGTCTCTTCCTTGCCGACCACGCTCTGGCGCCACTCGGCGTTCGGTCGCTCGAGCAGGCACTGGCAGATCGCGACGATGCGGCCCTGATGCACGCACTCATGCCCATGATCGTGGCCCGGGCGGCGGAAACGGCCCTGCCCGGTGTGATTCCCGCCACGCACGATGCTCCGGTTTGCCGCGCTCCCACGCTGCCGCCCGGGTCGCTCGACATGGCAATCCGTATGGTGGACGAACTCGCATTCCCCGCGTTCGGCCCCTCAGCGCCGGACCTGCTTCGACTGCACCTGCTGTATCGGCTGTCATCGTCCGTCGCTGCGGCGCTCAAAACCATCGATCGGCACCTCGCATTCGTCGTTGCAGCACTTGCGGCCGCCCGCCGCGGTGAGCACCTGCCGCGGTCCGCCGCCAGACAGATCATCGAACGCGACCAGGCTGATCAATTCACACTCGACATGCTGTTCCCCCCCGACCACAGCGTGGATACACGGGCCCTGCTGGAAGAGCGCGACAGGCTGAACCGCATCCGTCCGGCGCTCACCACCATGGGCGTATGTGATCCCAAGGCAGAGGCTTGCCGCACCCTGCTCGAGCGCCGCCGCGGGCGCAAGACAATTGTGTTCACCACAGCCAGGGCAACAGCTCTGCATCTGGCACAGCATATCGGCTGGACGGGGCTCGCGGTCGTGTCGGGTGGGGGCGCGCGCATAGCCTCGGGCAACATTCCCATGGAGGAAACCCTCGGCCTCTTCGCTCCGAGGGCCCAGGGACGCGGTGCGCCCCCTCCGTCACTGGTGCTTGACACACTGGTAGCTACTGGCGTCGCGAGCGAAGGGCTGGATCTTCAGGATGCGGACGCGATCGTACACTACGATCTGCCGTGGCACCCTCTGGCACTGGCTCAGCGGCTGGGGCGCATTGCACGACTTGGCAGCGAACACGGTCGCGTTCAGGTCTTCTGGTTCGCTCCACCGGAAGCGCTCGACCGTCGGCTCAAGCTGGAGGCGCGCATCCGGGCCAAGCTCAGGAAGCAGATGTCGCTTGGCGTACCACAGACTGCGCGTGTTGGACGTACCTGCATCGTCAACTCAATGCTCGACGCGCGCGAACGGCTCGTTGCAGCCGGCAACGGGAGTCATTCCACAGGAGTTGCGGTCGTGGATGCACAGATTCCTGTTCTGGTTGCGCTTCGATGGAAGACACAGCACGGCGCCGTGACGAGTGTATGCGGAATCGATGCCGATGGTTCCGTAATCGTGGATTCCCGTATCATCGCTCAACACCTCCACCTGGGCCGCAGCGCCACCGAGCTCAAGGCGGGCGCTATCGGACCGCTCAACGAAGTGTTGAAGCTGGTGCGACGTCGCATGGCTTGCGCCGAGCGCGGGCCCGCAAACCGCGCGGCTCGCCTGCTTGCCAGACGTGTGTTGACGCACGCCCGGCGGGCGGCGAAACGGAGGGACGTTTCTCTGGTAGCGGTGCTCGACCGCGTTCTTCAGCGGATTGATGGAGGGCTGGCCGTGGGAGACGAGCGCACGCTGTCCGGTCTCCTTGGCGGACGCGTCACCGCCCGCTCCCTTGAACAGTGGCTCGGCAGAACGCCGGATCGGCGGATCTGCTGGGAGCTGCCGTCGGTTACGGCGGCTCTGCTCCCCGGCGATGCGAGCAATCCACGGAATTCCGGGGGTGCGTAACGGACCCTGTTTCCCCATTTTGTACCTCACACACCTCCCGGGAGACAGCCTGATGGGCGTGCGCCAGACCGTACTAAGACTCACCGGCTTCGAACAGATGTCCCACCGTCCGCCGCTCACACTGCGATTCTGGTTCTATTGCGCGGTGGCCTACACGATCCCCATAGTCGTTCAGATCGTGATCCCGGATGACCCGGGGCTGTATGACGAACTGGTCTGGCTGATCACCCTGGCACCCGCGTTTCTTCTGTCCCTGCATTACGGACTGAAGGGAGCTGTGGCGGGACTGTTCATGGGAACGGCTCTTTTCCTCGCCGTGCAGTACTCCCTTGCCGTTCACTACACGCCGGACGACTGGCGGGTCACCGTGCCCATCTACATAGCCTACGGCACGGTAACCATCAGTGTGGGATGGCTGTCTCAGCAGCTGCACGACTATTACCAGCGACTCCTCCAGAATGAACGACTGGCGGCAATAGGTCAGGTAGCCGTGACCCTGCGCCACGAACTGAACAACGCCCTTACCGCCATCACGGCGGAGAGCCACCTGCTGGCCGAAATGGATCCCACCATGGGAGAAGAACAGAAGGAGTCCGCCCGTTCCATCTATAAGTCGGCCCAGAAGATTGCCGCCGACCTGAGCAAGCTCACCGACCTCGAATCGGCGCCCGTGACCGATTACGGGGCGGGAATCCAGATGGTAGACCTGAAGGCGGCAAAGGAGCGTGTGTAGTGTTGCGAGTCCCTGAGCTTCGGGGTATGTTCGGTACATGGGTTTACCTGTCCTGGACGCCAGGCTCAGGGGCACACGGTTCCTGGAACAGCCGGTCCGCACACTTGCCAACCCACCCGAGGCCACCGGGATGGGGTTCTGGTCCATCAATCCGTATATCGGCTGCGAGTTCGGCTGCACCTACTGCTATGCACGTTTCGCGCATCGCTACACGGTGGAAAGGGCACGGGATCAGGGCAGAATCACCAAGGCAGAATTCGCAGACCTCCGCGGACCACATGGCTTCGAGGCCTTCGAACGCAGGATCTTTGTAAAACAGCCGGACGACGTCCTGGCCGCTCTGGAGCGTGACATCTCCCGTATCAATCGGCGGCATGATGTCCCCCGCATCGGCATAGGCACCGCCACCGATCCCTACCAACCCGCCGAACGCAGCTACCGGATCACCCGCCGGATCCTCGAGCGACTGGCCCGTGAGCGAGACTGGCGAATCGGCATCGTCACCAAGGGAACGCTCATTTGTCGAGACATTGACGTACTGCGCCGCATTGCCGAGCGACATCGGCTGGCGGTGCATATCTCGCTCATCTCCGCGAGTCCGGCCATGATCCGCGGACTGGAACCGCGCTCTCCGTTCCCGCACGCCCGCCTGCGCACGTTGCGACGACTTGTCGATGCCGGTATCGACGCGGGCTTGTTCGTGGCACCGGTGGTTCCCGGCGTTACTGACGATGAACCTGCGCTCCGCACCCTCCTCGACCGCGCCCGTTCGGCCGGTGCTCAGTTTGCGCACGCGGGACCTCTACGCCTCTACCCCGCGGTGCGTGGTCCGTTGTTCCCGGCCCTGGAACGGATTCGTCCGGGGCTTTCCGCGCGGTATCGCCGTGCGTACGGCGGCGCGGTGGATGCGCCGGACAGATATCGCGCTGCGTTGGAACTGCGGTTCGCGCGAATCGCGGCGGATGTAGGGATTCCGGTGCGGAGGATGCCCGACCAACCATCGGCGCCGGATCCGCAACTGGGATTATGGGGGTGACGCCGCGGGGGGACGACGGTGACGGCGCAACCGGACGACGTAACCCGCCCCTACGTAACGTCGTTGGTCGGCCACGCGGTCATCGGTTGCCACCGCCGGGGATTGGACGCGATGTACCACCGGATCCGTTCCAATGCGGCCCGATCCCGGATGATGTGTTCGTAATAATTGCGCTGCCATACCTGAACACCCGGCGTTCCCCGCACCGTGTTGATGCGCGCCGTCACCGCCGATTTGAACCCCGCAATGAACGACGGTATCGAACGTGGGGGCCGCAACGGTATCACCGCGGGGGTGGACGAACCGGCGGTAGGGGCGCACGGACCGGCGGTAGGGGCGCACGGCTGTGCGCCCCTACCGCCGGCAACGATCACAATCCCGTGAACGTGATCCGGCATGACCGCAAACGCATCCAACCGGATTTCCGGCCGGATCGTCGCCGACCGGTGCCATTCATCCCACACCACCCGCCCCCACCGATTCAACCGCATGACCCCGCGTACTACGTCGCCGAACAGGCGTTGCCGGCGGTGCGTGCAGACCGTCACGAAATACGCACCAGGTTGGCGATAATCGTAGCCTCGCAGGCGGATTGACCGGCGATGATGCCGGGCTGGATCGTACGGCATGCCCCAAACTGCACTCGATCCTTCCGGGGACCGTAACCGGAACATTGCGGGGAGTACCAAAACGTTGCAGCCGCCGATCCGCGCCGTCACCAGACGCACAAAACCCGGACCTCGCCGGGCGTGAAGCATGGATGACCACCCGCCAACGGGGCCGTCAACCCGCGGATACAACGACCGTCAACAGCGTCGTAATCACGCCAACCCCACACCCGCCAACGGTTCGGGAAACGCCGCCGCCAATTCCGGCGGCACCTCTACACCTTCATCACCGTACATTCGCCGCAACATCAACGCATTCACCGCCGCCTGGCCACGGTAATGATTGTTTGTGATCACGTAGGTCTCGCGCGCGCGTTCCGCCACCTCGTGGATCCGGTCGAGCCAACCCTGCAGTTCATCTTTCGTGTAGAGATAGTCGTATCGCTCATGCGACGCCGCGTCGTCGCGGAACCAGTTCTCGTAGTTCCGTCCGTGCAGTCGCACATATCCCACCGGTGAGGTGACCTTCGCATCCGGCTTGATGGACTGCTTGAACACCGGCTGATCGATGTTCACCGCCCCAATCCCCCGTTCGGCCAGCGCTGCGTAGAACTCCGGCACGTTCCACGAGGCGTGCCGCACCTCGATGGCGAGCGGAAAATCCTCGAACGCGCGCGTGACATCGTCCAGCCACTCGCGCGATTCGGCCGAACGCTTGAACGACCAGGGGAACTGCACCAGCAGGCAGCCCAGCCGGTCTGCGTCCTTGAGCGGCCCGAGCCCGTCGCGCACGGCGGCCACGTCGGCCGCCCCCCATGCCTCATCGCGTTGATGGGTGAACCGCTGCCAGAGCTTGGCGGTGAAAGAAAAGCGCGGATTCGCCGCCACACGCTTCGCCCATGAGGTCGCCGACCTGGGCGCCGGCGGCCGGTAGAAGGTCGAATTGATCTCGATGGTGTCGAAGAACCGGACAAGGTAGGCCAGGGGGTCGAACCCCCGGGGTTTGGGATCAGGGTACACCTGCCCCCACCAGTCCCGATAATCCCATCCAGCCACGCCAAATCTAATCATATCAATGAGTTGACCGCTTCCGCCCGGTTGCGTTGCGTTCGGGCTGTATTCGGGATATATTCGGGTCCCTTTGCCGTCAGGTCAACCCGTATGGCAGCGGCCCATAACATCAAAGAAGCTCCGCTCACGAGCGACCTCGCCGTCTGCCTCTGGATCCCGCTCTACGCGCTCCGCTGCGAAGAAGCGCGCCGGCCGGATCTTGTCAACCGGCCCACCGCCGTACTCACGCCGGAAGATAGCCGCCGGCTCTGGCAGGTCTCGCCCACAGCCCGCCGCGCCGGAGTGAACCCCGGGATGACCGTGAGCCAGGGAATCGGCCTCTGCCCTGTGCTCGCGCTGATCGAACCGGATCCGGTGCATTACGACGAACAGTTCGCCCATCTCCTCATTCGACTCAACGACGTGAGTCCGGTGATCGAGCCGGCTGAACTCGGGCGCGTGTTCGTGGGAGTGGATGGGATCGCGGGGTTGTATGGGGGAGCGGAGGCCCAGATCAGAGTGATAGGGGAGACGGTAGTTGGGGTGCACGGCGTCGGGGCGCACGGCGTCGGGGCGCACGGCGTCGGGGCGCACGGCGTCGGGGCGCACGGCCGTGTCGGGGCGCACGGCCGTGTCGGGGCGCACGGCGTCGGGGCGCACGGCGTCGGG